>DHDR01000018.1:41162-44420 GCA_002399445.1 Ruminococcaceae bacterium UBA4871 | reverse complement strand
CGGTTTTGGGGGGCAGGTCACCACCATGATGAATCCGGCAATCATTAATATATAGCCCATAATACTGCCAAAACAAAAACAAAGTCCCAATAGCAATAATGCAGCTCCTGCTATAACCGTAGTGCGGGCTTTTTTTCTCTGTAACTCACGAACTTGTTCTGGTGAATCAAACCTTTTTTTCATGATGAAAGCCTCCATATTTAAATGTAAGGATTGCAAAGATTGCGCTGATAACAGCTGAAATATTTGCTGCGATCGGAAATGGAGTAAGGCGCAAAATTATGTATGCAATCAAAAATCCAATTGCTAGTTTTGCAAATAAAGATGCACGGCTATGCTGTGATTGGCTGACAATTGTCAATTCTTCTTCCTGCAAACATGAATGATCAGGACAGGTGGGAATAATAGAAAAATGCATATCCAAATCAGAATCCAATTTTATTTCTTCTTTGTTGCAGCAGCGCCAAAACGCATGATCATGTTCTGTGATTTTCCATCTTCTTTCCCGAAAAACAGGTTGTCCGCTGCTTGTATCAAGATACCGTTCTCTTACAGCATCACCGGCTTTCAGCGGTTGTCCGGCACAAGTGTATTCGGTTTTATTTTTCATACTGTGGCCTCTTTTCTAGGCTGTCTATGCGTAAAGAAATCCAGACTTTGCTGTTCATAAGCATCCAGATCATAGGACGGTTTACTTTTTGAATTCATAATATTATCATATTTCCCTTCCAATATCTTTGTAACATTGTCGGGCTGGATAATCCAGTCAATGTCTGCCTTGAAAATACGTTTGTCATAACCGGCTGCACGGCCTGTAAGAAAATCGCTTGCTTCAACCCGCGAAAATAGAGAGTTCAGAAGAGAGTTCAGAGAACATTGCTGCTGGGACAGAAGCTTTAATTGGTGATATACCCGCTCGGTTCGCTTTAACGTCCAGTTGGGAAGTACAGGTTGTGGCAGGGAAGGACACTTCTCTGAAAATAACTGCGCAACAGATTCAATTGCTTTTTTCATAATGGGGAGGGGGACTCGCGCGTTTCTCCCCTCAGTCTGGATATAATTAGTCTGGTTAAGGTCAGTATGGATAGTAGGTAATTTTGACGTTTCTTGCAGGTCATTTTGACTTTTCTCAGGAGTCATTTTTACCTTTCTAGAAATGTCATTATTACTTTTCTGGTTCGGTAAAAATGACAGGGGTTCCGGCTTCGATAATGGAGTAAACACCTGATTTGCCGGTGTTTCGGGGGTGCAATGGGTGTCATTTTTACATATCTGCATATACTGTTCGTACTTTTCAAGCTCTTTGTCGCTGTCGCTCTCATTGTTTGAGTCCATATCATTAGAGAATTTCTCAGCGTCATCTGCAACCATTTCGGCGTGCAGCACATAAATGCGATTGCTGCGGCCACACCCTGGGCGTTCTTCCTCTATCAAGCCTGCGTTGTGCAGTTCTCGAAAGGCATTCCCGACCGTCTTAGGCTGCATTCCCAAAAGGTCCGCAATCGTCTCGCGCGGATAGATCAGATAGACTTCGCCATTCTCATTTTTCCAGCCGTGCTTGATGGAGAGCGTCATTCTGTCCAGCAGCAGGGAATAGAGAATTTTTGCTTTTGGTGTTAAGGGTTTGTACTGCGGATTGGCGAAAAGTGCGTAGGGCATACGGATGAACCGCTCCTGTACGGTTTCTTCAATCCGATAACGACGGTTTTTCATAATGTTTCCTCCAATAAAAAAGCGCTTCTGATTTTCAGAAGCGCAGCAATTTATTATTACATATGCCACATTTGCAGTCCCAATAATGCTAAGAGTACAAATAAGAAAATTATCAACCCAGCCTTAATCTTGAAAGATTTTGATTTATTTCCTACAATACCCAAGATGATGAGGTCAGCTAAAATAAGTAGGAATAAAAGCAAGAAGTTGGAAACATTCCTCCATTCGATTCCTGAAGTAATCACAACAATATACACCTCCTTGGAGAAATAAGCGGCGGTACTTAATTTTTTATCTACATATATGGAAGCCCATAAAAGATAAGTTACCTAATTAGCCTTAATTGGTATTTTGTATAATTAGGAACCGCCCAACAGCTTGCAAAAAGTCAAATGCCATTTTCGGCGGTTATCGCAGATTACGCAATTTTTTACCTGCTGGCATAAAAAGGGCCAGACCACAATATCTTGTGTTCTGGCTGTTTTTCTGCAATCTTCGATTTTCTCGGCTTTTCTCCTTTTTCCATCATCTATTGTTCCGACAACTGATGGTCTAGAATCCATTGCAGTAAATCATCATAATGTGCTTTTCCGAATGCTAGTCTTAAAAATATATCAATCAGTTCTTCTTGTGAATAAGATAATGCTACACCGTTAAGTTCTAAAAAAACCAACATTGTATGCGCACCGGTTCGTTTGTTTCCATCGACAAATGGATGATTTTGAACCAATCCACATCCTAAGCGAGCTGCCTTTGCAAATAAAGTAGGAAAGAGTGAATCCCCATTGTATGTCTGAAAAGGCGCATGAAGAGCAGAATCCAATAGGTCTTTATCTTTCAAGCCGTCCGAACCACCTGTTGCTTGAACCAAATCATGGTGCAGGGTAATTACCTGCTTTTCTGTAAGCTGAATCATTTTGCCAATTCCTCATATGCTTTTCGGTTCTTTTTAATCAAACGTTTTGAAATGGCCGCAATATCTTCATCTGAAGCATACTGTTCATTCTCTGCTTGCTGAAATTCCATTAGCAGATAGCGAGGTTTGTTGTTTTTCAAAATGACCGCAGCACCGTTTTGATCAACCAGCCTGGCGACGCGCGAGAAGTTTTGGTTAGCATCTGTGATTGAAACTAAATTATTCGTATCAATTTTCATAGATATCATCTCCTAAATGTATTATAACAAATAAATAGGATAAATTCAACCTATTATTAATTTTTCACCACAGACTCTCCATTAAGCAACCTTGACCATATAACCGCTCATGGTCGTCTTGCTTATCTTCTGCTTCAATATCTTCCTCTAGTGTAATGGAATTAATAAGCAATCTGATTTCGTTAGCGTGTATACCACTGGCGAGTTTTTCATTCGCATTAAGTTCAAGATGGTCAAATGTAATACTGAGTAAAATAAGTCCCTGACATTCCTCATACATTGTGTCTTGAAATGTATCACTTATATTACAAGTGAGTAACCCAAGATGGATTTCAAAGGAATCAGAAGATGCATTGATTTTTAACCCATCTGATGTTCCTAGCCATTTTT
>DHDR01000018.1:37398-40965 GCA_002399445.1 Ruminococcaceae bacterium UBA4871 | reverse complement strand
CGTTGTACCAGTCCTTTTTTGCACAACTTTAAGTTTCATGGTATTTCCTTAAAAAGGGCATAAAAAAACACTTCCTTCTGGAAGCGTCAGCCCAAATTTTCTTATGTAGTTGATTTTGCCTTTTTGTAAAGTGGAATTTTTACTTCAATCTGAGCCTTTTCAGCCCAGTCCAGCAATGTATTCGTAGCATTTCGAGTAATGGCAACATTTTCTTGGATAATATCGACTTTTGTTTCAAGTTTATCCAAACGTTGTTCCATAGAAGTAAAACCTTCACTTGTGGCCTTGTGCTCCTCCGCAAATTTTGTTTCTATAGACTGCTGCATATTCGAAAATCTTTGATCTATCATTTGCTGCATGGCAGCCAACATTTCTTCATTCGTCATCCACGTTCACCTCATAAAATTATTATAAACATTGCGCATACGCAAAGCAAGTTACATTTTCTGTCTGTGGCTACTTTTCTTTTGGTCCATCCGGATAAGCATTTTCAAATTCGGCCAGCCGCTGCACCAATTCTTCTTTGTTGGCATCGCTCCAATAGCCGGTCTTAATGCCATTACAGCGCTCATGTGTCAAGCGCTGGTAGCCTGCCGGACAATTTTCGGCCTTATCCGCAATATCATCCTCAGAGAAAACAGTCTCCTGGTTCGGCAGGGGCAAGCTGCCGCTACTGTCGCGGATGTGTTTTTCAACCGGCTTGCATTCATGCACGGGTGAAAAATCCGTATTGTCGATTGGCTGAATTTTTGACAGATCAGCTATTTTACTGTGGTTCTTAGCCGGAGTAGATTCTTCCGATTGAGGCTGAATTTCGCTGTTGCCGATTGGTTGCTGCACTTCTTCATCAGATGTGTATTCAAGCGATTCTGGTTCATCCGGGGCTTCATCAGAACTTGACAAATCAATTTTTCCACTAAAAAAGTCGCTTAAAACGTCTGAATACCAGTTGTGAACGGTTTCAAGTTTCATGAGCCCTTCGGCCTGTTTTAAAGATACTTTCTGGCTGGGATTCTTCTGCAGATAATCTGCAAGCCGCTGCTGATTGTCAGAATAAATTGTATCGGCTAACTTGACACCGGCCATAACCGGAATACGCCCTGAGTCAACAAAAGCCAGCAGATCATCGTTCAGATCTGCCAGCTTGATGTAGCGCTGTATCGTTTTAATTGTTTCACCATAGGTATCGGCAATAGCGGCGGTACTTTTCTTTTCACCACGCGCTTCATAGGCTTTCTTCTGCATTTTGTATGCATGAGCCAGTTCAGATGGCAGAAGTTCGTGTCGCTGATACAAGTTAGTGTCTGTAAGAATTAAATCAGCTTCTGCATCCGTACATTCACGAATAATGCACTTGACTTTGCATTCTGCAAGTTCACAGGCTCGCTTGCGGTTTCGGCCTGCCAAAATAATGTATTTGCCATCTTTTTTTCGGATAATGCAAGGCTGCTGCTGTCCATTTTCGCGGATGCTGTCGGCCAACTGTAATAATTTGTCAGAATCATAGGCATGAAACGGCTGATCGGTGATTTCCTGCAGCTCCGAAGGTTCCAGTTCTATAATTTTCTCATTATAATTGCCGCTTTCACCGTTAACTCCATAGAGAGTGTCGGAAAGAGCCTGTTCTAAAGTGGGAAGTGATTGCTTTTTCATTCCGCGTCACCCGCGATTCTTTTAGCAGCTGCAAGATAAGCTTACCCCACACGGCTGCTTTTTCGGCGGACAAGGCTACCGCACAGTGTGTTGTCATCATCTGTGCTGTTCCGTGCTTCCTGCAGCATCGGGATAGGGGAGGGGAATACAAGACCACCATAGCTATCTTTCAATGCTGAGAAAACATCCTGACTCATATTTGTTCGTTTATTATACATGGTAACTAACATGCCGGATAAAAAAGGAACAACATTACTTGTCTGCTTGATAGCCATATAACGCTGCAGCATTTGTGGGATACAGTCATATGCGAATTTTTCAGCCTGCACCGGCAGCAGCAGCTTGTCACTGCATTTCAAGGCATTGGAAACTAACAGATTATCAACAGCAGTTGGGCAGTCAAACAGGATGTAGTCATACTGTGCAAAGAAATCACGGTGAAAAATTCGGTCAAGCACGGTGTTGCTTTGCCCGTCATTACCAAGAACGGCATAAATTCCACCCAGCATTTTGTTTGCAGGAATATAGTCCAGACCTTCCCGTTCGCAATGCCGAATAAACTGGCTATCGTCATTTGAGCGAATACCGGATACTTCCTGATAAATCAGTTCAGAAATCGTTGGTTTACCGTCCGGCTGATAACCGAGCCAGCGGGAGAGGTGACCTTGCTGGTCAAGGTCAATCAGGAGGACTCGCTTATTCAGAAAATGAAGACCGGCACCGATGTTCAATGCCGTGGTGGTTTTACCTACACCGCCTTTTTCGATAGCTACTGCAATAATTTGATTCATAATCCAAAACTCCTTTACAATGGGGGCTGCTTAGCAGCCACAGACGATTTTATTTTGTCTTTTTATCATTGCGCCGCCGATCAAGACTGGCGGTTGGTTGGTTCCTTTGGTTTTACATCCGCATACAATCTAAAAAACTTGCTGTTTCGATTGTGTTCTGGTTTTGAAACAGCAAGTATGATGTGGTTTTCTTTCAGACGTTCAATTTCCTGCTGTAATTCGTCCGGCAGGGCTGTTAAACGCATTTTAATCATTATGATTCTCCTCTACTTATAAAAATGAAAAAGCTTCTGGTTTTAAGCCAAAAGCAATTTATCAGAACTGTATTTTGTTTACATAATTAGAATCATTAACTACGAATCAGAAGGTCCTGGGTTCGAATCCCCGCGGGCGCACCAAATTATATTTCTATTATCCATAATAAAAAGGCAGGTTGTATTTACAGCTTGCCTTTTTTTTTATTATAAATGTTGAACACATTATGCGGTGATGCGTTCAATGTGCAAGTATCATTGTCCTTTCCGGAATTATCGCCGCTGACTGCCAATGTTGGTTGGTGGGAGTTGTGGCTCCCCTATTTTACAGGATTGTGGCCGCTTGTTGGCTTGGTGTTTTCTCTTTTGTGTTCAGCGGACGTTGACGTTTGCGCGCCGGACAGGGAATAAGATACACAAGACTTCTGAGTTTTCAAGGTTCAATTGGATTTAAGTAAAAAATGAAGCGACTTTCACTTCCTTATGCCAAAGGTTGATAAAAGTCGCTTGACAAATTTATGAGCTAAACGCTATACAAGTAGCTTGTAACTGCATTTCACAAGTCATAATGGTTCTATTAAAACCCCTTTATGGTGCAAGGCCGTTGAATGTCGGCTAAACATTCAGCACCTGTGGATGCGCATTCAATTTTTATTAACCTCATCCTATTACCAGCTTGTGATTAAAAAGAAATCAAGCAAAATTTTCCAGCCGCCTGTGAGGGCGGCTTTTTTGTACCTTTCATCCTTGATCGTGAAGCAACTAGCATATGTGTTGATTGTGGAAGAGCATTGTGTCAGGAGTGCGGTGATAAGAAACTGTATTCACAAGCGAAAAATATGATAGAATTGTCATATGAAAAAAGATAA
>DHDR01000018.1:6973-37085 GCA_002399445.1 Ruminococcaceae bacterium UBA4871 | reverse complement strand
TGCTTGCAGTCATCGTCCATGCGGCGAATCTTTACGATACGAAGTCGGGCATTGAGCCTATCGTTCAAATCTCACATTTACATACTCTGTTGAAACGCTTGTGAATACAGCTTCTAATCCATATGATTTGGTCAACGAAATCCGAAAAAATTCTTACCACTTATACTCAGTGAATAACCACCTATCTGGAATCGGTAGAAAACGATCCTCATTTTCCCTATACTGTAAGCGTAGCAAGGAGGTAAAAGAATGCAAATCGAAATAAAAATTGATGCTGACTGCAAAGAGCCCAAGGTCATCGTGCTTACCGACAAAATAACAGACGAAATCAGCGAGCTTTTAAAAAGGCTTTCTGAGGAAACTCCGCAGATGCTTGTCGGCTTTCGGGGAGATACTTTGGAAATATTGGAGCAAGCAAATATTTTCCGTATTTATGCACAAGCAGGAAAGGTCATTGCAACGACAAGCAAGGGCAATTATCTGCTCCGGCTGCGTCTGTATGAACTAGAGGATCGCCTTGGCAAAAGCAGTTTTGTTCGTATTTCAAATTCAGAAATTATCAATTTTAAAAAAGTCAAAGCCTTTGATCTAAGTTTTGCAGGTACGATTTGCGTTTCTCTGTCAAATGGTACAGTTACCTATGTTTCAAGGCGATATGTCTCCAAAATTAAGAAAGTATTAGGGATATGAGGTGAAAATCATGAAAAAGAAATTAATTCGCAAGTGTTTGCTCGGTGCACCCATTGGCCTTGCAATCAGCACAGCTATTACGATCGTTATTTCTCTTACAGTGGGCGATGGAAATTATTATCCGGTCGTTCCAGAACTCATTTCAGACTGTGGAAACGAAATAAATGCCGTCCTTATTCAAGCGGTATTCTCTCTTGTATACGGTGCCGCTTGGGGCGGAGCATCTGTCATATGGGAACAGGACAACTGGAGTATTCTAAGGCAAACACTGACACATCTGATTGTTTGCTCTGCTTCCTTTTTTCCAATCGCATATCTTATGCGATGGATGAATCATACTGTTGCAGGAATTCTCCTTTACTTTGGGATATTTTTCGGTATCTATCTTGTTATTTGGCTTACCCAGTATTCCACAATGAAAAAACGTATTCAACAGATCAATAAAAAGGTCAGGCAGAACCATACAACAAATAATTGAGATAATAGCATTGCTTCTGCGTAAACAAATTTATCATCAAGCATAGAATAATGGGTCGTCAACAGAAAAGTGGACAAAATACTAAGAACTAAACTGGAGATTCTGCTGCGTCCATTGCGACAAGAATTGAATGGGAGCAAGATAACCCAGCCGCTTTTTTAAGATGTAGTTTTCCTCTTCCAGTTCAGCGTTCCGCAAACAAAGCTGACACATTACATTCTACTGCTGTACCATCTTTGTTTTATCTCCGCCCGGCGTGTATTTTTTCCGCCACCGATACAGCATGTTGCTGCTGATTTCCAGACTTTTCGCAACTTGCGTTACAGCTCAATCACTGCTGTGATTCATCCGAGCAGTGCGTTTTTTGAATTTCTTCATCATATTTTCGGCGTTTTTCCGACATTGTGATAAGCTCCTTTTTTGTTACGCTTTTTCTGATCACTTTGTCCTTCTCAAATAAAGAAGGAATCTGCTCGGTCACAAGGTCAACTTAAACGAAGAGAAAGAGAAAAATCATCAGTCCGAGCAAAAGTGGAACACATTTTTGGTATTGTCAAAGGGCCACTACGATTCCGCAAGACACGATATCGAGGCCTGCAAAAACAGATTGCAGAACTAAATATGATGTTTGCATCGGCAAATCTGATTCTGGCAGACAGCTTAATTGGGTTGCTTCCGCATCCAGAAATCAAGAATTCTGCATGCTGTTTGCTGAAACTGGCCGATGGTGCGTCCTTTTTGTGCCGTCGTGCGGTGTTATCTTATGCTTTTTCACTGTCTTCTCGACGGGATGCGGTTCAAAGATTTCGGCATTATACCATAAAAATGAATTTTAATATTGCTAAAAATTCATTTTTATGGTATTGTAGTGGTATTATATAAGTGGAATATAGTATTTATAATGCTATTATGTAAGCCAATAGAAAGATACAGGAGTACAAATGCAGTATTCTTTAGCGAACAAACTGCCTTTCATTTTACAGGAAAAGCGATGCAAATTTGTCTTGGAAACTGCTTCGTAAAACCCTATGGTAGGTTGGGGACGGTTAAATGAACAGCGGAAGGAGAAATTCATACCATGAAGCAACTGGAAACCAATGACTGGCTCGTGTTAAACAACATTATTTACAAAATTTATACGACGGAAGATTTTGACATTATGCGTCATGTCTTGCTGGAGCAGCTGAAAATGGTGCTGGACTTTGACAGTGCCGATTTCTTTCTTGCCAACCGAGACGGAATCCCTGGTCTGGTGAATCCGGTTACGTATAACTGCGACGGTGTTTATCCACAGACCTATGATGCGCTGGATTACAGCCGGGGAATCATGTATGGCGGGAAAAGCCTTGTTTACCGGGAAACGGATATTATCAGCGATGAAAAACGGGTGCAGACAGAGTATTATAAAAAAGTATATGCTCCTAACAACTGGCACTTTTCCCTGCAAATGATTTTGGCGCGGGAAAAAGAATTTCTGGGCGTAATTACGTTTTACCGGACAATCGGAAAAGATAATTTTCATTACGATGATATTTTTCTGTTGGATATGCTGAAAGACCATCTGGCTTACCGGCTGTATCAAGAACGGCATCGTGCAGGTAGCAAAAAACTTTCCGCGGAACAGGCGGCTGAAAAATTTGAGCTGACAAAACGGGAGGGAACAATCCTCAGACTGCTGATGGCCGGAATGGACAATGCCGAGATCAGCGAGAAGCTGGTCATTAGTGTGAATACCCTGAAAAAACATGTGCTTAATATCTACCGGAAATTAGGTATTCGGAACCGCATTCAGATGTTTAAAATGATACATGAAGAGTATTAAAGTACTCTTTTTAATGTATTCAATAGGTCGAACAAAGGATATAATTCATCCGATATAAGCATTGCATTTGTGTACTATTCCGTGTAACATGAAAGACAATCAAAGCAAAGAGGCTGCCTGTCCGGAATGGATGGGCGGCTTCTTTTTGCATTCCTGTGAAAACAACGAAACAGGCCAGTTTGGCCGCAAGGAGGTCATTTAGATGAAAGAAATGGTACTGATTATCCGCCCAGAAATGCTGGAGGAACTGAAATCCATTCTTGACGAGATTCACTGCGGCGGCATGACGATTTCCAGTGTAATGGGCTGCGGCACACAAAAAGGCGTTGTTGAAAACGGTGTCAACCAGATTAAAGGTTTTAAGACGACTATTAACCTTTTGCCGAAGATCCGCGTGGAAGTTGTGGTCGAGGACAATTCTGTGGAAAACATCATTACCAGTGTGCGGGAACGCGTTGCAACCGGCCGTGTCGGAGACGGCAAGATCTTTATCCGGAATATCGAGGATGCCATCCGTATCCGTACCGGTGAGCGCGGTAATAAGGCACTTTAACGTCTAAAAGGGGATGATAGATGTGGGTGGAAACGTAATGGTTCAGATCCGAAACGTAAACAAATCTTATGGCAGCAACCACGTGGTTAAGAATCTTTCGCTGGATGTGTACGAAGGAGAGTTTCTGACGATTCTGGGGTCTTCCGGATGCGGAAAAACAACGACGCTGCGTATGGTCGCAGGCTTTGAACAGCCAACTTCTGGTGAAATCCTGGTGCAGGGGGAGAATATTGCAAATAAAGAACCGTATGAACGGGATGTCAACACGGTTTTCCAAAGCTATGCGCTTTTTCCGCACATGACTGTTTTTGACAGTGTGGCTTACGGCCTTAAAATGAAAAAGGTGCCGAAAAAAGAGATTCACACACGCGTACTGGAGATGCTCGAACTGGTGCAACTGGGCGGCTTTGAAAAACGGATGCCGGCACAACTGTCCGGTGGACAGAAACAGCGGGTTGCCATTGCGAGGGCGCTGATCAACCACCCGAAAGTGCTGTTGCTGGATGAGCCGCTGGGCGCGCTTGATCTGAAACTGCGTAAACAGATGCAGCTGGAGCTGAAACGGCTGCAGCAGAAGCTGAATATTACGTTTCTATATGTGACTCACGATCAGGAAGAGGCGCTTTCCATGAGCGACCGTATTGCGGTGATGCATGACGGGGCCCTGGAACAGGTCGGGAAACCGAAAGAAATCTATGAAGCGCCGCAGTCTAAGTTTGTGGCGACCTTTATTGGGGAAACGAATTTGTTTGAAGGAGTGGTAAGAGGACTGCGGGACCATCTTGTTTCCATTGCGGTTGAGTCAGGAACTATTCTGGGCAGCGGCGAGGGATTTGCTGAAAATGAGATGATTGCCGTTTCCGTGCGGCCGGAACGGATGCAGTATTCACTGACACCAGTGGAAGGCTTCACCATTGAGGGTATTGTCAAGGAGCAGGTCTATGTCGGCTCTGTGCTAAAGTCCATTATCGTGCTGCAAAACGGCTATGAAGTCAAGCTGGAACGGCTTGCGGGAGAGATGCTTCCCATCAATGGTACGGTATATCCCTACTGGGAACCCAAAGATGCGCGGCTGATTCATCCGCGGGATCAGGAATTTTTTAGTGCCGTGGAAAATGTAAAAATGGCATAAGGGGGTGTCAGGATGATAAAGCAGAGATTCCGGTCCAACGCAGGTCCGGCATTGGTCATGATTGGCCCGGTTGTCTTATGGCTTGCGTTTTTTGTGGCGATTCCGCTGATTTATGTGCTTGTAATGAGCTTTTGCGGAATTGATAAGAATTACAATGTCATCTTTCGGTTTACGATGGGAAATTACCGGCGGATGTTTGATATTGATTATGTGGAAATTTACGGACAGTCCATTCTGATTGCATTTTTCAGCACTGTAATCTGTTTGGTGCTGGGCTATCCGTTTTCTTTCCTGATTGCGCGGACATTCAGAAGCAAAAAAACGATTCTATATATGATGGTCATTATCCCGTTCTGGACTAATTCGCTGATCCGTTTGTATGGCTGGCGGACCTTTTTGGGCACCAATGGCCTGCTTAATAAACTGCTGCTGACACTCCATATTACTAGTGAACCGATTCAGTTCCTGTTTAACCGCAGCGCGACCATCCTTGGCATGGCATATGTATTGTTCCCGTTTATGGTGCTGCCGCTGTATACGGCAATTGAAAAGCTGGATCAGGCACAACTGGAAGCTTCCGCAGACCTTGGCGCGCACTTCCGTTCCACGTTTCTGCACATTATGCTGCCGCAGACAGCAAGCGGCATTTTTTCCGGCTGCATCATGGTGTTTATCCCATGTCTGGGGTATTTCTTCGTTTCTGATATTTTGGGCGGCGGCAATGCGGATGTGATCGGCAATTTGATTCAGCGCCAGTTCCAAAGCGGAAATAACTGGCCGTTAGGTGCGGCGCTGTCCATTATTTTGATTGTAATTACCCTGCTTCTGGTAAAACTGTACCAGAAATGCGGCGGTGATATGCAAAGCTTGGGGGTGTAAAGTATGTGCAGACAGACAAAAGAAAAGTGCGCGCATAATGCCGGAGCGGTTTACTGCGGCTTAATTTACGCGTTTCTATTTCTGCCAATTGTCGTAATCGTCATTAATTCCTTCAACGCGACAAACACAAAGCCTTACCTGACGTGGAAGGGATTCACTCTGGACTGGTACGGAAAACTGTTCCAAAATTCCGCGCTGCTGGATTCTTTCCAAAACACGATTTTTATTGCGGTGACCAGTACGCTGTTGTCCACGTTCATCGGCACGCTGGCGGCGGTTGGCATGTACAAATACAAATTCCGCGGGAAAAATATCATTGACGGCCTTTTGTACATCCCGGTTGTTATTCCGGAAATTGTTTTGGGTATTTCTCTGCTGACACTGTTTACCAATACCAACATCCCACGGGGACTGCTTTCTCTGGTACTTGCCCATACAACCTTCTGCATCCCATTTGTTATTTTCAATATCCGGGCTCGTCTGGATGGTTATGACAAGTCGATTGAAGAGGCTTTCATGGATCTTGGCGCCAATCGACTGACGACCTTTCTCAGGATTACCCTGCCGGTGCTTGCGCCGGGCATCGGCGGCGGGGCACTGCTTGCGTTTACCCTTTCGATTGATGATGTGATCGTCAGCTACTTTACCAACGGCCTGACCATGACTTTCCCGCTGAAAGTAATGGAGAGCATTAAGAGCGGTGTTTCCCCCGATGTCAATGCTCTTTCCACCTTAATTCTGCTGGCCACTATGGTGATTGTCATCCTGACACAGAGCAACCTGCTGAAAAATTTACGAAAAGTCCTCAAAAGGCAGTCGTAAGAGAATTTGCGTTGGTCTATTTTATGAAAAAGGAGAGATTTAGATGAAGAAGAAACAAGTTGTCAGTATCCTGTTAACTTTCGTACTGATGGTAGGTGGTCTGACGGCCTGCGGCAGTTCCAATTCCAACACAGCCAGTAAGGGCAGCCTGAATATTTACGTCTGGACGGAATATGTTCCGGATTCTGTCATTCAGAATTTCGAAAACGAAACAGGCATTAAGGTCAATGTTTCCACTTATTCTACCAATGAAGATATGCTGGCAAAGGTAAAGTCTGAAAAATCCGGCACATTCGACATTGTGCAGCCTAGTGATTACATGGTAGAACAGATGATTGGCCAGGGCATGCTGCAAAAGTTGGATCAGTCTGCAATGACCAACAAAAAAAATATCGGTTCTGCTTTTCTCAACCGTTCTTATGACCCCAACAACCAGTATTCCATGCCGTACCTAGGCGGCGTCGCGGCAATTGCGGTGAATACCAGTAAAATTAAAAATAACATTACCAGCTATGGGGACCTGTTTAACCCAAAATATAAAAATACTATGGTTGCGCTGGACGATTACCGCGCGGTGATCGGCATGGCGGCCCGCAGCATGGGAATGAGCATGAACGAGACGAACGATGCAAAACTGGCAAAAATTAAGGCACAGACGTTGAAACTGAAAGACAATATCAAGGTCTATGACAGTGACAGTCCGAAGAGTGAGCTGATTTCCGGTGACTGTACCCTTGGCTACTGTTGGAACGCCGAAATTGCGCTGGCCATGCAGGAAAATCCGGCAATTAAAATTGTTTATCCCAAAGAAGGCGCTTATGAGTTCCTAGACAACTGGTGCATTACCAAGGGTGCAAAAAATGCAGCGAATGCCAATAAATTTATCAACTATATGATGAAAGTCGAAACCGCGAAAGCCGTGTCGGAAGAGTCCCCGTACCTACAGCCAAACAAAGCGGCAGTGGCACTGCTTGGGGACAAATATAAAAACAATAAAGCAGAAAATATTCCGGAGGACGTGATTAAAAATGGAGAATTCCTCAAAAATCTGGACACCGCTACACTGGCAAAATATAACGCTATTTGGACGGAACTGAAAAAATAAAACAGGAGGGAATGCAAAAAATGCCAATACACAAGATGCTGATTGACGGGGAATGGACCGCAGGCACTTCAGGAAAAATCATTGATGTCATTAACCCGGCGACGGGCGAAGTGTTTGACCACGTTTATGAAAGCAGTATTGAGGATACGCGGAAGGCCATTGCCGCCGCCAAAAAATCTTTTTATGAAACACGCGACTGGCGGGATATGGATTCCCAGACGCGGGGCGATATTCTGCTAAAAGTGGCGGACCTGCTTGAAGCGCACGCACCGGAGCTTGCCCGGCTGGATACGCTGGACAATGGTAAACCGCTGAGGGAAGCAGAAGGCGATATCGACGACGGAATCCATACGTTTCGCTACTATGCAGGGCTAATCAAGGCACCGTACGGCGGCGTGTATAATGTGAACAGCAATTTTGGTGCCATGCATTCCTATACGGTGCATGAGCCGGTCGGAGTCTGCGCGCAGATTACCCCATGGAACTACCCGTTTCTGATGTCCGTCTGGAAGGTGGCCCCGGCTCTGGCGGCAGGCAACAGCATTGTCTTTAAGCCCAGTCCCAAAGCGCCCCTTTCCACCATCCGGCTGTTTGAACTGATGGAAGAGGCTGGCCTGCCGAAAGGCAGTATCAACCTGCTGGAGGGCGATGCTGAAGTCGGCACAGAAATGGGAAACAATCTCGATGTCGACATGATCACCTTTACTGGCAGCACTAGGGTTGGACAGAGCCTGATGCGCGCGGCTGCTGGAAATGTTAAGAAAATCGGCCTGGAGCTGGGCGGCAAATCCCCCAATGTGATTTTTGCGGATGCCGACTTGGAAGGTGCCGTGGAATGGGCAATGATCGGTATTTTCTTTAACCAGGGCGAGGTCTGCTCTGCCGGTTCCCGGATTATTATTGAGGAGTCCGTCAAGGACGAATTTGTCAGGCGGCTTGCTCAAAAAGCAAATGCCATGACCATTGGCAATGGCCTGATGAATCCTGACATGGGCCCCCTGATTACGGAGAAAGATATGGAAAAGGTGCTGCGCTATATTCGAAGCGGCATTGCGGAAGGTGCCACTTTGGTCTGCGGCGGCGAACGCTACACCGAAGGGGACTGTGCCAATGGGTTCTTTGTGCGCCCTACCATTTTCGACAACTGCACGTCGGACATGAAGATTGTACGTGAGGAAATTTTCGGGCCGGTTGTCACCGTACAAACATTCAAAACGGAAGCGGAAGCCATTGCTTTGGCAAACGATACGGATTACGGCTTGGCTGGCGCCGTATTTACCAGTGATGTGACCCGCGCAGTGCGTGTCATTCAGGAAATCCGCGCTGGAATTACCTGGATTAACTGCTACAATCCTACCTTTAACGAAGCGCCATGGGGCGGCTATAAACACAGCGGCATCGGCCGGGAACTGGGGGTGCACGGACTGGAAGAATATCAGGAGGTGAAGCAGATCAATCTGAACCTAAACCCCGGTCTGGTCGGTTGGTATGAGAACTGAATTGCAGTGAAAATCTGTAATACTTCTGTAATACTTAAATAGAACTATGTTATTTTTATAAAGTACATATTAAAGCTTATTAATCAATTGGTATGTGCTTTTATTTATGTAATTATATACTTAATAATAAGTACTATTTGAATAATAGTGGAACAAAATCGGTACAATTGGTCAATTGCGGGAACAGGACGTCAGGTGTATGCTGTTTACAGAAAGCAATGAAGCGATGGGAGCCGGTTCCCGTCGCTTTTTTCCAGTATCTAACCGGAATTTAGGAGGACTTTACATGAGTTATGCAGAAGTAAGCAAGGATTTGGCGCGTGTATTAGGGTATATTCACGCAGAAAAGTTGACAAAAGTGGACGTTGCCACCATGACGAAAGAAACGCTTCACTATTTTGATGAGTATGTCAGTCCGGGTTGGCTGAAATACCGCAAATCCGTTTCCACCAATTCCGCTGTTCTGGAGTGGACAGACCACGATGCGGTTGTGGATGGAACCAACGGAGAAGAATTCATTGACTGCCTGGGCGGTTTCGGCATTTATACCTGCGGACACCGTAACCCTGAAATTCTGGATACGGTCAAAGCACAGCTGAATCATCAGGCGTTGCATTCTCAGGAACTGTTGGATCCCCTGCGTGGCTACCTTGCCAAGGCAGTGGCGGACATCACCCCCGGCGACCTGGAAAAGTGCTTCTTCACCAATGGCGGTGCGGAGGCAGTGGAAATGGCACTGAAGCTGGCGCGTATCGCAACCGGCGGACGCTGGTATATTTCCATGGTCGGCGCGTTCCATGGGAAGAGCATGGGCGCAATTTCTGTCGGCGGCAAAAATACCTACCGCGTGCCTTACATTCCCATGGTGCAGCAGGTACAACACGTGGAGTACGGCAATGCCGAAGATGCTCGCAAGGCCATCCGGAACCTGCAAACCGTTGGTGAAAAGGTCGCGGCTGTCATTGTGGAACCGATTCAAGGGGAAGCTGGCGTTATTGTTCCGCCGAAAGGCTACCTGACAGAGCTGCGCAAAATCTGCGACGAAACCGGCGTGGCGCTGATTTTTGATGAGATCCAGACCGGTATGGGCCGTACCGGTACCATGTGGCGCTGTGAAGTGGAAGACGTCACACCGGATATTATGACGTTTGGAAAGGCGTTCGGCGGCGGGATAATGCCGATCACCGGTATTATCTGCCGTCCACCAATGTGGACGCAGGAGCTGATTGACAATCCATGGCTGTTGGGTTCCCCAACCTTCGGTGGAAACCCGGTATGCTGCTCCGCGGCACTGGCAACCATCAAATACATGATTGACCATGACATTCCGGGGCAGGCAAAACGCAAAGGGGAAATTCTAAAAGCGGGTCTGCAGAAAATGAAGGGAAAGTACCCTACCGTTATTATGGATGTCCGTGGCGCGGGCTTGATGCTGGCGGTGGAATTTGTCAAGAGTGAAGTCGGTTACAACATTGCCAAGGGCCTGTTTGCACGAGGTGTCCTGACTGCCGGTACGCTGAACAACAGTAAGACAATCCGCTTCGAGCCGCCGGCCGTTATTACAGAAGAGCAAATATCAAAGGTTTTGGCCTGTATGGATGCGGCACTGGCAGATACGAAAAAGGAATTCGGTCTGTAAAGGAAACGTAGTTTTAAAGCACTGTCGCAAAATCAATTCGTGAGTGCCAGCTGCACAAGGAAACCGCTTTCATAACGAAAAGGCATGATAAAACCCACAGTTGGACTGAATTGCACCGGAGTTAACGGACAAAGAATAAAGCCCCGTCGCAGGATATTGAAAGATTACGCCGCCTGACGCTGCTTGAAAAGCGGCGTCAGGCACGTTTTCGTTTGTATGCGCTCATTGTTGTAGCAATCTATGTATTCGTCGATGAGCTGTCTGGCCTCGTTAAAGTTGAATGAGTTCAGTGAATGTCTGTAAATGCACTCGGCTTTTCAATTAAGAAGAAATTTTCAGCAAGTGAATTGTCATAGCAGTCATCACGTCTTGACACACAAGGGATGATTCCACGCTGTTTGCCGGTAGTGACAGATGACGTGGATTTTTTATCTTATTGCGCTGCGTTGCCAAAGACAAAATACGATGCTGAGGACAATATAGTGAATTATTTAAAAGAGAAAGCTGTCAGTTCTTTTGAAATTTCATTGCATTATTCGTGTAAATGTGATACAATTCTATGGAAATTGTTCAGAATGGTATAAGATTCATCTTGTACCATTCACACGTGAGCGCAGATTAGGATTTATTACATTTTTGAGTATCTAAAAGTTAGAGTGCTTATCGACAATGCTTTTCATTCTCTTTCAACATATTTTACTTCCTGAATTTGCGTATCTTTGTTCGAAAGCGGTCTTATTGATAGACTTAGATCGCTTTTGTTGCAACCCTTCAGCTCTGATCTATAGCACTTTCATCGGGGACTTGCAACACTTTATAAAGGAGTCTGCTTATGAATTTTAATCTTGTTGCCTCTCTTACTATTTTTGTAGTTGTGTTGGCACTGATTATGAGCGAAAAAGTTCATCGAACTGTCGCTGCCCTTGCCGGAGCCTGTCTGATTTTAATTTTGAGAATCATGACGTTTGATGAGGCCCTGAAATATATCGACTTTAACACATTGGGTGTCTTGGTCGGTATGATGATTATTGTCGGTATTGTGAAAAAAACGGGAGTTTTTGAATACTTAGCAATTTTTGCGTCGAAGAAAGTTAAGGGCGACCCGTGGAAAATCATTCTCAGTTTAAGCGCAATTACAGCTATTATTTCCGGATTTTTGGATAATGTCACAACTGTTTTGCTGATTGTTCCCATGACGTTTGTGATAACAGATACTTTGGAACTGGATCCTATTCCATTTTTGATTCCAGAAATTTTTGCTTCTAATCTAGGAGGCACAGCGACCCTGATCGGCGATCCGCCAAACATCATGATCGGCAGTGCAGCCGGCTTGGGATTCATGGATTTTATTAAAAATCTGACACCTGTCATTATTATCATTTTTATCGTTATTTTTCTCATCTTCAAATTACTATATCGGAACAAGCTTGCAGTCAGTGAGGAAAAAAAGCAGAAAATTTTAGGCTTTGATGAAAAAAAGGCAATCAAGGATCTACCTTTACTTAAGAAATGCCTGGTTGTACTGGCATTGGTGATATTAGGATTTTTCTTCCATGAACAACTGAAATTACAATCCGCTGTAGTTGCCCTGTGTGGTGCAGCCCTCCTTTTGCTGTTAAGCAGAGCCAGCATAGACGAAGTATTTTTAAGTGTGGAATGGCCAACGCTGTTTTTCTTCGGCGGACTCTTTGTTATGGTTGGTGCACTGCAGAAAGTTGGTGTGATCAATTGGCTGGCTGCTGTCATCGTCCATATCACACAAGGTAATTTGTTGTTAACTGGCGTGATTATTATTTGGTTTGCAGCACTTGCATCCTCAATTTTGGACAACATTCCTCTGGTAGCAACATTAATTCCGCTGATTCAGGCAATGGGTACGCAGGGCGGAATGCATATTTTGCCGCTTTGGTGGGCACTGTCCTTGGGCGCATGCCTCGGCGGAAACGGTACGCTGATTGGTGCCTCTGCCAATGTTGTTGTAGCGGGACTTTCGGAAAAGCATGGTCATAAACTTACCTTCAATCATTACTTAAAATACGGGATGCCTTTAATGCTTGTCTCAGTCGTAATATCAACAATTTATATTGTTGTGTTTTATTTGTTGTAATTAAGGGAGGATGAGGTTTTATGGGCCGTCACATGGTAGACAATCAAATGGATAATGTGTCCGCCAATCAGGAAGAAATTGATATGAAGCTGACTCAGATGGGGGCAGAGGTCACCAGCCTATATGGTATTATCAGCTTTATCCGCTTTCATTTTGACCAGATTGAATTGTTCTATGTTTATAATGTCAATTCAAAAAATCAGTATTATCTTCAAATGGTGAAACCTTATCCCGTTGGAGCTGGTGTTTTTTCGAATCTTCAGGAGATGGTCCAATACATCGGTGAAGATATTCAGCAGTTCCAAAATGCAAGTAATAGCCATGCATTTCAAGAATTCGTAACAGCGAATCAAGACCTTTATCAAGTTATTCAAAAGTTTAAAGATGTTTATATGTCACGTAATGTTCCAAAAGAGAAGATACAGAGAATCAGAGAAATGGCAGGGGAACTTTGCAATTTTCTAACAGAAATTGAGAAGACGAGTTCACCTCTACAAGAAAAGTAAAAGTGGATATGACGTTCCCATGTCTGAAGACAAAGTATCAGAAATTGGTACTTTGTCTTTTTATATAGGAATAGGCTGCTGCAAAACAAGGTTCAGCAGCAGCCTATTCCTATTATTTGAGTTTTTTGAACGGAACCAATCATGAATTTACCGCAAAATTTACAAATCCTGCATTTGATGCTGAATCCACGCCATCAATAGGTTTACAATTTTGTTCTGCTGCTTTTCGCTCAGCGTGACACCTTTTGGAACACGGTACCATTTTTGCAGGCACCCCCGACAACAGCAGGCGCATGCATGCTGAGCAATAAATACCGGATGACCATGCATAGGCGTCTGCTTTCCATCATTCGGAATGACAGCAGGCGCAAGTCTCTGCCGGACAAAGTCCTGTGCGTGGCGTCGAATTGTATCCATTCCTTTTTTTCGGACATAAGCCTTTTCTTTTTCTTTCAGGGAAAAACCGGACCGGAAATTGGATGCTTTTAACTTTTCAAGTGCTTCTTCAATTGTCTGCATTTTATCCTCTCTGCATTTTGTTCAGTCCATGTTCTGTATGTATTGAAATGAACCTGCTTTTTATCAAACTTGTTTTATTCTCCGTTGCGGATAAAATCAAATATGTACTGTTGGGCAAGTCCGGCTGCCGGTCCGAAAGTTTCCGGTTTTGTGCCGGGGAACCACCGCTTCATGGCACGTTTCATCCACACATCCATCGGAAACGCGTCCATGCGGTGCAGCCCATATAATAAGGTACAGTTAGCGACTTTAGGCCCGACGCCAATAATTTGCATCAGGGACGCTCGAGCTTCTTCCAATGGAGCCGTATGCAGTTTTTCAAGCTGGACAGTTCCGTCTGTTACTTTCCGCGCAGCGTCCAAGATATACCGTGCCCGAAATCCACATCGCAGTGGGGCGAGGTCTTCCACAGAGTAGGAAGCCAAAGTTTCCGGCCGCGGAAATGGATAAGCAGCCGCTTTTTGAAAGAAACCGTTATATGATTCCGGCGGATTTTCTTCGCCTCCGCACAGCCTGCCGATAATCCCCTGAATTCGGGGTATATTATTGTTTTGGGAAAGAATAAAAGAGCAGAGTGCTTCCCACGGATCCTGCCGGAGGATGTGAATGCCTGCACCGTGAAGAGAGGCTTTCTGCAAGTTAGAATTCAGAGCAGCAAGCTGCTGGTTCAGTGCAGCGTAATCTGTGTCCAAATCAAAATAATGATGCCAGAAAGGATCAGAGGATAGCTGAGGAAAATCCTGCTGAGAGAAGACGGCAAAGCGGTTCCCCACTGTGCCGCAAAAGATACCGGGTGCTGTTTCCCGCCAGCGGAAACACTGGCCGCAGAAAAGTGTTTTGCGTAAATTCAACATGCAGGCACCTCCATTGAAAACTGCGTTATCATGCGTAAAATAACGGAATTTGGAAAGAAAAGAGTAACATAAGTGAAAGAAATGTAAAAACTGCTATAATATTGATGATAATGAATAGATTCGGTTATAAAACAAATTTATTATACGCTGAAAATACAGATAGTTAAAGGCCTTTACACAAAACAAGTTTACATAATCCAGTTTTCACCGAGCTTGAATAATTATCAAAGGGGCATGTGTAAGCGACTTTTCCACATTTTCCACAGGGTTTTCCACATTCTCCACTGGGTTTTCCACACAGATTATGTAAACCTGTGCAAATACGAACTGTATAAATCCCTTTGTCATGGGAAAATCAGACTGTATATTCTTTAAAAGCATGATACTGGCAGAGAATTTTCCTCTGTTTTTAACAGGCAGGTTGCTTTATCGGGGAATCATGAAGCTGCTTTAAAAATCCAATTTCTACCTTCCTTCAACAATTTTTCGGAAAGAACGTGCAGGAACGACAGCCTTGTGGTATAATCAATTATTATGGGAAAAGTATCTGGAGGGGCCAAAATGAAAGTAAACCAGCAGGAACAAAATGACCGTGTACGCGGTGATGATATTATAGCAGGACGAAATGCCGTCATGGAGGCGCTGAAAAGCGGCCGGACGCTGGAAGCCCTTTATGTTGGCAGAGGACAGCACGGCGGCAGCCTGGGCGCAATTATCGCCCGCGCCCGAGAGAAAAATGTGCCTGTAAAAGAGGCAGATGTGCGTAAACTGGATGCGATGTGCAGCGGCGCTGCACATCAAGGCATAGTTGCCGTAGCCTCTGTAAAAGAATATGCTGCGCTGGATGATGTGTTTAATCTGGCAGCAGAGCGCGGGGAAGCGCCGTTCCTTATTGTGGCGGATGGTCTGGAGGACCCGCATAATTTGGGCGCTGTCCTGCGTGTGGCAGAATGTACGGGTGCACACGGGGTCATTATCCCGAAGCGCCGCAGCGTTGGGCTGACCTATGCAGTCGGCAAAGCCAGCGCCGGAGCGGCGGAATATGTGCCGGTGGTGCGGGTGAACAACATCCCGTCTGTTTTAGAGGAACTGAAAAAACGCGGTGTTTGGCTCTATGCAGCCGATATGAACGGTGAGACATGGTGCAGCGTAGACTATGCAGGTCCATGTGCTGTTGTGATTGGCAGTGAAGGCTTCGGCCTAAGCCGCCTTGCAAAGGAAAAATGTGATTTCGTTATTTCTCTGCCAATGAAAGGGAAAATTAATTCTCTGAACGCTTCCGTTGCCTGTGGCGTTGTGTGCTATGAAGTGGCTCGGCAGCGTGCGGGAATCCACTCTAAATAGAAAGTGGGGGAAGCAGGATGGATGATAACAAATTGAACACTGGTGGTAATTCCACCGGACAGCCGGAAGAACCCATGGAAGATGCGATGGCGTTTTCTACCAGTGCCCAAAAAGCACGGGAGGAAAAAGAAGCGGAAATCCAACGTGCTGAGCAGGAGCAAAGACTGCAGAAAAAGGAACAGGAAAAACAGGAAAAGCTGCGTCGGAAACAGGCAGCAGAACAGAAAAAGGAACAGGAAGAACAAGAAAAGCTGCGGCGGAAACAGACAGCAGAGCAGAAAAAGGAACAGGAAGAACAAGAAAAGCTGCGTCGGAAACAGGCAGCAGAACAGAAAAAGGAACACACAAAAGAGAAGCGCCCAATTGAAGAACGCATAAAACAGAAACGTAGGAAAAATAGTCTGAAAAAGCAGGACAAACTGAAACGCCGCCGCGGAAAAGAGTTTTCAGAGAAAGAAGATCCGTATTATGGATTGGAACTAAAGCCGCTGCAGGAGTATCAGAAAGAATATGAAGAAACCCTTTCTTTTAAGCCGGTGCGTCCGGAAGAACAGCCAAGTGAAATGACAGGAACATTTACCTATCTTTTCGATGGCAGCGGAGCGGATCATGATGATCCGGAAATGAAAAAGAAAGTAAAAAAGCTGCATGAGGAACGCAGCCGCCGTGTGAGCGAAGTGGTGCGTAAAAGCGGAACCTCTGATGTGGCAAAAGAGGATATTTACTCTGTGACGACTTCTCTGGACGTAAATGCAATCCGTGAGGCCGCAGAAGAACAAAAGCAAGAACAGCATCTGCAAACGAAAGAAGCAGAACCAAAATCCACGGCTGAACCGCCAAAAGAGAATCTGGAAGAGGATACACCAATACAGCCGCCGCCGCAAGTGCCGGTGCAGGAACCAGAACCGGTACATCAGCAGCCGCAGAAAGAAGAGGTCCGCCGTCAGATTCGGGAACCGCAGGAACGGCCTGCACCGGCCCAAGCATTACAGCAACCTCAGACGAAAAAAGACGGTGTGCAGTCTGGTGAACAGATAGATTACCGGCCAGCCGGCACGCCAGTACATATTCTTGATTTGCAGGATTTGGTAACACCGGTTTTTAATGAGTCTCGTGAATATCCTCACAGCATACCCATCAAACCGACAGCGCCGGCTGCACCGCAAAAACCGCTTTATTCGAATCAGCCGGCTGGGAATATCACAGAGCTGCCGCCTGTGCCTGCCATCCAGGAAGCGGAAGGCAGCCGGAAACCGGAACAAGACAGTCAGAAACCAACAGAAGAAAAACGGCAGATGGACCGACCGCCGATTGTGCCTTTCGTACAGGCTCGGCATGCCTCAGTGCAGGAGCCGGAGGCCAAAGAAGGCTCTGTAAAAGATGTGTCGGTACGTGTTCCGGACCGGTTTGTAAATTCTGATGAACCTGTACCGGATGAGCGCCCTGCGGCAGAAGTCCCGCGGCCGGGTTCACATCCGGAAACTTCTGCAGGGGAAGAAAAGCCTGCTTACCATCGGTACGAAGCGGCGGCAAAAGCAATCGTGCAGGATGTAGATCCCAATGCACCGGAAGAAGAACCGCCAAAGCCGCGCAGGAAGTTCCTGCATCGTGCACAGGCAGAGCAGCAGAAGACTGCAGAACCGCAGCCAGCGTCAGATGCAGAAGAAAACTCGCCCAATAATCAAGTTCCCAAATCGCTGGATGCAGAAGAGGAACTGGAGGATTACAATTCTCCTGGAGATGCGGCCGCAATTTTTCATCAGCTGGGCGGCGATATGCGGGAACTGATTCTGCGCCTTACGGTGACGGGAATCTGTGTAATATTAGAATTATTGATTGGATTTTTAGGAGAATATGGGATATTCGGTATCCGGCCGTTCAATATCACAGCATACCTGATTTGCAATTTGGTTTTTCTAGCTTTTTCAGTTGGCTTTTGTGGTGTTACCATCGCGAACGGTCTTAAGGCATTGTTTAAACTGCATGCAAATGCGGATTCCGGTATTGCAGTAGCAAGTCTCGTTGGGCTGGTACAGGGCGTTGCCTCTCTGTTTTCACAAAGCTCCTTTGCCCATGGGGAACTGCATCTGTATTCCGCTGTTGTTTGTGGTGCCTTGTTCTTCAATACACTTGGGAAATGGATTCTGGTGCGCCGGGTCAACAGAAATTTTCACTATGTTACTTCTCCCGGCAAGAAATATGCCGCTGAAAAATTTGACGACCATAATACGGCTCTGCAGATGGCCGAAGGAGTCACACTGGATTCGCCGGAGATTGCCTATCAGCACGAAACGGGCTTTCTGAAAAATTTTCTGCGATTGTCTTACAGCGATGATCCGAGTGACCGAAGCAGCCAATTTTTGTCGCCGGTCCTATTTTGCGCAAGTCTTGTGCTGTTTATCGTAATGCTCCTGTTTATTCAGCCGCATAATGTCAGCAGAGCATGGACGGCTTTTGCGGCGGCGACTTGTATTAGTGTCCCCATTATGAACATGTTGTCTGTCAATCTTCCGCTTTCCCGCATCAGTCGGGTTGCGGCGCAGTGCGGCGGCATGGTGATCGGCTTCCCTGCGGTTCAGTATTTTGCAGATACAAATGCAGTTTTGGTGGATGCGCAGGATTTGTTCCCAAAAGGCAGTATCATTTTAAATGGGATTAAAACATTCGGAAGCATGCAGATGGACGATGCCATTGTTGATTCTGCTGCACTGATGCATGCTGCAGGTGGGCCGCTGAGCAGCTTATTTGGTCAGATTATACGCAGCCGGCAGGAAGCAATGCCGAAAGTTGAAAATATTCAGTATGAAGATGGAATGGGTATTTCCGGCTGGGTCGGCGGACGCCGTGTGTTTATTGGCAACCGCCGCCTGATGGTGCATCACAATGTTACCCTGCCGGACGAAAGCATAGAAACAAGGTATGTGCAGGGTGGAAAACAGATTGCTTATCTTGCAGTGAGCGGCGAGTTAGTTGCCATGTTTATTGTGACATACCGTGCCGACCGCCACCGCACTGTTGAACTGCAGCGCATGGAGGACAACGGGATTTCCCTGATTGTCCGCAGCAATGATGCCAATGTGACAGCTCCTTTTATTGCGGCATTATTTGGGTTGGATGCCCACACAGTGCGTGTATTGCCGGAACGTCTGGGGCAGGTTTATGAATCCATTGAAAAGCAGCCGGAAAAAGCAACAAATGCTTTGATTGGCACAAATGGAAGGCCGAGTACCATGATGCGGTTAATTACGGCTTGTGTGCGGCAGCGTGCCAATATTTCTATTGCAGTTGTGCTGCAGAATGTCGGTGCAATTCTTGGATTCGTTCTGGTGGCATTCTTATGCTGCCAGCAGGGGATGCAGCAAATCAGCACGCTGAACATGGTCTTGTATGAATTGTTCTGGGTGCTGGTCATCTGGCTGGTGCCAAAGCTGCGCAAACCTTGACGGAAGACAGCATCAAAGTTAAGCTTGTGTTTGAGAACCTAAGGTTTTCAAACACAGCAGAAAAAGTCGGACACTTGATAAAAAGAGAAATGTTTTTAACTAAGTGAATAGGGCGCGAAAATCCTCCAGTTTTGATTATGAACGGGAGGATTTTTGTTATTATGCACTTTTAAGTTGTATTCTGAATAAGTCCAATTGTGATAAAAGCTCTGCACTTCCTGTCTGGGAGGCTGCAGAGCTTTTGTATTTTCTGGTGCAGGGCAAAGAACTTATGTCAAAATATACAACTATAAAACTTTATATATATTTTATTTGTAAAGATTACATACTTTTTCTTGCTATCCGCAGAAAAAGATGCTATAATAAAATATATTTTTAAAGAATATTTATTAAAAATAACTACCGTGAAGGGGGCACTAACCTTGAAACCGTATACAGCAGAAAAAATCCTTAATATTGCCTTAATGGGACACAGCGGTGCTGGAAAGACCAGCATTGCTGAAGCTATGCTGAAACTCTCTGGCGCAGCCGAGCGCTTGGGTAAAGTCGATGCTGGAAACACGGTGTGTGATGATAGTCCGGAGGAAGTGTACCGCAAATCGAGTGTTTCCGCTGCGGTGGCCCCATTGGAATGGAAAGGCTGCAAGATTAACTTACTGGATGCACCGGGGCTGCTTGACTTTGCCGGAGCTGCTGCGGAAGCTGCACGCGCAGCTGACAGTGCTGTGATTGTTGTAAGCGGGCGTGACGGTGTGGCAGTCGGCACGGAAAAAGCGGTGGAAACTGCAGAGAAACGTGGGCTTGCCAAAGCATTTTTTGTCAATGGCTTATGTGACGAAAGCGCACGGTTTTACCGTGTGTTTGAGGATTTAAAAGCAAGTTTCGGACCGGCGGTGTGCCCCGTTGTGGTGCCATTTATAGAGAATGGAAAAGCAAACATTTACATAAATTTGCTGGAGTATAAAGCCTATGACTATTCCAATGGTGCGCCGGTGGAGGTCGATATGCCGGATATGGGAGATCACCGTCTGCAGGGCCTGCGTACAGCCATTTGTGAAGCTGTGGCAGAAACAAGTGATGAACTGTTTGAAAAATATTTTTCCGGGCAGGATTTTACTCCGGAAGAAGTGATTATCGGTATTTCCAAAGGCGTGAAGTCTGGCACAATCATGCCTGTCTTTTGCGGTGATGCTCTCCTGATGCGTGGTATGGAACAATTTTTGGACGGTATTACATGGCTGCTGCCTTCTGCTGCAGACAAAGCGGGAGAAATCGGTACAGATGTGAATGGCGACCCAGTGGAGCTTGCAATTAAAGAAGATGCTGCCACAGCGGCTATCTGTTTTAAAACGATTGCTGACCCGTTTGTCGGAAAAGTCAGTTTTCTGAAATGTATTTCCGGAAAAGTAGAGCAGGACGGAACGCTGCTGAATATGCGCACTGGCACTTCCGAACATATCGGGAAAGTGGTGATGATGCGCGGCAAAAAACAAGAGGCAATGCGTGTCATTCCTGCAGGTGACATCGGTGCCGTTTTGAAACTTTCTGGCGTTTCCACTGGAGATACGCTCTGTGCTCCCACACGGAAAGTGGTACTGGATGGAATTGACTATCCGCCCGCTTCCCTGCGCATGGCAATTGAGCCGGAGAATCAGGGAGAAGAGGATAAAGTGGCACAGGCTGTTTTTCGTTTGATAGAAGAAGATCCGACCATTGGCTTTGAGAATAACACGGAAACGCATGAAATGGTTATTTCTGGGCTTGGGGAGCAGCATTTGGAAGTGATCCTTTTTAAACTGCGGAATCGCTATAATGTGGAAGCGAAATTTAGGGTACCGCGTGTTCCTTACCGTGAGACAATCCGCAAAACGGTAAAAGTGCAGGGCCGTTATAAAAAACAAACCGGTGGTCATGGACAGTTTGGTGATGTTTGGATAGCTTTTAGTCCCTGTGACAGCGATGGCCTTGTCTTTGACGAAAAAGTGGTTGGAGGAAGTGTTCCGAAAGGCTATTTCCCAGCAGTGGAAAAGGGTTTGCGGGAAAGTATTGCCAAAGGCCCTCTGGCAGGCTATCCGGTTGTGGGCCTGCACGCTACACTGTACGATGGCTCCTATCATCCCGTAGACAGTTCAGAAATGGCATTCAAGACAGCAGCAAGCCTTGCTTATAAAAATGGCATGCCACAGGCAGACCCCGTCTTGTTAGAACCTATCGGTGTACTGAAAGCGACAGTACCGGACAAGAATATGGGTGACGTAATGGGGGCAATTACGAAACGCCGCGGCCGTGTGCTGGGGATGGAACCGGCAAAAACGGACTATCAGGTAATTACCGCCGAGGTGCCAGCCGCGGAGATGGCTGATTTTGCAACATTTTTGCACCAGACAACGCAGGGACGGGGCTCTTATACATTTGAGTTTGCGCGGTATGAGCCATGTCCACCGCAAATTGAGAAAAAAGTGGAACAAAATGGCTCTGGCAGGAATGATTAGCCGGCATCCGGCATAACAATTCTACAAAGAGATTTTTCCATTCATCAACGCCGTATTACCTATGCAACAAGTCGAGTGAGAATAATCAAGTAAAAATATATTTTCAAATAAAAAAAGGCTGTCCATTGTCAGCCTTTTTTTCAACTTCTTATGCCTGCCCTAAATATTCTTCCAAACAAAGATGCTTTTCACGCATTTCCTTTGCCGCTGCAGCGCCGACATAGCGGTAATGCCATGGTTCATAAATGATGCCGGTCAAGTTTTCTTTTCCTTTTTGGTAACGGAGAATGAACCCATATTTATATGCATTCTTCACTAGCCACTTACTTTCCGGTGTTTTCTCAAATGTTTCATCACAGAGTTCGTTTTTAATGCTGCCGAAATCCACGGCAAGCCCCAGGTTATGCTCACTGGTACCCGGTTTTGCAACCACTGTGGCTGCTTCAGAAGCGGCATCTGCAGCACCATGGCTTGCTGCTTTTCGAATTTCGGTTTTATAAAGTGTTGTCTGGTAACTGATACTCCGGTAAGCAGAACAGATCAGCAGATGGTTTCCGTTCTTATTACAATCGGCAATCATTTTCTTTAGGGTACCGGCAGCTCGAGAATCAAAACGGGCGTTGCCGACAGGGGAAGTTTTAACGGTGAAATTTTGCGGCAGCGGATGGGTTGTATTCACAAGCCGAAGCTCCCATGAATTTTTATTTACCGGTGAGGCAGGCGAAGCAGAGACAGCAGCAGTATGGGAGGGGGCGGTAGAAGCGACAGTCGGTACAGATTTATGAGAATTGGAAGGGGGAAAACGCAGTAAAGCGTGGGCACTGACAGCGACTCCGGCAATTACAGCGACACAGCATGCAAGAATCACAGCATGGTGGAAACGATTTCTCTTCCTTCTCTGGTAGTTTGTTGAAACTTTTTCCAATCTTCTCGGTTGATATTTTGACATAGAAATACTCCTTAGATTTAATCAATGAGCTATATTATAACACTTTCGACTATAAAAATCTTTAAAAGCTTTTATCCTTCTTGAATGTATATTTTTCGTATATTTTAGAATGTTTGGAGGTGAAACTGTGACAATTTCTTTCCATGGAGTAAAACGGAAACTCTTTTTAGCAGTGGCAGCGGCCGTGCTTGTGGCAGCAATTTTCTTTTTGATTAGTGCTGCAGGAGCAGAAAGGGGGATTCCAGGGGCGCAGAACAGTGACCGAATCAACTTCCTGACGAAATGCGGATGGCAGGTGGAGCAGGAACCCTTATCGGTTCGAGACGTTGCCATACCCGCCACGTTTTCAAAAGTATACCAAAACTACAATAAACTAAATGAACAGGCCGGATTTGACTTGAAAAAAGTTGCTGGAAAGACATGCAAACAGTATGTGTATCGTGTGAAAAATTATACAGGAAAAGAGGAAGTCCATGCCACACTTTTAATTTATAAAGGGAAAATTGTGGGAGGGGATATTTCCACAGCGGCGCTGGACGGTTTCATGAAGCCCATTTGTCGGAGGTAACTGACGAAGACTGAAAAGCGGCTCTTTTGGTCCTTGCAGTTGTATTCTGCAGTTTGGTCCAGTATAATCACCATATAAGGAATTCAATCATACAGAAATGAGGAATGCTTTGATGACACAGATGCGGCTGGATAAACTGCTGGCGCTTCAGACCGGCATCAGCCGCCGTGAGGCAGCTGTACTGGTGCGGCAGGGTGCCGCCTGCCTCTGCGGACAACCTTTGTACGACCCGGCACAGAAAGTAGATCCTAATCATGTGACGCTGCAGGGAAAGCCGATTGGATACCAAAAATTTGTTTATTTGATGATGCATAAACCGGCTGGTGTGCTGACAGCGGCGAAAGATACCAAACAACAGACTGTGATGGACTTGGTGCCCCCGAAACTTCTGCGCCGCGGGATTCAGCCTGTCGGTCGGTTGGACAAAGATACCACGGGGCTGCTTTTGCTGACAGATAATGGCATGCTGGCGCATCAGCTCCTTTCCCCGCAGCATCATGTGTGGAAAACCTATAGGGCACGGCTGAGCTGTCCGCTGCCGTCTGGCGCAGAAAAGCAGTTTGCTAAAGGATTGGAGCTTTCGGATTTTGTTTGTCTGCCGGCAAAACTCTGTTTGCTGGAAGACGGTGCAGCACCGCTGTATGAAATCCAGATTCGGGAGGGGAAATACCATCAGGTCAAGCGTATGTTTGCGGCGGCAGGCAGTCATGTAACAGCGCTTTGCCGCACTGGATTCGGCAAATTGTGCTTGCCGGAAAATCTGCCGGAAGGCAGCTGCCGCAGCCTGACGGCAGAAGAAGCAGACCTTCTGCTGAAAGCCTCAAATTGATATTTTAACTAAAAAAGTGAAGGAAATTTTGAAAAGTGGCATTTACAAATTGGACAAATTCCAACCACAATTTTTGGATTTTAGAAGAATTCCATAAACAGGGGTAGGCAAGTTTGGATAAAACACGGGTATACACACGGTATCCCTTCTGCTATGATAAGATTGTTGGTTGGAAAGAATGAAATAACAGGAGGTTCATGTTTATGGCAAGCGTAACCCTGAAGCATGTTTACAAGATTTATAGTGGCGGTGTGCAGGCTGTTAGTGATTTCAATCTGGAGATTGCTGATAAAGAATTCATTATTTTGGTTGGTCCTTCCGGATGCGGAAAATCTACTACTCTGCGAATGATTGCAGGCTTGGAGGAAATTTCAAAAGGAGAGTTATATATCGGTGATACTCTTGCCAATGATATTGCACCGAAAGACCGCGATATTGCAATGGTGTTCCAGAACTATGCCTTGTATCCGCACATGACGGTATTTGACAATATGGCGTTTGGCTTGAAACTGCGCAAAGTACCGAAGGATGAAATTAAAGCCAGAGTGGAAGAAGCAGCCCGCATCCTTGACATTTCTCATCTTCTTGACCGGAAGCCGAAAGCGTTGTCTGGCGGCCAGCGCCAGCGTGTTGCTTTGGGCCGGGCAATTGTTCGTGACCCGAAGGTCTTCCTTTTGGATGAGCCGCTGTCAAACCTTGATGCAAAGCTGCGTGCCCAGATGCGTACCGAGATCAGTAAGCTGCACAAACGGCTGGGTACAACATTCATCTATGTTACGCATGACCAAACGGAAGCAATGACCATGGGCGACCGAATCGTGGTGATGAAGGACGGCGTGATTCAGCAGGTGGACAGCCCGCAGAATTTGTACGATTTGCCAGTCAACGAATTTGTCGCAGGATTTATGGGCAGCCCGCAGATGAACTTCATAGACGCAAAGATTGACAAAGCTGCCAATGGCTTTACCGTCAGCTTTAGTAAGTACAGCCTTCCGATCCCGGCATCAAAAGTTAAAGATGGTCAGCTGGATTCCTATGTCGGAAAAGATGTTGTCTTTGGTATCCGTCCGGAAGATGTACATGATGATCCGGACTTTTTGGAAAGTCATTCGGAATATATGGTGGAAGCGCAGGTCGATGTCACCGAGCTAATGGGCGCTGAAACTTACTTGTATCTCACTTGTGAGGGTAGCAACCTGACAGCCCGTGTTGAGCCGACGTCTACTGCAAAGAGCAATGATACGATTAAAATCGCTTTGGATATGAGCAAGGCGCATCTGTTTGATAAAGATTCCGAAATCACCATTATGAATTGAACGGGCAATTTTTACTGGACTGGAGGGCTGCAACTCTCCAGCCCTTTTCTTTTTGGCTGTTTATAAAGGGTAATCAATAAGAATTTATGAATTCTTTTAGAAAACAGTTGAAAATTAGCGCAAAAGTATGTAAAATTATATAAGGGTATGTTTGCTTTTTGTCTTACTTCATTTAAATTTCCATTTTTACATTTCTGCATAGAATAGAATGGGCTCAGGCTGCCAAAACTGCATGAAATGCAATTGAATAACTATGAAAAGGCGGGGATGTTTGTAATGTCCAACAGATTATTTCAGGGCGTGATTCATCAAATGCGTGACGCGATTGACCGAACGATCGGCGTCATTGATGAAACGTCTGTGATTATTGCCTGCAGCGAATTGGGCCGTATTGGCGAAGTGAATGAAAGTGTTACTCCAGAGTTATTGACATCACAGGAAACTTTTGTGGTCAATGGCTATACTTATAAATCTTTTGGCAATATGCCACGGCCGGAGTATGCTGTCTTTGTGCTGGGGACAGACCCTGAGGCTGCACGCTATGCGGCTTTACTGGCCGTTTCCCTTTCGAGCATCAAACAGTATTACGATGAAAAATATGACCGCAGCAACTTTGTGAAGAATGTGATCCTAGATAATATTCTGCCGGGAGATATCTACCTTAAAGCGCGTGAACTGCATTTTGACAATGATGTCAGCCGCGTATGTATGCTGATCAAAATAACGAACAAAACGGATGTGGCGGCATATGACGTCATTCAGAATTTGTTCCCTGACAAAAATAAGGATTTTGTCATCAATATTAATGAAAATGATATTGCCTTGGTTAAGGAAATACAGCCCGGTATTGACAGCAAGGATTTAGCGAAACTGGCAAGTTCAATTGTAGACACGCTTTCCAGTGAGTTTTATACACACTGCGTCGTTGGAATTGGCACACCGGTGGAGGGTGTTAAAGACCTTGCACGTTCCTTTAAGGAAGCTCAGGTAGCACTGGAAGTGGGCAAAGTCTTTGATACCGAGCGCAACATTGTCCGCTATGATAATCTGGGAATTGCCCGCTTGATTTATCAGCTGCCGACAACGCTTTGCGAAATGTTCTTAAAGGAAGTTTTTCAGAAAGGCAGCATCGACAGTCTCGATCATGAGACACTGTTTACGATTCAGCGCTTCTTTGAAAACAACCTTAATGTTTCAGAAACCAGCCGGAAACTGTTTGTGCACCGCAATACTCTGGTGTATCGGTTGGAAAAGATTAAAAAAATTACCGGACTGGATCTCCGTGAATTTGAGGATGCCATCGTTTTCAAGGTCGCTCTGATGGTTAAGAAATACTTAGATTCCAATCCTGCAAAGTTTTAACAACAAGAGCAGCTGTACATGTGCAGCTGCTCTTTCTGCTATTTAGTTAAAAAAGCCTTTATTACAACGAGAAAATCCATAAAAATGCAGCTTTTTATCCAGTTCTGCTGCAGACGCCTGTAGTTTACAAAATGATTACAGATTGCTTCTCATAAAGAATTATCATTGCGAAATATATGATATTATGTCTATGTGTATATATGGGAGATTTTTTCTGCAACGATAATCAAAAATTTAGTGATTGAGAAGAATGGAGCGGTCTGTTTGATCGAGCTTAAACATATAAGTAAAACCTATCCTAACGGAACACATGCTTTGTATGATGTAAACCTGCAGGTAGAAAAAGGCGAATTTGTATTTATTGTCGGTTCCTCCGGAGCAGGGAAAAGCACCCTGCTCAAACTGATTACCTGCGAGGAAAGGCCGGACGGGGGCGAACTGACGGTAAACGGGCAGAATTTAATAGGTATCAAACGGCGTGATGTCCCTTATCTGCGCCGCAATATGGGCATGGTGTTTCAGGATTTTCGCCTGATTCCGAAGATGACTGTTTTTGAAAATGTAGCATTTGCCATGCATGTGGTCGGTGCTGGGAACCGAGAAATTAAAAAGCGGGTTCCTTATATCCTTGGACTGATTGATTTGCAGGATAAGGGAGATTGCTATCCGGCAGAGTTGTCCGGCGGCGAACAGCAGCGGGTCGGATTGGCACGTGCGCTGGTCAATAATCCGGATATGATTTTGGCAGATGAGCCGACCGGCAATATTGATCCGGCTCTTTCGTTTGAAATTGTCGACTTACTCAGTGAAATTAATCTGCGGGGGACAACTATTTTGATGGTTACTCATGAGCACAGTCTTGTCAAACATTTTCAGAAGCGTGTTGTGGAAATTCATGCAGGCCGAATTGTGGCTGATACCAAGGAATTGGAGGAGGCAGAACTATGAAACACTTTAGCTACCTGCTGAAAGAAGGACTTAAAAATATTTGGACAAACCGCACCATGTCACTTGCATCGGTAGCGGTGCTGCTGAGTTGTCTGTTGGTGACCGGTGCATCTATCCTTTTTAGCTGGAATATCAAAATTGCGATGAGTATGGTAGAAGGAAATAATTCTATTAAAGTTTACATAAAGCAAGACGTGCCGGCCCTGAAGGCCATTCAAGTTGGGGATCAGATTCGCAAGCTGGATAATGTGGCAACGTGTGATTTCATCTCTAAAGATGATGGGATGAAAGAAATGCGGAAAATGGTCGGTGAACAGAATGCCAGCCTGCTGGACGGGCTTGGCGGTGACAACAACTGGCTGCCCAACGCGTTCCGAATCTCTATGAAAGATTTGTCAAAATACAAGGAAACTGCGGCAAAGATTACTTCCATTAGCGGCGTTGATAAAATTTATGATTATCAGGAACTTGCCAATAAGCTGACGCATATGGACAAGATTGTCACCAATGTAGGTTTGGTGATCGTCATTGCGCTCAGTCTGGTTTCTTTGTTTATTATTGCAAATACCATTCATGTTGCGATGTATTCGCGCCGGTTGGAAATCAGCATCATGAAATCAGTGGGGGCCACGAACTGGTTTATTCGAATACCATTTTTAGTGGAAGGCATGACAATTGGTGTGGCGGCGGGCGCAATTGCGTCAGGCCTGTTGCATTTCATCTATTATTCTGTTGTCAGTTCACAGGGGATCAGTGCTATCTTTAATGTAGTCAATCTCAATGCCATCATGGTGCCAGTTGTCATCTTATTTGTTATTATCGGCGCTTTATTTGGTGCTTTGGGGAGCATCATATCCATCAGCCGTTACTTGAAAAAAGAAGGAGGATCTATCGCTGTTTTGTAATCGCAAGAAAGCAGATAAACTATTCGGCGGTTTCACTGCGTTGTGTATGGCGGTAACTTTGTTGTTTATACCCTGTACGGTGACTGCACATGCAGCCGATCCTATAGATTCTTTGAAACAAAAGCAGGCTGAATATGCACAGCAAAAGCAGGAAAACGACAGTAAATTAGCTAAGCTGCGGCAAGACAAGGACAAAAAGAGCGATTACAAAAATACGCTGGAAAATCAGATTTCTACGCTCCAGAACCAAATTGATACATACAATGAACAAATTCAGGAATTGGATACCAAGATTTTAAAAACACAAGATGAAATAGCGGATAAGCAAAAGAACATTTCTGCCAATACGGCAAGACTTAAAAAACGGCTGTGTGCGCTGTATATGTCTGGCGGTGCCAGCAACTTAGAAATTCTTCTTTCTGCGGACAGTGTATATGATTTTGCGGATAAAGTAGAAGCTTTGCAAATGGTGACTGCACATGACACCTCGTTGATTCATTTGCTAAAGTCAGAAATGGCATCTGTGAAAAAGCAGAAAACGGCAATTAAGCAGAACCGACAGGCTGCTGCCGATGCGAAAACATCTGTTTCGGAAAAACAAGGGGAACTGTCCGGTTTCGTTCGTGAGGCGCAGGGCGTTATCAACGATATGTCTGCCAAGGAAAGCAGTCTGCAGTCTGCAAGTGATGACTTTGCGCAGAAAGAAGAAGCGGCAAGCCAAGCAATTGATAAATGGTATGCTGATTACCAGGCAAGTCAGGAAAAGAAGAAAGTGGAATTGGCACAAAAGCAGGCGTCTCAGCAACAAAAAAGTGTGAGTGCCAAGACGGTTGGCAGCAGTTCAGTTGCCGCCAGTACAAGCGGAGGGGCCAGTGCAATTGGCAGCGGGTCAATGGTATGGCCGGTACCAAGCTGTCAAGTCATTACAACCTACTTTGGACAGGTGGATGAAGTACACAGTCATCCGCACAAAGGTGTTGACATTGGTGCCAGCTATGGTTCTACCATTGTGGCACCTGACAGCGGCACGGTTGTCATGGCCGGAGCAGGAGCCGGGTATGAGGGCTATGGCAATGTTGTTGCAATTGATCATGGAAATGGCCTCATTTCACTTTGCGCGCATATGAGCAGTGTGGCAGTTAGTTCCGGTCAGACGGTGGCAAAAGGGCAGGTTATCGGGTATGTCGGCAGCACCGGCCACAGCACAGGACCACATTGTCATTTTGAGGTGCGTTTAAATGGTACTCCAGTGAATCCCATGAATTATGTGTAATATACTGAAAAAATAAAAAGAGCAAACAACAGAGGAGCCGATTGGCAGCAGTTGTTTGTTCTTTTTTGATTGGAGAAA
>DHDR01000018.1:0-6779 GCA_002399445.1 Ruminococcaceae bacterium UBA4871 | reverse complement strand
TTTTACCATCATGCCTATTTTCAGTGGATTGATTGTACGGACCTTTCCGGTACAAGTTGCTATTGTACTCCACAGGCTGCGAATGAAATCCGGCGGCGGATTCTCAACTGCCCTGTGCAGGGCATACATTTTTTGGATTCGGGAGACTATCATTATGTCAGTAAATTCTGGCTCGAAAAAATAAAGCAGCCATTCAATTTGCTGCTTTTTGATTATCACAGCGATATGCAGCCGCCGAAATTTCCAGAATTACTTTCTTGTGGATGCTGGGTAAAAGATGCGATAGACCAAAATCCTATGCTGCAAAGAGTTTGTATCGTTGGCCCGGATGAACAGGCCTTTTCTGGGATCGAAACAAACTACCGCTGCAGATTGCTTTGTGTCAGTCTGCAGGCACTGCAGGAAACGGAAACATGGGAAAAAATGAGGAATCTGAAAGACGGACTGCCTCTTTATATTTCAATTGATAAGGATGTGCTGAATACCTATTTTGCCCGCACAGACTGGAGCCAAGGAGGACTTTCTCTGACGGTGCTGGAGAAACTGCTTGCTCTGTTTGAAACGCGGTGCAGGGTGATCGGCATTGATATTTGCGGTGAATGTAAAATGGATGTGCAGTATTTGCTTACCCGACAAAATGAAGAGATCAATAATACCACAAATCTGGCTTTGCTGCGATTTTTATTGAGGAATGAAACCATATCTTAAAAAGCAGTATTTTGGGGAGCTTGTTTAAAGGGAATGAAGTGCAAAAACACCCTCAATGAAAATTGCCATTCCAATTCCGAGTAATCCGCCGCAGATAACTTCTGACGGCTGATGCCCTAAGCTTGTTTCCAAGGGGGTATGCTTAGCTTTCGGTTCTACTTTCACTTCCAACTGGTTAATCGCCTTTGCATGAAGCCCTGCTTCCCAGCGGATGCCCAGTGCATCATAAATGACAACGGCGGCAAGTGCCACGCCCAGTGCAAATTCAACGGATGAAAATCCACAGACCATGCCGCTGGCAAAAGCTGTGGCACATACAAATGCGGAATGGGAACTGGGCATGCCGCCAGTGCCGATAGCGACCCGCAGGGTGACTTTTCCCCCATGGATTCGGCAATTTATTACTTTAATAAGCTGTGCGGTGCCCCACGCCAAAATCGCTGATAGGATAACCCAATTCATAATTGTCCCCCTCATGATTAGGCCGGACAAAACAGTTTCCGGCCCTCTTTCGGCGGCTTTCCAAAGACAAGTCGTCTGCAGAGAGCCTGATTGCATTATACCCTGTCCGCAGAATAAAGTAAAGAAAGGTTTTCTACTCTGCGTTCTTCATATGGAAATATTGGCACAATCCACAGGATTTAAACGGGCAGGGGCTGTTTTCTGCTATGAGTGTAAAAGGTCATTGGATGCGAACAGAATTATTGAAAAATGAATAAACAAATAATAAATGCTGCATTAATATGTGAATAGAGTTTTAAAAAACTAATAAATCGGAGAACAATGAAAGAAAAATAAAAAATATTTCAAAAATGGCTTGCAATTTTGATTCAGCTATGCTATGATACAGATAATCCAAACAGATAGAGGCGAATCCAATGGAGTAAGTAAAATGCGAACAAACATAAAAGAAAAAGAAAGGGTGAGTCCAGTGATGCAGGATCTTGATTCAGAACAACATCAATATTTTGAGGAAAGGACTGATTCCCATGACTTAAAAACTACGGCTTGCTTTTAACTTCAGAAAACATAGAATTTTCTTGAGAAGCGGATTCTTAGATAAATTAGATTCAATCGTTATATAATAAGGTACCCACCGGATAAAATTCGTGTGGGTACCTTATTTTTATCGTTTTAAACGGATCTTGTATGACAGCACAGAAGTGCATGTGCTAAATCCGTCTCAGCAGTTCCCAAATACCAATCATGGCACTGTGTGGGATAAACTTTGCAAAAATCCGGTGAACAAAACTCATTGGGCTAGGCGTGGAAACAGCCAAATTCAACCGGCTGTCCATTAAAGCAAGCTTTACGACACTGTGTACATGACTTGCCAATGGAAAATGCCGAACCGCTGTGCTGTTCCTTGTCTTTTTCGCAGTTGAAATAAATTCTGTATCCTTAATCCAGTAAGGACACACAGCAGTTGTATGGATACCGCGTGGGGATAGCTCCCACCGCAGTGCACGTGTATAATGTAAGAGAAAAGCTTTACTGGCTGCATAAACACTTAGTGCGGACAGCGGCTGAAAGGCTGCGGTGGAGCAAATTTCTAAAATTCGTGCTCCCTCACGCATGTAAGGCAGTGTCAATACCGTCATATCCACAGCCGCACGGCAGTCAAGGTCAATCATGCTGTCACAGTCCTGCCGAGAAATTTCAGCGTAATTTCCCATCTTACCGAATCCGGCAGCATTTACGAAAATCCGCACATCCGGATTTTCCTGCTTTAGCAGTTCACGGTAAATTGTCATGCTTTTCTGGGAAGTTAAATCCAATGCAATTGGCCGCACATGAACCGTTTTGATTTTTGCAGAAAGTTCCTGCAAACGGTTTTTACGGCGGGCAATTACCCAAATTTCGTCTAAAGTTTCCGTCCTGCTGATTTGGTAAACGAATTCACGGCCCAGCCCGCTGGAGGCTCCTGTGACAACGGCAATCTGCATGGCAATTCCTCCTTATAAAATGACTTCCCAGTGTGGTGCTTTTAGTTGTCCATTGGGAAAATCGAGTGAAATCTCTTGCTTTGCTTCCAATTTTTTTGCAATATCTAAAATCTTAGATTGTGCTTCTTCAATATCGTTTGTATGCATGGGATAGGCTTCACCCATATTTTCCAGCAGCTTTTGGCAGCGCTCTTTCGGAAGAGCAGACCAAAATAAGGAGAACAGCGGCTTATCCACTCCTTTCAGAGCAGCCGCCAGCACTTTATCGTCCACATCTTGCAGCAGACGTTTAATGGAATCAAATCCGCAGGAACCGAGCTGATGGAATGCGGCAATAGACGCCTGCTGTGATGTATTTGCAGTAGGACCAACTGGCTGTTGCGTATCTGCTTTTTCTTTTGTCGAAGATTCAGGTGTGTCAGAGTTTTGTGGCAGGATGGAAGATTCAACAGGAATCTCTGGATGAGTTTGCTCTTTCTCTTTCGGTTTTACTGTCTGGATTTGGGCAGTCTGTGCTTCCTGTTTTGCGTGGGCATCTCGTGCGTGCTGCTCTTCTTCTGCCTCCAATTTAGCCAACTCTTCAGCAAAACGATTTCGGTAAGTTTCGCCGAACCATTCACTAAGTCGGCTGAGCAGGGTCCTCGGCCGCATGTTTTTGGCCATTTCATAGATGCCGTCTGCAATCACCATAAGTTCCAGAAAACGGCTGCCAGAGGCGTTGGCGGCAAGGATGTGAATTTGCATAGCCTCTTGCAGTTCGTTTGGGCTTTCCGCGTCTACAAGGCGGCGCAGACTGTCCTGCAGAAATGCATCCGGTTCTTTATCCAGAAGCGGTTCCAAAGCAAGCGGCCCTTCTGTGCGGGCTTTTTCAGCATAGGTACAGATTCTTTGAACGATGGCAAATGCATTTTCTTTTTCTGCATCCGGACACTGTATCCGGCTGCTGATATATTCAAAATTATCCATCACAGTTTCCTCCAGAAAAAAATTCCAATAAAAACAGTATAGCGCAAAACCATAAGAGTAAACAAGCTTTTTCCGTATCCTATAATGGGAAAAGGTGAAAAACTTGTTTCCAATCTGCATTTGCATTACAATACAATTAGAACAAAACCGTCAAACTGGGAGAGAACTATGGAAGAAAATAAAAAGTCTGAACAAGTGCAAAATAGGGAGGACGAAAATGGGAAAGTCGAAAAGAAAGGCCTTAAAAAAGAAAATTATATGACAGTGGGTCTGTGCGTCGGCATTTGTTTTGGGTCGGCTCTAGGTCAACTGTTTGGAAATATAGGATTAGGAATCAGTATTGGTATGTGCCTCGGTATCGCAGTAGGCGCGAGTCTTCAGAAAGAAAAGGAATAAAGTGACAGCAACCATTAAAGAGAGAAAGCAGGAAAGGTAAATATGGAAGAAGTAAAACAATGTCCGCTGTACCGGAAGTGCGGCGGGTGCCAGTTGCAAAATATGGAATATCCGCGGCAACTGGCATGGAAACAGAAACGCGTGCAAAAATTACTGGGGAGGTTTTGCAAAGTAGAGCCAATCCTCGGGATGAAAAACCCCTACCATTACCGGAATAAAGTGCAGGCTGCCTTTACAACAGACCGGCATGGCAAGATTTGTTCCGGAGTCTATCAATCCAGCACACATCATGTGGTGCCAGTAGAATCCTGCCTGACGGAAGATGAAACAGCGGACCGGATTATGGCATCAGTCCGAGAACTGATGACAAGCTTTAAACTGAAGCCTTATGATGAAGTGACGGGACGTGGTTTCCTGCGCCATGTATTAGTAAAGCGTGGGTTTACAAGCGGACAGGTCATGGTCGTATTAGTGGCGGCCAACCCGATTTTTCCAGCTAAGAAATTTGTGAAAGCACTGCTGCAAATGCATCCGGAAATAACGACCGTTTTGCTGAATTTGAATAATCGCAGGACCAGCATGGTGCTGGGTAAACAGGAGAAGGTTTTGTATGGACACGGATATATCGAAGATACGCTGTGTGGCTGCCAGTTTCGGATTTCAGCAAAGAGCTTTTATCAAATCAATCCCATTCAATGTGAGGTACTTTACAGGAAGGCAATGGAATTTGCACAATTGACGGGGAGAGAAACCGTGATTGATGCTTATTGCGGAATTGGTACAATTGGTTTAGTTGCAGCTAGCCGTGCGGACCGTGTATACGGTATTGAACTGAATCGGGACGCTGTGCATGATGCGGTGGCGAATGCGAAGCGGAATCATATTCAAAATGCCTATTTTTTATGCGCAGACGCAACAAAATGCCTGACACAAATGGCAGCAGAAGGAGACCACGCGGATGTAGTATTTATGGATCCTCCGCGTGCGGGAAGTACAGAGCGTTTTCTCCTTTCTTTATGGGAACTTGCTCCAAAACGTGTAGTGTATATTTCCTGTAATCCGGAAACACAGGCGCGTGACTTGGACTACCTTTGCGGACGCGGCTATCTTGTTCAAAAGATTCAACCGGTGGACATGTTTCCACATACCGACCACGTTGAGACGGTTGTATTGATGTCAAGGGTGAAGGACTGATAAGTCAAGAAAGGCTTGATTTCAGGGCGCTTGCGGGGTTGATGACTCATTCGGCTGACCGGAGCAAGTCGCTTTGTGGAAACTTATCTACGGAGCGCTTCTGAAGCTGTTCCAGAATTCTGTCGCATAGTTGAGTTGCCAGATTAGATGTTAGCCTTTGAGGCAGTGGATTAGATGTTTTTTGATGCTGAGTGTCGAGGATAGATGTCAGGAAATGCAGTCGCGAAATTTATCATTTCTTTTATGGAATAGTAAAAAGGGGAGGGCTCAGCTGTGGAGTACGTAGTAGCCGGAATATGTATTGTAGCAGCTATGATTATCTGCGCAGTATTTATAGGTCAAGAAAGAAAAATGAGAAAGCTCCCTCATCTGCAGTAAAATCTATTACTGATGATAAATCAGCTAGACTGCTGACAGTGGAGAACGAGCCACAAGAGGTGGCATTCCGAATGTTACGCTGGTCGGCTGCTGGGCTCATGCGCGGCGGAAATTTGACAAGGCAGTAAAAGCTTTGCCAAAGTCCCAGCAGAAAACATCTTCCGCTGGAATCGGGCTGCTGTACTGCAGCAGGCTTTTTGAAATAGAAAACAGGATCGCGGAACTGTCGCCAGAGGAGCGGAAAAAGCAGCGGCAGAGTCAGGCGAAACCGATTCTGGACGCCATCCTGCAATGGATCAATAAGCGTAATATGCCTGCCTATAAGGTCGGCAGGCTTTGGAAATTCAAATTGTCCGAAATTGACAAATGGATCAGATCCGGCGGCGCATCAGAAGAAAGCAATACGGAAGATAATGAACAGGCTTAAAGGAGGGAAAATCCGTTTGTGGAAAAACTGATAGACATTCAGAGCGGTCCGGTGGCCTCTCTTTTGGATTTGCTTCTTAAGGATAAATCAACAAAGAAAAATATTATCTGGGCAACCGATACCTATGAGAAACTTGGACGTGGCTTCACCTATAAGGACCATATAAGCCGCAGCCTCCTTCTACAGAATGCGGACATCATCAAGCCGAGAATCCAGAAGACGCAGGAGGCACAGCAGGAACGTACACGAAAAAAAGCCGAGGTTTTCACCCCAGCGTGGCTGTGTAACTTGATGAACAATGATTGCGATAAAGAGTGGTTTGGCAGGAAATATGTATTCAATGCAGAAAACGACGACCACACATGGACGGTTGCTGAAGAACCGATCGAGTTTCCAAAAAGAAAGACTTGGAAACATTATGTGGATTCACGGCGGCTGGAAATCACCTGCGGAGAAGCGCCTTATCTTGTATCCCGCTACGATGTGTCAACAGGGCAGCTTATCGTCCCGCCAAAGCGCCGGATTGGGCAGCTCGACCGGAAACTTCGGGTCGTGAATGAAAATGCCGAAAACTATGACGAGTGGGTCAAATGGGCAATCCGGGCGTTCGAGGCGTCCTACGGGTACGAGTATCAGGGTGACAGTCTTCTGATAGCGAGAATCAATTTGCTCCTAACATTTATCGACTACTATCAGGAACGGTGGGACAAGGAACACGAAGAGAAGCTGCTTCAGACAGTGGCGAATAAAATTGTATGGAACGT
>DHDR01000010.1:83946-88314 GCA_002399445.1 Ruminococcaceae bacterium UBA4871 | reverse complement strand
CATTGTACCAGAAGGGCTGACGAGCCCTCCACTTTCATTTAACTTTACAATACGTCTGTAAAATATAGGAGGTTTTAGAATGAAAACTGGAAAATTAGTAATTGGAATTGTATCTATCGTTTTATCATTAGTGATGCTATTTCAGTCATGTGCCGCTAACGTTGGTTCCGCACTGAACGGAGGAACCGATGCAAGTGGAAGTGTAGGTACATTAGTTGCAATTTTAATGATCGTTGCTGGTATTGTCGGTATCGCGGCCCGCAGCTCAAAAGGTGGTGCAATTGCGGCAACGATTATTTATGCAATCGCTGGTTTGTCTGCAATCGGAGCATCTACAGGAATCTATAAGGATTTGCTTGTATGGGGCATCGTTGCTTTAATTTTCGCTGTTGTATTTCTAATTTCTATTTTCAAGCAGGATTATAGCAAACCTAACACGCCATCTAATCCGACTACTCCGCAAGCGTAATGACTGACTTTTTCCCGACCTTTTACTGGTCGGGATTTTTTTATAAAAATATCCTTAGCGGCGTTGACATATTATATCTAATTTGAGATAATATAAATATCAATGAGAGAAGCGGTTACAATGAGTAAAGAAACAAATACGCAATATCATTACAAAATGCAAACTGGGAAGCGGTATTGATGAATAAGTACGAAATTGTTTTATACTGGAGTGAGGCAGATAACGCCTACATTGCGGAAGTCCCGGAACTCCCGGGCTGCATGGCAGACGGAAAGACACGTGCAGAAGCGCTGACCGCCGCTGAACGTGTGATTGACGAATGGATTGAAACAGCAACGGCTCTGGGCCGTCCCATACCGAAGTCGAAAGGAAAATTACAGTATGCCTAACTCCGTACGTGAACTCAGTATGCAATTGGTAAAAATACGCAAGGAGTCCGGCTTGTCCCAAGCCCAGCTTGCGGAAAAGGCCGGTATCAAACAGTCCAATGTAGCACGCATCGAAAGCGGTTCTAGCGTTCCCACTCTTTCAACCATGCAGAAAATTTTAAAACCACTTGGCTGTAAACTTGTAATTACGAAAAGTTCTGCTCAAAAGATGAAGTAATGGATATTGTGAGGCGATACCATGCAGACAGCAGCGGCATACATTCGCGTCAGCACAGATGACCAGCTGGAATACAGCCCGGAAAGTCAGATGGAACTGATACAAAAGTATGCCAAAGAACATGATATGATTTTGCCGGCGGAATACATTTTCCGTGAAGCGGAAGGCATCAGCGGCCGGAAAGCCAACAAGCGGCCGGAATTTCAGCGCATGATTGCCACGGCACGCGCAAAGGAAAGCGACATCAATGTCATCCTTGTTTGGAAATTCAGTCGATTTGCGCGTAATCAGGAGGAAAGCATTGTTTACAAATCCTTGCTGAAACGGGAAAAGGGCATCTCGGTTGTCAGCATTTCCGAACCAATCTCCGACGGCGAATTTGGCAGTTTAATTGAGCGCATTATCGAATGGATGGACGGTTATTATTCGGTTCGACTGGCCGGCGAAGTGAAGCGAGGCATGACAAAAGCATTTGAAACCGGACATCCGGTTTCAGTCGCGCCAATCGGTTACTTGATGAAGGACAGTAAGCTGGTTCCAGATCCGGAAACCGCACCATTGGTGCAGATGATTTTCCGCGATTATTTAAACGGGATGGGCGCCAAAAAAATTGCAATGAAAATTAATGCAATGGGCATCCGCACGCGGCGGGGAAACCTTTGGGAAAACCGTACCGTGGATTATGTGTTACGCAATCCTGTCTATATCGGGAAAATTCGTTGGAATCCAGATCACATTACCCGACGAAGTTATGACGACCCGTCCGTCAAAATTGTAGACGGCAAACATGAACCAATCCTTGACACGAAAACTTGGACCGCTGTGCAGTCTAAAATTAAGGAGAATCGAATTTTGAACAGCAAATATGTACATCACATTACACCATCTCTACACAGTCCATTACAGGGAATTGTAAAATGCAGTAACTGTGGGTCTACACTTTCTTTTACGCATGGTGGATTTCAGTGCTGTGCATTTGCTCATGGGCAGTGTACTGAATCACATTACATCTCCCTGAACAAGTTGGAAACTATGGTTTATTATTCGATCAATATTGATTTGACATCCGGAAATATCTCTCTCATTCACCGCACGCATCCGGAAAAGGAGAAGGAATCTCTGGCTATCCTGCGGCAGCAGTTGGAACGTGAACGGCAAAAGCTGGCACGTGTAAAGGAAGCCTATGCTTCCGGTGTCGACACACTGGAAGAATACAAGCAAAATAAAGTCCGTATCAATAAACAAATTGCAAAGCTGGAATCTCAGCTCAAACAATCATCTGCACCCATTGATATGAAGGCTTATTGTAAAGACAGGCTGGCCCGTCTGAAACGCATCCAGTCTCCGGACGTTCCGATGGACGAAAAAGCCAAACTTATGCGATCTTTTGTTGACCATATTGTTTTCGACCGCCAAAGCTGCAGCGCAGAAGTTTTTTATTATGCCTGATTTTTTATAATCTTAAATTGTCATATTTTTCAGTGTGGCCCACCGTACTGTGCAAGCACAATTTTCGCCATATTGGAATCTGGGTTTTTGATATTGACTGGATACTGCAGGCGCTTCTCATAATTCCACATTGGTGCTTCCCTCCTTCTGCTGATCCGTTTCTCTCTCCCATGGCCATGGCTCCTGTACCCAAGCCCAGCGGTTGGTCGTTGTATCACTAATGGTCAGTGGACCATATGCCTCCTCATACTGCTGCGTAAGTGCCTGCGTTTCTTTTTCATATTCATCCAAGCGCTTGATTGCAGCACAGTCTTTGGGATGCGTATCCAGAAAAATTTTCAGTTCCCACATAGCAAACATACAAGCATTGATTTTTCGCATCAAACGCTGCTGCTCCGTCATGACTTTGCACCTCCTTCAAAGGGTTTATCCAGATCGCTAAACAGCGTTCCGGAATCAAGCGCCTTTTCCGGCGGATAAAGGTTCTCAAATTTTTGAAACGGTACATAGGCCATTGCCAAGGCTGTTTTTTCTGGGAATGGAGCCACAGCTTTCAGATTACAGGCCTGCCCCTCTAATTTTTCATCCATCAAAAGTCCTCCTTTTCTGGGAAAATTCCCTTTCCATCTTATGCGAGTTCCGCTTATTGTGCTGTTTGAGTACCGCTTTTAAAAATGGTCCCTGATTTTTACCTGTTTTCAAATTCATTCACGATTTAGACAATTTTGTACAATAAATCAAAATTATATTTAGACATTTTATCGAATTTAAATTGCATTTTCTTGTAATGCAAGGGTAAATATGTTAAGATAGCAAAAGTATTAAGCCCTAGGGTTCAAAATTAGCGGATTGCGTTTTACGCTTCAAAGATTAGAGGGAAAAAATGTCTATTGTATATTTGGTGGTTCCATGTTATAACGAGGAAGCTGTTTTGCCGGAAACGGTAAAAGAACTGACACAGCAGTTACAAGGCATGATTCAATCCGGACTGGCTGATGAAAAAAGCCGGATGCTTTTTGTAGATGACGGAAGTAAAGACCACACCTGGAAACTGATTGAAAAATTTCACAGTGAGAACCCATTTGTCAATGGGCTGAAACTGGCACATAATCGCGGCCATCAAAATGCCCTGCTGGCTGGTCTGATGACTGCCAAGGACGAAGCAGACTGCGCCATCAGTCTAGATGCCGACCTGCAGGATGATATTTCCGTTCTTCCCCAGTTTGTACAAAAATTTCAGGAAGGCTGCGATATTGTTTACGGAGTCCGCAAAAAGCGGGAAACCGATACATGGTTTAAACGCACCACGGCAGAAAGTTTTTACAAACTGCTAAACCGGCTCGGCGCTGAAGTCGTCTACAATCACGCAGATTATCGTTTGATGAGCAAGCGCGCACTGGATGCGCTCTCTGAATACAAGGAAGTCAATTTGTTCCTGCGCGGGATAGTGCCGCTCATTGGTTACCGCACCGACTATGTCTACTATGACCGACATGAACGTTTCGCCGGTGAAAGCAAATATCCGCTCAAAAAAATGGTCAGTTTTGCAATGGATGGAATTACTTCTTTCAGTGTCAAACCACTAAAAATTATTGCTAACATTGGTTTTATAGTCGCATTGATTTCGGTGATTGGTTTGATTTATGCACTCATTTCCCACTTTACCGGAAATGCGGTTGCCGGCTGGACTGCAATTATTTGTTCCATCTGGCTGCTGGGCGGCATCCAGATGCTCTGTCTTGGTATTGCCGGAGAGTATATTGGCAAAATTTACAGCGAAGTAAAACACCGCCCGCGCTTCCGCATTGAAAAACATTTAAAATAAAAGACAGACGCCGCTGAAA
>DHDR01000010.1:1308-83773 GCA_002399445.1 Ruminococcaceae bacterium UBA4871 | reverse complement strand
CAAATTCACCATGTCCAATCATTTTGCCTGATAGAACTGCACAGCATTATTGGAATCACAGAGCCCAAGAAAAACTTCTTTTGCAGAATGATAGCCCTGTGCTTTTAATTGCTGCTGCAGCCAAGTTTCATCCAATCCCATTTTTTTCAGCTTATCTCCCTGGATTCGTCCGTCCATAATAATAGAAGTATAAATAGATTCCTGCTGGGGAGACAAATTAAGATCTGCCGGAGTTGCCGGTCGCTCTGTTGAAACTGGCAAAATAGAAAGGGTGCCATTATACTCATAAACTGCTGTCTGAATCATACTCAAATCAAAATAGCCGGCTTGGCGGCATAATAGTAAAAATTCACTGAGGTCCAATTTGGCTTTTTTCATATTTTGGCGGCTGATTTTCCCGTTTTCAAAAATTATGGTTGGAATTCCATTTGCATATTTTCGGATACGCGGGAGTTTATTCTCCATGATACTCATACAGACTGCAAAGATTCCATAAACCAGCATTGCCAGAAGCGGTTTCCATGGTTTCTGCAATTCTGTAGCCAATTCAGCCGCAATAGAACCAATGGTAATGCCGGTGATATAATCGAAAAAATCCAACTGGGCAATTTGCTTATGTCCCATGAGTTTTCCAATGATGAATAAGGCAACAACCGACAAAACAGAAGTCAAAATGACTTGTAAAATTTCCATGGCCGCTTTCCTTCCTTTTTCTTATTTCCGTGTTTAGTGTTTTCCATGAATCAAAAAATAAACATGGAAACAGCTGTGAAAGCTTTTGTGGATTTCGTTTGGCAATCATGATAAAATGAAATTAATTTTTTTTTGACATGACAAGTCGTTAGAAAGAAGCTGAATCATGAAAAAATGCATTCTTATACCGGATTCCTTTAAAGGCACTATGTCTTCGACTGAAGTTTGCAAAATTATGGCTTCCGTAATTGAAAGATTTTATCCGGATGCCGAAATTTGCAGCGTTCCTGTTGCAGACGGCGGAGAAGGTACGGTAGACGCATTTCTGCAGGCAGCCGGAGGGAAAAAAATCCGCGTTTATGTGAAGAACCCGTATTTTGAGGAAATTCCTTCCTTCTACGGAATTCTTCCGGACGGAACCGCAGTAATTGAAATGGCAGCTGCTGCCGGACTTCCGCTGGCAGAAAACCGGCGGCATGCAGAACTGACCACAACTTATGGTGTCGGGCAGCTGATAATGGATGCTGTTTGGGCTGGCTGCAAAAAGCTCATTCTCGGTTTAGGCGGCAGTGCCACCAATGATGGCGGCTGCGGCGCTGCCGCAGCGCTTGGCGCAGTTTTCCGAAAAGCTGACGGAACTGCTTTTATCCCTGTCGGACAGTCCCTGCAGGAAATTGCTTCTGTTGACCTAAGCAGTCTACAGAAAAGAATGACCAATATTTCAGTCCTTACAATGTGTGATATTGATAACCCACTATGTGGACCAGAAGGGGCTGCCGCTGTATTTGCGCCACAGAAAGGTGCAGATAAAAAGACGGTCCGTATGCTGGATCGCGGTCTTTCCCACCTCGCGGAAATTCTCCAACAGCAGACGGGAATAGACATTGCCCGAATTCCGGGGGCAGGGGCAGCCGGCGGAATGGGCGGTGGAATGGCTGCCTTCTTCCAGAGCCCATTACAAAGCGGAATTGAAATCATCCTAGACACTGTCCATTTCAATGAATTATTAGAAAGCACGGACCTGGTTTTTACCGGAGAGGGAAAACTGGACAGCCAGTCTATGCATGGAAAAGTTGTGGATGGTGTGGCACACCGCACAAAAGCAGCCGGAGTTCCCTTGATTGCAGTAGTCGGTGATATTGAAGGAAATGCGGCAGATGCCTATGCTGCCGGTGTCTCTGCGGTTTTCAGCATTAACCGTCAGGCCATTCCGTTTGAAAGAGCAAAACTCCGGTGCAAAAGTGACCTTGCACTTACAATGGAAAACCTGATGCGCACTTTAAAATGCTTTACACAAAAATAAGGAAGTACTTTGGCCGCGGCCAAAGCACTTCCTTATTGGATAAAAATTTTACTTCTATTTTATGCTTGCAAAGAATCTGCAATCGCCTGCGCAAGCTGTTCCATCTCTGGAAGCTGCTCTTTTTTCAGCGAAGAACGAATCGTGAGCGGCTCTCCAACCTGCTGCATATTTTTCATGGATGCAAGCTGTGCTGCCATCTTTTTCGCAGAAAGCGGTGCCCAACTGCCATTTCCAATTAAAGAATAAGTACGGTTCTGCAAATTCAGCGCCGCCATATCGTGCAGCAGATCTTCCATCGGCAGATAAATACCGGTATTGTAAGTAGGTGCCGCAAGTACAAAATGACTGTAACAGAACAAGTCTGAGATCACATAGGAATAATGTGTTTTTGAAATATCATATACGCGGAGATTGCTGATATTCTTTTGCGCCAATAGGTTGGCAAGTACTTCCGCAGCATTCTGGGTGTGCCCATACATAGAACCGTAAACAATGACAACGCCTTTTTCTTCCGGTTCATAACGACTCCAGCGGTCATACTTTTCAAGGAACCACGGAATGTCTTTCCGCCAAATGGGCCCATGAAGCGGACACAAAGCCTGAATGTCCAGTGTTGCTGCTTTCTTCAGCGTTGTCTGCACCTGCATACCATACTTTCCAACTATATTCGTATAATACCGGCGGGCCTCGTCCAAAACGCGGTGCTGAAAATCAACCTCATCGGCAAAAATCGGGCCGTTGAAAGCACCAAATGTGCCAAATGCGTCTGCGCAGAACAAAATTTTGTCCGTTTGGTCATAGGTCATCATAACTTCCGGCCAATGTACCATTGGTGTCATGACAAAAGTCAGCGTGTGCCTGCCAAGATTCAGCGTATCGCCTTCCTTGACCTCGATGCAGCGGTCCTCCAGCGAAAAATCAAAGAACTGCCCAAGCAGCTTGAAAGTTTTGGAATTTCCAACCAATTTCACCTGCGGCCAGCGGCGAACGATCTCATGAATCATCGCACAATGATCTGGTTCCATGTGGTTAATGACTAAGTAGTCCAAAGGCTTGTCGGCCAATGTGTATTCTACATTTTCCAGAAACTGGTGTGCAATAGACGCATCGGCAGTATCCAGCAATGCGGTCTTTTCATCCTGAATGACATAAGAATTATAAGTAACACCATTCGGCAATGGAAAGAGATTTTCAAATTGTGCAAGCCGCCGGTCACTGCCGCCGACCCAGACAACGTCTTCTGTAATATTCTGTGTGCAATACATAAAGAAGCTGCGCCTCCTAATTAGGAATCATTATTGTTTTTCACGACATATTATAGCATATCCCATTTTATAATGCAAGCAGGAAAAGCCATCCGATTTTTTTGTGTTTACTTTTCAGAAGTATAAATGCTGTTCATATTTTCTTGATTTCCGCAAATATCATTCATTAATTTGGATTTAGATCATGAAATTTTTAGATATTTTCCCTGAATTCACCGTTATTTTGAATTTTAGTTGACGAAACGGTTGGCTTATGTATATAATAGAATAATTCATAAGCAAAGGAGATGACCAGAGAACAAAAACATACAAAATTGAAAAAGCGCCAGACGCACGGGTACGGACCGCAGAACGGAAAAGGCGGTCCGGGTGACAGTACCCCAAGCGTGACGAGGAGAAGTGTGATCGAAGATTTCGGCGGATGCACTTCCGGCTGAACAAATACGGGCAGTCGTAAGGTAACGTACAAAGCGTGATGCGGGTGTCGGCACCCCGTGGAAAATCGCGGCAAAAACGTTGCTGTTTCCGTAAAATGAATACTACAATACGGAAAGGAACGAAAACTGAATATGTGTGGAATTATTGGCTATGTAGGCAATAAAGATTCTGTGGACATCTTGCTGAACGGACTCCGCAGGCTGGAGTACCGCGGTTATGATTCAGCAGGAATTGCCGTTTACGGAAAGAAAGGTATTTCTATTGTCAAGTCAAAGGGACGTTTGCAGGCACTGCAGGACAAAATTGATGCGGGATGCCGTCCATTTGGGGACTGCGGCATTGGCCATACCCGTTGGGCTACACATGGTGAGCCCAGTGATGCCAATGCACATCCGCACCACTGCGGACATGTGACGCTGGTGCATAACGGTATCATTGAAAACTATATGCAGCTGAAAGCGGAACGTTTGTCAGAAGGTGTCTCCTTTGCCAGCGAAACCGATACAGAAGTGGTAGCTGCTACATTGAACCATTTCTACACGGGCGATCCCATTTCCGCCATTGCGAAAACAGTGGCAGTGATGAAAGGCTCCTATGCACTTGGCATCCTTTTTGATGATCATCCAGATACGATTTACGCCGTCCGCCATGACAGTCCTCTGGTTGTTGGCCTCGGCGAACGGGAGAATTTTATTGCTTCCGACATGACAGTTTTACTGGACCATACCAAAAAGTATCTCCTTCCGGAGCCTGGCGAAATTGCCGTTGTGCGCAAAGACAGTGTTGAAATGTATGGATTGGACGGTAAATCCAAACACAAAAAAGTACTGACTGCAGATTGGGACATCGGAACTGCTGAAAAAGACGGTTATCCGCATTTCATGCTGAAAGAAATCCATGAGGAACCGGATGCAGTTCGGCGCTGTTTATCGCCGCGAATCCGCGACGGAAAAATTCAGCTGGGCATTTCCGGACTGCCTGATGATACGCTTGCACAAGTGGAGCACATCCATATTGTGGCCTGCGGCACTGCTATGCATGCTGGTCTGGTAGGGCGCTATGTCATTGAGGCAGCAGCCCGTATCCCCGTGGATGTCGATATTGCTTCTGAATTTCGTTACTGCAATCCGATCCTAGGAAGAAACGACCTAGTTATTTTAATTTCCCAGTCAGGCGAAACTGCTGACACGTTAGCTGCCCTGCGTTTGGCAAAGCAGCGTGGGGTTCACACACTAGCGATCGTGAATGTGCCGGGTTCTTCCATTGCCAGAGAAGCCGATGATGTACTGTATACTTGGGCTGGTCCGGAGATTGCTGTGGCAAGTACAAAAGCATATGTTGTGCAGCTTTCTGTGCTGTACCTCTTGGCTATAAAGCTGGGACGTTTACATGATAAGCTGACCGCAGAGGACGAAACTCAGCTTTGCCGTGATTTGCTGGATATTCCCGATAAACTTCAGGAAACGATTGACGGAGACTCTGCTGTACTGAAATGTGCACAGGAACTGAAAGATGCACAGCATGTATTTTTCATCGGCCGTGGAGTGGATTATACATTGTGTATGGAAGGCTCTTTGAAACTGAAAGAAGTGGCCTACACGCATTGTGAGGCTTACGCCGCCGGCGAATTAAAACACGGAACTATTTCTTTAATTGAAGACGGCACACCGGTAATTGGAGTGGCCACTCAGCCTTCCCTGTTTGCGAAAACCGTAAGCAATCTGGAAGAAGTAAAATCACGCGGGGCCAATGTGATACTGGTCTGCAATAAAGGCGATGAGGTTGACCCAAGTCTGACTAAAAATGTTTTGTGCGTACCAAAAGTGCAAAACTTGCTGTCTCCACTGGTTTCCATTGTTCCGCTGCAGCTTTTGGCCTATCATATTGCCGTGCTGCGTGGCTGCGACGTTGATAAACCACGTAATTTGGCAAAGTCCGTAACAGTTGAATAAAATTTTCTTCTGAATTTATTTTCATATGCATGCATTATTGCGTGAACATGAAAAGTGCCGCTGCCATAATTGGCAGCGGCACTTTTCATGTCAACTCATACAACTTCTTCATTGACAGCAATTGTATTTTCCCGTTCACGGTCCAGTTTTGCATTCCGAAAATACAGGGCCATGTCAATGGATATCTCAACGATATTCAGGAAATAAAATACCAGCCCTAAATAAAACAGAAAGTTCAAGCCGGTTCCGCCTGCTATGCTGTATTGCATAAATTTACGCGCAATGCCAAAAACATAGCCAATCCACAAGAACACTTCGAAAAAGATGCTTTTCCCTTTTGCTGTTCTGGACACATAGGAACGATAAATAGAAATCGGCCATGAAAGTCCAAAACATAAAATCATGATAGCTTCCAGTAAATCTGCCGTAATGGTGCCCCCTCAAAAATCCTTAAATTTCGACTTGTCTTTTAACAACTTATTCATTATACTAAAAATTAAGGCAGATGTAAAAGGTATATTTGAAATATCAGTCATATCAATTTGATATGGCAAAAGTAGTGAGGTTAAAATGAGCGTAAACTATGAATATTATCGGGTCTTTTATTACGTTGCAAAGTTCCATAGTTTTACAAAGGCAGCGAACATCCTGCTGAACAGCCAGCCAAACATTACACGCTGCATGAACAATTTGGAACACGAATTGGGCTGCAAACTTTTTACCCGAACCAACCGCGGTGTTTCGCTGACACCGGAGGGAGACAAACTGTATGCGCATGTAATCATTGCCTGTGAGCAAATCCGAGCGGGAGAAGATGAGCTGGCAAACTCTAAGAACCTGCAAAGCGGTATTCTCACGATTGGTGTCAGCGAAACCGCACTTTATGGGCTTCTGCTGGAAAAGCTGCGGAATTTTCATATCGTCCATCCCGGAATCCGAATACGAATTTCCAATCAGTCCACTCCGCAGGCAGTGAACGCGCTGAAAAGCGGCCTGGTAGACCTGGCCGTCGTCACAACACCCACCGGCATTGACAAAACGCTTCAGGAAATTCCGCTCAAAATTTTTCATGAAATTTTAATCGGCGGACCGCGCTTTTCTGAACTGGAAGGGAAAATGCTCTCCCTCCAAGATTTGGAGTCCTACCCCTTGATTTGTCTGGAAAAGGGCACCATGACCTATGAATTCTACAATCGCTTTTTTCTGGAACATGGGTTGTCTCTGCAGGCTGATACGGAAGCTGCCACAACCGATCAGGTACTCCCCCTGGTGAAAAATGATCTTGGCCTCGGCTTCCTGCCGGAAGGACTGGCCAAAGAAGCGCTTGCCAATGGAACTGTTTTTCGCATTTTTCTGGATGAGCCGATTCCGAAACGGTATATCTGCCTGATTCAGGACACCAGACGCTCGCTCAGCATTGTGGCAAAGGAGTTTAAAAAGGCACTTTACTAAAAAATCGTATTCCGCAAAAGGCAGAAAAGATTTTTTTGACATTGCCTCTTGTCTGCTCCACGCATGAATGCTATACTTCTATACGGATCTGCTGAACATTCCTATACTGGGAGCTGGAAAATTTGAAATGGTTCTTAAAACGATTCTGTGATTTGACACAGCCGGAATTGTATGGCATTCTACAGCTTAGAAATGCAGTCTTTATTGTAGAACAGACCTGTCCATATCCGGATATTGATGGTCACGACATAGAGAGTTATCACCTTTTCTTAGAGGATAACCAAAATAAAATCTGTGCCTGCTGCCGAATTCTCGACAAAGGACAGACTTTTCCAGAAGCTTCAATTGGACGCTTTGTGGTCCGAAAAGACAAAAGGAATGGCGGACTTGCCAGACAAATGCTGCAAAAAGCGATTACTTTCATTGACCAGCAAATGGATGAGCATGTCATCAAAATTGAAGCACAGGCTTATTTAAAAAATTTCTATATGGAAATGGGATTCACACCATGTTCTGATAGATTTCTGGATGACGGAATCCCTCACATTGAAATGATCCGGCGCGCATAGAACTACTGAAACGGTTCAAGAAGAAGCGGAGCTTAATGTCAGCACGAAACGAGTAAATAAATGCTTGACAAGTAAGGGTTCTATGCCGTATTATTGTATTAATCTATTGACACAGTATGAAAAGCACTTGAAGAATGCATTTTACAATGGCTGCCGACTATTTGCATATCATGGAATGTCTTGATCATAAGTTGATGTTTAGTGGAATGTCTTGGCAGTGCTTTCCATTAATTGCTTTATTCTTCCTCCCTTTCATGCTATAATGAAAAAATACTGTCAAGCAAATAGGTACATAGAAGAAAGGAACAACATATGCAGATACTAGAGATCATCAAGGCAGTTATTCTCGGTGTTATCGAAGGCATTACAGAATGGCTGCCTGTCAGCAGTACTGGCCACATGATTCTGTTCAATTCTTTCTGGCCCATGGATCCGCATGTTTACCGCGGCGGAAACGGGCAAGAATTTATTGATTTATTTCTCATCGTCATTCAGCTGGGCGCGATTCTTGCCGTTATGGTCTTGTACCGTCACCGGTTAAATCCATTTAGTCAGCACAAAACACCAGCGCAGAGAAAAGGTACGTGGATGCTTTGGTACAAGGTTTTCATAGCATCCATCCCTGCTCTTATTGTCGGTGTCCTGTTTGAACACAAAATCAAAACGAAACTTTACAATCCACCGGTAATTGCCGTAGCGCTCATTGTTTACGGTATTCTGTTTATTGTGATTGAAAACAAACACAGAACACCCCATATGAAAACGCCGGATTCCATAGACACCCGCACGGCATTTTTGATTGGCATGTTTCAGGCTTTATCCTTGATTCCGGGCACTTCCCGTTCCGGTTCCACGATTCTCGGTGCAATTCTGCTGGGTTGTGCGCGCCCTGCGGCGGCTGAGTTTTCCTTTTTCATGGCAATTCCAGCGATGATTGTCGCTTCCGGAAAAGACTGCATTCAATATTTCGTGCAAAACGGCGGCGGTTTTACCGGCTTTGAAACATCTGTGCTGCTGACCGGTATGGTAATTGCTTTTATTGTTTCTGTTTTCGCGGTTAAAGGGCTGATGAAATTTGTGAAAGAACATGACTTCAAGCCATTTGGCTGGTACCGTATCGTGTTAGGTGCAGTTGTCATTCTTTTCTCTCTCACCCACGTACTCAGGATGTCTTAAATTCATTATACTTTAAATGAAAAAACATCTAAAAAAAGCAGACGATTTTACATACTGTCAGAAAATCCACAGATATATAAAGAAAAGGATACTGCAGCTTTGTCTGCAGGGAAAGGGGTTTCATTTTTATGGAGTTTATAAAGAATCTGCTGCGTGGTGTCGGAATGGGGATTGCAGAAGTCATCCCCGGCGTGAGCGGCGGAACGATGGCAGTGCTGATGAACATGTATGATAAGTTAATCGATGCAATCAGCCACCTGAAAAAGCAATTTAAAAGCAGCATCTCCCTTTTGCTGCCGCTTCTTTTGGGAATGGCGCTGGCAATTTTGGCACTCAGTCATGTTATCACCCCACTGCTTCAAAATTACCCTATGCAGGTCAATTTCCTTTTCATCGGACTGGTCAGCGGAATTATTCCCATGCTGTTCCGCCATGCCAGCGAAGGCGGCTTTAAACCTTTACAAACTGTCTCCTTTTTTGTTATGTTTATGCTGATGATTTTAATGGCCTGTTTCTATTCGGTAACCAATACCGCTGTGATCACCACCATAAATGCTGCCGCATCTGTCCGCTTCGCTTTGATTGGTTTCTTGGCAGCGGTTTGCTTGATCCTCCCCGGTGTCAGCGGGTCCATGATTATGGTTATTTTTGGTATCTATGCATCGGTAATGGCGGCTATCAGCCGACTTGACCTCCTCTTCTTAGTTCCGGTTGCCATCGGTATCGTATGCGGCTTAATCTTTGGCTCCAAAATTATTGACTACTGCCTGCATCATTTTCCACAGGCTACTTATTTTGCCATTCTGGGACTGGTCAGCGGCTCTATTATTTCCCTTGTGCAGCGCGCTCTGCTGCCCGAGTCAGCCGGTAAAGTATTTACCCTGCCGGGAGCTGGTGGAATTGTCATCTCTGTTTTGTTAATGGCAGTTGGCATCGGCGTTTCCCTTCTTTTCACTTCTGATGTACTTATCCGTGGAAAAAAGCAGCCACAGTCATAAAACTTCAAAATAAAAATATGTTAAGGAAGCATGCTGCGTAGTTTCTTTACTCTGCAGCATGCTTCCTTTCTCTTTAAAGAATTGAAATAAAAACAAACCTTTTCAAAAAAGCAGAAGAGGCCGGAACACCCTGCAAAAAATTGACAGGGTGTTCCGGCCTCTTTCAATTCAATGATACTTGCGAATCAGTCAAGCGCTTTGTCTGCCACTTCCTGTTTCACACGAGCCATAAAAGCATCCAAAGACATAGAACCTAAATCGCCGGCTTTACGGTGACGAACAGAAATGTTTCCATTCTCCATTTCCTTGTCGCCGATAATCAGCATATAAGGAGTTTTCTGCAATTGTGCCTCACGGATCTTATAGCCGATCTTTTCGCTGCGGTCATCCTCTTCTACCCGGATTCCGGCATCCTCCAGTGCATGGTACAATTTTTGCGCATACTCCTGATGGCGTTCTGAAATCGGCAGGATCTGAACCTGCACAGGAGAAAGCCAAAGCGGGAATGCCCCTGCAAAATGCTCAATCAAAATTCCGATAAAGCGTTCAATGGAACCAAACACCACACGGTGCAGCATAATCGGACGGTGTTTCTGACCATCAGCACCTGTGTAGGTCAGCTCGAAACGCTCCGGAAGCTGGAAGTCCAGTTGGATGGTTCCGCACTGCCATGTGCGGCCAAGGCAATCGCGCAGATGGAAGTCCAGTTTTGGGCCGTAGAAAGCGCCGTCTCCTTCATTCACCTCATAGCTATATCCAAGTTCCGTAACAGCGTCGCGCAGCACCTGTGTTGCATTGTCCCACGTTTCTTTATCTCCCATGTGGTCTTCCGGCATGGTGGAAAGTTCAATGAAATAGGAGAAACCAAAGGTTTTATAGACTCCGTCAATTAAGCGAACGACCCCTTGGATTTCACTCTTCATTTGATCCGGCGTCATAAAGATATGCGCATCATCCTGATGAAAACAGCGAACACGCATCAGGCCGTGCAGAGCGCCGGAAAGCTCATGGCGGTGAACCAGACCGACTTCGCCAAGACGCAGAGGCAAGTCTTTATAGGAACGCGGTTTAAAATTATAGACCAGCATACCGCCCGGGCAGTTCATTGGCTTGATTGCATAGTCTTCGCCGTCGATAACTGTCGTATACATATTCTGCTTGTAATGAGCCCAGTGACCGCTGCGCTCCCAAAGCTTGCGGCTGAGGATAACCGGTGTCGAAATTTCCTGATAACCTGCTTTTTGGTGGACTTCACGCCAATAGTCCATCAGCAGATTCTGCAGCACCATGCCCTTGGGAAGAAAGAATGGAAATCCGGGCCCTTCTTCCATAATTGTAAAGAGCTCAAGCTCACGTCCCAGTTTGCGGTGATCACGTTTTTTGGCTTCTTCCAGCATGGCGACATAGTGGTTAAGGTCGGCAGCCTTTGGAAATGAAATACCATAGACTCGCTGCAGCATCTTATTGTTGGCATCTGCACGCCAGTAAGCACCTGTGCAGTTTGTTAATTTCACAGCTTTCACACAGCCGGTGCTCATCAAATGCGGACCGACACACAGGTCAATATAATCTCCCTGTTTATAAAAAGTGATCGTCTCACCTTTACTGCTGTGTTCTTTGATTAATTCCACTTTATAGTCCTGCTTGGCATCCTGCATCATCTGAAGAGCCTTTTCCGCCGGAACCTCGATCCGCTCCAGTGGAATATCAGCCTTAATGATTTTCTTCATTTCCGCTTCGATTGCCGTCAGGTCCTGCGGAGTCAACGTGCGCGGCAGATCAAAATCATAGTAGAAACCATTTTCGATTGCGGGGCCAATGGCAAATTTTGCATCTGGGAATAAATGCTGAACTGCCTGAGCCATAATGTGGGCTGTCGTGTGCCAATACGCTTTCTTGCCATCCGTATCATCAAACGTAAGGATTGCAAGAGTGCAGTCCGCCTTCAGCGGTGTACGCAAATCAATAACCTTTTCATTCAGGCGGCCCGCACAGGCGGCCTTGTAAAGGCCCATGCCAATACTCTTTGCCACTTCTGCAACGGTTGTCCCGGGTTCAAATTCCCGCACATTTCCTTTTAAGTTGACTTTTATCACGGAAGATCTCTCCTTTTATTATAATGATTCTATGCAAATTAGAATGATAATCAAAATAAGCCGGAATATGGAATATCTGTAAGGGATAAAAAAAGCGCCCTGCCCCTTCCTGGGGCAAGACGAATAGTCTCACGATTCCACCCAGATTATATCCTTAAACAGGACACATCTTTCTGCGGCGGGTAACGGCGCCGGACCGGTATACTTTCATCGGTACACACTCAGAGGCGGTAGCGAATGCATGGCTCCCGCCGCGGATACTTTCAGCCTTTGGTACCCGCTCTCTGCTGCAGGAGGAAATGCGGCTTCCTCATCAACGATTTCCGGTGTTCAATTTGTTTGTATCATAGCACTTCTGTCTGGGCTTGTCAATGAAAGTCCGGTTTTTTCGACAAAAACTTTTTTCATTCTCCACTGCTTGCGTTTGGAGAAAACCATCTCATGACAGATGTCGTGAAATTTGCAGGAATTCCGGTGAAAACCTGTATCTTTTCTTGACAATGGACCCATAAACGTTATACAATTATTCTTAAGATGCTGAATTGCGCATTTTCCGGGAATATACCCGGTCCCATTTTCAATAAAATGAATTTTAAAACGTATGCAGTCAGTTCCAGAAATAAAAACTGGAATTTGCTCCGCGGTTACAATTTTGTGCGGAAAAGCTAAAAAAGGCTGGCTGCACAGTCCACTGGAAGCACCTGTTTTGCTCCAGCAGATAGATTGGTAAATAAAAGCCGGAAGTATGGACCGGTAAGGTAGTCTGAGCTTTTTGAATTTTTGAAGCAGACTCTTTTTATTTAGTATAATATGTATTTTTCATGACAATTCCATATCTGTATGCAAGGCAGAAGGGGCGCGCTCCGGGACAGAGGAGGTGCTCAAACAATTGAATCCTGTCATCGTGATCGTTCTGTGCATTGTCTGCCTCGCTGCAGGCATTGCCGCGGGCTTCTTTGCCGGCGAACGTCACCGTAAACAGACCGCCGAACTTGCTATTGGTTCCGCAGAAGAGGAAGCGAAACGGATCGTAAATGACGCGCTGAAATCTGCGCAGGCGAAACAGAAAGAAACAATTCTAGAAGGAAAAGATGAGCTGCATCGGCTGCGGACGGAAGCGGAACATGAAATGAATGACCGCCGTAAGGAGATTCAGCGGCAGGAACGGCGTATCCAGCAAAAGGGAGAAAGCCTTGATAAAAAGCTGGAAAACTTTGAAAATAAGGAGGAAAAGCTTTCTAAAAAGAACAAGCAGGCTGAAGAATATCTGGCAAAAGCCGAAAATATCAAGAAAGAGCAGTTGGAAACTCTGGAGCGAATTTCCGGCTTTACTGCAGAGCAGGCAAAAGAATATCTGCTTAAAGAGTTCGAAACGGATATTCAGCATGAAAAAGCTGTTAAGCTGCGCGACTTTGAACAGCAAACCAAGGATGAAGCAGACAACTCGGCCCGTGAAATCATTTCAATGGCGATCCAGCGCTGCGCCGCCGACCACGTTTCAGAAGCGACGATTTCCGTTGTACCGCTGCCGAATGATGAAATGAAAGGCCGCATTATCGGCCGCGAAGGCCGGAATATCCGCACGATTGAAACACTGACCGGCGTTGATCTGATTATTGACGATACGCCGGAAGCAATTACAATTTCCAGTTTTGAACCTGTACGCAGAGAGATTGCCCGTGTTGCGCTGGAAAAGCTGATTGCTGACGGTCGTATTCATCCGGCCCGCATTGAAGAAACAGTAGAAAAAGCCCGCAAAGAAGTGGACGCAAATATTAAACAAGCTGGTGAAAATGCTGTACTGCAGGTTGGCATCACCAATATCCATCCCGAACTTGTGAAGCTTCTTGGGCGTCTGCGCTACCGCACAAGTTATGGTCAAAATGTATTGGACCATTCCTTGGAAGTTGCTTCGCTCTCCGGTATTATGGCGTCCGAGCTTGGACTTGACCCCACGATGGCCCGCCGTGCCGGTTTACTGCATGATATTGGCAAGGCACTTGACCATGAGATGGAAGGTTCTCATGTTGATATCGGTGTGGAAGTTGCCCGAAAATATAAAGAAAGCGAAGCAGTTGTGCATGCCATTGCTGCACACCATAATGACATTGAGCCAAAGACAGTAATTGCCTGTTTGGTTCAGGCTGCTGATGCAATCAGTGCAGCTCGTCCCGGTGCACGTCGTGAAAATGTTGAAAACTATATTAAGCGCCTTGAAAAGCTGGAGGAAGTTGCCTCTGGATTTGAAGGAGTAGAACGCTGCTATGCCATTCAGGCCGGACGTGAAATTCGTGTCATTGTGAAACCCGAAGCCATTTCGGATGACAAAATGACGCTTTTGGCACATGATATTTGCCGAAAAATCGAGTCCGATTTGGAATACCCCGGCCAGATTAAAGTGAATATTATTCGCGAAAGTCGAGTAGCCGACTTCGCAAAATAGAATAATTGCTGCTGCGGTGTATAGAATGTACATTCCGTGGCAGCTTTTTTCAACAGACATACAAAGCCGCACCCCATAGAAGGCCAATGTGGGAACTTTTACGGCAAAATGAAGTATCTGGGAAGGAGAAAGATTTATGAATATTCTTGCAATCGGCGATGTCGTCGGCAGTGCTGGCTGCCATTTTTTAAGGGAAAAGCTCCCAACACTTAAAAAACTGAAAGCAGTCGATCTGGTTATCGCAAACGGTGAAAACAGCGCCGATGGAAACGGGCTGACACCTTCTTCCGTTCGATATCTGCTGGACAGCGGTGCAGACATTATCACTTCCGGCAATCATAGTTTCCGCCGGAAGGAAAGCTATGATACTTATGACGAATGCGAACAGCTGCTGAGGCCCGCAAACTTTCCATCCGGCGCCCCCGGACGCGGCTTTACAATCTATGACATGGGACGCATACAAGTGGGCATCCTAAATTTGATGGGAACCGTTTACTTGGATCCACTCGATAATCCTTTTTTCACAGCAGACGCCATGCTGAAAAACATCCCAAAAATCACAGTGGTAGATTTTCATGCAGAAGCGACCGGAGAAAAACGCAGCATGGGATATTATCTGGACGGCCGGATAAGCGCCCTCTGGGGCACACATACCCATGTGCAGACCGCAGATGAATGCATCCTGCCCAAGGGTACCGGCTATATCTCTGACCTTGGCATGACTGGCGCTGTGAATTCTGTCCTCGGTGTAAAACCTGAGCTGACCATCCGCAAAATGCGCAGTCAAATGCCCGTTCGCTTTGATCTTGTCAAAGACGGGCCTTTTAAAATGGACTGCTGCTTATTTGAAATTGATGAAAAAACCGGTCGCTGTCAAAATGTTGAACGGCTGGAACTGCAGTAAAGCGGAGGATTAAAACCATGTTTTACGAAGAAGACTGGCTGATGCGCCAGATCAACATGATGGCAAGAGCCATTGCCAAGCTTGCATGCGGGGGAGAGACCAGTATTCGGTATGACCTCCATCGGCAAATTAAGCCCGGCGAAGTAGGCGGTGACCTCCGTTCTATGCTGACAGCACTCACAGCGCAGGGTCAATTCTGCAAAGCTGAGGACCTGCTTTTTGATTCTATCCATCCCGACCAACCGGATGACCTGAAACTCGGGTTGGATTTCTATACCAATCTCAATTGCCTTCCCGATGAAGTGCTGGCAGCCGGCAACTTCCCCCGAGAAGAAGTCAAAAGCGGGCTGGAGGATCTCATGCACTTTTACGGCATTTCTCTTGGGGAAAACAACTGAACATCCGCAAAAGTTTCAACGTAATTTTTGTACAGCAGTTTCTAACCACAATGGGAGTTTTCAGTTGAATCCCCATAATTTCTATGGTATACTGATATTAAAAAACAAGACTCAGAGACATTGTCGAAACTCAAGGCACCTGATTCCAGGCACCTTATATTAAAAAGTTTCTAAAGGAGCTTTGCATATGATTAATGGAACAGATTTGCGAAATGCGATGATTTCCGGTGCAAATAACATCGCCCGGCACCGAAGCCATATCGATAAACTTAATATATTCCCTGTGCCGGACGGCGATACCGGCACCAATATGTCCATGACTATGGCAAACGCTTCCGCAGAACTGCAGAAAGAACAGGGTGGGACTGTCTCTGAAGTTGCCCGAAAAGCCGCTTCTGGTTTATTGCGGGGTGCACGCGGAAATTCAGGCGTTATTCTGTCCCTGTTGTTCCGCGGATTTGCTGACGGTGTGAAGGATTTAGAAGAAATTTCCGGAAATGAGCTTGCCAATGCACTCAGTCTGGGAGTCGATGATGCCTATAAAGCCGTCATGAAACCAACGGAAGGTACAATCCTAACTGTTTCCCGCGTTGCAAGTGAAAAAGGAAAGGCTGCCGCAGGAATTGACAACGATACCATTTATGTCTGGAGTGCCATCTGTCAGGGTGCTGAAGAAGCGCTGGCAGAAACACCGGAACAGCTGCCCGTGCTGAAAAGAGCCGGTGTTGTGGATGCCGGCGGCAAGGGATTGTGCTGTATTTTTGAAGGAATGATGAGTGTTTTTCGGGATGGCGTCATTCTGCAGAATGATGCAGATGAAGAGATTGCTGTCGATTTGACCAGCAGCGATTCTTTTAACAGTGCTGCGGCAGAATTTGACGGGGACATCCGTTTCACGTACTGCACAGAGTTTATCGTCAGCCGTGAAAAAAGTCCGCGGAAAGATCCGGAGGAACTGCGCCGGTATTTGGAAACTATCGGTGACTGTGTCGTCGTCGTTTCGGATAACGATATTATTAAAACTCATGTCCACACAGAGGAACCCAACAAAGCTTTAGAGGCTGCACTCCGTTATGGTCAGCTTCTCACCGTAAAGATTGACAACATGAAAGAACAGCACCGCAAGGCAAAAGCAGCCGAAGAGGCTGTCAAAGCGAAAACAGAAAAAGAAGCTCTGAAGCCGGAAGAGCCGACAGAAAAAGTCGGCTTTGTTTCTGTTGCTGCTGGTGACGGTTTGAAAACTCTTTTCATGGATCTTGGCTGCGCTCATGTTGTGAACGGCGGTCAAACGATGAATCCAAGTACAGAAGATATTATGAAAGCAGTACTGGCAACCCCCGCAAAAACGGTTTTGGTTCTGCCAAACAATAAAAATATTACAATGGCATCGGAACAGGTCGTCCCGCTGGTAAAGGACCGTAAAGTGATGGTTTTGCCAACACGCACCATTCCGCAGGGACTTTCTGCAATGCTTGCCTACGATCCGGATTTGACGTGTGAAGTTAATGCCGTTAAAATGATGGAAGCAGCCGGGAAAGTCAGAACTGGTTCCGTTACTTATGCGTCCCGTAACAGTGAATTCGGCGGTCACCGCATTTCTGAGGGGGATATTCTCGGGCTGATAGACGGTAAACTGACAGTAATCGAAAAAGATATCATTCACGCCTGTTTTAAACTGACACATTCTATGGTAAACCGCTCTACAGCATTCATCACCATTATTTATGGCGAAGATATTACGGAAGAGCAGGCTAATGAAGCCTATAACCGCATTAAGTCCAAAGTAAGTTCCGACATTGAGATCACCCTTGTCAATGGTGGACAGCCAATCCACTATTTCCTGATTTCGGTGGAATAATGTCCTCTTTATTTGCACAGCCCATTCAAAAATTGAAAGGCGTCGGCGGCAAACGCGCAGAGCTTTTTCGGAAGCTCGGTGCGCCCACGGTCGGCGCTTTGCTATATTTGTATCCCCGTGCCTATGAGGACTGGAGCAAACCTTATACGGTCATGCAGGCACCCACAGACATTCCCTGTGCTGTGCGGGCCACCGTCGAAAGCATTCATGCACCTGTATTTACACATTCTGGCATCATGCTGATTCATGTGCGCGTTGTGGATGACGAGGGAACTCCCTTAGAACTCACTTTTTTTAATAATTCCTACATTCAAAACCTGCTGAGCAGCGGAACCTGCTATCTTTTCTATGGGAAAGTGAATCGGAGTTATGGAAAATATCAAATGGCTGCGCCTGCCTTTGCAAAAGATGGGCAGCACCCCGGATTGCGTCCTATCTATCCACAAACAAAGGGGCTCTCCAGCCGAATCATAGAATCGGCTGTCAAAGAAGCCCTGCACCTGTTACCGGATACGATTCGAGACCCGATTCCGCAGGAAATCCGCCAGCAGTACAGCCTGTGTGAGTTACGTTATGCGCTGGAAAATATTCATCAGCCAAAAGATAAGGAAAGTATGGAAATCGCCCGCCGCCGGCTTGCTTTTGAAGAATTGCTGGTTTTGCAGCTTGGCCTGCTCGCCATGAAAAACCGCATCCGCGAAAAAAGCAGTTTCCCAATTCAGCAGAACTTTTTGGAGAATTTCTGGGAACTGCTCCCCTTTTCCCCTACGAACGCCCAAAAGCGTGCCGCAGAAGAGGCCGTGCAGGACATGCAGAGCGGCTTCCCCATGAACCGTTTGATTCAGGGCGACGTCGGCTCCGGAAAAACCGCTGTGGCCGCTGCCTGCTGTTACACCGTCATCCGAAATGGCATGCAGGCGGCTTTCATGGCACCAACCGATATTCTGGCGCACCAGCATTACACCTCCCTGACAAAGCTGCTGGAAGCCGCCGGCATCCGTGTGGGGTTACTGACCGGTTCTATGAAAGCAAAGGAAAAAGCCGCTGTAAAAGCAGACATTGCCAACGGCAGCATTCCACTGTTGGTCGGTACTCACGCTCTTTTGACACCGGATGTACAGTTTCAAAGGCTTGGGCTGGTCATTACGGACGAACAGCACCGCTTCGGCGTCAATCAGCGCGCCGCGCTCGCCGAAAAGTCCAAAGGTACACATGTTTTAGTGATGAGTGCCACACCAATTCCGCGCACTCTGGCACTGATGATCTATGGTGATTTAGACATTTCCGTGATGAATGAACTGCCCCCCGGCAGACAAAAAATCCAGACTTTCTGTATTGACACTGGAAAACGGATGCGGGCGCTTCATTTTCTGCAAAAGCATGTCCATGAGGGCCGTCAGGCTTATATCATCTGTCCGGCCATAGAAGGTGGAAACGACAAAGCCAGCGTTACAGAATACGCGCAGCACCTGCAAGAGGTGCTGCCGGACTGCCGTATTGCTGCACTGCACGGACGCATGAAGGCAAAAGACAAAGACAGCATCATGGAGCAATTCTCTGCCGGAAAAATTGATATTCTCGTCTCCACAACTGTAGTGGAAGTCGGTGTTGACGTACCCAATGCCGTGGATATGCTGATTGAAAATGCTGAACAATATGGCCTTTCCCAGCTGCACCAACTGCGCGGCAGGGTCGGACGGGGCAGCTATCAAAGTTATTGTATTCTAATCACAAATGCACAGAATGACAATGCACGCGCCCGCATGAAAGTCATGTGCGAAACTTCCAATGGCTTCACCATTGCCGAAGAAGACCTGAAACTGCGTGGCCCCGGCGATTTCTTCGGGCAGCGGCAGCATGGCCTTCCGGAACTGAAAATTGCCGATATGAACAGCGACCTTGCAGTGCTGAAAAATGCACAGGAAGTTGCAAAGAAACTGCTGCAGCAGGACCCGCCGCTGGAAGAACCGGCTCACCGCGGCCTGCGTGCAGAAGTGCGTCAGCTCTTTGCGGAAAGCGGCTCTCCGGCCGGAAGCGACTAATAATTTTTTATACCACGATTTGAACACAGCTGGTACCGTCTGGCAGGCGGCTGACAACCAGCTGTTTTTTGATGACATTCTGCAATTCCGTCACATGGGAGATAATTCCCACCGTACGGCCGGATTTCTGCAGGCGAAGCAGAGCGTTCATGGCAGTATCCAAGGTCTCCTGATCAAGAGAACCGAAACCTTCATCAATAAACAAAGAGTCCAGCCGGACCGCACCCGAATAGCTCTGCACCGTATCCGATAATCCAAATGCAAGAGACAGAGACGCAAGAAACAGTTCCCCGCCGGAAAGCGTATTGACATTCCGCTCCCCGCCGGATGCCGCATCCAATACCAAAAGGTCCAGTCCGCCAAGCGCATTTCCGCCGGCAGGCGTTTTTTGGCGCAGAAGGCGATACCGCCCTCCGGAGAGGTCAGAAAAAAAAGTATTGGCACTTGCGAGAATATCATCCAGCATAATGCCCAGCACAAATTGTTGAATCGGCACTTTCTGTTTGGTCCTGCCGGAAAGCAGATCTGCCAGACGCCCAGTCGCTTCATACTGCACACGCAAATCTTTTCCTTGCTGTTCCAGCTTCTGCAGCTGCTTCTGCGAGTGCTGTGCGCTTTTTAGGCTTTCCTGTGCACGGCCTGTCTGTCCCGCCAACCTTCCTGCTTCCTGTTGGGCTGCATCCCGCGCCTGACGAGCGGCTTTCTCATCAGGTCGCTCCACATCCTTTGGGACCTCCGGCTGTGTTCGGTACTCTGAAATTGCGAGCTGATACTTTGCCTGTGCGTCGGTAACATCCGCCTTCGTTTTTCGGAACGCTTCTTCCGCCGCCGCTGCACGGCTGCGCGCATTTTCTGCATTCCGGCGGAGAAGGGTTTCCTGCTGCGTCAGTTTGTTCGCTTCCCCACGAAGCTTCTGCACAGTCTGTTCCAATTCCGCAAGGGTTGCGCTGCCCTGCATCTGCTCTGCAATCGCTTTTTCGGTTGCTGCATCGGCGGAAAACTGATTTTTCAGATCAGTCAAAAGGCTGCGCCTTTGTTCCGCTTCTGTTCTTGCCTTTTCCCGCTGTTCTTCCAACAGCTTAAGTCTTGCACGTGCTTTCTGCAGAGTATTGGATGCTGTCTTCACCTTTTCCTGCATTTGCCGCAGTTCCTGCAGCCTGCCCGATGGCTTTGCCGGATTCGGATGATGAAAGGAACCACAGACCGGACACGGACAGTTTTCCTGAAGACCCGCTGCAACTGCTGCCGCCGCATTCGTCTGCATCTCCATGTTGATTGCTTTTGTAATTTCCGGCAGTTTTGCAAGCTGTGCTTGAAGACCATCTGAAAATTTCATGCCCTTCTGCCAACGTTCCTGCGCCTCTTTTTGTGTCTGTTCGGCCTGTTCCAACAATTTTTGATTCTGCTGCAGCTGAGTCTGTGTCCTCTGAATCTTTTTTCGTAAAGTATCCAGCTGTCGGGCTGCATCCAGCGCACTCTGCCGAGCTGCAGCCTGCTCGCCAAGCTTCTTGGCCTGCGCTCTGCAAGTTTCCGCCTGCGGAAGTGCAGCCTGCATCTTAGCATTCTCCCCTGCCGCCTGTTGCGAACGCTTGGCTGCATCACTTAGGATTTTTTCACGCTGCTTCAATCCATCATAAGCATCTGCAGCCTTGGCTGCAATATCATAGACCCGATTACACTGCGCCTGTTTTTCCTGTGCAGCAGCCAAGGATTTCTGCAGCCTGTTTTGCTCTTCTGCAAGTTTTCGGCATTTTTCCTGCAGGCCATCCATGTCCTGCACGCCCTCACGCGAAACTATCGAAGCTCTGGCGGCATCATTTTGTCCAGCTTGTTTGGAAAGGCTTCCCGCCCGATCACGCATCCGGCGTGTCAGGCGTTCCCAGCGTTCTGTTGCAAACAATGTCTGCAGCAGGGAAGCCTTGTCACGCGAATTGGCCAGCAAAAGCTTCAAAAAATCCCCCTGCGGCAGGACGACTACCTGAGAAAACTGCTCACAGGTTAACCCTAACAGTTGTTCCGCCTGTTCTTTGACACGCAGTTCTGAACCAGAGCACAGCAATTCCCATTTTCCATCCTTTTTTCTCTGGTAGCACTCATGCACATCTTTAACTTTCATCGTATCGGCCCGCTTGGAATAATATTCTTTTCTGCTGCGAAACCATTTATATGCTGAACCACGGTAGCCGAATTCAAACTCGACCAAGGTTTCATCTTCCGGCTTTGCCGAAAGGCTGCGCATCCCCTCCCAACTGCGCCGCCCTCCAGTTGCTTTTCCATAAAGGGCAAAACACATTGCGTCCAAAATTGTTGTCTTTCCACCGCCGGTGGCACCTGTAATCAGAAACAGCGGATGCTCACCAAGCTCCGTAAAATCGATCTTGGTCTCATGCAAATAAGAGCCGAACGCTTTCATCCGAAGCCGAAGTGGTCTCATGCCTCTTCCCCCTCTTTCATAACCTTCTGAAACAGGGCAAGGTCCTGCTCCGTCGGCTCTGTGCAGCAAACCTGCTCCAGAAACGCCGTAAAAATCTGCTCATCGCTTACCCGGTGCTGCCGCATTTCCCGACGGAAACAGTCGTCCTCTTCCCCGCCGCCGGAAAGCAGGTATTCACTGGAAACCCCTAACAGGTTGGGATAGTATGGAGTAAGACGGTCAACGGGCTGATAAATTGGATATTCATCGGTCAGCTGCACCAACAGGTAGTCCTCACTCGGCGCTTTCTGTGCATCCGTAAGCAGCTCTTCAAAAGTGCCGCGCAGAATGCGGACATCATGCGGTGGAACAATAGGAAACAGTTCTGTTTCTGCATGATGCTCCTTCAGGGTAACCATCACGGCACTTTTCTTCTGCTTTTCTTCATCAAAGCTGTATTTGAGCGGCGAACCGGAATAGCGGCCGCAGCCTGCTTTCTGCGGCCCATGCAGATGTCCCAGTGCCACATAATCAAAGGGTTCAAAACAGTCCAACCCAACTTGGCTGCTGCCGCCGACAAATGCCGGACTTTCGCTTGCGCTTATCTGTCCGCCCGCGGCAAAGCAGTGTGTAACCAAAACATTTTGAACTGCTGGATCAGGTTTCACCTGCGCAAGCAGTGCACGAAACGCTTCATCCATCGTGCGCGGGCCATCATCCTCTTGTTGAAGCGCCGCTCTTGCTGCGGCAGGATCGCAATACGGCAGCGTATAAAAACAAAACGGGCCTTCTTTTGTCACGATGGTATAGGGGCACCACACGTCCTCCGGACGGGTTGCCAGCACTACCCCTTGCTTCCGCAGGAGAGAGGTTCCAAGGGAAAGCCGCTGCGCACTGTCATGGTTTCCGGTCACAGCAATCAGGGGAATCTGAAGCTGCGAAATTGCATTCAAAAAAGTATTAAACAAAGTAACTGCTTCCACCGGCGGAACCTGACGGTCAAAAATATCTCCGGCAAGCAGCACTGCATCCGGTTTTTCGCGCTCCAACAACGGCAAAAGCCAATGGAGCAAAAACCACGACTGCTCTCCCAACATGCTGCGCCCATAAAGTGCTTTGCCCAAGTGCCAGTCTGCTGTATGTAAAAATTTCATAAGCATCCCCTCCTCCATTCCTCTGGCAGTTAAGGAAAAAAGCCAACAATTCTATCTTTCTTTTTCTGCAAATAACTGGTATACTGTTGAAGTGGATATCATTTTAAATCTCAGTCACAGAAATCACCGATTCTTACTTCTATTTTATCACAGCGGAGGGAATACTTCCATGAAAAAACGTCTGCTTTCACTGATGTTGATGCTTACAGTTATTGTGGTGAGCTGTCTGCCGGCCAATGCAGCTTCTAAAACCAGTTCTTTGTCAACTGACAGCCAAACTGTTTCATCTACACTAAACAGCAGTGACAGCCTTTTTAAACCCGACTTTAAACTAAATTCAAAAGCGGCAATTCTTGTGAATTTAGATACAGACACCACCGTATTTTCGCTGAATGCGGACAAAAAAATGTATCCTGCCTCCACAACAAAAATTATGACATTTATCATTGTGATGGAACATGTCAAAAATGTGGATACGGAAACGGCCACCTACTCTGAAAAAGAGTACAAGATGATTGAGGGTACTGGAAGCTCTAATGCCGGCATGAAAGTCGGCGAAAAATTCAGTATCCATCAGCTTCTTTATGCAATGATGGTTCCTTCAGGAAACGATGCCGCTCTGCTTCTGGCAGATTACGTCGGCGGCGGCGATATCAACAAATTCGTAAACATGATGAATCAGAAAGCCAAAGCGCTTGGCTGCACGGGAACGCATTTTGTCAATCCCAACGGTCTGCACAATCCGAATCATTATACAACTGCGCACGACTTGTCGCTGATGGCAAAATATGCACTGACACTGAATTATTTTATCGAAGTAACCAACACAACGGTTTATAACTTAACTCCTCTTAACAAGCCCGGCACCAAGCGGCAATTGACTACCACAAACTATATGATTGACCGCGGAGCAAAAGGCGGCGAATACTACAATCCCTATGTTAAAGGCATTAAGACCGGGCATACGGATGAATCCGGCCGCTGTCTTGTTACCACAGCTATTTTCGGCGGACGTACATATCTCTGCGTTCTGATGGGTGCTCCCGTAAATTCAAATACATGTGGTGAAATGGTCGACACCACCAAACTTTACCGATGGATTTACACCAACTTTAATCTGGTGCAAATTGCCTCTGCCAATGAACCCATGTGTGAAATTCCACTGAAATATGCTTGGAACCATGACTCTGTTACACTGTGTCCGGAAAAAGATGTCACGGCAGTCCTTCCGGAAGGTGTCAGCGCCAACAGTGTGGATGTGACGCCAAATGTGCCCTCCTTTGCGGAAGCACCCGTGCAGAAAGGTCAGGTCATTGGCACTGCCACACTTACTTACGCCCAGCAAAAACTGGCAACAGTGCGATTGGTCTCCAGTGCAACGGTGAACCGCAGTGAATTGGTACATTCCGTAAGCACGGCACAGGAGATTTTTGCAGCGCCATGGTTTATTGCTATATTTACTGTTATTGTGGTACTTCTTATCGTTTATATCATCCTTGCCATCTTTTACAGCCGGCATAAGCGAAACATACGCCGCGTTAAAAAATACAGGCGGTTTTAAAGGGGAACATAAAGTAAAATTAAGTGAAATTGCATTTCTAATGTTTACTCTACGGATAAATATAAGGAATCATGAAATAGCGAAATTTCATGATTTTAATCAGTGCATATTCATACTATCTATTGGAAATTGACTCATGCATTTGGACATGATATTATGAGTTATATGTATGTATATTTTACAGAAAATACACCGATATTTAACCAGCCTACAAGATTGAAAACGAAAAGGAATGTGTCATGATGAAATTTTTATTAATTGATGATTCTGCATTTTCCAGAAAAATTTCTGCAAATTACATCCGTAAATATTTCCCTGATGCTTCCATTGAATTTGCTTCAGATGGTGAAATGGGAATACAGAAATTCGATCAAACACATCCGGATTATGTTATTGCAGATTTGCTGATGCCAAAAGTCAGCGGAAAAGATATGATTTCTATTTTAAAAAAGAAAAACTTTCATAATATTATTGTCTTAAGCGCAGATGTCCAAAAAGGTATCCGCCAAGAGATAGAAGCGATGGGCATTACTGCTTTCATTAATAAACCTCTTAGTGACGAAACGATGCAGGTATTATATGCGAAAATTAAAGGGACGCGTTATGAAGCAGCAAAATAAGATTGCATGTGATATTTTAAATGAGATTTTTAATGTTAGCATCGGAAAAGCAGCCGATATGCTCTCTCAAATTTTGCATAAAACAATACGGCTTCGTGTACCAAACGTCATACTGCTGAGCGGCAAAGAAAGGCTCTCCCGCAAAAATAAAGATTCATCTCTAAAATTGCCGGATGGGACCCTCATGGTTTCTACAATTTCCTTTTCAGATGCTTTAGAAGGAAAAGCAAATCTGGTATTTCCTGCTGATAAAATGCACGACTTTATTTATCTCTGCACGGGAGAACAACCCGTTTCCTTTCCCAATCAATCTGATTTTACGGATATCGACTTTGATATCATTAATGAAATTGGTAATATCGTTCTAAACAGTATCATTGGGGAAATGGGGAATTCTCTGGGAATCACCTTATCCTATTCACTTCCGGAAGTTCAAATTTACAATCAGTCCATTGATTTCAGTCATGATATTGAATCAGAAGAATGTAAATCGGTCTTAATGTTATCGGTTTCTTTTACAATAGAACAAACGGAAATCAAGGGAACTATTTTTATCGATCTTACATCAGCCTCTAGTGAAGAACTCTTTCATTTGCTGAGCAGAATCGAGGGTGAATTTTTTGGATAACAACTACTTTGCAGTTATGGATAATCTTAATCAAGGTATTTTAATTTTGAATGCAAATTATAAAATCACCTATGCCAATATGATGTTTTCGAAAATTGTAAAGACAGAATCCCCAGATTTGCTGGACCGTTCTATTTTAGCTGTCCTTCCCGGATTTAATACAAATTATCTACGCAATGCATTTTCGGCTGCGCTGCATAAAAATTATCATTTCTTTTTTTCTGCAGTTTTGCACCAAGAGATTATTCCGGGCAAAGCAAAATTTAATATTCGCATCAGTAACCTGTCAGATGTCGGTGAACCATATTTACTGCTGGAATTTCAAGATGTCACCAGTGAATATGAAAGAATTGCACAGTTAAAATCTAATATTAAACAATTATGCCTGCTTAACCATGAGCTCATAGATAAAGAGAAACAAATTCAGCGGCTTGCTTACTATGACACACTAACAGGGATTGCAAACAGAACCCTTTTTTATGAGCTGGCAAAAAAGATGGCTCAAACCAGTAAAAGGAAAGATGAAATGTTCTGCCTGATGTTTATTGATATTGATCGGTTTAAATGTATTAATGACACCTATGGGCATGAAGTTGGTGATCAGGTGCTAAAATGTGCGGCTAATATTTTCACCAATTCCGTCCGAAAAAGTGATATTGTTGCAAGATACGGCGGAGATGAATTTTTAATTCTGCTGCCTGATATTAAAAAAGAAGAAAACTGCAAAATAGTGATTTCCAAAATCAAATCTGCAAAGACAAAAACAGTCACTTGTCATGGTCATGAGATTCCTCTATCTTTTAGCATTGGTGTCAGTTTTTACCCAAAAGACGGATCTAACATTGACCAACTCATTGTAACAGCCGACCATTCTATGTATCGTGTGAAAAACCAGTCCAGAAAAAATACACCGGAAGACTCCTGGCCAGTTGCTGATTGGCAGACGGAAAAAGATTGTCTGAACAAAGGCCCCCATGAATTGCAAACATAAGGTTTGCAGAAAGAACAATTTTTATGACAAAACTCCTCTAGAAACCGCATTAGAAAATCTGCCAAAATGCTGCAAAATAAGGAGGAAGATTAGTGCCGCCTCCAAAATCATGCACTTGTCCGGTAATCAGGTCCCGCGCACGGCCTGCTCCAGCATCGAAATCCACATGCACAGCTGTATCCCCAATATTGACAGCTACCAAAACGCGGTCATTGGCTGTTTTTCGTTCAAAAATGCAGTATTGATTCTGCAGCACTAGGCTATGAAAACTTCCGTCACAAAGTGCCGCACTGCCGCGCCGCGCTTTGGCACATGAAGCAATCCAATCCGTCAACTGATTCTTCTGCGGTGCCGTAAAACAAGGGCGCAGAGCAGCATCTCCATTTTCCTTACGGCCCTCTGCCCCCCATTCACTGCCATAATAAATACACGGAATTCCCGGCATCCCAAACAAAAGCGCATAAAGGATTGGTATGTGTTTTTTATTCGTTAGAATAGATGCTGCTCTCGTGACATCATGATTGTCTACAAATGAAAGGGGATGTGCACCCGGAAACAAGGCCCACGGGTCAGATCCAAACTGCCGAAGCAGTGAATGGACAATTTCAAAGAGGTTCAAGCTGTTAAAACTTGAATATAAGCCTTTATAACATTCATAATTCGTGACACTATCGCACATTTCGTGATTCATGATTTGGCGGTAATCGCCGCCGATTATTTCTCCTAAAAGAAAAAATTCAGCTTTGCGTGAAGTGGTAAATGCGCGAAGCTTTTTTAAAAAATCACGGTCAAGCAGATAGGCCACATCCAGCCGCAAGCCATCAATTTGAAATTCATCAATCCAATGACCGACACAGGTGAGCAAATGATCAACAACAGCGGGATTTTTAAGATTTAGTTTGACCAGTTCATAGTGGCCTTCCCAGCCTTCATACCAAAGCCCATCATTGTAGTTGTCATTCCCCTCAAAGTTAATATAGAACCAGTCTCGGTAAGGTGACGATTCGCGGTTCTGCAGGACGTCCTGAAACGCCCAAAAGCCGCGTCCAACATGGTTAAACACACCGTCCAAAACGATTTTGATTCCGGCACGATGCATGGTCTGGCAGACATCTGCAAAATCTTTATTGGTTCCCAGCCGTCTGTCAATTTTCTGGTAATCGCGTGTATCATATCCATGCGCATCACTTTCAAATACAGGCCCAAAATAGACCGCATTACAGCCAAGGTTGAGAATATGTTCAACCCATTCTGTTACCTTACCAATACGGGGAACGGTGATTTCGTCATTCTGTACCGGAGCACCACAGAAACCCAGCGGATAAATTTGATAAAACACGGAATGATCTGCCCACATATATATACCCCCTTTTTGTTATCATTATAGCACATTCTGAAAAAAATTAGTGTCTTTACTTGGATGAATCTATAAAATGATAAGTCCACAACATAATGGACAGTTGTGATAGCCCTAAAGGGTCAATATATGATTTATGCTTCTGTTAAATAATCATTGAAATGCGTATTCCGGTATTTCTCTTGTGAAAGCTGACACAAAAAATCCCCTCTGCCAATTTTCCTTGGCAAGGGGATTTAATAAGCCGAAAATATCTTATCTCAAACAATATTCCAGCCGTTATTACAATGTGAGAAAAGAAGCAACTTACTTCAGTTCGACTTCTGCACCAGCCTCTGTCAGCTTTGCTTTCAGAGCCTCTGCATCGTCCTTGGAAAGGCCTTCTTTAATTGCCTTAGGTGCAGCATCGACCAAGCCCTTTGCATCTTTCAGGCCCAGACCTGTTGCATCACGGACAATTTTAATGACCGGAATTTTGTTTCCGCCTGGGGACTTCAAAACAACATCGAACTCTGTCTTCTCTTCTGCAGCCGGAGCAGCAGCAGCCGGAGCAGCAGCGACAGCAACAGGAGCAGCAGCAGAAACACCGAACTCATCTTCCAGAGCCTTGACCAGTTCAGACAGTTCCAAAACAGAAAGTGCCTTTACATCTTCAACGAGTTTTTCAACCTTCTCGGACATATTTATTACCTCCAAATCAAATCAAACATATTCCATTTTTGTTCTTAAAAAATTACAGACAAATCAGGCTTGTGCAGCAGATTGCTTTTCAGCAATTGCATTCAGCGCAACAACCAAACCTTTAATGGTACCATTCAAAACAGTAACCAATCCCGTAATTGGAGCATTCAAGCCACTCAGGACCTGTGCGACCAAAACTTCCTTGCTTGGCAGTTTTGCAAGATCGTTGATCTCTGCAGTATCAACAGCCACCCCGTCCAGGAATCCGCCTTTGATCTTAAAGCTGTCACTGTCTTTTGCATATCCAGCCAGGACTTTAGCAGCACTTGTGTAGTCTTCACCAGTGGCAATCGCAGTTGTTCCCTCCAGCAGACCGTCAAGTTCCTCCAAGCCAGCTTCTGCCAGCGCACGCTTCAGCAAAGTGTTTTTTACAACTTTGTAGGAATCGCCGCCTGTGCGCAGATCTTTCCGAAGCTTTGTGTCATCCGCAACAGAAATGCCCTTGTAATCGACCAAAATTCCAACATGAGCCTTTTTGATCTCTTCAGTCAAAGCAGCAACTGCTTTTTTCTTCTCGTCTAAAATCTTCTCGCTTGGCAAATGGTTTCACCTCCATTGAACCGATTGTGCCAGTTGCAGCAAAAAAGCCTTTCCCGCGTTTACCGCAGGAAAGGCAAAAGCACACAATTAAAAGTGTTTCCTTTGTTTTCCTCGGCAGGCGGGTAAAACCCTTTGCGCAAATTGCACCTGCTGTCTTAGGACAGCATTTGAATTATAACATACAGGATTCTGTATGTCAAGCAACCATTTTCAATTACACTCCATATTTATTGGGGTTCACACGGATACCAGGGCCCATTGTGGATGCAATAACGCAAGAACGGATATACTGACCTTTTGCAGCTGCCGGCTTTGCTTTCACAATTGCGTCCATCAGAGCATCAAAGTTTTCGGTGAGTTTCTCTGCGCCAAAAGATACGCGGCCAATAACACAATGAATGATATTGGATTTATCCAGACGGTATTCTATCTTACCAGCTTTGGCCTCTTTAATAGCCTTGCCGATTTCACGTGTAACCGTGCCGGCTTTCGGGTTTGGCATCAAGCCGCGGGGACCAAGGATTTTACCTAAACGGCCCACAACGCCCATCATATCCGGTGTTGTAATCACAACGTCAAAATCCATCCAGCCTTCCGTTTGAATCTTCTTGGCCATATCCTCTGCACCGATAAAATCGGCACCGGCTTCCTTTGCCTCTTTTGCAGCATCGCCTTTGCAGATGGCAAGGACGCGGACATTCTTGCCCGTTCCGTTTGGCAGAACCAGCGCACCGCGGACCTGCTGGTCCGCATGGCGGCTGTCTACGCCCAGCCTGATATGGGTTTCTACCGTTTCATCAAATTTTGCAGTGCCGGTTTTCACGGCAAGATCCAAAGCTTCCTGTGGATCATAAAATTTGGAGCGATCAATCAGCTTTTCGCTGTCGATGTATTTCTTACCATGTTTCATTGGTTATCCTCCCTGTAAAGTGGTAAATACGGATGATTAGTTCCTCCCACCCGGGTAATGTCAGTCAGCGACTTCGATACCCATGCTGCGGGCAGTACCGGCAATCATGCTCATAGCAGATTCCACAGTAGCCGCATTCAGGTCGGGCATCTTCTGCTCTGCGATTTGTTTAATCTGTTCCTTGGTGATTTTTGCAACTTTATTCTTGTTCGGTTCGCCAGAAGCCTTATCAATACCGCAGGCCTTTTTAATCAAGACAGCAGCAGGTGGAGTCTTCGTGACGAAAGTAAAGGAACGGTCCGCATAAACGGTAATGATAACAGGGATAATAAGCCCTGCATCTTTCTTAGTGCGTTCATTAAATTCTTTTGTAAACGCCATGATATTGACACCGTGCTGACCGAGAGCCGGTCCAACAGGCGGTGCCGGGGTTGCCTTGCCGGCAGGTATCTGGAGCTTAATATAACCAGTAACCTTCTGAGCCATTGTAATTGCACCTCCAAAATTTGTGGTAAAAGCGGAACATACCTGCAAAACAGAATTTGGTATATTCCTCCCACGGGGGCTTCAGCCCCCTTATCCAGCGGTTTCCCGCAGAATATCTTTTTTGTTTCGTATACGAAAGCTATCCGCATTCATTCCATCGCTTCCGCCTGATCCAGTTCAAGTTCCACCGGAGTTTCGCGGCCGAACATATTGATGGTAACACGAACCCGGTCTTTCTCTGGATCAATCGCCTCAACCGTACCAACAAAGCCATTAAATGGCCCGTCCACAATATTGACGGAATCGCCCACCTGATAAGAAACTTCTACGTTTTCTTTCTTAACACCCAGCTTCTGCACTTCTTCTTCGGACAGCGGCAGCGGCTTCGTGTTATCCGGGCCGACAAATCCGGTGCACCCGCGGATATTACGAACGACATACCAGGATTCGTTCGTCAGCACCATCTTGACAAATACATAACCGGGAAAAATTTTCCGTTCAACTTCCCGCGTTTTGTTGTCCTTTACTTCTGTGACTTTCTCCGTCGGAACCAACACCTCTTGGATGAGGTCCTGCATGCTGCGGTTTTCAACCGTTTTCATTAAGGTTGAGGCAACCTTGTTTTCATAGCTAGAGTAGGTATGCACAACATACCAGCGTGCTTCTTCAGCCATTGTCATACCTCACTTCTTTCATCAAACTGCGACATTCATAAACTGGTGCAGCAGATGTGTAAATGCTTCATCCAAGCCAAACACACACACACCTACAACTGCAATCACGGCCACAACGATTCCCACATTTTTCCACACTGTGTGGGGGGTTGGCCAAACGATTTTTTTAATTTCAACTTTCAGGTCGTGAAAGAATCTTGAAATTTTTTTTGACTTCTTTTCCGCTTTTGCGGCCTTATTGACACCCTTTGCTGTTGCAACAGTTTTACCGGACATTTTGTCAGCTTTCTTAGCGGCTTTCTCACTGTTCGGCGTATGAGCGGATTTTGCGCCGGACTTTTTTTTCTTGTCAGCCATCTTGCTGTCCCTCCGTCCGAATCACTTGGTTTCTCTGTGCAAAGTATGCTTTTTGCAGAATTTACAGTACTTTTTCATTTCAAGTCTGTCCGGATCGTTCTTTTTGTTTTTCATTGTATTGTAGTTACGCTGATGGCATTCTGTGCAGGCTAATACTACCTTTACTCTCATGACGGCACCTCCCGTTTTTCCGGAAAAATATTGAGACAGATTGTGTCCCGGCCTCCCTCTGAAAAGGGTGCAAAAAAAATACCCCTTTATTGAGGTATTATCATTATATCATATTCTAAAGAGGCTGTCAACAAAGCCGTTGATTAAGTTTTATCTTCTGCCACTGCCGCGCTGGATGAATTACCCATTCAGGCTCTCTGCAACAATGCGCTTATGCTTTTTCGGCTTTTCCGGCTTAAACTTTTTGCCGCGCATGCTGCGGGCCGCAGTGCAGCCTGTCTTCATATCCTTAGTAAAGTATGGCACGATCTTTTCCGTTTCCTCATCAGACAAATTGTTCAGTAAAACAAACGTGATAGTTGAACGCACATCCACGTCTCCGTTCATATATAATTCGCTGAAAATTTCCCCGATTTTTTTGACGGCAGCTTCACTCGGCGCGCCCTGCAACAGCGTATGAAGTTTTGGCAGAACTTTCTCTTTTGCAAAAGTCGCTGTGCGAATCTGTCCGTAAGTGATGCGTTCCACAGTTAATTCTTCACGAATCTCCGGAAAGACATTGACCAAACGGTTAAAGAAAAACAGAGAATCCGTTTTACTCTCTCCGTTTTTCTTTTTGCGGTGCTTTCTTACCATCTGCAAGGCCGCAACAGTCTTATCTTTTTCCGACACTTCATCTGTGAAATCGGAAATAATACTGTTCGTCATGCTGCTGGCATCTTCCTCATTTTCCGGATCAAAAAGCAGCACCGAACGGTTACGCCATTTCTCATCCGGCACGTCGTTTTCCACGCTGCAGTAACGCAATTCAAAACGTTTGTTTCCAGATATATAGAAAACGCCGTAGGCCATTTCTTTTCCAACAAAGACAGCCTGCATGCCGGAATCGCCCTTACGCATGCCGTCCTGGTCCAGCACATAACCCTGCTTTTCCAGCACCGCCTGCAGGCTTTTTATAATCCGTTCAAACGCCTTTTGTTCCAAGGTCATCCCTCCTGTAACACGTATCCGCCGCTGCAGCTTGTCGGCTGCATTTCAGTCCTTTAAAATTATTATACTACATAAAAAGCTATTTGTCACCATACATTTGTAAGGCTAATAGCATTGCTTCCGGTTTTCGGTTGTGGTATGATAAATCAGATATCAGAGTTTTGTTATTGACGCAGCTGCCGCAGAGAGCGGTGCTGCTTCATGGAGGGATGAGTATATGAAAAAAACAGTTGCAATTCTGTTTGGCGGAAGTTCCTCTGAACATGAAATTTCCTGCATTTCCGCTGCCGCCATTGCAGAAAACTTAGATTCAAATAAATACAATATTCTAATGTTAGGTATCACAAAAGACGGCCGCTGGTTCCTCTACAGCGGGTCTACAGAATCCATACGTACCGGTACCTGGGCCTCCGATACAGCCGCATGCCGGCATGCTTTCCTCTCACCAGATACCTCTGTGCATGGCATTGTTGCGGAAAGTCCGGACGGCTTTGAAAGCATCCGCATTGACTGTATCATTCCCGCCCTGCACGGAAAAAATGCCGAAGACGGAACCATGCAGGGACTGCTGCATTTGAGCGGTATTCCCTATGTAGGCTCCCCTACCCTTGCAAGTGCCTGCTGTATGGACAAAGCTGTTACACATACTCTGCTGGCAAGCTGGAATATTAAGCAAGCACACTTCCTCTGGTTTTTCGCTGAAAATTACAGCGGTGACGGCCGCAAAAAAATCCAGTGCAAGATTGACGCGCGCCTTGGCTGGCCCATCTTCTTGAAGCCTGCTAATGCAGGCTCCAGTGTTGGCATTTCCAAAGTGAAAAGTGCAAAGGAAATGGATGCCGCCGTAGCACTGGCGGCCCTGCAGGACAGCAAAATCATTGTAGAAGAAGCCGTTACGGGTCAGGAAATCGAATGTGCGGTATTAGGGAATGAATGCCCACAGGCCAGCATCGTTGGTGAAATCGGTTCCAATGCAGAATTTTATGATTATGATGACAAATATAAAAACGGAACAAGCACACTTTATATTCCTGCACATCTGGAGGAATCTGTGGCGGAAGAGCTGCGGCACATAGCCTGCCGTGCCTATCGGCTTCTGGGCTGTACCGGCCTTGCCCGCGTGGATTTTTTTGTGCGCAATGGTAAGGAAATTTTGCTGAATGAGTTAAACACGCTGCCCGGATTTACTTCCATCAGTATGTATCCAAAGCTTTGGGAAGCCTGCGGGAAACCAATCGGTCAGCTTCTGGATGAGCTGATTTCTCTGGCGGAAGAGCGCAAGCGCTACATTTGAGCAGAATTCTAAAAACAGGAATATTGATAACTTTTAATGGAGAAGGACAGAAGATATGGACAATCGGCCTATCGGTGTATTTGACTCCGGCCTTGGCGGTCTGACCGCTGTGCGGGAAATTCTCCGCATTTTGCCGGATGAACAGATTATTTATTTTGGGGATACCGGGCGTGTCCCTTATGGCTCCCGCAGCCGGAATATTATTATTCAATATTCCCGGCAGGATGCCGCTTTTCTGATGAGCAAGCATGTAAAGGCAATTGTTTCTGCCTGTGGTACTGCAAGCAGCGTTGCGGGTGCCCTGCTTGCAAAAGAGCTTTCGGTACCTTTCACCGGTGTGTTGGAACCGACCGCTCAGGCAGCTGCGAAAGCCACTCGGAACGGCCGCATTGGTGTGATTGCAACAGATGCGACCATTCGGAGCGGCTCTTTTCAGCAGGCACTGCAAACCATCTCCAAAAAGCTGCAGGTTTTTGCAAAGAGCTGTCCGCTTTTTGTACCCATCGTGGAATCCGGCTTTATGTTGGACCATCCAGATATTACGAAAGAAATTGCGGAAACTTATCTTGCACCGCTGCGGGAAGCGCAGGTGGATACGGTTATTCTCGGCTGCACGCATTATCCCATTCTTAAGCGGATTATCGGCGAAGTTGTCGGTGAATCCGTGCGTCTGATTGACAGCGGCCGTGAAACTGCCGCTTATTGCCGTACTCTGCTGAAGAAGAACCATCTGCTGGCCGAAAACAGTTCCGGCGGCTGCTCCTTTTATGTCAGCGACCGGATTGATGATTTTTCCCGGATTGCCGGAATTTTTTTGCGGGAAGATGTGCACGGTTCCGTCCAGCTTGTAGATATTGATAAATACGAAGGAGCTAATTAATGGAAGAAAACTACCTGATTTCCGTATGTGGCCGGCAAGCAGTTGACGACCAGACAGGTGAAGTGGAAGTAACCGCTTGGGGTTCTTACGTCAAGCGGAACGGTAAGCGGTACATTTCCTATAAAGAATACGATGAAGACACCAATCAGTCACAAACTTCCATTCTGAAAATTGAAGGAAATCACTGTGTCACACTCATGCGCGGTGGAATCGACGGCACACGGCTGATTCTGGAAAACGGCAAGCGGCACCTGTGCCAATATGCCACCGACTACGGCCAGATGATGCTCGGCGTCTTCACTTCCCGAGTAGATAACCAGCTAACTGACGAAGGCGGTAAGCTGACTGTCAACTATACACTTGATCTGGACGCAAATCTTTCCAGTGTCAACCAACTTTGCATTACCGTCAAGGAGGCAGAACATCAAGATGTCAAAACATGTACAGCAGGCAAAGGAGCAGCTGCGCTGCGCCATTCTGAAAGCGGCCGCGAAAGCACAGGAGCTGCAGGCGCTGCCTTCGGGGAAACTTCCTGATTTTACCTTGGAGGTCCCCGCCGACCACGCCCACGGCGACTGGGCTGCCAATGCCGCCATGGTCAGCGCCCGCACATTCCGTATGGCCCCGCGGAAAATTGCAGAAGCGATTGTGCAGAATCTTTCGCTGGACGGTACCTTTTTCAGCCGGTGTGAAATCGCCGGGCCGGGCTTTCTGAACTTTTTCTACCGCCATGAATTTTACCGGGCTGTCCTGCGGGATATTCGGCAAAGCGGCAAAAATTACGGCCGCAGCAACTTTGGCAGGGGAAAACGCGTGCTGGTCGAATTTGTCTCTGCAAACCCAACCGGTCCAATGCATATTGGCAATGCACGCGGCGGCGCAATCGGTGACTGTCTCGCTTCCGTGCTGGATGCTGCAGGTTATCAGGTACAGCGGGAATTTTATATTAACGATGCCGGCAATCAGGTCAACAAATTCGGCCTGTCTCTGGAAGCACGCTATCTGCAGATTTATAAAGGCGAAGAAGCCGTTCCATTCCCAGAGGACGGCTACAAAGGCGCCGATATCACTAAACATGCGAAAAATTTTGCGAAGCTCCACGGAGATAAATATGTGAACGTTTCCCCAGAAGAGCGCCGGAAAGCCCTGATCGACTATGCCCTGCCGCTGAACATTCAGGGACTGCAGGATGACTTGCTCAAATACCGCATTCGATATGACAACTGGTTCCGCGAATCCACCCTGCACCAGAGCGGTGCTGTCAAGCGCGTAATTGAACGATTGAAAGCAAACGGCGCAACCTATGAAAAGGACGGTGCCCTCTGGTTTAAAGGCGAGGCCTATGGTTCCGAGGATTTTGTCTTGGTACGTGCAAACGGAATTCCCACCTATGTGGTGCCGGATATCGCTTATCACTATAATAAACTGATGGTACGGAAATTTGACAAGGCCATTGATGTTTTGGGAGCCGATCACCATGGCTATGTGCCGCGGCTGAAAGGGGCCCTGCAGGCACTTGGCGTTGATTCCTCCAAGCTGGATGTCTTACTGATGCAAATGGTCCGTCTTGTTCGCGGCGGCGAAATCATTAAAGCCAGCAAGCGCAGCGGAAAAGCGATTACGCTGGTAACACTGCTGGATGAAGTGCCGGTGGATGCCGCACGTTTTCTTTTCAATCTGCGTGAACCGAATTCCGAAATGGATTTTGACCTTGATCTTGCGGTTCAGCAGGACAACCAGAACCCCGTCTATTACGTGCAGTATGCATATGCACGTATCTGCAGTCTCTTTAAGACACTTGCTGCTGATGGAACTGAGCTGCGTGACTGCTCCGAGGAAGAATTAGCTCTGCTCACCGCACCGGAAGAGCTTGAGCTGATTCGTCACCTGTCCGAATATACCGGTGAGATGATTGAAGCGGCCAAAAACTATGACCCGGCACGCATTACGCGCTATGCCCTTACATTGGCTTCTCTGTTTCACAAATTTTACACAGCCTGCCACATCCGTGGGGAAGCTTCCTCTCTTGCCGCCGCGCGGCTGTATTTGTGTGACTGTGTCCGCACGGTTCTGCACAATGTACTGTCCCTGCTGAAAATCACAGCGCCGGAATCCATGTAACAGCAGAATTAGGAGTTGCAAAACCGCCTGCCCAAAATTTTATAGCACCATGCTGTACTGCGTTTATAGGAGGAACGATGGATTTATCAAACATCAATACCATACGGGAAGTTCTGTTCCGCCACGGATTTTCATTTAACAAAAAGTTGGGCCAGAATTTTCTCATTAACCCTACGGTCTGTCCACGCATGGCAAATGCCTGCGGCGCAGCACCCGGCGTTGGTGTACTGGAAATTGGGCCTGGTATCGGTGTATTGACTGCTGAACTTGCCTCACGCGCAGAAAAAGTTTGTGCAGTGGAACTGGACAACCGTCTTCTTCCGGTCCTTGAGGAAACGCTCAGTCCCTACCGCAATGTCCATGTGATCCTGGGAGATGTCCTGAAGCTGAATCTTCCCAAACTTTTGCAGCAGGAATTTTCCAGTCTGCACATTGCTGTTTGTGCAAATCTGCCCTATTACATTACTTCTCCGGTCATGATGAAACTGCTGCAAGAAAAGCTGCCGGTAGAATCCATTACGGTAATGGTGCAGAAAGAAGCTGCTGAACGACTGTGCGCCAAACCAGGTACCCGCGCCTGCGGAGCAGTAAGCGCCGCAGTTTGGTATTACGCAGAACCGCAGCTGCTGTTCTCCGTCGGCCACGGCAGTTTTTTCCCCAGTCCGAAAGTTGATTCTGCCGTTATCCAGCTGCATGTCCGGTCTGTTCCACCCGTAAAAGTTTCTGAGGAAACCTTCTTTTTCCGTACCATTCGGGCAGCCTTTGGACAGCGGCGTAAAACCGCCGCAAATGCAGTTGCTGCCGGACTTTCCCTGCCAAAGTCCGCTGTGCAGGCTGCCTTAAAAGAAATTGGCGCGGCGGAAAATGTGCGGGCTGAACAGCTGACGCTTTCACAATTTGCCGCGTTAAGCGATAGACTCCATCACTTTTAAATCATTTTGAACGGAGGTACCCTTTGTGTCACAATGTTCCGATGGAAAAATGTCTGAAATCTTTTTCTGCATTGCCTTTGGATGTACACTGGTTGCCATGATTTTCAGCCCGCTTGATCAGGACAACTTGTCAATGGCAGCAGCGTCTGTAGCCATTGTAACGGCGCTCGGCGGCATCTATCTTGCTTTTCAGGCATGGAAAGAACCTCTTCCGGAAGATATGCCCAAACCAGCCGAAAAACCGCATGAGGATTAAAGCCGAAATTCTAAGCCGATTCTTCTTCTGTTGTTCTAAAAAAAATCCGTAAACTGCTTTACCACAGTTTACGGATTTTTTAAAACCTTTATAAGAAGTCAAATCAGGCTGCAGACAAGATCGCCCATTTCTGTGCAGGAGAGTGTCGGCAGACCTTTGGCAGCAATGTCGCAGGTACGGCCCTTTTTCAGAGCCGCCGAAACGGCCGCTTCAATTGCATCCGCTGCTTTCGACTGGTCAAGAGAATACCGCAGCATCATAGCACCGGAAAGAATCGTCGCCAGCGGGTTTGCCTTACCTGTACCTGCAATATCCGGTGCAGAACCGTGAATGGGTTCATACAAGCCGGACTTACCCGCGCTCAGGCTTGCAGAAGCCAGCATCCCAATGGAACCGGAAATCATACTCGCCTCATCAGAGAGAATATCCCCAAACATATTGGATGTCACAATTACGTCAAACTGTTTTGGATTGCGTACCAGCTGCATTGCGCAATTATCGACATACAGATGGGAAACCTCAACCTCTGGGTAGTCTTTGCTCAAACGTTCAACGGTCGCTCTCCACAGGCGGGAAGACTCCAATACATTGGCTTTGTCCACACTGCAGAGTTTCTTGCTGCGTTTCATGGCCATTTGAAAACCGACCCGCACAATGCGCTCAATTTCCGTTACGGAATACTTTTCCGTATCATAGGCTGCCTCCACACCGTCTTCTGTGCAGCGTCCGCGCTCGCCAAAATAGATCCCACCGGTCAGTTCCCGGACAATAAGGACATTCAAGTTGTCGCCGATAATCTCTTCCTTCAGCGGAGATGCACTGCGCAGTTCCGGAAAAATAACTGCCGGACGCAGATTTGCAAATAAGCCGAGTGCTGAACGAATCCCCAGCAGTCCTTTTTCCGGCCGGTTGTTCCCCGGCTGGCTGTCCCATTTGGGGCCGCCGACAGCCCCCAGCAGCGTACTGTCCGCTGCCTTGCAAATAGCAATGGTTTTTTGTGGGAGCGGCACGCCAGTTTTATCAATTGCGCATCCTCCCAACAGTGCCTCCTGAAAATCTACGCCGAAGTCAAATTTCCGGCCTGCTTCCTTCAGTGCCTTCATCGCCTGTTCCACAATTTCCGGGCCGATTCCATCGCCTTTTAAAACGGCGATATGATATGTCTGCATTCTTTTCCCTCCTGCTTGATTTTAACATATAAAATAGATAGAAGCTCTCTCTTATGCACGCTTGGAACGGTTGATAGCACAAATGATCCCTTTAATAGAGGCAAGACTGATATTGCTGTCGATTCCGATTCCAAAGGCATCCTTCCCATTCGGGTCTTTTAAGTGGATATAGGAAACGGCCTTGCTGTCCGCACCGCGGGAAATTGCATGCTCCTGATAGGTGACAAACTTGTAATTCTGCACACCAACCTGCTCCAGCGCACGGAAAAATGCGTCAATTGGTCCATTTCCCACCGCACGGATTGGATGATCTTCATGCTGGAAACACAGATTTCCTTCAAATTGCACCGGGTTGCTGCCTGCTGCTCCTTCTTCATTTTCTTCATGCAATTTGTAGGATTTAAGATTATAAGGACTGTTAACTTCCAAATATTCTTCGTTAAACAAACTATAGATTTCTTTCGGCATCAATTCCCGTCCAGCCTTATCGCATGCCTGCTTTACAACCGCACCAAATTCCGGATGCATGGCTTTCGGCATATTAAAACCGAAAGACTGCTGCATAACAAATGCAGCTCCACCCTTTCCAGACTGGCTGTTGATACGGATAACCGGCTCATATTCACGTCCAACATCGGCCGGATCAATTGGCAAGTAAGGGACCTCCCAATACGGCCTTTGATGTGTGTGCATATAGTCCACGCCTTTTTTGATTGCATCCTGATGAGAGCCTGAAAATGCCGTGAACACAAGGTCGCCCGCATAGGGCTGCCGCGGCGGCACTTTCATGCCTGTGCAGTGCTCATAGATGTCACGCACATGGTGGATATCAGAAAAGTTAAGTTTCGGGTCTACTCCTTGTGAATACATATTCATGGCAAGTGTCACAATATCCACATTTCCGGTGCGTTCGCCATTTCCAAAGAGGGTGCCCTCCACACGTTCTGCACCAGCCAGTAAGGAAAGTTCCGTGGCAGCAACGCCGGTGCCACGGTCATTATGCGGATGCACGCTGATAACTGCGCAGTCGCGGTGTTTGATATTGCGAATACAGTATTCTACCTGATCGGCAAATGTATTAGGGGTGCACATTTCCACCGTATCAGGCAGGTTCAAAATGACTTTTTTCTCCGGTGCAGCACCCAAAGCCTCCAGCACCTCGTCACAAATCCGCACGGAGTTCTCCACTTCCGTTCCGCTGAAGCTTTCCGGAGAGTACTCATAACGGATATTCATGCCGGTTTCTGCAATCTCTTTTTCCGTTAACTGGCGGATTAATTTTGCAGCATCCACCGCAATCCCGATAATTCCGTCCATATCTTTCCGAAAAACGATTTTTCGCTGCAAAGTAGAAGTGGAATTGTAAAAATGCACAATGACATTCTTTGCTCCATGGATTGCATCAAATGTTTTACGGATCAGATGCTCACGCGCCTGTACCAGCACCTGAATCGTTACGTCATCCGGAATAAGATTCCGCTCAATCAGTGCACGGCAAATCTCGTACTCAGTCTCCGACGCAGACGGAAATCCGATTTCAATTTCCTTAAAGCCAACGTCAACCAATAGCTGAAAGAATTTTAATTTTTCTTCCAAATTCATCGGGTCAATGAGTGCCTGATTACCATCCCGTAAGTCCACACTGCACCAGATGGGTGCTTTGGTAATGGTTTTTTGCGGCCAAGTCCGGTCTGGAAGATTGATCTGCCGGAATGGGATATACTTTTTGCAGCCATTATTCATGAAAACCAGCTCTCCTTTTCCTCAATTGCATCGTTGGCCTGTACAAAAGCAGTCAACCCGCTCTTATTTTTATCGATTAATAAATAAAATTTTTAAAAGCAGGCCCAGTGCCGATCGGTTTTTGCAGGATGTTGCACGGCAACAAAAAAGTCCCAGACACAGAGAAATCTGTGTCTGGGACGAAATTGCATCGTGGTACCACCCAGCTTTAGCTCCAAAAGAAGCCCTCAGTGGCCTCATCCATCCGGAGAAGGCTCCGGCAAGTAACGCTGCCGAAACGTCCACCCTTACTTTGATTTCAGGACGGCGGCTGAGGGATGAGCTATTCGCACCTGCTGCTGTATTGGCTCACACCACCAACCAACTCTCTGTAACAACTTACAGATGCCTTATTCCCGTCATTGCCTTGTCAACGATTCATTTTTAGTTATTATAACGCTGCAGGGAGCATCCTGTCAAGTTTCTTTTTCTTCTTTCTCGGTTTTGCCGTCATACACATGGTTGGCCGCTTCACGAGCAACATCCAGCACCATGTGTTCCCGTTTTTCCTGTTTGGTTTCCAGTTTTCGTGGAGGAATTGTTTCATAAACTTCCGCAACCATGGAACGCATCCACAGACCGGGCGTAATCCGTAAACAATAACCACAGCCTGACTGTGTCATCCAGTCATAGAATTTCGCACGCGGCAGTCCATATGTGGAAAGAATAGACATGATGGAACCGCCGTGCACAATGAGCGCTGCGCTGTGAATATTGGAGCGGAGCATACCATCCACCACATGTTCAAATGCCGCACAGGTGCGCTGCATGCACCACCCACTGTTTTCACCCCCGGGCGGCGTTATTTTTTTGTTTCCTTCCATCCACTCTACAAATTGTGGATTTCCCTTTGCCAATTCCTCTGCAGTTTTATTTTCCCAACTGCCGAAGTCAATTTCACGGAAATCCGTGACGATTTGCGGTGTCAAATCCGGATACAAAATTTTTGCCGATTGCAGGCAGCGTAACATTGGACTGGAATAACACACCTGCACAGAGGGGTAAGGATGTTTTTCTTTCTGCTTCTCCAGCATCTCTTTGCCCTCCCTGCAGAGCGGTAAATCCGTGCTGCCGATATACCGTCCCTCCAAATTTCCGGCTGTCAGACCGTGTCGAATTAAACACACTGTATAAGACTGCATGATATAGCTCCTTCTAAAAACATGTTACACAATATATAGTAGTTTACAATTTTCCTATTTTGGTTTATACTTTACATTACGTTTATTTACAAAATTCGCAGACATTCGACTGGGAGGGACAGGATTGAACAGCTATTTTCCGCGCATCATCACGCTGTTGCGCAAAGAGCGCGGACTTAGCCAAAAATCAGTGGCCGAAAGTCTGGGCGTTTCACAAGCTCTTCTCTCTCATTATGAAAAGGGTATCCGTGAATGCGGATTGGATTTTGTTGTGAAGATTGCAGATTTTTACGGCGTATCCAGCGACTACCTGCTTGGACGTGCAGCAAATCCATCTGGCATTCCCATATTGGCTCCCCAGCAGCCTGCCTGCATTTCCCACTCCGCACAGGTATCTGCCGAACAGCGGCTGCTGGTGAATGCAATCACCCTCCTTTATTCTGTCTTGGAAAATTGCAAAAATGAAAATTTGGCTAAAGAGGCTTCCACTTATCTTTTTGCCTCCTTTTACCGTGCTTTCCGGACCCTGTACGCTTCTAACCCCAAAAATCCGGAAGACCTGTTTGCTGTCCGAAAGGAACTGGCCGGCGGTTATTCTGCTGCCTGCGCTGAAGTTGCTCTTTCCAACCTTGCCTGTCTGCTGTCCGGCAAAGACATCGGTTCTGCGAAAGGCCTTGACAAGTCAGATGCCCCCACTCTCAGTCCCAAAGAACTGGCAAGTGCTTATCCCGATCTTGCTCCTTCTCTTTTTTCGCTTATTCGGCAGATTGAACTGCGGATGGATGGATCAACGTCAACCAAAAAGCAAAAAACGTAAGTATGAAAATTCATTCCTATATTTCGGAACAAAAGGTACCTTAAGTATAAACGAATTTAACCTTTCATGCAATGGATGGACTCAAAAAGGAACGGTCGCTCTCCCAAATGCGGCCGTTCCTTTTTAGGATAATTGATATCGGTCAGGTTTTCTGTTAAATCTTTCTCAAGAAAATTACTCTTTCAACAAATCACGGTACAGACGAATGTATTCATTTGCAGATTTTCCCCAGCTCATGTTACAGCGCATGGCCCGCTGAACTAATATCTTCCAACCTTCTTGATCCTGATAGCCCTGCAAGGCACGGCGAACCGCATTATCCATATCCACACTGGAATAGTCATGAAAGGTGAATCCGTTGCCCTCTCCATCGCCACTGTCCTGAATCGAATCTTTCAGGCCGCCAGTTTCCCGCACGATAGGGATTGTACCATAGCGCAGTGCAATCATCTGTGACAGCCCACAGGGCTCGCTCTTACTGGGCATTAAGAAAATGTCAGAACCGGCATAAATCTTCCGCGAAAGTTCCGGCACAAAGCCATGACAGGCACACATGCGGCCGGGATAGTGTCCCTGCATCTGCCGGAAAAACTTCTCGTATTCCCAGTCTCCGCTGCCCAAGATTGCAAACTGAATATTAGTTTCCTGCATCAGCCGGTCCAAATCTTCTTTGACCAAATCAAGTCCTTTATGCGACACCATGCGGGTCACCATGCTGACCAGCGGAACATCCGGATTCTGCTCCAGTCCAAGGCGTTCCTGTAAAGCGCGCTTATTTTCTGCTTTTCCGGAAAGGTCATCTGCTGTATAGTGCGCATAAATATCTTTATCCGTTTCCGGATCATAAGAAACAGTATCGATTCCATTCAGGATTCCACACAGCTTCCATGCACGCTGCCGTAAAATACCGTCCAGTCCATGGGAATACCATGGGTCTAAAATTTCCTTCGCATAAGTCGGACTGACTGTTGTAATTTGGTTTGCGGTCTCAATAGCACCCTTAACCATATTTACACAATCATCATATTCCAGAATTGGATAGTCGCTCTTGGGAATTCCCAGCACATTTTCCACCAATTCCGGTCCATACTTTCCCTGATACTGAATGTTGTGGATGGTAAAGACTGTTTTAATGCCGCGGTACCAATCGTTATTGGCATAGAAAATACTATAATAAACCGGTACTAAAGCTGTCTGCCAATCATTGCAATGAATGATATCCGGTTTAAAGTCCAGATATGGAAGCATCTCCAGCGCTGCACGGGAAAGGAATGCAAACCGTTCTGCATCATCATAGTGGCCATACAGCCCTTTACGCTTAAAATAATACTGGTTGTCAATCAAGTAGTAAATCACACCGCCTGCGCGTGCTTCAAATACACCACAGTATTGCCGCCGCCATGCCACCGGTACAGACAGGCTGGTGACAAATTTCATGTTATCCCGCATCTTCTGCGGAATATCCTCATACAGGGGCATCACCACACGGCATCCGATGAGCCGCTGCCGCAGAGCCTGCGGCAGTGAGCCCGCCACATCCGCCAATCCGCCGGTCGCAGCAAATGGCTGTGCCTCACTTGTGCAATATAAGACCTTCATGAAACATCGTCCTTCCTTGTTTTTGCCTGCCGGCTTTTTGGTCATCAATCCGTCAGACAATACTGCCCTTATTGATAAACACTGGATAGGATTGAAAACCCATTAAGGACCGGTCATCTTTAATCGTAACATCTTTATCTATAATCACATAATCCAGTTTGCAGTTCTGTCTGATCATGCTGTCCTGCATAATCACACAATTTTTCACTTTTGAATTTTTGCCAATATGTACACCGCGAAACAGGACACAGTTCTGCACTGCACCTTCAATAACACAGCCGTCTGCAACCAGACAATTGCTCACTTCACTGCCTAATCCATAGCGCGCCGGCATATCGTCCCGCACTTTCGTGTAAATCGGACGGTTTGGATTAAACAGCTCACTGCGCACTTTGGGCTGCATCAGTGCCATATTAGACTCAAAATAATCGTTCATACTGCTGATGAAACTAATGAAGCCGGTAAATTCGTACCCGTGAAAACGATAATTGGGAATATTGCGCTGAATAAGGTCCCGCTGAAAATCATAGAGATTGCGGCTGACGCAGTCGGCCACCAGCTTCATCAGCAATTCCCGGTCCATCAGCATCATCGGCAGACCATAGTTGCACGCACCATCTACTTTCGGCTGGACCAGTGCGCCCCGAATCATGCCATCCGGATCGACTTCATAAGAAATCGACGCAGCACAGTTTTGAGGAATATGTCCGTAACGGTATGCCAAGGTCACATCTGCACCGGATTTGACATGTGAAGCCAAAATTTCATTAAGATCTATATTACAGATATAGTCGCTGTCTGTCAAAAAAACATATTTTTCATTGGAATGAGAAAGAAAGCGAGTAATTGAATTCAACGACTCGATGCGATTGTTGTAACCAGAACCTCCGCTTGAAAAAGGCGGCAGGATAAACAGTCCTTCTCGTTTACGGGAAAGGTCCCATGCCTTTCCAGATCCAAGGTGATCCATCAAGGACTGATAGTTGCTCTTTGTAATCACCCCCACCTTGTTAATGCCGGAATTCACCATATTGGACAAAGCAAAATCAATGAGGCGATAGCGCCCGCCAAAAGGCACACTGCCCATGGTCCGTGTTTCTGTCAGCTCTCTGACTTTTTCCTCATGCAAATTGGAAAAAATAATACCCAGCACATTATTTGCATTCATTTTTTCTGTGCCTCCTCTGCCATTGTCTCCGCATCCACCATTGCTTTCGGTGGCACGACCGCCTTTGGTGGAACAGTACAATTGCTTCCAACGACAGCAACGCCCCACTCATCCTTGTCATGCATGTCTTCCGGGCGCTGCCCAATGACAGCTTCCTTTCCAATCACCGAATTTTCGGCAATAATGGCGTACTGCACCACTGCGCCCTCTTCAATGCGGGTACCTGGCATAATAATAGAATCCCTCACAACCGCACCCGGGGCAATGTAAACACCAGAGAACAAAACTGCAAAGTCAATTTCCCCATACACATTTGCACCCTCTGCAACCAACGAATTCTGTACCTGTGCATCTTTAGAAATATAATGCGGCGGCATAACCGGATTTCGAGAATAAATTTTCCAAGTATCTTCGGAAAGATCCAGCGGAATATTCGGGTTCAGCAGATCCATATTTGATTCCCACAAGCTCTCAATTGTTCCAACATCTTTCCAGTACCCCTCAAATGAATAAGCAAACATACGCTCACCGGCTTCCAGCATGGCCGGAAGAATATCATGTCCAAAGTCGTTTCCACTCTTTGAATTTGCTTCATCAGCTTCTAGATATTTTTTCAGTTTGCTCCATGTAAAAACATAGATACCCATACTGGCCTTATTGCTCTTCGGCTTTTTCGGCTTCTCATCAAATTGGTAAATGGAGCCGTCTTCCCGTGTATTCATAATGCCAAAGCGTGAAGCCTCATCCATTGGAACCTCAAACGCTGCAATTGTGCAGTCTGCATTTTTCTCCTTATGATAAGCAATCATTTTCGAGTAATCCATCTTATAAATATGATCGCCGGAAAGAATCAGCACATATTCTGGGTTATAGCGCTCAATAAAGGGCATATTTTGATAAATCGCATTTGCCGTACCTTTATACCAGTCAGATTTACGGCTGCGCTGATAAGGCGGCAGCACCCGAACACCAGCGTTCATGCTGTCCAAATCCCACGGCTGCCCGGACCCAATGTATTCATTCAGTTCCAGCGGTTGATACTGTGTCAGCACACCAACTGTCTCAATACCGGAATTCACGCAATTTGAAAGTGGAAAGTCAATGATTCGGTACTTTCCACCGTAAGGGACCGCCGGTTTTGCCAATTTTTTAGTCAGCACTCCAAGCCGGCTGCCCTGACCTCCTGCCAGAATCATTGCCACAACTTCTTGCTTTGGTAACATGGTTGGTTCCTCCTTTGATATACATACATTGCTCAGACAATGTCTTATGATTCATATGACATTAGCAGACTTCTTTATGGAGTCGCCGCTATGACTGTCTTCCGGATCATGAATGGGTTTTGTGTTTTTTACTTTGCTGCTAAAATGTTTTTTGCCTGAATTTTTTCGCTTGAACTTAAGGTATATGGTGGAAAGAGGCGGCAAATGAAGGTTTATGGACTGCTCCATCCCATGCATAGGATACTCTTTTTCACTCACAATATGACTTCCGTTTTCGATTCCGCTGCCGCCGAACTGAGCCCAATCCGTCGAGAGAACTTCCTCATATAAGCCATCATACGGAACACCGATTCGGTACTCCGGACGTTCCACCGGAAGAAAATTACAGACAATGATAATTTCCTCTTTTGCTTTGTTGAACCTGCGAAATGCAATCACACTCTGCTCACAGTCATCATTGCTGATCCATGAAAATCCCTCCCAGCTAAAATCGATTTCCCAAAGTGGAGAATTTTCCAGATAAAAATGGTTGAGTTTTTTAAAAAACCGGTGCTGCGCATCGTGCTGTGGATACTGCAGGAGAAGCCAGTCCAGTTCCTGCTGATAATTCCATTCAATAAACTGTCCCAATTCCGTCCCCATAAAGATTAATTTCTTGCCGGGATGTGCCATCATATAACCCATAAAAGCCCGTACACCAGCAAATTTCTGTTCGGCCGTCCCGGGCATTTTGTTCATCAGAGAACATTTTCCATGCACAACTTCATCATGAGAAATAGGAAGAACAAAATTCTCTGCAAAGGAATAAAAGAAAGAGAATGTAATATCCTTTTGGTTATATTTGCGTCCAAGAGGATCCATTGACATGTAGTGCATCATATCATTCATCCAGCCCATATTCCATTTGTAATTAAATCCCAGTCCGCCCATATAAGTCGGTTTACTCACCATCGGCCAGCTTGTGGATTCCTCCGCAATCATCATAACATTAGGAAACCGCTCAAAAACTGCTTCATTGAGTTTCTGAAGAAAGGCAATAGCCTCCAGGTTTTCCTTGCCCCCATCCTTGTTGGGAACCCACTCACCGTCTTTCCGGCTGTAGTCAAGATATAACATGGAAGCGACCGCATCCACTCGAATCCCGTCAATGTGATAATTTTCCAGCCAGAAAATTGCACTGGAAATTAGGAAGCTGATGACCTCTGGGCGGCCATAGTCAAAGACCAGCGTTCCCCAGTCTTTGTGCTCTCCTTTGCGGGGGTCGGCATATTCATAGCAGGGAGTGCCATCAAAACGGGCCAGTCCGCTGGAATCTTTGGGAAAATGCGCCGGCACCCAATCCATAATGACACCGATTCCTTCTTGATGGCACGCATCCACAAAATGCATGAACTGCTTTGGCGTTCCATACCGAGAAGTCGGAGCGAAATATCCGGTGACTTGATAGCCCCAAGAGCCATCAAAGGGATACTCCGTAACGGGCATGATCTCAATATGCGTATATCCCATATCTTTTACATAGGGTACTAGTTCCTGCGCCAGCTTGTCATAGCTGAACACATTCCCATCCTGATAGCGCCGCCAAGAACCAAGATGTACTTCATAGATATTAACAGGATGATCATAGTGCGGTTCTTTTTCCTGATGTTTCTGCCATGTGCTGTCATGCCACTGATAGCCACTGATGTCATAGACACGGCTTGCTGTCCCGGGACGCGTATCAAAAAGATAGGCATACGGATCACTCTTCTGTACTGGTTTGCCGTCAGCTCCGGTCACATAAAACCGATAGCGCTCATAATCTTTCAAAGAGTATGGCAGCCATGCTTCCCAAACACCGCTGCTCACTTTTTTCATCGGATTCCGCATTGGATCCCATTGGTTGAAGTCACCAATTACAGACACACTCTGTGCCTTCGGCGCCCATAACCGAAAAACGATCTGCTCTTTTCCGTTAACTGTACAGTTGTGCGCACCCATATATTTGTAAGCCTGGACATTGGTCCCCTGATGAAACAGATAAAGCGGTAAACTATCCTCTTGCGATTTGCCTTTTTGCATATCAAGCAGCTCCTCCATCCAGTAAATTTTAGTTAACTTTTATAATATTATCATACCACAAATGCGCAAGATTTCAAGAGTTTTATGAAATTATTGCAAAAACCGTCTGAATGATTGCTTAAATTTTTGTGCATTTTGTTGCAAAATGATGGGCACTTCTTTGTGCAACCTAATCCAGAACATTATTTTTAAATACATTTCTACTATACGCCCCTGCACTCAAAAATGCTGTCACTTTTCTGTACAAGCAAAAACAGGCATTCAAACTAGAAATTTCTATATGATTATCATAAAAATACTGCCTAAGCTAAAATGTACAGGAAAGTATCCCTTTGGTAAATCAGATAAATAAGAAGCAAAAAGGACCCTCAAAACCTTTTCTGCCAAGGTTTTCAAGGATCCTTTCCGAATCTATATGCTTGTTCTAAATGCTTGTCCGGTTATAAATTCAATTACAGTTCAGCAAAATACTTAATCGTTCTGACCATCTGGCTGGTGTAAGAATTCTCATTATCATACCAGGAAACGACCTGAACCTCATAAGTATCATCGTTAATTTTTGTTACATTGGTCTGAGTAGCATCAAACAGGGAACCATACCGCATACCAATTACATCGGAAGAAACAATTGGATCTTCGTTATAGCCGAAGGAATCATTGTTCGTTGTCACTTTCTTCATATAAGCGTTGATTTCTTCTTTTGTAAGTCCTGCTTTCTTGCAGACAGCAGTCAAAATTGTTGTGGAACCAGTTGGAACAGGAACACGCTGTGCTGCGCCAGTCAGTTTGCCATTCAGTTCCGGAATTACCAGACCAATTGCTTTAGCAGCGCCAGAAGAGGTCGGAACGATGTTGGCCGCGCCAGCTCTGGATCTTCTCAAGTTGCCCTTGCGCTGTGGTCCGTCAAGAAGCATCTGATCGCCAGTATAAGCATGAATGGTTACCATAATACCAGACTGCAACGGAGCAAGGTCATTCAATGCTTTTGCCATTGGTGCCAGGCAGTTTGTGGTGCAGGATGCAGCAGAAATAATCTTGTCATCCTTTGTCAGGGTCTTTTCATTTACGCTGTAAACAATGGTCGGAAGGTCTTTGCCGGCAGGAGCGGAAATGACAACTTTCTTAGCACCGGCTTTGATATGAGCCATTGCCTTTTCCTTGGAGGTATAGAAGCCTGTGCACTCCAAAACAACATCAACACCCAGCTTGCCCCACGGAAGGTTAGAAGCATCCGGCTCTTTGTAAATCGTAATCTTTTTGCCGTCAACTTCGATAAAATCATCGCCGCTGACAACTGTATGCTTGTTTTCACCAATTTTGCCTGTAAATCCGCCTTGTGCAGTATCATACTTCAGCAAGAATGCAAGCATCTCAGGCTTTGTCAGGTCATTGATAGCAACAACCTCATACCCATCTGATTCAAACATCTGTCTGAAAGCAAGCCGACCAATACGGCCAAAACCATTAATTGCTACCTTTACTGCCATTGTGAATTTCCTCCTTGAGAATAACGAATTTGAGTAATGGCTTCTTACAGCCATCGTACTCTTCTATTTTATAGCATCTTCTGTCAATTTACAAGTGCTTGTTTTATTTTTAACAAAAAATAATTTATTCTATACTTCTATAATTATCACTTCAGCGATTTCTTCTGCGATAAAAATAGCATTTCGCTTTAAAACTCTGTCCAAGATACTGCACAAGAATCCGTTCCAGTCTCTTGTCTACCTCATTCTGCGAAAGCGGGCGTGGATTTTCCCGTGAAGCAACGATGGGACGTTTGCTGAGAAAGTGCTGCAAACGGAGCGACGGGTTATCCTTCATCACCACCGGACGGACTTCCGGTTCTTCCATATCTTCCGTCTCTCCAGTCAGCTCTTCTCTGGTCATAGGCCGCACCGTCAAAAGGGAAAACATCACAAAGGCAGCGAAAACCAGCAGCACCCACTGCATTCCATTCGGGTATACGATTGCGATTCCGGCTGTTTGAGGAAGCGCAGAGACAACCACAAAGATAACAAATGGAAGCCCAAGCCCAAATAAACGTCCACGGGAAACACGTTTGACTTCAGCTGCCATTTGTGCCAGTGACAGAAGTGTCAGCAATAAGAAAATAAGGGCCCCGGTCCGCAAGATATCCGCTGTATTGGCCACTTCTTCTGTATTCACATGAAACTGCAGCACCAATGCACAGCAGCACCAGACGGAAGGCAGCAGTGCCAGTGCCTGATGCCTAGCAGCATAATTTTGCCCATTTGCGATAAAAAGACTGCCCTGCAGACACAAAATCAGCCCAGCACAGACTGCCAGTATCGTGCATATCCCTGATAAATAGGGAAACCTGCCGGTCCTGTTCTTTGCCTGAAACACAACTGAAATTGCTGACAGCAGTACACCTGTAATCATGTAAGCAATGCTCAGCACTCTGCCATTGAGCGGCAGGCGGACCATCGTATGATCCCGACGGGATGCAAAGAAACAGACCATAAAGCCTGCGGCAAGCACAATACAAAGTGCTGTACTTAATCCATTCCAAGTTTGTCCAGCAGAAAGCTCACAGAAACGAATTCCTAGAGAAATCATCAATGTTACGCCAAAAGCAGTCCATGCTAATTTTGATTTCATGCAGAAAGGACACTCCTATCGTTCTTCGAGGGGGATATACGGTCTGGGCTTTGACAGAGAACGATACGCCGGGCGCATGATGCGCTTGGCAGTTTCAATTTCCTCAATGCGGTGCGCACACCAGCCGGCCATACGTGACACCGCAAACAGCGGCGTATACAACTCTGACGGAATATTCAGCATTTCATAGACAAGGCCAGAGTAAAAATCCACATTTGCGCTAATGACTTTGGAATCTCCGTGCACCTCTTCAAAAACTTTCGGTGCCAGTTTTTCCACCAACTCAAAAAGCTCGAATTTTTCTTTCATGCCTTTGTGCCGCGGCGCAAGCTTTTCTGCTTCCCGCTTCAAGATAACCGCGCGCGGATCAGAAAGTGTATAAACCGCATGACCCATGCCATAGATCAGACCAGAATGATCTCCAACTTCTTTGTTTACTATTTTTACCAGATAATCATGTACTTGTTTCTCACTGCCCCAGTCATCCACATGCTGCATCAAATCATTCATCATCATCATCACGCGGTGATTGGCGCCTCCATGCTTTGGCCCTTTCAGTGAACCGATACCGGCAGCAATCGCCGAATAGATATCCGTCCCCGTTGAAGAAAGCACACGAACGGAAAATGTGGAGTTATTGCCGCCGCTGTGTTCTGCATGAAGCATCATGCACAGATCCAGCAGATGCGCCTCATCATGGGTGAATTTCCGATCCGGCCGAATGGCATCCAAAACAGATTCTGCAATCGACTGGCTTGGATCCACTGGATGAAAAAACATGCTCTTTTTATCAAACTTACGGCGCTTGACCTGATAAGCACAAGTCATAATAATCGGCAGCCGGGCAATCAGCTGCAAGGACTGCCGCATGTTGTTCTCCAGCGAAATATCGTCCGGATTATCGTCGTAAGAATATAATGCCAGCACAGAACGTGCCATCTTGTTCATAATATTGCGGGACGGCGCTTTAAAAATCATATCCTCTGTAAAATTCTCCGGCAACTCACGATAATAACTGAGCACTTTGCGAAGCTTTTCCAGCTGAGGAGCCGTTGGAAGCTCACCGAAAAGCAAAAGCCAGACAACTTCTTCATAACCAAAACGGTCTGCCTTTCGACAGCCTTCCACGATGTCAGCGATATCAATACCCCGGTAGGTAAGTATACCTTTATCCGGCACCCGAACGCTGTCGTCAATTAAATATCCATGTACATTGCTGATCTGTGTCAAGCCCGCCAGCACACCTGTACCATCTGGATTCCGCAGTCCCCGTTTCACACCATACAAATCAAACTTTTCCATTGGGATTTGATTGTTGTCCCGAAATTCGTCACAGAGTTCCTGCAGATCATCAGAAATGATTTTGCTGTTCTCATTTTGCACCATGTGAACCCCCTCTTTACCTTACATAGCCATACTAGCACAGCCATACTGGAAATTTGTCGAAATAAGGTATTCTTAAATTACAATTTTACAGCAGGAGCATTTTAAAGTCAATAGGGGGAACTTTTCATTCTGAATTTGTGCTGATTCCATCCTGCATTTCGTGTCTTTTCTATTGAACCTTACGCATTTCGTCAAAAAAGTTATGCATAATTTTTGGGGCCTGCCTGTAGAATGTAAAGAAACATCCATGCATAAACGGTTCAGAAAAAGCAGGGGGAGTGTTTGCATTGAAAGGAACTGTATCGCTTTTTGTCATCTTTTTTATTCTACTCATTTTTGTCCCATGTATCGGACTTTTAGCAGGACATCCTGACCCAGCAAAAAAGTCGCCAACTTCTTCTGCTTCTACAGTAATCAGCCAGATATCTTCTGCAGCCACCAGTTCAGCTGCCGTATCAAAAACGGCCAACGCAGCAAAAAAAAGCGGAAGATTCTTTCGGATTCTGGACAAAACATCCGGCAGAATTTTGACAGTGGACGAGCTGGACTTTTTGCGTGGAACAGTCGCAACAGAAATCAGTCCAGACAGTCCGCCGGAAGCGCTGAAAGCCCAGACCGTTGCCGCTTACACTTACTATGCCCGCCTGCGCAAACAAAACCGACAAAAGCCAGACAGTTCTCTACAGGGTGCTGATTTTTCGTGTGAAACCGGGAAATGGCTTATTTATGTGACAAACGATCAAATGAAAACGCGATGGAAAGAAAATTATACAAAATACTACGACAATCTTGCTCCTGCAGTAGAAAGCGTTTATGGAAAAGTCCTTTGCAGTGGAAATCAATTAATTGACGCAACCTATTATGCAATCAGCAGCGGGCAAACTGAAAACGCCACAGCAGTCTGGGGCAGTGCCTCGCCCTGTTTAGTTCCAGTCGCCAGCCCTGCTGACATTTATGCGCCGGGCTATCTTACCACGGTTAAAATGAGCAGCACACAGTTTCAGTCTGCCGCTGCAGCGCTTGGCTGCACACTAGCGGGGGATGCCGCCAATTGGGTCGGTGACATTCAGCGAACAGATTCCGGCACCGTGTCTTCCATCAAATTGGGCGGAAAAGACGTCAAAGGAACTGATATGCGTTCAGCTTACGGGCTTCGTTCCGCAAATTTTTCTGTTTCCTATGCAAATGGAAACTTTACATTCACTGTCAAAGGATATGGACATGACGTCGGGATGAGTCAGGCAGGAGCCATTGCCATGGCAAAGCAGGGGGAAAGCTACACCCACATTCTTTCCTGGTATTACCCGGGGTCTAAACTGGCCACACTTTAACTCATCCGCTGAACCGATTGGCGTATGCAAAATAGGTGATTCCGTTTTCTGCAGTAAAAACGCCATTCAAGTTGGAATCCCGCAGGCTCATGGACGGCAGGAAAATCAAGGGAACCGCCGGAAGTGTTTCCGACAAGCGCTTCTCCGCAGCATGCAGTGCCTGAAAACGTTCTGCAGATGCCGTACTGCACTGCCGCGCTTTTTCCATCTGTTTCATGAAACTGCTGTCCTTCCAGCCGCTTTGGTTGAGTCGGCTGTCTACTGCAAACTGCTCTAAAATAGAGGAAGGATCATCATAAGCAGTTATGAGTTCTCCCATTGTAATCTGGAAGTTTCCCTTTTTGCATGCATTGCGGTAAGCGCTGTAGGAAAGCTGCTCAATTTTACAGTTGATTCCCAATTTACTTTTCCACATATTCGCAACCGCTCCGGCAACCGTCTCATATAATGTGGAAATCGGAATGGAAATCGTAAGCTGTGGAAGATTTTTGCCGTCGGAATACCCTGCCTGTTCCAGCAAAGACTGCGCATGCTTCACATTGGCTTCATAGCCAGATGCAGAAGAGGCAAAGTAGGTACCGCCTGTTTTGCGGAAATCATTTTTATGACCGGCATCCGTAAAGCCGGAAGGCACAAAGGCCCCTGCGGCAGAAAACCGCATACCCGTTGCGGAAACAGCAAGGGCGTCCCGGTCAATGGCAAGGGACAGCGCTTGGCGCACCTGCACATCCGACAGCACCGTATCTTTTGCACTGAACTGCAGACAAAGAGTTGAAGCAGCGTTTCCCTCCAGAAAATCGCCGCGCTCCCGAATACGTGCATAATACTTAACCGGCAGCGGGGAAATAAATTCTGTTTCATTGTTATCATAGGCAGAAAGCCGCGCACCGTCGTCCTCTGAAAGTGTGCAGGTCAAGCAAGATGCTGTCACCGCGCTTTTATGATAGTATGTGTTGCTGCGGTCATAAATAATATTAGACTTCACGTTCCACCGCGCCATTTTCATGGGGCCATTACAAACAAAAGTATTCGGATTCCGGTCCCAGTTCTTTTTGCCGACGATGTCTTTACGCAAAGGCATAAAAATCGGCCGGACAAGCAGCTGCGGCAGAAAATCACATTCCGCGTTCAGTGTTACTTTCAGTGTACGCGCATTCGGAGCCGAAACGCCAAGGGCCGCAACATCCATGGTGCCGTTCAGCACGGCGGTGCCGTTTTTGAGGTAAGCAAACAACTCTTTTTCCTCTGCATCGGCCATACGGGCATTGCGGCGCCACGCAAAAACAAAATCTTCCGCTTTCACCGGTTTGCCGTCCGACCACTTGGCATCGCTGCGCAGGGTAAACGTCCACACCTTTTTGTCCGCCGAGCAAGCCGCCTTTTCTGCCTGCCCCAGCACCACCTGACCGGCAGCGTTCACTTTGTACAGCCCCTCAAACGCGGCCGCACAGTAGGAATCTGTATCAGGGCCAGTGCTGAGCGCCGGGTCCAGCGAAGCCGGTTCCGCTCCAATGCATACATTTGGGGCCGTGTTAGCAGTCAGCTCCTGAGCAGCAGACTGCGCCGCCGAACTGGCCGTCCTGCTGGAAACCGCGGCAGAGTGCACGGCAGAAGAAACCGGCTGACTGCCCGGATTTCCGCATCCGCTCAAAGCGGCGGCTGTCAGCGATGCTGCCAGCAGGATCGCCGTCATTCTTATTTTCATGTACTTGTTCCTCCAGATTCGGAAAAATCAATTGCTCTGTTCGGAGCCTTTCGCATAAGATACGCACGTCTCCTCATCAGGGTCCACATAAACACGGCCGAAGCTGCCGTCCACAATCACGCGGCCGGCAGGTTTTAACTCCTCAAAAGCCGCACCCAGCGCAACCACAGCCGGAAGGCCGAGGCAGCGGGCAAGGATGGCGCTGTGGGAATCATAACTGCCGTATTGTGTCAGGATTCCCTGCACCCCGCGGGCCTGCATCCGCATCACCACGCTCGGCAGGGCGTGCGGGACACACAGGATGCTCCCCTCCGGGCGCCCCTTGAACGCGTCCGGAACCATCGCGGGGTCCAGACAGCGGAGGAGGCAGCGGCTGACATCGAGGACATCTTCACTGCGGGCGCGCATGTAAGGGTTCTCCATCGACTCAAAAATCCTGTAATAGTGCCGGCCGGCGCACCACACCGCATATTCGGCACTGGTGTTTTCCTGCTGCAGACAGCTTAGGATGTCGCCCAGAAAGCTGGGGTCCTCCAGCAAAGCCAAATGCATCTGAAAAATGAGCGAAGCGTCATAGCCGACCCGCTGCTGTGCATCCTGATAAAGGTGCTGCAGCTGCCCGGCGGCGTCTGCCTGTGCGCCATGCAGCCGGGCACACTCCTGCTCAAAGCCGCCGCCGCACTGCACAGGCGGGGAAAGCACCTGTGCGGCAAAAATGCACACCGGGCCTGCCGCAGCGCCGCCGGAAACCGGCGTCCCCTGCAAAATCCGCATCTGCCCACCTGCCTTTCGCCTTTTTCTATTTTACCTGTTTTGCGCGCATTTTACAAGCCCAGAAGCAAAAAGGCCCCGCTCCTCTGAGCAGGGTCTTTCCGCAGAATACCAAAGCGGCGGCACCGAAAAACGATGCCGCCGCCACGCAAATACAACTACACTTATTCTGTTGAGATTTGTTTTAGTTTAACTGACGTTTACTGATTAGTCAACTGTCACGGCAAAGACTTTGTACTGTACATCATTGATGGTGACATATACGCCGTAAGTGCCCTTCTGAACAGCCTTAATGCTGGCGTTAATCGTTCCGTCTGCATTCTTCTTGTAGCCGTTTGTGGACAGAGCTGCATCTTTTGCTGTGTTGAAAGTAAAGTTGTCGAAAGTTGTGCCGGCAGCCGGAGTAAGCTTAAAGCCATAAGTCTTGCCAGCCTTCAAGCTGAAGTTGCAGGTTGTGTCGCAGGTGAACGGACGGTCCGCAACTTTCACGCTGCAGATCTTCTGATTATTGACATAGACACCTGTTGCAGAGCCGACCGGGCCGTTCATGTACATGCCATATGCACCGGAAAGACCGTTCCACGTTGTATCTGCATAAGCACGGGTGGACATAATCGAGCCATTGCCTGCATTGTAGTTAAAGGTGTCAAACTTCGTACCGTCTGCGCTTACAAATGTAATCGGCACTGTTGTAGACTGTGTGAAGCTGAGTGTGTCATTCGGGTTCGCAACCTTGCCGTTTACATAAGCAACGACCGGATGGTCTGCAACATAAACAGTTACAACATGAGTCTTTACTTCGCCTGTTGCCGAATTCGTCCAGCTGAAAGTAAGGTCTGCCGTACCGGCTTTATGTGCTGTAATAGCTGCCGTCTTACCGTCTGTAGCGTCAGCGCTTGTCGCAACCAGTGGGTTAGAAGAAGAAACATATGTTACTGTGCCGAGAGCCTCACTGCCGTTTGGTGCAAAAGTTACATTTGCAGTAGTGGTTCCTGTCTTGATTGCAACTGTCGGAGCAGTCGCTGTAAAGTCTGTGGTTTCAGCTGCAGCAGATTTTTCAGCAATTACTTTATAAGTAATAGAACCATGTGTGGCACTGTCGCCTGTCTTATAGAGAGTAGCAGTCACCCAATTTATATTCTTATAAGTATCGACATCGGAATAGCTTGCCGTAACCGTTGTGCTTAAACCTGTTGTGCTGCCCAAAGTCACATAACCCGGAGCTGGATTATCACCAGTACCATTAGTAGAAGTCCACTGGACATAATAACCAGCAGGCAGAGTCTTCAGCGGAGTCGGCTCAACGGCCAGTGTAATCGGTGTACCCGCCTTAACCGTTACATTATGGCTGGCGTCAACTTTAGAAGCAGCCGGAGAAGCATCATTCAGAGCAGCCTCATCAACTTTATCACCTAAAGTTACAGTCTTGTCACCACTAGCGACATAACCAGTTGCACCCGCAATCGTAATATCCGCTAACTCACCTGCGCCAACAGTTGTATCAGTGGCTGCTGTATTAGAATCAGCTGATGCTCCAGCACTTAATTCAAAAGCTTTGCCATAAGCTGCCGCGGAATCAGTCAGGACCAGCTTGAAGTTATTCAAATGAGTAGTCGATCCAGCTTCCGGTGCAATTGTCAGCTTATCTGCGCCGATTTTAATTGTACCAGTAGTAGCAGCCAATACTGCTGCTGTACCATCTGAAGCACCATTGATATGGTTGACCTTTGCAGTACCAGTCACTGTTAAGGTTTTACCATTAGTGATTTTTACATCCTTGGAAGCGGCATCGATAGAAGCAACTGTTGTGTCGCCATTTGCATCCAACTCATAACCTGTCAGTGCCGGCAGAGAAACGCCGTCTGCACCAGCTTTAACGGTAACAGCACCAGCCGTTGTGTTAGCTGCAATTGCGCCAATGCTTGTTTTTGCACTGTTGACGTCGACATTGTCTGCCTTAATGCTCTTGACAGTGGTCTTGCTGTAATCCTTCGTACCAGCAGTAACTGTCACCTTGCCGCCAGCAGTAATGCTGCCAACGTTTACAGTTGCTGCATCACCTGCATCACCAACACCAACAGTACCAGTCGTTGTGATAGCGTCAACATTTGCTGCGTCGCCTGCTGTTGAAGCTTTCACAGTGACAGGTGCTGCACCGCTTGCAGAAACCGTTTTAACGGTTGCACTATCAATTGTAACCGCTCCAGAAGTCTGGGTTACCTTATTTACGGTCGCACCGGGATTCACTGTAACAGCATCGCCATTACCATCAATGGTATCTGCAACAACATCCTTGTCAACTGTGATACCAGAAGCATCTGCCTGCAGAGTAATACCCGTCAAGCTGTCAAAATCTTTCGGGTCACCGCTTACGAATGTTACATGATACTTGCCATTGGTAAGCTTAGTAACTTTCGTAACATTTTTATAAGTACTTTGCGCTTTAACGGTCAGCGGGTCAGAATTTCTGTAAGTATTAGCAAATTTAGTCGACTCATAACTTACCGTTACCATTCCTGCACTAGTCGGTGTGACTGTATTGGCAGAATCATCTGTATTGGCAGAATCATCAACTGTTGCATTGGCAACTGTCTGTGCCGGTAAATTAGCCGCTGTATCAGTTGTTGTTGCAAAGGCAGTACCAGTCTGAGAAGTAGTAATTGTTCTTTCTTTTACCGTCAATGTGTCATTCACGATTGCAGATGTAACAGGTTTGCTGTTTGAATCATACCATATACCTTCTGCATAAGTGTCCTTATTTTCTGCATCGACAGTAAAGTCAAAAGGCGCGACCAAATAAGTTTCAGCATTGGCAGTCGTAATTTTCAAATTAGAAACCTTGAATTTTGTTTTGCCTGCACTTGCCGGTGTAAACTGATACTCGCCTTTCACCGGCTGTGCAAGGGTTACACTGCTGCCGCCATCGTTCTGGACGGTAATATCAGTGTAATCGTAAGTAGAAGCAGTAACTGTGGCAGCATCGGAATCCTCAAAAGTTGCATCACTGAACGCTGTATTAGCAGAAGTCCCAGTAAAGGTAATTTGACCTGCTGCAGTAGATGCTGTTGTATCCAAATACTTATTGGCATCGGCATCTGTCAAGACGGCTGTTGCTGTACCTTTGTAAGTTGGCACAGCAGCAAAGGAAGCGCTGGTGCTCATTGCAAAAGCGCTGGAAATCATCGCAGCGGAAAGCGCGATGGCAGCAACTTTGCCAAGTTTTTTATTCATCCTTTTTGTCCTCCTTAAATAATTGTGTGCATTTGCGCGTGCTATGAGAGTCAACAGTGCGGCAGCACCCGGGTGTGAAAAAAGGCCGGCGCAAACCCGCCGGAAGCCGCTTTTTCCACAGACACTGCCAATCCGTTTAGGAAAATTATAGGATAACAAACTGGGAAAGTCAAGAGCATCGGGAACTTTTTGAGAAAATTATTGTAAATTTTATCTTTAATTTTTTAAAAGTTTATACATTATTCCCATAATTTTCTTCTGCCAGCGTCGCAGATGCAGCCGAGGCCCCCCGCACCCGCCACACGGATGCCGCAGGGCGGCTCCCCGCCGCGGTTTCCGGGACAGCGCAGGGCCAGCCCGCCAAAGTCCCAGCAGAGGGCCGTCCGGCTGCAGCACCCCCCGCCGGGAAAGAAGGCACAGGCGGAAGCGGTGCAGTGTTTCCGGCCGGGCAGGGCCGCCCAGCCCGCATCGGCACGCCAGCCGGGGATGCGCTCCCCGCAGGAAATCAGGATGTGTGCGGCGGCAAGGCCCGCCACCGTGGGGCTGAGGGAACCGGGCAGGCCGTGGTGCGGTGCTTTTAAAAGATAATAATCGTGATACAGAAGCGGTTCCGCCGCGGCAAGGGCCTCCGGCGTGGCGTCACCGGTCATGAGCACGCCGCCCGAACCGCCGCTGCTGCTCTGCACCATCAGGGAAGCGGCATTGGTCTGGCGGCTGTAAAGCTCCCGCGCCGTCCGGTCCTCCAGCAGCCCGCGCAGTTCCTCGGCAGCAGGCAGGCGCTGCAGCAGCGGGGCAAGGCCGTCGATCTGTTCCAGCACATCCCGCGGGCGGTCGGCATCGTCGCGCCGCACAGGGAACTGTTCACACATGGCAAGATAGGAATTACAGAATGCATACAGAAGGTCGAGAAACTGCCGCAGCAGATCCTCCCCCGGCTGCGGTGCCTGTGCGCAGCGGTGCAGGGCCTCGACCACGTCGGTAAAGGCGCGGTCAAACGGGAAGCCGTCCCTTGGCGGCCAGACACATTCATAGCGGATGCCGCCGTTTTCAAAGGCATCTCCCTGTCCGAGTGCATAGGCGCGGCAGGTTTGTGCAGGGTCCAGCACACGGGAAAAGGCCTTGAGTGCGCCGGTGCTCACCTGCCCGCAGTAGCCCTGCCGCGGCAGGAACACATGTGCAAAAAGCGCAAATTCCAGCAGAAGCGGCAGTCCGCGCCCGTCGCACGGCGAGCAGGGCAGGAAAATTTCCTCAAAATAATCCGGCTGGCTTTTCAGAATATCCCACAAGCCGCAGGAATGGTCACGGTGAAAATGGGACAGCAAAAAAGCCCGATGCGGCACACTGCAGTAGTGCGCCGTCAGGCTTTGCGTCACGAATTCTTTAAAACTGCGCTCTGTTCCCGGGAGGATGGTGTTGAGGCTGCCGCAGTCCACCATCAGCATACTGTCCTGCCCGCCCAGCACGACGCACTCCCCGCAGCCGACATTCTGCAGGTCGGCCCACGGAATCATGCGTCATCCCTCTTTACCACAATTTCGGCGGGTTTGCCGCTGTGGTAGCCCACGCCGCTGACAAAGCGCCCGCGCTGCCAAACGCCGGTGCGCACCGTTTCGCCCGCCGCGGAGCGCTCCTCGCAGGGACCTTCCGCAAAACCGGAACGGAAGGTACCGCTCAGCGTGCCGCCGCCGGTCAGGTGCAGGCAGCCTTTGCCGTCATAGCAGTCGTTGCGCCACTGGCCTTCATACAGAATTTTTCCCCCGCTGTATTCGGTCCCGAACCCGTCGCGGTGGCCCTCCAGCCACTGGCCGTAATACGAAAGGGAGCCATCATCTGCAAAGGCCGCGCCGCGGCCAGTCGGCAGGTTGTTTTCCCAATGCCCGACGAAAAGGGAACCGTCCCGCACGCTGAAGCTGACGCCCAGCCCGGTGCGCCGGTTCTGTTTCCAGTACCCGGCATAGCAGAGCCGGCCGGATTTATAATAATATGTACCGAAGCCTTCCCGTTTGTCGGCCGCAAAACCGCCCTCATAGGCGGTGTGTCCATTTTGCATCTGGGTGCGGCCCTGTCCCTGCCGCATGTTATTTTCCAGCGGCCCAAAATAAAAATAACATTCGTTATCTTTTACCGATATGCGTTTTGAGGGGACGGGCAGCTCTGCCTGAGAATCGGCCGAATCAGCTTTCCGCGGTTTCGGCTCCGGCTGCTTGACCGGCTGAAACACCACGGGAACAGGCGCCACATCTTCCTCAATAACGGCAGGTTCATCCGGCACGTTTGTATCAATAATCAGGCAGTCCTCCATCCCCGAGGATTCCGGCTGCCCTTTCCTGCCGCCCACCTCCAGCATCAGGGGGCCGTCCGCGCTTTCCAGTTCCAAATTGGGGTGCGGGGCGGTCGTTTCATCCAGCACATGCTCGTTGCGCACAAACTGAAAATTAATACCGGCATCCGGTGCAGAGTCCCAGTCGGGCACTTCTTCCGCTTCTGCTTTTTCGCGGCGGGAAGCGGCGGCTTTGCGCGCTTCCAGTTCGCCCCGGGTGCAGTAATAAAAGCGGCCGTCGCTGGTGTCTGCCTCAATATCCGGTGTACCGACCTCATTGTCCATCCAGATGCGTGCGCCGCTCGTTTTTTCCATGGGATAGGCAAAAAGTTTTGCATGAAAATATTTTCCGGTTGAATGGTCGTACTGCAGGCTGTCGATCTCCTCGCCGTCCGGCTTGAGCAGCAGCTCCGGGCACTTGGGATTCCCGCGGTAGAAAGCAGAGCGCAGCCATTGGTTCCGCTTGTTATAGTCTGCTTTTTCCCGCAAATCTCCGGCAATGTCCCATGTCAGCACGGCATAGCCGTCTGCCTCCGGTACTGCCCGCTGAAGCACCTGCCCGCCAGCGGTCAGTTCCCACTTCATTCCACGGCGTGTCATGTGATATCTGGCTACATCGTCTGTGCCGAATGTTTCATCGGAAGTCCGGCCGCGCTGCGGCGCGTTTTTTTCAAAATAAGCCCTGCGCACCCGCGCGAGCAGGCTCAGGTCATCTTCCCTCAGCTTCCTGCTGGTGACGGAATAGTATCTCCTGCCGCCCAATTGGCACCCTTCTTTCCCATTTCCCTATTTCATATTATAGGAAATCCAGCGGCCGGATGCAAGCATTTTCCATGAAGAATCAAAGAACCACCGCATAGTACAGAAAAAGTACTGTGCGGCGGTTCTCTCAATTTACGGCTTTTACATTTTTGCGCTGACCACATGTCCGACTTCATCCATCAGACCTGTCACTGCGCGTTTTGCCTTGTGGGCGCGGCTGCGCAGGCGATGGTCATTTTCCATTGCTTTCCTTGCAATCACCACTGTGGCAAGCCCGACAGCGATGCCCACGCCAACTCCTCGAATGGTTCCTGCCGCATTTCTGAACATACGCATAACCCTCCCCGTCAAAATTGCGGTGCCTATTATAATAAGCCCCATCATCATCATTCCCTCCCTGCTTCTTTTTATTGGGTGTAAATCCTGTGAAGGATTCCTCCCTTTGCCAACCGGCTGCGTCAACTGACAAAGCATTTTTGTAATGTGGCTGAATTCTTATGAATAGTCAGAACGACTCGACTGACTATAGTATTTTCCTGTTCCCTTTTTTCCATACGCAAAAGTCATTGCCGACTTTTCAATCCATTAAAATTGTATTATAATTGATAAAATTATGATGAAAAAATAAAGGAACACCGCGCATACTATAAAAAGAAGGATGGAGAAACAAGCTTATGCATACTCTGAATTTGGTCCTTGTGGAACCGGAAATCCCACAGAATACCGGAAACATTGCCCGTACCTGTGCGCTTACCGGCGCCCGGCTGCATCTTGTCGGACCGCTGGGCTTTCAAATTGATGACCGCAGGCTGAAACGTGCCGGTCTGGATTACTGGCACCTTCTCGACATTTCTTATTATGACAGTCTTGACGCATTTTTTTCAAAAAATAAAGGCTCCTTTTTTTATTTTTCCACAAAAGGCAGACATATTCATTCGGATATGCAGTATCCGGATGGCTGCTATCTGGTTTTTGGAAAAGAAACGGCAGGCTTGCCGGAAGAACTGCTGAAAGCAAATCCGGAGTCATGCGTGCGCATTCCCATGCTGAACAATCCGGACGCCCGCAGCCTCAATCTTTCCAACAGTGCCGCAATTGCTGCCTATGAAGTTCTGCGCCAATGGAACTATCCCGACATGCTCTGTAAAGGACAGCTGCATCATTTGCATTGGTAAATCCGACAATTCGTTCTTCGGCTTTGTAAAAGTTTGTGAAAAAATCAACAAATTATCTGCAAAGTACCTGTATGTCCTTGAAAACGTTTTGGACGCGCTGTATAATTAAGAGATAATAGGTTTGTAGCATAAAATGATTTTTCTTTTATGTTATGCCCAATATGGAAAAGGAGTGTAACCCAATGAACTACCTGAATAAAAAGACCGTCGAGGATATTGATGTCTCCGGTAAAAAAGTGCTTGTTCGCTGTGACTTCAATGTTCCCTTTGACGGTGAAGGAAATATCAGCGATACAAAGCGAATCGATGCCGCTTTGCCGACAATTAAATACTTAATTGACCATCATGCAAAGGTGATCCTCTGTTCACATTTGGGCCGCCCAAAAGGTGAATTCAACATGAAGTTCTCCCTTGCTCCGGTTGCCAAATGCCTTTCGCAGAAACTCGGGCAAGAAGTCAAAATGGCAAAGGATGTCATCGGCGAAGACGCAAAACGTATTGACGCTTCCCTGAAAGACGGCGAAGTGGAGCTGCTGGAGAACGTCCGTTTTCATAAGGAAGAAGAAAAGAATGATCCTGAATTTGCAAAACAGCTCGCCTCTTTTGCCGACATTTATGTCAATGACGCTTTTGGTACTGCCCACCGTGCGCATGCTTCTACCGCTGGCGTCGCAAAATACCTGCCGGCTGTCTGCGGTTTCCTGATTCAGAAAGAAATCACCGTAATGGGAAAAGCCCTGCAGAATCCGAAGCGCCCGTTTGTTGCTATTCTGGGCGGTGCGAAAGTTTCCGATAAAATTGGTGTCATTACAAACCTGCTGGATAAAGTTGATACTTTAATTATCGGCGGCGCGATGGCTTACACCTTCATGAATGCATTGGGTTACAGCATTGGTTCTTCCCGCTGCGAAATGGACAAGATTGACATTGCTAAAGACATCATGGCCAAAGCAAAGGAAAAAGGTGTCCGCTTCCTGCTCCCAGTTGACAATGTGGTTGCTAAAGAATATGATGAAAATGCAGAATTCAAGACTTGCCCATCTGATTCCATTCCAGACGGCTGGATGGGATTAGACATTGGCGCAAAAACTTCTGCCCTGTTTGCAAATGCGATTAAAGATGCCGGTACGGTCGTCTGGAACGGCCCGATGGGCGTTTCAGAATGGAAAAACTTTGCAAACGGCACTATTGCAGTGGCAAAAGCAGTTGCTGACAGCGGTGCCATTTCAATTATTGGCGGCGGCGATTCCGCAGCTGCAATCGAGCACCTCGGCTTTGCTGACAAAATGACACACATTTCCACCGGCGGCGGTGCTTCCCTGGAGTTCCTTGAAGGAAAAGTCCTGCCCGGCATTGCCTGTCTGAACGATAAAGATTGATTCCTCCAAAGAGGGGCGGGGGTAAATCCCGCCCCTCTTTGCATTTTCTGTCATTTTATTGTATAGTAAACCTTGACCATATTTTTATAAATTACTGCAACACAGAAGGAGCAATTTCTATGAATAAAGCAAAGCGCAAGGCAGTGATTGCCGGCAACTGGAAAATGAATAAGACACCCGCCGAAGCCAAAACCCTGATCGAAGGTATTCGGCCGTTGGTCAAAGATGCCAGTTGTGATGTCGTGTGCTGTGTTCCGTATATTGATCTTCCCGTTGTACTGGAAGCTGCAAAAGGCAGCAACATTGGTGTCGGCGCTGAAAACTGCCATTGGGAAAAGAGCGGCGCTTTCACAGGGGAAGTTTCTGCTCAGATGCTCGCTTCCATGGGTGTGCAATATGTTATTATTGGCCACAGTGAACGCCGCCAGTATTTTGGTGAAACAAACGAAACTGTCAATAAGCGCATCCGCGCCGCTCTGGATGCAGGTCTGACCGTCATCCTCTGCGTCGGCGAAAGCCTGCAGCAGCGGGAACAGGGTATTACCAGTGAACTCGTTGCTATGCAGACAAAAATCGCTCTGGGCGGTGTATCTAAGGACGAGCTGTCCCGCATCATCATTGCTTATGAACCGATTTGGGCCATCGGCACCGGCAAAACGGCTACCAGCACACAGGCCAATGAAGTCTGCAAAACAATCCGCACCACTATTGCGAATATGTATGATGAGGCTGCCGCAGAAGCGATGACAATTCAGTACGGCGGTTCCATGAAACCCGGAAATGCACCGGAGCTGCTGGCTCAGCCAGATGTTGACGGCGGCCTCATCGGCGGTGCTTCTCTGAAGCCGGATGACTTTGCAGCCATTGTTAAGGCAGCTACAGAGGGCTAAAGAGAAAACTTGCCCGGCTGTCGTTCTATTGATTACAATCATGATTTTCAGCAGAAAGGATACCGATAAAATGGGAAAAAAACCTGTTATCCTGATTATTATGGACGGCTTCGGCATTGCTCCGGAAAAGGGCAACGCCATTGCAGCCGCAAAAAAGCCAAATCTTGACCGTCTGTTTGCTGCCAATCCGCATACACAGATTGGTGCTTCCGGACTGAATGTAGGTCTGCCGGACGGCCAGATGGGAAACAGTGAAGTCGGCCACACCAACATGGGTGCCGGCCGTATTGTGTACCAGGAACTGACCCGCATTACAAAAGCCATTGAAGACGAATCATTCTTTAAAAATCCGGCTTTTCAAAAGGCTGTGGAAAACTGTAAAAAGGAGAACAGTGCCCTGCACATTTTCGGCCTGCTTTCCAGCGGCGGCGTACACAGCCACCTAAAGCATATCTATGCTCTGGTTGAGCTGGCAAAGAGGGCCGGCCTGTCCAAAGTGTATGTACATGCTTTTCTCGACGGCCGTGATGTCCCACCGACGTCCGGTAAAGAGTTTGTCACAAAGTGCGATGAAAAGTTAAAAGAAATTGGTGTCGGCAAGATTGCGACTGTTTCCGGCCGCTATTATGCCATGGACCGCGACAAAAACTGGGACCGCGTGAATAAGGCTTACTCTGCTATTGCTGAAGGTATTGGAGAAACAGCCGCCACACCGGAAGAGGCAGTTCAAAATTCTTACGACAAAAAGACAACTGATGAATTTGTACTGCCAACTGTTGTGGATAAAGAAGGAATGGTGAAGCCAAACGATTCCATTATTTTTGCCAATTTCCGTCCAGACCGCGCACGCGAACTCACCCGTACGTTTGTGGACAAAAACTTCGACGGTTTTTCCCGCAAAAACGGCTGCTTCCCTGTCACATTCATAACGATGGCACAGTATGATGCAACCATGCCCAATGTCACGGTTGCTTTTCCACCGGAAAAGATCGTCAACACCCTTGGCGAATATGTTTCCAAGCAGGGCTTAACGCAATTGCGTATTGCAGAAACCGAAAAATATGCACATGTAACATTTTTCTTTAACGGCGGAACGGAGGAACCATACCCAGGTGAAGACCGCATTCTGGTCAATTCTCCGAAAGTCGCTACTTATGACCTGCAGCCGGAAATGAGTGCACCGAAAGTAACTTCCAAATTGGTGGATGCTATTCATTCCGGTAAATATGATATGATTATTCTGAATTTTGCTAACTGTGATATGGTTGGCCACACCGGTGTGTTTCCAGCCGCTGTAAAAGCAGTAGAAACAGTCGATGCCTGTGTCGGCAAAGTTACAAAAGCAATCGCTGACATGGACGGTATCGCTTTAATCACGGCTGACCACGGCAACGCCGATAAAATGATTGACGAAAACGGCAAACCATTTACCGCCCATACAACGAACCCCGTCCCGTTCTGCATTGTCGGCTATCCCTGTAAGCTGCGCGAAGGCGGCTGCCTTGCGGATATTGCCCCAACGATGCTGCAAATTATGGGACTGAAGCAGCCAAAAGAAATGACCGGCAAAAGCTTGATTCTGTAATTTCCTTTTTGATTCATAAAAGCCTGCGGAATGTTTCATACGTTCTGCGGGCTTTTTGGATGGAATCTTTTGAAAGCCTGTTCCATAAAGAAAAGTATTCTGCCGCAAGGAGGTATCGCTTTGGAAATTGAACGAAAATGGCTAATGAAACAAAAGCCGCAGGGACTGCCCGTGCTGGAAAAAGCGACTTTGTATCAAGGATATCTGTGTACACAGCCGACTGTACGCATCCGAAGCACAAATTGCAATGGAAAAACCAGTTATCGGCTGTGCATTAAGGGAAAAGGAACCTTAGTGCGCGAAGAAATCGAGCTGGACCTCTCCAAAGAAAAATTCGAGTCACTTTCCCACATGCTGACGAAGCCAATGATTCGTAAGGATTACACCGTGTATACCCTGCCAAATGGTCTCCGGCTGGAATACAACGAGGTGGATACCGGTAAACCGGCTGCCTTTTCCTATGCTGAAGTTGAATTTAAGAGCGTGTCAGCCGCACATGCGTTTGCTCCGCTTCCCTGCCTGGGACGGGAAGTCACCGAAGAGCCCGGATGGACAATGGCAGATTACTGGAACCGATGCGCTCCTGCAGAAACAGCAGTTGGAGGAAAATAATGCGTTTTATTGATTTGCACTGTGATACCATCAGTACACAGGTGGCCCGCTCCAACAAAAAAATCCACCTGCGGAAAAACAGCGGCCACCTTGATTTGGAACGGATGCGGGAGAGCGGATGCCTTGCACAGGTCTTTGCCGCTTTTCTCCCCACGCAGGAAGCAGCGGCTGAAGTCGGCATCAAAGTTGGGCCTCAGGAACTTTTTAATCAAATTTATGCCTGTTATCAAAAAGAACTGCGTATGAACAAAGATATTTTGGCACCCGCATATTCCGGTACCGATATTCTGAAAAATGAACGCAAAGGCCGCATGTCCGCCATTCTGAGCATTGAAGACTGCGTATTATTGAATGGCGACCTGCATAAGATTTCCGCCCTCTATAAAAAAGGTGTGCGGATTATGACGCTGACATGGAACTATGAAAATTCCCTCGGTTATCCTTCCAGTCCGATCCCAGCTGATATGGAACGCAGACTGAAGCCTTTTGGTAAGGCAGCTGTTCAGAAAATGCAGGAGCTTGGAATTTTGGTGGATGTATCCCATCTTTCTGACGGTGGTTTTCAGGATGTAGCCGAACTTTCCCGAAAATCTCATATGCCTTTTGCAGCAACGCATTCCTGCGCCCGCTCCCTATGCCCGCACCCGCGTAATCTGACCGACGGCATGCTGAAAACTATCGGTGAAACCGGTTCTGTCTGCGGCATTAATTTCAGCGCACATTTTCTAAACGGCATGACACAGAACTATACCAAAATTGATGACATTGTGCAGTGTGCCCGCTACATGCGCAATAAAGCGGGAATTGATTCGCTTGCGCTGGGTTCCGACTTTGACGGGATCAATTCCACCTTGGAATTTGGAGACTGTGCCGGTCTTCCCCGTTTGGCGGATGCACTGGCTATGTACTTTCCTGCCGAAGAAGTTGAAAAGATCTGTTGGAAAAATGCTCTGCGTGTTCTGACAGAGGGAACAAAATAAAGGGAAACGAACGGTTTGACACTCAAAAATTCTGCATCTTCATATAAGAAACAGCCGCTGTATTTCAACTGAGAAAATACAGCGGCTGTTCTTTGATAAGCTCAAATGGATATAGATATAAAGGCATGAAAGGTTTCTTGATAATTTAATGTACCGCAAAGAGATGCCGTGCCGCTTTGGACCGGTCCAACACATGAAACAGGATCAATCCGCCGCCTGTGCACATAATCAATTCTCCAAGACCGACCGTAACTGCATTCATGAAAAATAACTGCGCACCAAAGTTTGCAATTGAAAAACGGTTGCCTGTTCCCAGACAGGTAATTTCAAATGCAACAATCAGCGCATTACAGACCACCGGCATAAGCGACGACGCAACGGGCAAACCCTTCCACCTGACTTTACGCAGTGCGTAACTCAGCAGCGCGCCCAGCAGCGTAGCTGATGTGCCGAAAATCCAGTCAACCGGTCCAAGCGGGCTGGACATATTCCCCAAAAAGCACCCGATTGTCAGTCCCGGAACTGCCGCGGGGGTGAAAATGGGAAAAATCGTCAGCAGTTCACTGAAACGGCACTGCACCGCCATGGAACCAATCCCCAGTGCATTGGCAAGGAGCGTTAATACCACATAAAGAGCTGCAATCAGTCCTGCCTGTGCCAAATACAGCACAGGCCATTTTGTTTTTTGCATATTTAAATGCCTCCAGTAGGTAAGCAACCTTTTCACAGGAACTTGCCCTAGTAAATATTTTAGGTCCGGAACTCACGACGGACCGTCTGCCGACAAGAACAACATTTTATTGTACACGCATACACAGAAAAATGCAAATGCAGCTTTCATGTCTGTGCTTCCGCTTCCACTAATTTCTTTGCTTTCTCCTTCTGATCTTCCGGCTGTTTTTGAATAAGAATCCGCTCAATGCGGCGGTCCTGAATACGCAGCGCCTTCAAGGTAAGCGGCAAGCACACAACTGTAGGATATTCCCCTTCACTTGGAATCCTGCCTAAGCGCTCTACCATAAGACCAGCCAATGTATCATAGTCACCTTTGGGAAGGGTGACTCCTGTCAATTCTTCAACGTCTTCAATGAGCAGGGAGCCTTCCACAGACCAGCGGTTTGGTCCTTCCTTGACAACTTTTTCTTCCTCATGATCATATTCATCCTGAATGTTGCCAACAATAGATTCCAGCAAATCTTCCAGCGTAATCAATCCCTCTGTCCCGCCGTATTCATCCACGGCAACGGCAATTTGGCGATGCTGCTGAATCATTTCCTGGTACAGTCTGCTGCATGACTGTGTTTCCGGCACAAAAGCCGCCGGCCGCATTAAATCTGTCAGCTTAACATTCTCTATATCCGTCTGCCCAATAAAGCGCAGCAAATCCTTGACATAAATAAAGCCGAGAATATTGTCCAAGTCTTCATGATAAACCGGAATACGGGAAAATCCCTTTTGTGCAGAAAGCTGTACAACATCCAGCAGCGTATCTGTATCTTCCACAGCAGCGATTTCCGTACGGTGCGTCATCATTTCTGAAACGGGACTGTCATCAAAGTCCAGTACATTGGAAATCATATCCTTCTCGTTTTCCTCAATAACGCCGCGTTCCTCGCCTTCATTTACCACCATGCGGATTTCTTCTTCCGTAATGGTTTCCGCATCCTCCTGCTCAGCGCGGACGCCAAACATCCGCAGAATCCCTTTCGTACTGGCTGTGAGGAACTTTACCAGCGGCCAAAAGAAAACAAACAAACCGTTTAAAAAGCCGGCAAATCGGAAGGCAATGGATTCCGCATTCCGAACCGCCAGCTGCCTTGGCACAAGCTGACCGAGCACAAGTGAAAAACAGGACATCAGAATCGTAAGGATCACACAGGCAATCCCCTGCCGTGTATGCAAAGAGAGACCTATACCATGCATAGCATCTGCCAGCCTTACGGCAAAGCTCTGCGATGCAACTGCACTGGAAAGAAACCCAGAAAGCGTAATGCAGACCTGCATGGTCGAAAAGAAGTGTTTGGAATGATTGCTCATTTTAACGAGTACCTGTGCCTTTTGATTCCCGCCGTCTGCCATTTTTTTAATTTTGCCGTTATTTAAAGTAACGACCGCAATCTCAGCAGCGGAAAAAAAGCCATTTAATAGGATCAGGACAGCAAGCAAAAGTACACTGCCCCATGGAAAGCCTGCGGTACCGCCAGGGTCTGGAGCCATAAAAGAAATTTCCCCTTTCAAAATAAAGATGTATAAAGTTTTTAATGAATTATCTATCTGGTACAAGAATGTATAAAGAAGAGATTGCTTCCTATTTTACAGCAGATATGATATTTCTGTCAACCAATTATACAACTATACAACGCGATATTCGATATCGTGATTCTCTTAAATAGACAGCAAGTTGGAAAAAAAATCATTAAATTTTCTGCACAGTTTGGTTGTTTTCACTTTACATGCACTGAAAATCGTGCTAAAATTCAACATAGGATGTGTGTCCGCTTCTGAAGCCCGCACGCCGTTAGGCAATAGTTGATTCCTAAAGGAGGAAAAATATTCATGGATTCTAGAAAAATGAAGACCATGGATGGCAACACCGCTGCCGCGCATGTATCTTATGCGTTCACGGATGTAGCTGCCATCTACCCCATCACGCCATCTTCCCCGATGGCAGATGAGACCGACAAGTTCGCGGCTGCCGACCGCGAGAACCTCTTTGGCCAGAAGGTCAAAGTGACAGAAATGCAGTCCGAAGGTGGCGCTTCCGGTGCCGTTCATGGTGCTTTGGCTGCTGGCGCTTTGACAACAACTTACACAGCTTCTCAAGGCTTGCTGCTGATGATTCCGAATATGTACAAAATTGCGGGCGAGCTTCTCCCGGGCGTCATTCACTGTGCCGCCCGTTCCCTTGCCACTCATGCGCTGTGCATTTTCGGTGACCATTCTGATGTCTATGCATGCCGCCAGACAGGTTTTGCCATGCTCTGTTCCAACAGCCCGCAAGAAGTTATGGATTTGGGTGCTGTTGCGCATTTGGCTGCAATCAAAGGCCGCGTACCGTTCCTGCACTTCTTTGATGGTTTCCGTACTTCTCATGAAGTGCAGAAGATTCACATCTGGGACTACAAGGATCTGGATGACATGCTCGACCACGACGCTGTTAAAGCTTTCCGCCGCCGTGCGCTGAATCCAGAGCATCCTGTTACCCGTGGTACTGCCCAGAATGATGACTTCTTCTTCCAGGCAAGTGAAGCTTCCAATAAATATTATGATGCTTTGCCGGAAATCGTTGTTGATTACATGAATCAGGTCAATGCAAAAATCGGCACTGACTATAAACCTTTTAACTATTATGGTGCTCCAGATGCAGAAGAAGTCATTATTGCAATGGGTTCTGTTTGTGAAGCCGCTGAAGAAGTGGTGGACTACCTGTGCGCTGCCGGTGAAAAAGTCGGTTTGGTTAAGGTACATCTGTATCGCCCATTTGTAGCGAAATATTTGACAGACATACTGCCCAGCACTGTCAAAAAAATCTCTGTTCTGGATCGTACACGTGAGCCTGGTTCCATCGGTGAGCCACTGTATCTGGATGTTCTGGCAGCTCTGGCTGGCACACAGTTCCAGGATACACCTATGTACACCGGCCGTTACGGACTCGGTTCCAAAGACACCACCCCTGGTGACATTGTTGCTGTTTACCGCAACATGGAATCTGCTTCCCCGAAGAAGCGCTTTACTATTGGTATCGTTGATGATGTAACGCATCTGTCTCTGGATGTCAAAGAGAATCCAGACACGACACCGAAGGGTACACATTCCTGTAAGTTCTGGGGCTTGGGCGCTGATGGTACTGTCGGTGCAAATAAAAACTCCATTAAAATTATCGGTGACCATACAGACATGTATGCACAGGGCTACTTTGCTTATGACTCCAAAAAGTCCGGCGGCCTGACTGTTTCTCATCTGCGTTTTGGCGATAAGCCGATTAAGTCCACTTATTACATCAGCAAAGCTGATTTTGTTGCCTGCCACAAGGCTTCTTATGTCTATGATTATGACATGGTTCAGGACCTGAAAGACGGCGGCAGTTTCCTGCTCAACTGCGAGTGGACTGACGAGGAACTCGATAAAAAGCTCCCCGGTAAAATGAAAAAATATATTGCTGACCACAACATCAACTTCTACACCATCGACGGCGTAAAACTTGGCAAGGAAATTGGTTTGGGCAAGCGTATCAATACAATTCTTCAGTCTGCATTCTTCTCCATTGCAAGCATTATTCCTGGCGAGAAGGCTATCCAATACATGAAGGACGCTGCTACAAAGTCCTATAGCAAAAAGGGCCAGAAGATCGTCGATATGAACCATGCGGCTATCGAACGCGGTGCAAAAGAATACCATAAAGTCAATGTACCGGCAAGCTGGAAAAATGCAGCCGATGACTGCAAGGCGAAAAAGGTCACCTGTGCAAATAAGGACGTTGAGAAGTATGTCAACGAAGTCCTGATTCCTGCAAATAAATATAAGGGCAATGAGCTGCCTGTTTCCACTTTTGTAGACATGGCTGACGGTACTGTTCCTGCCGGCACTGCTGCTTTTGAGAAACGCGGTATTGCCATTGATGTTCCGGAATGGAACCCGGACAACTGTATCCAGTGTAATTTCTGTTCTTATGTCTGCCCGCATGCTGCTATCCGTCCGGTCGCTTTGACCGCTGAGGAAGCTGCTAAAATGCCGGCAAGTCAGAAGACAAAAGATATGACTGGCATGCCTGGTCTGAAATTTGCAGTTACAGTTTCTGCTTATGATTGTCAAGGCTGCGGCAGCTGTGTAAATGTCTGCCCAGGTATGAAGGGCAACAAGGCTTTGACTTTGAAACCGATGGATACGCAAGTTTCCTCTCAGGAAGGTTTCAATGCTGGTTTGAAGATCGATGCAAAGCCGGAAGTACTTGCAAAGTTTAAGGAAACCACCGTCAAGGGGAGCCAATTCAAACAGCCACTGCTTGAGTTCTCCGGCGCATGCGCAGGCTGCGGTGAAACTCCTTACGCGAAACTGGCAACTCAGTTGTTTGGTGACCGTATGTACATTGCCAATGCAACTGGCTGCTCCTCCATCTGGGGTGCATCTGCTCCAAGTACACCTTACACATGCAATAAGCGTGGTTTTGGTCCTGCTTGGGACAACTCGCTGTTTGAGGACAATGCAGAGTTTGGTTTAGGAATGGCTTTGGCACAGAATTCTGTCCGCGGACGTCTGCAGGGTTACATTGAGCAGATTATGAACAATGAAAAGAGTTCTGCAGCGCTGAAAACTGCCTGCAAGAATTATCTTGACACGAAAGATAGCAGCACAGATAACCGTGCAGCAACTGATGCTTTGATCCCTGAGTTGGAAAAAGCTGCGTCTGCTGGCTGTGAACTTTCCAAGGAAACACTCGAAGACAAAGACTTCCTTGCTAAGAAGTCCATGTGGATCTTGGGCGGCGATGGCTGGTGCTACGACATTGGCTTCGGCGGCGTTGACCACGTTCTCGCTTCCGGTGAAGATGTCAATATTTTGGTCTTCGATACAGAAGTTTATTCCAACACCGGCGGACAAGCTTCCAAGTCTACTCCAGCAGGTGCTGTTGCTCAGTTTGCTGCTACTGGTAAAGCGACTAAGAAGAAGGATCTGCCTGGTATTGCTATGACATATGGTTATGTCTACGTTGCTCATGTAGCAATGGGAGCAAATATGAACCAGTGCATCAAGGCTTTCCATGAAGCTGAGAGCTATCATGGTCCATCTATTATCATTGCTTATGCACCTTGCATCAACCACGGTATTAAAGGTGGTATGAGCATCGCTCAGACAGAAGAGAAAAAGGCCGTTGACTCTGGTTACTGGAACTTGTTCCGCTTTGATCCTCGTTTGGCTCAAGCAGGCAAGAATCCATTCCAGCTTGACAGCAAGGCTCCTTCTGCCAGCTACCATGACTTCATCATGGGTGAAGTTCGTTACAACAGTTTGACACGTTCTTTCCCAGATCGTGCTAAGACACTGTTTGCAAAGGCAGAAGAGGATGCTAAGGAAAACTACGAGCATCTCGAGAAATTATCTAAATTATAAGTTTTTCCAGAATCCAATAAATGAGAAGGCTCTGTGCAGTAATGTACAGGGCCTTCTCGTTTTAGACAAAACGCTTTTTGTACCTCTCTGTCAGATTTTGCGAGAATTACAAAATCATCTATTTTTATTTTATTCGTCACGCAGTATTCACATATACCGGGCATAATAATATCACAGTCAAAGAGAAATGAAGATCACGATCTTTTAATGTCACGATCTTTTAATGAAAGGAATGAGAACTATGGATGATTCCAATCAGAAGAATTCAACTGACCGTGAAAATGCAGATGCAAACAGCGGCAATGTGAATAACCCAGAAGGAAATGCCAATTCTAATAAGAAGAGTGAAGCTGTTTGGAGTGGAGATACTTATCACACTGGGCATATTCATTCAGACTCTTATTCACCGAATGAAGAGGATGTTGGAGGTTCTTCCACGCAGTGGCATGATCAAAATTCCAATGATTCATCCGCGCCTTATAATGCTGCACAGCAAGAACCAGTTTGGCATCAAAACACATGGCAGCCACCCCAGTATCAAGACCCGGGACAAAAAAAGATGTACCGAGAAAAGAAAAGACACGACCGAAAAGGCAGCCACATGTGGAGCCGAATATTAGCTGGTATTGTCGGGTGTTTCGTAATTTCCGCTTGTTCAATCGGCATTTTTGTAGCACTGGTCAATAATGGAGTTATTCACTTTGGTAACTCCAGTTCTGGTGGTTCTGCTTTTGCAATTACAAAATTGATTGACAATTCAAGTGGTTCCGCCGCATCTACCAGCTCCGGTACTTCCAAGGGTAAACTTTTAACAAAGCAGCAGGTATGTCAAAAAGTAATTCCCAGCGTGGTTTTGGTTCAAAATTATCAGAATGTTTCCAATGAATTTGATTTTTCAGGAACAGGGACGAATGATAGTGATAATTCTTATAACAATACCAGTCTATTTGGAAACGATAATGGCCAAAACGGCAGCTCAAACAGAAAGAATGGTGGAACCAGTTCCAATTCAAGTGATGGTATCTCTCCTTCAGGGGAAGGTTCCGGCGTAATCATCAGCAGTGACGGCTACATCATGACCAATGCCCATGTTGTTGATGGTGCTTCTGCGCTGAAAGTCGTCCTCAGCAGCGGCAAGAGTTATGAAGCAAAGCTAATCGGCAGCGATGAAGTGACGGATCTTGCGCTGATTAAAATCAATGCAACAGGTCTGGCTGCCGCTGAGTTTGGCGACAGCAGCAGCTTAAAAATTGGAGACGAAATTGTTGCAATCGGGAATCCTGGCGGCAGTGAGCTGGCCTCAAGTGCGACATTTGGCAATATTTCTGCATTGAACCGTACCATCACAGACAGCGACACTGGTTATACCCGCCAGTGTATCCAAACAGATGCCGCCATTAACCCCGGTAATTCCGGCGGCGCACTGGTCAACATGTATGGCCAAGTAATCGGCATCAATTCCAGTAAGCTGACACAGGTTGGCGGGACATCTGCTGAAGGCCTTGGTTTTGCAATTCCAATCAATGATGCACAACCAATTATTTCAAGTCTCAAACAATATGGCTATGTGAAAGACCGCGCGGTATTAGGCATCAGTGGGCGCATGGTAGATTCCGTTTCGGCACGTATTTACGGCCTTTCTACTACCGGATTTGTAATTCAGAAAATCACTAATTCTGCCCTGACCAAAGCAGGGGTTACGGTGGGCGATATGATTACTAAAATTGACGGTACTTCTGTCATATCCAGCGGAACCATCACTTCTGCCGTAACAAAGAAAAAGGCCGGAGACACCGTAAAACTCACACTTTACAGTTTACAGACAGGCCACAGCAAAGAGGTTACTGTAAAACTAATTGCACAAACCGGTAAGAGTTCTTCCTAATTTGCTTACAAGTCTTTTTTTCATAAATTTCTCCTCTCTCTTGAAGGGCAGACCGCAATTGGTCTGCCCTTCAATTTTTATGAATCCAATTCTAAAACTTTTTATTCATTAAACAAAGCTTAGAAGACGCAAATAACAGGATCCCGCCAAGCAGGAATTGACAAGCGAAATCTCTTATCTTATAATCATTTTAGGAAGTAATATGTTAAATAACAGGAAGAAGAGATTGCATTGAAAATCAGTTTGCTGGAACCCCTCGGTGTACCGGAAAGTGTAATCTGTGGTCTGTCTGAGGACTTAAAAAAGGCAGGTCATGAGTTTGTTTACTATAACTCTAAAACAACCGACAAAAACGAACTTGCGGAACGTTCCAAAGATTCCGATATCATTATGATTGCCAACAATCCCTATCCAGATGAAGTCGTAGAATCCGCCAAAAAGCTTAAGATGTTAGCCGTTGCCTTTACAGGAATTGATCATGTGGGTCTTTCGGCATGTAAAAAGAATGGCATTACTGTCTGCAACTGCGCTGGATATTCCAATGAAAGTGTAGCGGAACTGACAGTCGGCCTTGCAATCGGCGTACTGCGCCACATCCGGCAGGGCGACAGCGCAGCTAGAACAGGCGGAACCTCTGCAGGGCTTGTCGGCGGCGAACTGCGCGGACGCACCGTTGGGATTGTCGGCACCGGACGCATTGGCATCCGCACTGCTCAACTATTCGGTGCATTTGGTGCAAAGCTGCTTGGCTATGCCCGCCATGAATCCGATAAAGCGAAGGCTGCAGGAATCCGCTTTACCAGTCTGGAAAACCTGCTGCAAAACAGTGACATTGTTTCTCTGCATCTGCCGCTTACTGCTCAAACCCGAAAATCATTTGGTAAAAAACAGTTTGCCCAAATGAAGTCTGGAGCTGTCTTTCTGAACTGTGCACGCGGTGCAATTGTTGATAATGAAGCACTGGCAGAAGCACTAAACAGCGGAAAACTCGCAGGAGCAGGCATTGATGTTTTTGATATAGAACCTCCACTCCCCAAAGATTATCCCCTTCTGCAGGCAAAGAACATTCTTCTGACACCTCATACAGCATTTTTGTCTCAGGAATCCATGCTAAGCCGTGCAAAAATTGAGTTTGACAATGTGAAGGCATATCTCTCCGGTTCACCAAAAAATGTCTGCAAAATTGAATAAGCACACATCTCTATAAAAGATCTCACATGATGCTTACACTGGATCGTTTTATAAATTCGGAATTTTAGCTTTTTGTAAAGTAGTATTTACAAATTACTGTTTGGAACAAGAAACAATTGACAAATTACCAAATGTGATATATGATAAATAATGTTGTGAATATAATGATTTAAATGTTTAAAATCACAACAAGCACTTATGGAAGCGACGCTTTCCTGTCAGTTGCATAGAAGCAGCTGGATCCGGCATGAAGCTGGTCTTATCCTTAATGATTGTCTTCTATAGAATTAGCATTAGGAAGATGCTGTACCTTTTCGATAAAAGGTATGGTATCTTCTTTTTATCTGTCGACAATTAAAAATGCGAAACCTGTTTTTCTAAAAAGGCATGTAAACAAATAAGTCTTTTAAATCTAAATCAGCTGTTTTGATCTTTGGAAATGAAGGAGAAACTTTAAAATGCATATTCCAGATAACTATCTAAGTCCCCAAACATGCGCCGTGATGGCTGCGGCAATGGTACCTGTATGGACGATATCCATCAAAAAAATTAAAAAAGAAATTCCAAAAGAGAAATTACCACTGATGGGTGTTGCGGCAGCATTCTCCTTTATCAGCATGATGTTCAATGTTCCCATTCCCGGAGGTACCACAGGTCACGCTGTCGGGGGAACCCTGATTGCACTCTTACTAGGACCATACGCGGCCTGCATATCGATTAGCGTTACATTACTGCTGCAGGCACTCATTTTTGGAGATGGAGGAATTTTAAGTTTTGGTGCCAATTGTTTTAATATGGCATTTGTCCTTCCATTTGTCGGGTACATAATTGCAACCTTCATCAACAAACATCTGAAAAAAAACAAGAACGGCATATTAGGTGCTGCAATCGGCTCCTATGTTGGCATTAATGCGGCTGCACTTTGCGCTGCAATTGAATTTGGTATTCAGCCCATGCTGTTTCAGGACGCAGCAGGAAAAGCCATGTACTGCCCATATGGTCTAAACATTTCAATTCCGGCCATGCTTGGCGGGCACCTCACTTTCTTTGGTTTGGCAGAGGTCGTTTTTACAGTTTTCGTACTGCTCTTTGTAGAAAAAGTATCCCCGGATTTTAAAGCAAAAATAGGAAACAGAGAAAAGGCAAAAACTCCGCTGCCAATTCGGATTCTTCTTGCTGCACTGATTGTCCTAACACCAATTGGTTTGCTTGCGGAAGGTTCCGCTTGGGGGGAATGGAGCAAAGACGAAATTGCTGCTACCGGTGTAGGATTTACACCTTCCGGTATGATGTCCGGAATTCACTACAAAGCTCTTCTTCCGGATTATTCTATTGTGGGCCTGCCAAACTGGTTTGGTTACATATTGTCGGCCATGATAGGAGCTGCAGTTCTGGTTATTCTTTTTAAATTAATTTCAGGCGTGCACAGCCACAAGACAGCATCAGCAGAGTAAAGGAAAAGGAGAAAAGCATATTGAGAACAAGTTTAAAGATTATGCGCTTCATTTCCAGCCTGATGGAGGATGATACGCAGCCGCAAAAATCAAAAGTTTTGCCTGCACTGCGAATTTTTGCCTGTATCCTTTGTATTTTGTTATGTGCGCTTGCAAAAAATGCCCTCTTTGTTTTAATCGTCATTGCTATAGAATTACTCCGTCTTTCCATGAAAAAAGCCGCCGTAATCTGGCAAATTTTAAAACCTGTGCTGACTGCTGTTTTATTTGCCGTAATATTTTTACTTCCATCCATTTTTCTTGGTTCGCCGCGCACAATAACTACCGTAACTATGAAAGTTTTTGAATCTGTGCTGGTATTGTCCCTGATGAATGCTACTATGTCATGGAAAGAAATCACAGATGCTTTCCGCACATGCCATATGCCCCAGATATTTGTGTTTGTCCTTGACACAACCGTTCGTTTCCTAGTCGTATTAGGTAGATACAGCCACGCAATTGGAGAAGCAGTATCGTTAAGGAGTGTTGGAAAAACAAACTGGAAAACTTCCCAGACAGGCGGTATCCTCGGAACAACTTTTTTAAAGGCACAGCAGCTGTCACAAGAAACTTCAGAGGCAATGGCCTGCAGATGCTTTGATGGAGAATATAAAAGTTATACTTCTCATAAATTCAACGCGTTCGATGCCGCGTACCTACTGCTGATTCCTGCCATGGCAGCCCTGTTCTTTTACAGTGAATGGATGATAAAATGATTCAACTTCATGATGTTAGTTTTTCCTATCCGCAAAGTACGGCAGTAAGCCATGTGACTTATACCTTTGAGATGGGAAAATGTTATGTTCTCCACGGTCCAAATGGATGCGGTAAATCAACTCTTTTTCGGATTCTAAATGGTCTGGATTTCCCCACTTCTGGAAAATATTTTTTTGATGGTGAAGAAATTACAGAAAAGAAAATGAGGAGCCAAAAATTCGCAAAAAGTTTTCACAAAAGGATCGGCTATGTTTTTCAAAATTCAGAAATTCAGCTTTTTACCAAAAGTGTGGAAGATGAAATTGCTTTTGGCTTACATCAGCTTGGCCTTGCGGATGGTGAGATCATAAGCCGTGTTGAAAAATACATCCGCCTTTTGAAACTCCAAAATGTCCGTTCAAGAGCCCCGTTTAATTTGAGCGGAGGGGAAAAAAAGCGGGCAGCGCTGGCAGCTGTGCTGGCAATGGAGCCATCCGTTTTGATTTTAGATGAACCCATCAGCGGGCTTGATGAAGAAGGTCAAAAGTGGATTACACAATTTATCTGCAGCATAAAATCGCCTGACAAATTGATCATTCTTGCAACACATAATCGGGAATTTATAAAACAAATCGCTGATGTAGAAATTATCATGAATAAGGAACATCGTTTTGAAAGCAGCATTCCTTATTGATGCATGAAAGAGAAACTATATA
>DHDR01000010.1:0-1193 GCA_002399445.1 Ruminococcaceae bacterium UBA4871 | reverse complement strand
AAACTATATAAGAAAAACTAGATTGCCTGCAACTTTTTGAATTTTTGGTTTTTATTATTCACTAAATGGTGTATAATAAAATTGTAGTTTATTGTTTTTCAGTTGCATATCCACAAAATAATATTACATATAAAGGGGATTTATAAAATTTATGCTAGAAAAAATGATTGAAATCCTTCGGAAGAATCCGCGCAAGATTGTATTCCCGGAGGGAACTGATGCTCGTATTCTGGACGCTGCAGCTCATCTGAAAAAAGAAGGGTTCCTGACCCCTGTACTCATCGGTAAAGAAGCCGATGTGGAAGCAGCAGCTAAAAAAGCTGGTCAGGATATTTCTGGAATTGAAATTGTTAATCCAGATAATTTCCCTGACTTTCAAAAGATGGTTGCAAAAATGGTAGAGCTGCGTCACGGCAAAATGGATGAAGAAACTTGCCGTGCAAATCTGAAAAAGTCCAATTATTTTGGCACCATGTATGTGCAGATGGGCTATGCAGACGCACTGCTTGGCGGTGCAACTTATTCCACCGCTGATACTGTCCGGCCGGCTCTGCAGCTCGTGAAATGTAAGCCTGGTCACAAGATCGTGACCAGTTGCTTCATTCTCCACCGCCCAGACGGAAAAGGCGGAGAAGAAATGTATGCAATGGGTGACTGTGCAATCAATATCAATCCAGATGAAGATCAACTGGTCGAAATCGCGCAAGGTACCGCAGAAACAGCCAGGACCTTTGGAATGGAACCCAAAGTTGCTTTTCTATCCTACAGCACAAAAGGTTCTGGAAAAGGCGACAGCGTCATTGCGATGAGCAATGCGACTCAGAAACTTCAGGCACTCCATCCAGATTTTGATGTAGACGGTGAACTGCAGTTTGACTCTGCTATTTCCCCAGAAGTTGCTTCTCTGAAAGCGCCTGACTCCAAAGTGGCCGGACGTGCAAATGTTTTCATCTTCCCAGATATTAATGCAGGCAATATTGGTTACAAGATTGCCCAACGGCTGGGAAAATTCGAGGCACTTGGACCTGTAATGGCAGGCCTGAATGCACCAATTAATGACCTATCCCGTGGCTGCAATGCCGAAGAAGTTTACAAAATGGCTATCATTACGGCTGCTCTCAAATAAAAATTTTCAGGTGTTGTACAAGCGTTTTGATCGAAGGAAACTACTGATTATAAAAAAGCATCGGCAC
>DHDR01000007.1:52900-54690 GCA_002399445.1 Ruminococcaceae bacterium UBA4871 | reverse complement strand
CCCTTAACAAGCTCTTTCAACTTCCTTCGCTGATTCCCATCAGCTTATCTAGTTTTTCGTGCCTCTCTTGCGGCGACTCATTTATAATACCACTCCACTTTCCCTTTGTCAACTCCTTTTTTCACTTTTTTTGTTTTTTTATTTCTTCTTGATTTTCTTCCTTTTCCACCGTCCTATTCGACTTCTCAGATTCGAATTGGTTTTTAAACCAATGCATGCCGAAGTGCATTCAGAATCTTCTTCTCCCTACGGGAAACCTGTACCTGTGTCATTCCAAGCGCTTCCGCTGTCTGTGTCTGCGTTTGACGCCGAAAGTATCGGAAATAAAGGAGCTTTCGGTCCTTTGGGTTTAATGTTGTCATTACCTGCTGCAAGCTGAGCAAATCTGTAAGCTCTTCTTCATGTGGTTCATCCGGAAGGTCCATTGTTCCGCCGCTGTCCTCATCTGTTGTCAGCGATAGTGGCGTTTGCGAAGCGCCAAGTGCTTCTGCAATGGTTTCCGGGTCTGCTTCCATCCGTTCTGCCAATTCCTGAACAGAAGGCATTCGTCCAGATTTCTCCGAAAAACGTTTGACTTCTGCATTTACTTTGCGGGACATATCCCGTAAACCACGGCTCACTTTCACTGCACCGCCTTCACGAAATAAGCGCCGGATTTCTCCCAAAATTACCGGCACCGCATAAGTAGAAAACTGCAAGCCGCGTGTCTCATCGAAACGATCTGCGGCTTGTACCAATCCAACACAAGCTGCCTGATATAGGTCATCATATTCTATTCCACGCCCACGGAACCGATTGGCACAGGCATGCGCAAGCCTCAGGTTCTGTGTCACGCGCTCTTCCCTATCCATTTTGACGCATACGCGGTGAAAAGGATTTTTCCATGGTTACCGTTGTCCCTTTTCCCAGCTTACTCTGCACTTTCAGCTTGTCCATAAAGTTTTTCATTACGGCAAAGCCAAGGCCTGCCCGCTCATCTCCTGCTGTTGTAAACAATGGCTCCATTGCCTGTTCGACATCTTCAATTCCACAGCCATGATCTCTCACCTTTACTTGAACCGTGTTATCTTTTAACAGTCTGCAGTCTATGTAAACGGTTCCTATCGTATCCCGATAGCCATGCACGATTGCATTGGTAACTGCCTCTGAGACCGCTGTTTTTAAATCACACAGTTCGTCCACTGTTGGGTCAAGCTGCACAGCAAACGCAGCAACCACTGCCCGTGCAAAGCCTTCATTGGTGCTGATACTTGGAAAATTCAGATGCATTTCATTCAGCGCTTTCATGCTTGACATCCACCTTTCTGAACTCACACAATTCATGCAATCCTGCAAGAGAAACGATCCGTTCCAGTTTTTGCGGCATATTCTGTATAGTAACATGTCCATGCCAGATTTCCATCATTTTACAGCGTCCAAGAATCAGCCCAACGCCGGAGCTGTCCATAAAATGTACCGCTCCAAAGTCCAGCACCAGTTCCTCCGGACGCACACGCATAGCTGTCATGTCGATAATTTCCCTAATTTCGCAGGCCGAATGGTGATCAATCTCTCCTGAAATAACTGCAGTCAGTGTATTTTCATGAAGCAGCAAACGCACCGGTTTGTTTGCCTGATTCTCTTGATCGGCCTGTTCCTCCTGCTTTTCCGTTTTTGCCATATAAATGGTTACTTCCTTTCCGCTGTGGATATACGTTCAATATAAATTTACTATACGGTCTTTTCAGTAAAAAAAAAAGCCGAACCTGTCGGCAAAACAAATACAAGTACCAAATTTTTAAATAATCAAT
>DHDR01000007.1:44768-52719 GCA_002399445.1 Ruminococcaceae bacterium UBA4871 | reverse complement strand
GAACAGCAGAAAGATAAACAAGAAAAAATTGTTTCCATAGAAAAAAGGAGGAACGCACAATCGGCGCAACGCTGGATAATGGAATAAAGTTAATTTACCAGTTTACTGATACTGTCCCGCACAACAACTTCCACATTGAGTACAATATTCTTACTCGGTTCGTTCCGATGATGAAGCCGCCAAAGAAGATGATCGACAGCCGCTGCCCCAGTATCTTTTCTATGGATGTTCACAGTAGTAAGGCTTGGCCGGACTGTAGCTGCAAGGGCTGTATTGTCAAATCCAACCACGGCAATGTCTTCCGGGACACGATAATGCAGCTTCTGAAGTGCATGAATTAAAAGCACAGCCGCCTCATCATTTGAACAGACAAATGCCTGCGGCATTTCCTGAATTTTTTTCACAGTACCCACGATTCCATCAAGATTATGATGAATAACATCCTTTTCAATTCCCTTTAATGCAGAATAATGAAAGGTATACTGAACCGTATCAGAATAATCCGCAAGAAACGGCAGTGTGTGTAAGGCATCTGCATAACCGGCATACCGTTCCTTAATACTCATCGAATAATCAAGGTCGCCGAAAAAACCAATTTGCCGATAACCATTCTCAATTAACAGGCGTGTTGCTCCGTAGCTTCCCTGCCTGTTATTGGAAAGAATGCAGTCACTTGGCACCGTGAGGGACATGTGATCAACCAGAACAAGAGGAATTCCATAGTGTCTCAGTTTCAACAGGTAAAAATCACGAATCCTCCCAACGGAAATAATTCCACAGGCACGCCCCTCGTCTAGACACTCAAGGACATTCTGAAACTGGTCCGGAAAATTAACCAACACTTCATATCCATTCTTTTGGGCTTCATTTTCAATTCCAAGCACAATTTTACTGTAGAAATCTGATTTCAAAAAATATTGAGCCGGAATCATCAAGCAGATATTTTTATTGGCAAGTGCTTTTTTATATTTTGATTTGCTTTTAAAATATCCCAGTTCCTCCGCTTTGTTCAGAATACGGTTTCTGGTTTCTTTTCCCACACCGCTTTTATCATTGAGTGCGAGAGACACCGCATTCAGGGAAACATGCAGTTGTCTGGCAATCTCTTTCATAGTCACACGCTGTTCCAATTGGTCCTCACCTGTTCTCCTGCATCAGATTTTCAGTGCTCGGAAAATCTCATCCAATGTAAAATCCACACGGCAAATCTTATTATCCGCGGCACCATAATATAGTATAATCCTATTTTCAATTTGGATACAGCCGCATGTGAAAACCGTATTTCCAAAGAATCCATTTTTCTCGTATTCTGCCTCAGGCTCTAAAAGCGGTTCCTTTGTTCGTGCAAGAATTTTTCCGGGGCAGTCCCGATCCAAAAGCATGGCCCCAAGACAATAACGATTTTCGGCATCCGCCGCATGGTAAAATTCAATCCAGCCTTTTTCAGTCAGAAGGGGAACTGCTCCTCCGCCGACTCTGTCACTGTCCCAGCCCGTGGGCGCACCGGCAAAAAATTTTCGTTGTCTGCCCCAGTGAATTAAGTCGGGAGATTCACAAATCCACATTGCAGGCATGCCAAATTCAAAACTGACAGGCCGGTTCAGTGCATAATACAGTCCATTAATTTTTTGGGGGAAAATAACAACATCTTTATTTTCCGGAGCAAAAATGACTCCTAAACGTTCAAAGTTCTGAAAATCCTGTGTCCGAATCAATGCAGTTGCCGGACCCTGCGGACTGACAGCTGTGTAATTAATATAATAGGAATCGCCGATTTGCGTGATGCGAGGGTCCTCCATTCCCCAGCTCTCTTCCTCCCCTTCGGGAAGAAGCATGGGTTTTTCATCCACTTTAAAATGGATACCATCTGTGGAACGAGCAAGGCGCAGGTGAGAAAAAGAAGTCAAATAGAGAGTTTTCCAGACACCCGCATGCATCTTTCCTACTTTCCGGCTGTCTGAAAAATTCAGTTCCGGATGTTCCCTTTTAACCAGACTGATGATATTCATCTGCAGTCTATTCCCGCATTTTTTCATATATGGAATTCTTACCTCATCTTTTGTGCAGCCAGCTGATTCCGCAACCCTGCAGACCAAAAAGATCTGATTCTGAAAGCGGCATGCACCACAGTTAAAGATTCCCTCCACATGGAAATCCGGCCGGCTGGGCCTTACATCAGAAACAGTAATCAATGGGTTTTGGCTGCATCTTAACATAGAGATTCCTCACTTTCTATTTTGGATTGATTTTAAATTTCGATTTTTGAAACAAGGATTAGGACACATAAGATGTATTTTCCCACTCTGAGAACGGGTCCGGAATAGAAATACAATGTGCCTCTGCATCTCCGACGCCGCAGTAAAGACGTGCTGTTCCATCCCCCATACGCACCAGTCCGCCGCTAAAAATCACATCCTGCAAATCAGGCCGTTTACTTTCCCCCGCTTCAAAGTTGTTCCGAACGGCGATCATTTTCATAGGAGAATGTTTTCCTTCTTTCGGGTCAAGCCAAAAACAGGTGCAGTAATAGTGCCGGTTCCCTGCATCATCAAAATTTGCAATGTGTGACAGGACACCAACTTTGCCATTTTTCAGCATATGTAACTGATTTGTCCCTCCCCATTCGTCCGACGTAAACTGATCTTCAAAAAGATTCGCAGAAGAGAAAACCTGTGGATTCAGCTCATCCACGGAGTGTAAAATCAGCCAGCCGATTTCTCCTCTTCCGCCGACTTTGCCCTGCGCTCTTGTTGTCACCAGAACGCGGCCATCCGACAATTCCAGCAGACGGATATCCTTCATGCCATCCGGCCCGCTTGCAAATTGCTGAAATGAAAAAGGTTTCGTTTCCTTAAAAAACACAGTCCGGTAAGATGTTCCTTTCCATGCTGTCTCGAAAATTTGGACACCGCCCAAGATAAGATGTCCATGAATAAAAGTATAAAATGGATCTTGCAGATGCTTCAAAACCTGAAAGCGTTTGTCTGGAACCCATTTCCCGGATTCTCTGCAAAAGAAGACCACATCTGAATCTTCATTGTGGCGATATTCAACTCTCCCCAAAAGGATTAGAGCACCATGATAGGAAAAAGGTGATGAAATATTATAAACATCGCGAGTATCCCCATCTGGTAATGCAATTGGCAGTCTGGTATGCGGAAACTGAAGACTTCTTCTTGGATATTCCTCAATAAGCTGTTTGCAAGTACGTGTTGTCATGATCGTGTTCCTCCAAATGAATCTGCTAACCCCTGCAAATATTTTCACCGCAAAATGCCGGGCAGACTCCTTCTTTTTCTTCCGAACACTACTTTATCTTACAGACAACTTGAATGCAACACTAATTTACTTGAATTTTAAAAATTATAAAATCTCTTTCTGCAAAGCGGCCAAAGGAAAAAAGTTCTGGTTTCCTATGGATATATAGGATTTATTTTTCCTAAAGTAAGTAAAATAAACAGACACCAGCACACAAATTCCTGACTGATGCCTGTTTATTTTGTTTTCTGTTGAAAGGCGGTCAGTTTTAACTGACCCGTCGAAAGGCAAGGGCCGCGACCATCCATGAAACGATGCTTTCCGCACCTTCATTTGGATTCTGCCCAACCTGCCGGATTCCGTCCAAACATCCTCCACTTTCGGGGTCAATCATGGATTCACCCAGACTGTTTTGTCCGGTATACCAGTTTAGGCAACCTTGCGCCCGGTCTAAGTAGACTTGCTTACCGGTTACTTGAAAAGCTTTCAGGCAGGTAAGCAGCGTCCCGCATGCTTCTACAGGCTGCTGGTCATATTCTGCCGCTTCTTTTCCTTTAAAAAGCCAGCCGTTACAGCCAATCGGATGAAAGATATTGCCGCGGAAAGTACTTTTCAGCAAGAAATCAAGACTTTCCACTGCAATTTCCAGATATTTATTCTCTTTGGTCATGTCGTAAGCAACCAGCATCGCCCCCGGAAGAACAGCATTGCAATAGGAAAGATTGTTTTCATACCAATACCAGTCCTTACTGCGGTTTTTCTGATAGGCATCTGCAATATCCGAAACTAAGTGTCTCGCTTCGTCCTGCGCTTCCGCGTGGTCCCAGTGACTCAGCCCAATCGCCGCATATGCTTTTGACCGCAGAAATGCAAGTCCCTTGCAACTGGGCAAGGTCCTTCGCAGCAAACATTCGGCAGCACTGCGCATGGGCTCTGGCATCTCTTGACATGTAATCGTAAATCCCAAAGCCCATATGCAGCGGCCAAAGCAGTCCGGAGAACCCCTTTTTTCCAAAAAGTTGCGGGAGTAGTCCATAAAATTTCTAAACCAGCCGTCATTTTCAGCATATAGTAAAAAGCGTAAATAGCAGTAAGCAAGTTCCAAATATTTTTTGTCTCCCGAGTCTTGATAAAGCATCTCTGCCATGATTAAGGCCCGTGCATTATCATCCGTTGTATATCCTTCTGACGGATCGGGAACACTGAAAACAGCGTGCTGAAACATGCCTGTGCAGTCTGTGATGCGGAATATGTAAGTATCATCCGGCAGATTCAAACCACTATTTTTCATGTTTTTCAGGACCTCCTAGCAACTTCTTTAAAGATTTCTGTGTATCGGTCGGCTACATGTTTCCAAGACATTGTCCTGCCAAGCTCCAGTGTTTTTTGTTCCATTTCCGCTTTTTCATCCGGATGGTCAATCAGGTAATTAATGCACCTGCCAAGTGACTCAGCATCCCTGAAATCAGCCAGCATTCCTCTGCCGTCAGAGAGCATCTCTTCCGCGTACAAATAAGGAGTCGATACAATCACTCTTCCATATCCGGCAGCATAAGCCAGTGTGCCGCTGACGGCCTGCTCTTTTCCAAGATAAGGTGTCATATAGATATCTGACATTTTCAGATACCGAACCAGTTCTTCCTTTTCCAGATACCGGTTTACAAATCGAACATTCTGCTGCAGAGCCTAAATCGTCGACAAGTTTTTCAAGACTTTCGCGATAAGCTTCCCCCTCCCGTTTTTTGACAACCGGATGCGTCTGCCCAAGAATTAAATACAGGATATCCGGGTGTTTTTCGGCAACATCGGCAATTGCCCGAATTCCATACTCCAGCCCTTTTCCAGAACTGATGAGCCCAAATGTACTGACAATTGTGCGTCCCTCCAGATTCTGCTGTTTTTTCAGCTCTTCCCTGCTTGGGACTTCAAAGACAGGGACTCCATGCGGAATAACGGTAATTTTTTCCGGATCAGTTCCGTAAAGGTTGCAGAGAATTTTCTGCGAATTTGAAGCCATTGTCACAATTCTGCTGCTTTTTTTACACAGTTCCTGTAAAATCTGCTTTTGCTTTTCACTTGGATTCGGCAGAACAGTATGCAAAGTAAGGACAAATGGTTTTTGAACGCGCTCTGCAAAATCTAAAAGATATTCACCGCATTCACCCCCGTAAATCCCATATTCATGCTCAATCACAATGACTTGAATAGCAGACCGGTTAACCCAATCTGCCAATTTCGTATAGGATGCTCTGTCCTGCTGTGGGAATTCCTGAATCACATCTTTTCCATATACATAATCTTGGTCATTGACTGCAATGATTCCAGTTTGCAAGCCACAATTTTTTTGAAGTTCCCGAAATAAATCCTGCGTGAAAGTTGCAATTCCACATTCACGCGGCGGATATGTGCTTAAAAACGCAACACGAATTAATTTTTCCATGATATGGTTCGAAAATTTTCACAGATACGGTCGAGCGTGAAAATTTTCTCTCTCCTTTTCTTCATTTAAATTGCCACATAACTGATATTTTTCACGATATCAGGTGTGCAGATTGCATGGCAGTAAGAGGATCGTTCCATATAGCAGCCGTTCGTTACAATGCATTCATCCATTTTTACCCCGCTTGCAACATGGATATTGTCCCAGAGGACACTGTAAGAAATAGCACATTTGTTCCCGATGATACTGTTATTTCCAACAACTACATGCGGTCCCACAATCGCCCCGTCCCCGATTTGCGCCCCTGCACCAAGATATACCGGCCCGCGCAGCGTTGCACTTCCACTGATTTTGGCATTCAACTGACTGTAAATTGCCCGCTGCCTGAAATTGACCTCCGGCAGCTGGTATCTTCCAGTAAATCCATCCCGATGCACCATTGCGTATTTACGCAGGGTACCGATATCAATCCAGTAATGACAGCCCTTATAAACAGCAATTTTCTGTTTATTCTCCAGAACGCCGGGAAAGACCTCCCGCTCAACTGAAATTTTCTGTCCGGAAGGAATTTGACGAAGCACTTTAGGTTCAAATATATAAATGCCCGCATTGATATAATGAGAAAGAATTTTCTTGGGCTTTTCACGAAATGAAGTTACAAAGCTGTTTTTGTCGTACTCGATCACTCCGTAAGCCGACGGATTGGCTACCCGCGTCACGGCAATGGTAATGTCGGCTTTCTTGCGCTTATGGTATCTCATCATTCCGCTGAAATCAATGTTACTGAGGATATCCGCATTCAGGACAAAGAAAGAATCATCAAAATATTTTTCACAATTTTTGATGGCTCCGCCTGTGCCAAGCGGAAAATCTTCATCAACATAATGAATTTTCATGCCAAAGTCTGAGCCATCCTTGAAGTATGAACGGATAGCCTCTGATTTGTAGCAGGTGCTAAGGACAATTTCATCCACACCATGCCGTTTTAAAGTTTGCAAAGTTCTGTCCAGCAGGGGCTTTCCCATAACGGGAACCATCGGTTTTGGCAATCCGTCTGTCAAAGGTCTTAATCGCGTACCTTTTCCACCTACTAACAGTAACGCCTTCATAACAGTCCCTCCTTTATTTGTCTTCGAGTTGTGGAGTATTATCCATTTTCCGGTTCCGGACAGCTTTTAATATAATCCATCACTTCACTTAGCGAAGCTGTCGCAAGCGCAATGCAGGTGTCTGCAGCGCCATAATACATGCGAATCGTCTGATTCTTCTGATCCAGCAGCCAGCCGCATGGGAAAACAATATCGTTAACTTCGCCTTCTTTTTCATAGACTTCCTGTGGGCCGAAAATCCATTCATCACTCCGCCGCAAGACTTTTAGGGGATTTTCCAAATCCAGCAGTGCCAAACCAAGCCGGTAAGTTGCTCCGGAAGCCGTTTGCCTGACACCATGATAAAGAACCAGCCAGCCATCCGGTGTCTCGAGCGGCTGCGCACAAATTCCTACTTTATAGCCATCCCACCAGCTTCCTCCGCGGGAATTAATTAAAATCTTGTGGTTGCCCCAATATTTCATATTTTCTGAACTGGAAATCCAAATATTGGCACCATGTTCGATAGGCCGGTGAATCAGCAGCCATTTGCCATTAAATCTGCGGGGAAAAATCGCCGCGTCCTTATCTTCCGGCGGCATAATCGGCCCCATCCGTTCAAAGTTCTCGAAATCTTCTGTCAAAGCCATACTGACAACAGGCCCGCATTCCGAATACGCGGTATAAACGACTGCATATTTCTTTAACTCGTCAAGATAACTGATCCGTGGGTCCTCAATTCCCCAAGATTCTTCCGGATGATCCGGGTCCGATTCCATAGTCGGGGATTTATCAATCACCCAATTACTGATTCCATCTTCACTGACTGCTTTTGTAAGATGAGAAAAGCCCCGGCGGTCTTCCACTCTGGCAAGCAGAAGGACTTTTCCATTATAAATCGTAGCAGCCGGATTAAACACAGTATTAACCGGATAGGGCCAGTCTTTTGCCATCAGAATAGGGTTGTAAGGATAACGTTTAAATAGTTCTTTATATGTATTGTCTCCTGCTCTCAGTCTGGTTTTAAAATACATCAAAGTTCATCAATCCTTTCTGTATGATACAAACTGGTAATTTTAAAGAATCCCAGTAAGGTTGGTCAAAGAGGAAGGGAAGTCTAACATCGGCAGCATCTGATCATTCTCTTGACAAATATTTTAGAACT
>DHDR01000007.1:15706-44633 GCA_002399445.1 Ruminococcaceae bacterium UBA4871 | reverse complement strand
TATTTTAGAACTGTGAATATAGTATTCCCTAAGCACATCCATTTATTTATGATTCTGAATATAATTCCTTTACTTTAAATTGATATATGCTTTTTCTTTTATATCTATATTATTACAATTCTATTTTTGTACAAAAATATGGCATTCAATGTTACAATAAAACACTAAACACCGCAAAGAGTCACAACTCCCTGTATTAAACTCAATAAGTCCTCATTTTACCCCTAAACAAAATGATAAATCATAAAATACGAGTCGAAACGCAGCAAATAAATCCTCTTTTTTTCTAGTAATGCTGCCTATACTTTTTCCACATAATTGTTCATATAATATATCATAACGCAAAATGTTTAAAAATTCAAGTGCCCTGCCTGTATACCATTCTGTCAGAAACAGAAATGACCCATTGGGGGTTAGGAAAAGCAAGAAAAGCAGGACTTCATTCAGAATGAAACTGAATGGAGTCCTGCAAATGTGAAATATCTACTGCAAATGGATATCCTTACCGCTCATAATGGCGTTCATATTCCGAACGGCACACATTTTTCCGCACATGGTACAGGTATGTACATCAGTTGGACGAGTACTTTCAAAATATTCCTTTGCTTTTTCAGGATCGATTGCTTCTTGAAAGATCGTGTTCCAATCCATCTTCTGCCGCGCATCGCTCATACGGTTATCCCAATCGTGCGCACCGGATACATTTTTGGCCAGATCGCCGGCATGTGCCGCAATCTTGGTCGCTATAATACCTTCCTTAACATCCGGGATGCTTGGCAGCCGCAGATGTTCGGCAGGTGTAACATAGCAGAGAAAATCCGCACCGGCCGCAGCGGCAACTGCACCTCCGATTGCCGACGTAATATGATCGTAACCGGGCGCAATGTCAGTTACCAGCGGCCCCAATACATAGAACGGTGCCTGATGGCAAAGACGTTTTTCCAACAGCATATTCGGCGCCACTTCGTTAATTGCCATATGACCCGGTCCTTCAATCATCACCTGCACATTATGTTCCCATGCTCGCTTTGTCAGCAGACCCAATTCCACCAATTCACTGATTTGCGAAGCATCTGTGGAATCATAGTTGCATCCAGAGCGCATGGCATCTCCTAAGGAAATGGTAACATCATGTTCATAAAGAATGTCCATTAAATCATCAAAATATTCAAAGAACGGGTTTTCATTTCCGGTCATCTTCATCCATGCATAAATCAGGGAACCGCCGCGGGAAACAATATTCATCTTCCGTCCGCTGCGTTCAAAGCTGTCAATTGATTTCCGGTTGATACCGGCATGAATCGTCATAAAATCGACGCCCTCTTCTGCATGAGCACGGACAACCTCTAAAAAGTCCTTTGCTTGAATCTCCTTCAGGTCTTTTTCAAGGTAACCAACTGCATCATAAACGGGCACCGTACCAATCATTGCCGGGGAAAGATCCAGCAGCTGTCTGCGGAATTTGTTGGTTTTTCCGTAATCGGAAAGATCCATGATTGCTTCTGCATCATATTTCCATGCCATTTTTGCTTTGGCAAGTTCGCAGGTATAGTCTCGGCAATCTCCGGAAATACCCAGATTGACATTAATCTTTGTCCGCAGGCCTTTTCCGACTCCGCGTGGCTTCAGACTTTTATGATGGCAGTTTGCCGGAATGACAATTGTGCCGGCTGCCATGCGCTGCATGAGTTTTTCCGGTGCAATGTGTTCTTCTTTTGAAACGGCTTCCATCTGCGGCGTGAAAATACCGGCTTTCGCCGCCTCCATTTGAGTATGATACTTCATTTTACTGTCCCCTTTCCATTGGCAAATGCTGCATCCATTGCTGAACGCAAAGCGTGAACCTTCGCCGAAATATTCTCCGCACCCACCAAATCGCTTACCAGACAAATGCACGAAGCCCCATGTCTGGCCACTTCTGCAATATTATGTTCTTTAATGCCGCCAATTGCCACGAACGGAAGTGGAATATTCTGGATGACATAATCCAGATAGGCAAGTCCGACCGGTGCGCAGACATCCGCTTTCGTATGTGTCTCAAACAGCGGACCGACTCCGATATAATCAGCGCCGCGCCGAACAGCATCCTGTGCCTGCTTCGGGGAATGAGTGGAAAGGCCAATGATTTTATTGCCTAGAAGTGCACGTGCTTTTTCAATGGGAAGATCGTCCTGCCCAATATGCACCCCATCCGCATCACAGGCAGCGGCAAGTGCCACATCATCGTCAATGATAAAGCATGCATGTGATTTTGCCGTCATTTGCCGCAAACGGATGCACTGTTCATATTTTTCTCTTCCGCTTTTTTCCTTTTCACGATACTGAATAACACGGATTCCTGCATCCAGCATCTGCTGGACAACCTCTAAATTGCTGCGGCCCTTGGACAGCCTTTCCGCTGTAATGCCATAGAGTCCCACGTGCCGTAAAAATTCCGCTCTTCCGCTTCCGGTATAATTTCCTACATCGAATTCATGCATCCATAGATTCCCCTTCCAGTACCAGCTGCAAAACCAGATCTGCTTCCTTGGCAGCAGCAACCATTACACGCGGTGCAAGGGGAGGCAGCATATCTGTGCTGTTTTTCCTGTCCCCCACCAGATAAATATGTTTTCCAATTCGTTTTGTCATAATGGCATTCGTGTGACCATAACCGGCGATTCCGCTCACACATACGGTTGGTTTGCCAGTAGCAGCAGCTCCGGAAACAAAGGCAGCCTTACACTGCGGATCGTCAAATGCTTCAATTAAAATATCGTTTTCTCTGGTCAAGTCCGCAACTTCCGGCCCTTTCAGACGCTGTGTCAGCGTGGTCAGGTAAAGTTCCGGCTCCAGCCGGAGCAGATTTTCCGCAAGTGCCTCGGTCTTTAACTTTCCAACCTGATCTGGGAAAAAGAACTGGCGGTTAAGGTTGCTCTCCTCCACAAAGTCACAGTCAAGAAGTGTCAGCCGCTGAAATCCACAGCGCACCAGAATATGCGCTGCATTGGAACCCAGCCCTCCGCAGCCGGCAATGAAAAGGCTGGATGCACGAATCCTCCGGAGCTGTTCCGCAGTAAAATAGCGGGCAATCCCCTGCTGCAGTGCACTAAGCATTGCGGCGGAGAGGTTCCCAGTCTTTATAGACCGGCTGGTAACCGCACTTTCGGATAGCTTGGCTCATTTCTTCCACATTGCGCTGATCGCTGATTTCAAACTGCCCGTCTGTCTTTGGTGCATGTGCATGTCCACCAACTTCTGTGACAGAACCGGCAGACAGTTTCGTCACACCAAGCCCAATCAGATGATTGCGGAAGTCCGGTGTTTCCCGCGTAGACATCGTAATTGCTAACCGCGGCAGGAAGTTCCGGTAAGCTGTGATAGCCTGTACGATATCAATATCTTTTACGTTGCAGGCCGGACGGTAATTTCCTCCCCCAACGCACGGGCGGATACGCGGCAAAGAAACCGCGCAGTCTGTTCCCGGATATTTTTTGATTAGGTATAACGCATGCATGCCGGTCAAAAATGTTTCCTTGCGCCAGTCATCCAAGCCAAGCAGAGCGCCTAAATTCACGGTGTTGTATCCGGCTTTGCAGGCAAGCTCTGGGCTATCCAGTCGAGTCCGGTAATCATGCTTTGGGCCTGTCGGATGTAATTGAGGATACAAGTCTTCATTGTAAGTCTCCTGAAACATCGTAAAACCGTCCACACCAGCTTGGAAAAGCATCCTGTATTCTTCCTCTGTCAAAGAATAAACTTCGATACAGATAGAATCCACATATTTTTTAAGAATGCGGGTACAGTCCGCCAAATATTCCGGTGGTGTGGCACGGCGGCTCTCTCCGGTTAAAATAATAATATGCCGGATACCTTCTGCCCGAATTGCCTGTCCCTCCTGTTCAACTTCTTCCATGGTCAGCTTGCTGCGCTTAATAGAATTGTGACAGTTAAATCCGCAGTAAACACAAGCATTATCGCAGATGTTGGCAAGATACAACGGTGTAAACAAAGTGATGACACGGCCGAAATTGTGTTCTGTCAGACGTTTAGACCGCTGTGCCATCTCTTCCAGAACATGCGGCGACTGAGCTGCAGGAGCAAGCATCGTCAAAAAGTCAAGCGGACTTTTGCAGCTTTTCTGCAGTGAACGTTCCACATCGGCAGCCGTAACTTTTCGCAAATAATCTTCAAGCGGAAAATGTTTGTATTTCCGATAGACATCATAATAGCTCATTTTCTATCCTTTCCTATGCTAATTTTTTCTGAACAGGCTACGCCTCGTGCAAAAAGCCGGTCAGAGGAGAGGAAGCTTCCGCATATTGCCGGACTGCGCCGGGGCTGGCAAGGAAAGCTTCCCGACCAGCCTGCACAGCTTTGCCAAAAGCCGCTGCCATCCGCACCGGATCTCCGGCTGTGGCAACCGCCGTATTGACCAGCACAGCCGCTGCGCCTATTTCCATACATTCTGCCGCTTCACTGGGTTTTCCAATGCCCGCATCTACAACGACCGGCAAATCAAGTTCCTCTGCCATAATCTGTACCACTTCACGGGTCCGCAAGCCCTTATTCGTGCCGATAGGCGCCCCGAACGGCATAACAGCCGCCGCACCGGCATCACGCATCCTGCGTGCCGCGTAAAGGTCCGGCGTCATGTAAGGCAGCACCGTAAATCCTTCCTTTACGAGTGTATCGACTGCTTTCAGCGTTTCTTCATTGTCCGGCAGAAGGTATTTGTTATCTGAAACAACTTCGATTTTCACCCAGTCACCGCATCCGGCTGCCCGGCCCAGACGAGCAATCCGAACTGCTTCTTCCGCATTGCGCGCGCCGGAAGTATTCGGCATTAGGATACAGTCCTTGGGAATATACTGCATCATGTTTTCCTGAGATGTGTGAAAATCAATTCTGCGCATCGCAACCGTGATAATTTGTGCACCGGAAGCCTCTATACATTTGGGAATGAGATGGTCATCACCAAATTTTCCGGTGCCAAGGAACAAACGGCTTTTGATTTCTTTGCCGCCAATAATCAGCTGATCTTCCATGATATTTCTTCCTTTCTTTTCATTGACTTCTAAAAGCATTCACATTTCATCCGCCACCGACAAAACGCAGCAGTTCCAGAGAATCACCGTCGTGCAGCAGTGTAGTTCCAAATTGATTCATCTGCACAATGCTGCCGTTGTATTCTGCAACAACTGTTTGTGGAGAAATCCCCTCCGCTTTCAGAAAAGAAAGCAGTGTTTCACCTGCTTGGCAGGTATGGCTCTCTCCATTTATGGTAATCTTCATAGCACACCTCCCTGCTTTCGGCTTTGCCCTGCTTGATACACTTGATACAAATAAAAAAGAAGCACAACTGCATCGCTTCGCAATTGTGCTTCTCATAATTTCAAGTACGATTTGCTTCCTACGACAGTATTAACTGACAGGTTCAAAGGGTCAGACATTCATTTTGTCCTCTCAGCTCATCAAGAGCACCCCTGCAAAGCCTAAATATAACGGCTATCTATTGCCGTATTTGTTATGCAAATGTCTTCTACAGCTTCTCATTTGCATTTACAGTATTGCACATACAGAAAATTTTGTCAAGCAGGATTTTCTCTGTGCACAATGCCAGCCTCTGTCAACGGCAGGCCTCTTGCCTGCAGACCGCATTCTTTTCATTAACAAAAACGATTTGAGGATGGAAGTCATCTGCTTCCTGCTCCATCAGCTGACAATAGCACATAATAATCACTTTATCTCCGCGGCTGACAAGCCTTGCTCCAGCACCATTGATACAGATGATGCCACTTCCCGGTTCTCCCGCAATCGCATAAGTGACCAGCCGGTTCCCATTATCAATATCTGCAACTTGAACCTGCTCATATTCGAGGATTCCAGCAGCCTCCAGAAGCTTTCGGTCAATGGTGATGCTGCCGACATAATTGAGATCCGCCTGTGTTACAGTTGCGCGATGAATTTTAGCTTTCAGCATATGAATCAACAACTCACTTGTCCTCCAAACTTAAAATTGTATTATCAATCAGACGAGTTTTCCCAAAACGAACCGCAGCGGCTGCCAGTGCTCTCCGGTCTGGTTTGATCTCCGGAATGTTTTCCAGCGTGCCTGCGTCCAGCACTTCCACGTATTCGATTTGAGCAAGCGGCTCTTTCTCGATTTCCTGCCGAATGACCGAAACCAAATTTTCCGTCTTGCGGCAGTCCGGTTTTCCCGAAGCGAGAAAATCATGAGCCTTCCGCAGGCCACGGCTCAGAGAAAGTGCCTGTTCATGCTCCTGCGGCGTGAGATAGAGATTCCGAGAGCTCATGGCAAGTCCGTCTTTTTCCCGCACAATCGGACAAACAACGATTTCAACCGGAATATGTAAGTCACGGACCATTTTCTTGACAACGACCGCCTGCTGCGCATCCTTTTGACCAAAATAGGCACGGTCGGGACCGATAATATTAAACAGGGTATTGACAACGGTCGTAACCCCTTTGAAATGAATTGGACGGGAAGCTCCGCAGAGCTTTTTTGTTAAGTCTCCCTTGACTTCTACTTCTGTGGAAGCACCCGGCAAATAAATTTCTTCAGCGGCAGGAGCAAAAATCAAATCAGCACCAGCCTGATTGGCCAACTGATAATCATGTTCAATATTTCTCGGGTAACGGTCAAAGTCCTCCCCCGGTCCAAATTGGGTGGGGTTGACAAACACGCTAACGACCACAAGGTCATTCTGTGCTTTTGCCTTTTGAATGAGAGAAAGATGACCTTCATGCAGACATCCCATCGTGGCAACAAAGCCCAATGTCTTTTCTTTGCGGCCGCGCCTCTCCAGTTCCAAATGCAATTCGGCGATCGTTTTCACAAGACTCATTTCAGTATCTCTCCTTGCAAAGAAATTTTTAAATCTTTCAGAATGGATTCATCCATGGAAAATGTGTGCTTTTTTTCCGGAAAACGCTGTTCCCGCACATCCCGGCTGTACGCCTGAACTGCATCCGACATCGTTTCTTTTAAATTGGCATACTGCTTAACAAATTTGGGGGTAAAGTCTGAATACATTCCCAAAAGATCATGAATCACGAGAATCTGTCCATCACAATAGCGCCCCGCACCGATTCCGATCGTCGGCACACTGACTTTTTCTGTAATCAGCTTTGCAAGACTTTCCGGTACTGCTTCCAAAACAATTGCAAACACACCCGCTTCTTCCAGTCCTTGTGCATCCTCTAAAAGAGCCTTTGCCCTTGCTTTTTCTTTTCCCTGTACTTTAAAGCCGCCGAATACATGGACAGACTGCGGTGTTAGACCGATATGCCCCATAACCGGAATCTGTGCCCGTACAATAGCTTTGACGGTTCGGGCCATTGGCCTGCCGCCTTCTAATTTGACGGCGCCAGCACCGCCTTCCTGAATCAGTCTGCCTGCATTGCGGACTGCTTCCTCATCACTGACTTGATAGGACAAAAAAGGCATGTCCCCGACAACCAGCGCATGCTGCACCCCGCGCGACACACATTGACAGTGATAAGTTTCGCTGTCCATGGTTACGCCGAGTGTTGAATCCTTTCCCTGCATGACCATGCCAAGTGAATCTCCGACTAAAATGCCGTCGATGCCGCTTCCATCAACGATTTTTGCCATGGAATAGTCATAAGCAGTCAGCATAGTGATTTTCTGATGGTCCTGTTTTGCTTTTAAAAACGATTTTGCTGTAAACTTACTTTCCATTGTCGCCACATCCTTTGAATTGTCTGCGGAATTGTTCCGCCTGTTTGTGGGTCAACTTTTGTCCCTCTACCATTGCAACTGTTTTCAGTGCCATTTCCCGATAAAATTCCGCTTCCCCGGGAAGCTTTTCCCGGATGGCTTTCCAATGTACCGCCACCGTGTTGAAATCACCCCGCACAATCGGCCCTGTCAGTGCCTCCACCGTGCCTTTCTGCCGAACATTTTTAAGCGTTCCCTCAATCAGCGGAAAAACTGCCCGAAACAGTGTATCCCGATTCATGCCAGCCGCTTCCATAAAATGCATCCCGCTGTCCAGCAGCGTCACCAGATAATTGGAAAGGATGCAGGCGCCTGCATGGTACAACGCTTTCTGTTCCGTAGAAATCTTGTTGTACTTTCCCCCTGTCTTGGTAAGAATTACAGTCATCTTCTGCAATGCCTGCGGCATTCCTTCAATGCTGAAATAGGTCTTCTCCAGCATTTTTGCACTTTCCTGCGGGTCTCCAAAACTCTGCAGGGGATGCATGCTGCCAACGGCACAGCCAGCCGCCTGTATGCCGGAAAGGCAGGCGGAAGGGTGCGCTCCGCTCACGTGGAGCCACACTTTTCCAGACGCAATCTCATGACAGCGCAGCAGATTGGAAACTTGATGGTCCACGTCTGCAAGTGCCTGATCTGATGTTGTCAGGAAAAGAATGCTGCAGACATCTGCCAGTTCCTGAATAGAAGCAAAGCACTCTGTACCGGTCAATTCCGCTGCCGCTTTTGCAGAGCGGTGCGTTCTGCTGCAGTAACCTGCAACCGGAATTTGATGGTTTTGAAAATAGAGTCCAAGAGCTTTCCCAACTTTTCCTGCACCGATAAATCCAATTTTCACATTCATCATCTCCAAGTCCGTCAAGCCGCTCTTCCATAACCAAAAATGCCTTTTCATCTGCTGACAGCTCAACAAAGAGCAGTCCATCATACTGCAGACAAAAAGGCATCATTTCAAAAGGATTCTATACAGTCTTTGTCACAGAGGATCAAAGCAGATTTGAAATATATGAAACTTGTGCATCCGTGTAAAAAATTTTTGTGTGCAGTTCCTGCCGGATACCGCCGCATTTGCCATTACATAGATACTTTTTCTAAAAGGATTTAACGTAATTGTCAGTATAATACATAAATTCCTAAGAATCAAGGGGGGCTAAGGAAATTCATATTTATTTTTTGCCGGCAAAGGCTTCTATTTTCCGTCTTTGTGAAAATTATGTAAATACTGGACAGCTGATTCTTGCCCGAATACAGAAAAATTGGTATAATGAATAATATAGGACTTAATCTAAATATGGATTGAGAATTTTTTAGAAATTAAAAACAGGCGGTGCCAAAATGAATAAGCGGAAATACCCAAAAGTTGCAGCCGTCATTGATATTGGATCCAGCGAATTAAAATTGCGTATCGCCCAGCTGCGAAAAGGGCAAATCTGCGACCTTGACCGGCTGGTTTATCCACTGGCACTTGGGCATGAAGTATTTACAGAAAAGAAAATCAGCTTTGAATGTATTCGGGAAATGAGCCACGCGCTTTCCGGTTTCACGGCACTGATGAAAGAATACGGCATCACCCAGTACCGGGCAGTCGCCACCACAGCTCTGCGGGAAGCCGAAAACCGTGCTTTTGTCCTTGACCAGCTGCGGGTGCAGAATAATCTGAATGTGGAAGTACTGGAGGATGACCATGAAAAGACACTGATTTATTCCGAAATTTTAACTTCGCTGAAAGCAGCCAACGCATTGGCTCCCGGCTGCTCACTGCTCTCTTTTATTGGCTCCGGAACGATCGGTGCAGCCGTTTATGATGGAAATGCCATGATCTGCTCCCAAAACATCCCCATCGGCGCTTTAAAACTGCACGATATGCTCGGCAGTATTCAGGAAAAGACAGACGATTTCAGCACAGTTGTGGAAGAATATCTGGAATCTATGTTAAATTATCAAAACATTTCTCAGTTTGAAATTCATAATGTAATTTTGACCGGAAACGAAATGGAACTGATTGCGCAACTGTGTCATATAAAACCCAAAAAGAATATCTATGCAATCCCCGTTAAAGAAATCAGCCGACTGTACCGCCGAATCCGCACCATGCGGGCTGACAAAATTGCACAGTATTATAATATTTCCGAAAAATCAGCTGAGCTGCTTTATTCTGCACTTGCAATTTACCTGCAGTTGATCTGCAAAACAGATGCCGAACAGATTCTTTCACCTCGGGTAGACCTGTGGGATGCCCTGATGCGTCAGATGCTCATACCAAAGCAAAAGGATGTATACTGGGAACATGTGCGGGATGGTGCCATTTCCTGTGCCTGCCATATTGCCGAAAGCTATCACTGTAACCGCACCCATGTGGACACTGTGCGCCGGATTGCCTGCACAATTTTTGACCGGCTCAAGCCCCTGCACGGGCTTGGACCGGAACAGCGGCTAATCCTGGAGCTTGCCTGTATCCTGCATGAAAGCGGACATTTTGTCTCTGTAAAAGACCACTTGGAAGCCAGCTTTGATATTATCCGCCACACGGACATTTACGGCATGACCAACCAGAACATCCTTTTAGCGGCCTATGTAGCAAGATATAACGAATACATCGTCCCTGATTTTCACAGCATGGAATATACCACCATGTCTGAGCAAAACCGTATTGTCATTGCCAAACTAGTTGCGATTTTCCGGCTGGCAAACGCGCTTGATAAATCCCAAAAGCAGAAAATCCGGAACATAAAGGTCAAGCTGCTGGATGAACAAATGGTGGTTAGCGCCGAATCAAATGAAAATCTGTCTTTGGAAAAGTGGGCCTTTGAGCAGTGCTCCACTTTCTTTAAAGATGTTTTCGGCCTTTATCCGGTCCTAAAAATTAAGCAAAACCTGATTTGACGGAAGCTTAGCAGAGGCCTTTGAGCGACACGATAAACGGAGGAAAAAACATGAGCGAAAAATCAGCATCCAAGGCGAAAACGAAAATTCCCTATTACAACCGGGAACTGAGCTGGATGGATTTCAATATGCGTGTTTTGGAGGAATGCTTTGAAAAGGAAAATCCGGTAATGGAACGCGTGCGGTTTTTATCCATCACGGCCAGCAATTTGGATGAATTCTTCATGGTGCGTGTTGCCGGTGTTATGGAACAGGTTCGCAGCAAATATCACAAGCCGGACCCCAGCGGAATGACTCCAGATACACTTTTTACAGCGCTCGCAAAAAAAATACATGCCTTTACAGAAAAGCAGTATTCCTGCCTTCACAGATCGATCCTGCCGGCACTCAAAAAGGCTGGAATTGTTTTTCTGTCACCGGAAGAAATGAACGAGGAACAGCGGGAATATATTTCTCAATACTTCAATAAAATTTTATTTCCCGTATTAACCCCTCTGGCGGTAGACCGCAGCCGCCCTTTCCCTTTCCTTTCCAATAAAAGCCTTAATATTGCCGTGCGGTTACAGGCAAAGGATAACGAAGAGGATTGTTTCGCTGTGGTGCAGGTTCCGTCTATCCTTTCCCGCTATCTGGAACTGCCCAGCAAAGGAACACGCTGTTTTGTTCTCCTTGAAAATGTAATCATCTACTGCATGGAAAAACTCTTTGAGGAACGCCGTATCCTTTCCGCCTGCCCGTTCCGCATCACACGAAACAGCGACCTTGACATTGATGAGGAAGCCGAAGATTTATTGATAGAAATTCAGAAATCCATTAAAAAGCGCAAGCGCGGTGCTCCGGTGCGGCTGGAACTGCTGCAAAAATGCGACCCAGCAACAAAAGCGTTTTTGCTGGAAATGCTCGATGTGGAAGAAAAAAGTATCTATGAACTTTCCGGCCCGCTGGATCTTACATTCTTTTCAAAATTTGCAAACCTTCCCGGCTGTGAAAATATGTGTTTTAACCCTATCACTCCGGTCTATCCTCCCGCCGATTTTTGGGGGCATACCGATATTTTTGAAGCAATTCGGGAAAAGGACCGCATGGTACACCATCCTTATGAAAGTTTTGAAATCGTGGTGGATTTTATTCGTGCCGCTGCTGAAGACAAAGACGTACTGGCCATTAAACAAACACTTTATCGTGTCAGCGGGCATTCTCCCATTATTGCCGCGTTGATCCGCGCCGCAGAAAACGGCAAGCAAGTTACGGTGCTGGTGGAGCTGAAAGCCCGCTTTGATGAAGAAAACAATATCCTTTGGGCAAAAAAGCTGGAAAAAGCGGGGTGCCACGTAATTTACGGCCTAGCCGGTCTGAAAACACATTGTAAGATTGCCCTTGTCGTCCGGCGGGAAGAAGACGGTATCCGCCGCTATCTGCATATGGGAACCGGAAATTACAATGATTCCACCGCTAAAACCTACACAGATGTAGGGCTCTTTACCTGTAAGGAACCATTTGGAATTGATGCCAGCAGCCTTTTTAATGTCTTGACGGGATACAGCCGCCCACCGGAATACAACAAAATGATTGTGGCGCCGCACGGCATGCGCAGCTTTTTTGAATACAGAATCCGCCGCGAAACACAAAATGCTTTATTAGGCATGCCAAGCGGCATTACCGCAAAGGTCAATTCCCTTGTTGATCCAGAAATAATTGCTCTGCTGTATGATGCCAGCAAAGCCGGAGTGCCAGTGCGGCTCATCGTGCGCGGTATCTGCTGCCTGATTCCGGGAATTCCGGGCACCAGTGACCACATACAGGTCACCAGCATTGTCGGGCAGTTGCTGGAACATAGCCGCATTTTCCGGTTTGAAAATGCCGGGGACCCACAGATCTACATGGGCAGTGCCGATTGGATGCCCCGCAATCTGGACCGGCGCGTGGAGTTGGTTTTCCCTATTGAGGATCCGGACCTAAAGCAACGCGCATTTAGTATGCTTGACTTAATGCTGAGTGACAATATAAATGCACAAATGATGCAGAACAGTAAGGAATACCAGCACATTGACCGCCGCGGAAAGTCCCCCTGCAACTGCCAGTTGGAATTCAGCCGCCGTGCACAGGAATCTGTTCGAAAACTGGAAATTCAGGAACGCAACAAACCGGTCCATCCTCTGCAGAGTCCCAGCGGACCGGAATTGTAAAAATCCCTTTATTGCTGTTGATTCCATTTGTTTATGATATAATGGTAAAAAAGCACGAAATAAGTCCATCATTATTTTTGAAAAGGACGTGGGAAGCATGCGAAGGGTTGGAATTTTAACCAGCGGCGGCGATTGTCAGGGATTAAATGCTGCTATTCGCGGGCTGGGAAAATCATTGTTAAATGAATTCGGCAAAGATATTACCATTTACGGTATTGAAGACGGTTATCGAGGATTAATCGAAGGTAATTATCATAAAATGACGTCTCATGATTTTTCCGGTATTATCAACTTGGGCGGTACCATTCTCGGCACGAGCCGTCAGCCATTTAAGCTGATGCGCATAGCAGATGAAAACAGCGGTGATAAAGTTCAGAATATGAAGGACAATTACAAAAAAATGAAGTTGGACTGTCTGGTGGTTCTCGGCGGGAACGGCACACATAAAACTGCAAATCTGCTAAGTGAAGAAGGTCTGCATATTGTAACACTTCCCAAAACGATTGATAATGACATCTGGGGCACGGACATTACCTTTGGATTTCAAAGTGCCGTCGATGTGGCCGCAAATGTATTAGACTGCATTCATACCACAGCGACTTCACACGGCCGCATTTTCATCATTGAAATCATGGGCCACAAGGTCGGCTGGTTAACTCTTTTCGCAGGAATTGCAGGAAGTGCAGATGCGATTCTTCTTCCGGAAATTCCATATTCAATAGAAAGTATCGCAAAAATGATTGAACGGCGCAGCAAAGCTGGAAAACGTTTTTCCATTCTTGCCGTCGCAGAAGGCGCCATTTCTCAGGAAGAAGCAAAGCTGAGCAAAAAGGAGTTGAAAGCAAAACGTGCAGGTGAAAACTATCCGTCTGTTTCCTATCGGCTCGCAAAGGAATTGGAAAATGCTACGGGACATGAAATTCGCGTTACAGTCCCCGGACATATTCAGCGCGGTGGAAGCCCCTGTCCCTTTGACCGGGTACTTGCCACCCGTTTTGGCGCAGCGGCTGCTCAATTGATTAAGCAGAAAAAATATGGCTACATGGTTGCCATGCGCAATCATGTCATTGTTCCCGTACCACTCAAGGAGGTTGCTGGAAAACTAAAATCTGTCCCAAATGAGTGTAAGATTATCCAAACTGCACGTGATATCGGTATTTGTTTTGGTGATTAAAGGAGGAGTAAAATCATGTTTTATCCACATTTTGTGAATGGATTTTCTGAAAAGTACCATTCGCTGCAGCAGGCCGCCAGAACCATCAGTATTGTTTCTGCAGTTGCAGCAGGAATTTCAGTGTGCATTAGCTGCTACTATCTAAAAAGGACCCGAAAGTGTATGAATGAACTGGATGAATCTCTTCCCGTAATAGGAAAAGCCGCCGAAAAATATTTAAGAAATCACCCTGATGAAGCAGGGAAAGAGAATCAGCAGACACAGGCTGCAAGTGAGGAATGAATTTTTTGCATCATTATATAAGGGCAGAAATGGGTGCCAAAAGCTCATTTCTGCCCTTGCTCATCTTTTCAGCTTGAGAATTCGTCTTTTGAAAATCCATTGAACTTCCATAGAAAATCCAATGAATACCAGACTTTTTCCTATCTTTTTCATTCCTTAAAATATTGCATTGGATGAAATTTCCTGTTAAAATAATAATGTTATCAGCTATATAAAACTATATAAAATATTCGGAGGTTCGTTTCTCCGGCAAATAATAAGGGGACCTGCATCCAATTATGGATAATGCTCATTTGGCCGAACTGTTTACCATCCTACTCTGCATTGTTCTTTCCGCGTTTTTTTCCGCCTCTGAAACTTCTTATAATATGCTGAACCGGGTACGTCTAAAAAACATGGCGGCTGATGGCAATAAGCGCGCTCAGCTGACCTTGAAAATTGCAGAAAACTACGATAATCTGCTTTCGACCATTCTGATTGGCAACAATGTTGTCAACATTTTGGCTTCTTCCCTAGCAACTGTTTTTTTCACTTACCTGCTTGGACAAAATGGTGTAACGGTTGCCACAGCAATTATGACGGTTGTTGTGCTGGTTTTCGGCGAAATCACACCAAAAGGGCTTGCTAAAGAATTTCCCGACCGATATGCAATGTCGGTTGCTCCGGCCATGCATGCATTAGTGACTATTTTTACACCATTAAACTGGATTTTTGCAAAGTGGAAACATTTGCTCACCCGCTTATGCAAAAGTTCTGAGGACTCTGCATTGACACAAGATGATTTGATGACAATTGTCGATGAGGCTCAGAGTAACGGCGGCATTGACAAGCGTAATGGTGACCTGATCCGTTCTGCAATTGAATTTAATGACTTTGATGCCGGTGATATTCTGACCCCAAGAGTGGACATCATTGCAGTGGAACAGGAAACTGTCCTTGATGATATTACCAATATCTTTATGCACAGCCGCTTTTCCCGCATTCCAGTTTATAAAGATTCAATAGATAACATTACCGGTATGATCCATGAGAAAGATTTCTTCTGCGGATTGCATTCCGGAATGACTTCCATCCAAAACATCATCCAGAAAATTATTTATGTTGGCCCGGGAGTTCACATCAGTGACCTGCTGCATGAACTGCAGCAAAGCCAGACACAGATGGCAGTGGTCGTGGATGAATTTGGCGGAACAGAGGGCATTGTCACCATGGAAGATATTATAGAAGAGCTGGTCGGTGAAATCTGGGATGAGCATGATCAGGCTATTGATTATTTTCAGAAACTTGATGAACTTCATTACAAAGTGAACTGCAGTGCCAATTTGGACGACTTTTTCTCATTTTTTCACATTCATCTGGATCCTGAAGACTTCGATTATGTCACAGTCAGTGGATGGGTGATGGAGCAGCTGGGAAAAATCCCTTCACCGGGGGACACTTTTACATATGAGGATTATACCGTAAAAGTAGTTAAAACTGCAACCCGCCATGCTGTGCAAATTATTGTGCAGTGCAAACATTCTCTGTCAAAAGCATGCGAAAGTTAGATAGGGGGATATTAATTTTGTCCGATATTGCTTTGTCACTCATACTTCCCGTCCGGAACGTTGAGCACGAAATCAGTGCAATTTTACAGTTTGTATCCGAACAAATCAAAAGCTTGTCCACTGAGCTGATTATTGTGGATATTGGTTCTACTGACAATACTGTGCTGGAATCCGTGCAAATACTCCATGCTGCTGAACTGCGGGGGTGTGTCATACAAAATGGTGATACAACAATTGCTGCAGCGCTGAATACCGGTCTTATGCGTGTACATGGCTCCTATGTTTCTTTCCTGTTTGCACGCAGGCTTTATTGCAATTTTCTGAATAACTATTATCAGACTGCCATGCACACGAATGCCGACTTGATATTTGGCTGCATGACCGAAAATTCCGCCGCGCGCGCCTCCAAACGTCTGCCGGGTACCGGACCCACGAACATTAATTTTGTGTATCAGCTGCTGAAAGGGCAGATTTCTATTGACATTTCGGCAATTATGGTTCGGGCCACTTTTCTAACAGAAAACCATATCCAGTTTTCAGAAGACTGCCGTTTTGGGTATGCAGAAGAATTCGTCCTGCGGTGCCTACTGTTGGCTAATACGGCAGCGCAGTCTCCCATCCTCCTGCAACGCGATTCAGTTCATGAGCTGCACCGCGGAAAAAGCGCACCGTGCGGACGGGCAATCCTGCAGCGTGTAGATGCCATGCTGCGGATTCTGGATGTCTTGCACTCTTGCCGATGCGGAACTGCCGAACTGATTGCTTTGTTTCAGGAACAGCAAATTCCCAAAACGATTCTCTCCTGCATTGACGTGTTGCTTCGGGAAGGCTGCAGTTACAAGACCATAAATATATATCTGCGCCATGGCGGCTATGATAAAATGATGATTACTGGAAAGCACACAGAAGCTGCCCTGCGCAAAAGAGTGTTTTTATGGAAATGGTTTCCTTGGATGTATCGGCCTGTAAGGAAGACATCATAAGGAAAAAGGAGCGTTTCCTCATTTTTCTTTTATCCAGCGGGCAATTTCCTTGTGCGCCGGAATAATAATTAAAGCCAGCAGCAATACGGTAGCACCGCCACAGAATAAATAACCGGAATCACCGCCAGCATACTCCATAACAGTACCGACGAGGAAATTCCCAACCGGTGTGGAACCCATATTCAAAAATGAATAAACACTCATCACACGACCACGATATTCATTTGACGAATGAACTTGGAAAATGGAATTTGCTGTATTCAAAAATATTAGATTACAGAATCCAATCAGCATGATCTGTATCATACTGATTGGATATTGTTTTGTCAAAATTGTTGAGAGCTGCAAGAGCCCAATCGCACATCCGCTGAAAACCAGCAAACGTTTGCTCACACCCATGCTGCTGCGGTAAGCCATGACCAGTGCTGCACAAAATGCACCCAAACCAGCCATGGAAAGTAAGCCAGAATAGCCATTAACACCGAGACCCAAATATTCACGCGCAAATACCGGAATAACCACATCATTATTAAAAGCAAACGTACAAACAACAGCCATAATCAGTGCATCAAGGACTAGCGTTCGGTTTTGGCGAATATACCGCAAACCATCTGCAATTTCAGGCACCATATTGACATGGTGTCTGACAGGTGCAGCCGATTCCTTTACGTGAATCATCAGGATTCCAATAATAACTGGCAAAAAGCTGACAGCATTAATGAAAAAGCAAGTGGTCACACCAACTTTTGCCATTAAAAAGCCAGAAAGCGCCGGACCGATAATACGAGCTAAATTGACAATTGTTGAATTCAGTGAAATTGCATTCGTTACATTTTCAGGACCGACCAGTTCTATAAAGAAAGACTGTCGTGCAGGCATATCCAGCGTCTGTGTCAGTCCAAACAGAAAACTGAGCAGCAGGATGTGCCAATATTGGATTATGCCCAGCCCTGTGAGGGTAGTCATTGCAATCGCCTGTGCAAGGAACAGTACCTGTGTCAGCACGAGCAGCTTCTTTTTTGAAACGTTGTCTACCACCACTCCGGCAAACAGCGACAAAACCAGCATCGGCAAAAACTGTGCAACGCCAACCAGCCCGACTTTGAACGGTGAATTCGTCACAGAATAAACAAGCCATGTCTGCGCTGTCCGCTGCACCCATGTACCTGTTAAGGAAATACATTGTCCAAACCAGAATAAACGAAAATTCCGATAATGAAGAGAGCGAAAAGTCGTTTTAAAAAAATTGCCGACTTTTTTTAACATATCTAAAGATGCCCTTTCTTTTACAAACAAATTAGAATAAAATGATATTGTAAATTATAAACCATAAAATAACAGAATACAAATTTTATCGGCAAAAAAGCATTCTGGGACTGTTTAAGCACTTCTACAATAAGGAAAAGTTGTTATCTATAAAACCGATATTCATTCATCTAAAACAGCCATTACCAGATAGGCCATGAAGTATGTTATACTAAATATTATAAATTAAGTATGTAATAAATTATGTGGATATTTTCGTAAATTCAAATGGGAAAGGATTTTTTCTATGATAACTTCCGTAATTGGTTATCCGCGCATAGGCGCAAACCGTGAACTAAAATTTGCTGTGCAAAAGTACTGGCGCGGGGATATTGACAAAACAGCATTGGAAGAAACAGCTTCCGCGCTGCGTCTGGCACACTGGAAAAAGCAGCAGTCTGCCGGAATTGACTTGATTCCATCCAATGATTTTTCTTTTTATGACAATATGCTGGATACTGCAGTGCTGCTGAATGCCGTTCCCCAGCGCTACCAAGACCTCGGACTGTCTGCACTGGACACGATGTTTGCCATGGCGCGCGGGTATCAGGGCGAAAAGGGCGATGTACATGCTCTGCCTATGAAAAAGTGGTTCAACACCAATTATCACTATATGGTTCCTGAAATAGAAAAAGGCACCCATCTTTCTTTAGCTGGGACAAAGCTTTTTGATGAATTTTCAGAAGCAAAATCACAGGGGATTTTGACCAAACCAGTTTTAATCGGTCCCTACACTTTTTTGAAACTTGCATGGTACACTGACCAGCAAACGGCTGCCGATTATGCTGATGATGCAGCGACCGTTTATGCGGAAATTCTAAAAAAGCTGGCCAACTTGGGGGCAAAGTGGGTACAATTTGACGAACCGGCTGCTGTAAAGGACATGACAGCGAAGGATCTTGCTCTGTTCCAGCAGCTTTACCGCACAATCCTCTCTGCAAAAGGAACTGCAAAAGTTCTGCTGCAAACTTATTTCGGTGATGTTCGTGACTGCTACAGGGAATTGACTGCGCTCCCGTTTGATGGAATCGGTCTTGACTTTGTGGAAGGCAGACAGAGTCTTTCTTTAATACAGCAAAACAGTTTTCCAGCAGAAAAGGTTTTGTTCGCAGGCATTATAAACGGCAGAAATATTTGGAAGAACCACTACCGTAACTCTCTTTCTCTGCTGAAGTCCTTACAGGAGAATGCTTCCCAGTTAGCAATTTCCACCTCCTGTTCCCTGCTTCATGTCCCCTACACGCTGAAAAATGAAACGGATTTAAAAGATTCCCAGAAAGCATATTTTGCATTTGCCGAAGAAAAGCTGGACGAGCTACAAGATTTATCCAAACTGGCAGACCATTCAAATAACACACAGCAGGATAACAGTTTCCACACAAATGAAGCTTTATTCCAAGCCGAACGTCCTGGAACAAATCCGGCTATCCGTAAAAAAGTCGCTGCTTTGACTGAACAGGACTTTATCCGGAAACCCGCCTTTGCAGAACGTGAAAAAATTCAGAAAAAAGAATTTGACCTCCCGCTGCTGCCCACCACAACGATTGGCTCCTTCCCGCAAACAAAAGAAGTCAAATCCATGCGTGCACGTCATAACAAAGGTGAAATTACAGATCAGGAATATACAGATTTCTTGAAAAAGAAAATTGCAGACTGCATCACGCTGCAGGAAGATATCGGACTAGACGTACTTGTCCATGGTGAATTCGAGCGCAATGATATGGTGGAATACTTCGGCGATAATTTAAACGGTTTTCTCTTTACGAAAAACGCCTGGGTACAGTCGTATGGCAGCCGTTGCGTCAAGCCACCAATCATCTGGGGTGATGTTTCCCGCTCAAAGCCCATTACAGTGGATTGGTCTGTTTATGCACAAAGCCTGACTAAAAAACCAGTAAAGGGCATGCTTACCGGCCCTGTGACCATTCTCAACTGGTCTTTCCCGCGTGAAGATATTTCTCATCGCGACTCTGTCATGCAGATTGCACTTGCCATCCGCGAGGAAGTGCTGGATCTCGAAGCACATGGAATCCGCATTATCCAGATTGATGAAGCTGCACTGCGTGAAAAACTTCCTCTGCGCAAGAGTGACTGGCACAAAGAATATTTAGACTGGGCTATTCCGGCTTTCCGGCTGGTACACAGCGGCGTAAAACCGACTACGCAGATTCATACGCATATGTGTTACAGTGAATTTACAGATATTATTCCAGACATTGACGCAATGGACGCCGATGTGATTTCTTTTGAAGCCTCCCGTTCCGACTTGACTATTTTGGACGCACTGGCAAAAGCAAATTTTCGCACAGAAGTCGGTCCCGGTGTTTATGACATTCATTCCCCGCGTGTTCCCTCAACCGCTGAAATTACAGAAGCACTTCACAAAATGCTAAAAAAGCTCGACTGCCATAAGCTCTGGGTAAACCCAGACTGCGGGCTAAAGACACGCGGAAATGCAGAAACAGAACCAAGTCTCCGCCACATGACAAACGCAGCCAAAGCTGTCCGGAAGGAGCTGCAGCCGTGATCTCCGATTCCCTGTTTCGTGATCATACCGTATTTTCTTTTGAAATTTTTCCGCCCAAGAGAAATGCATCCATTGACACCGTCTACCACACATTAGATGGTCTGCAAGGGTTGCATCCAGATTTTATCAGCGTAACCTATGGCGCGGCAGGCAGCGGAAATAATTCTGCAACTGTAGAGATTGCTTCTGTTATTCACAATCAATATGGAATTGAAAGTGTAGCGCATCTGCCCTGCCGTTACCTTTCCCGAGCACAGGCAGCCGATACTGTTAAACAGCTTCAGGAAAACGGTACTCAAAATATATTGGCACTTCGCGGCGATACAGTTTCCGACCAAAATCCGCAGGGGGACTTTGTGCATGCCAGCGACCTCATTGCGTTTCTAAAGCAGTTCAAGCATCTCCATATTATTGCAGCATGCTATCCGGAAACGCATCCGGAAGCACCGGATATGGATACCGATATCAGACACCTGAAAGAAAAGACCAATGCTGGAGCCACCCATCTGATATCCCAACTGTTTCTGGACAATTCGTGCTTTTATTCTTTTCTAAAGAAAGTCCGCGCAGCAGGCATTACAGTACCCATTGAAGCCGGAATTATGCCAGTTATCAACAAAAAGCAGATACAGCACATGGTCAGCTTGTGCGGTGCATCTTTACCGGAAAAATTCAGAACAATGATGGACCGATACGGTGATAATCCTGATGCCATGCGAGATGCGGGTATTGCCTACGCAGTGGATCAGATTGTAGACCTTGTTTCTCACGGGGTGGACGGAATTCATTTATACACAATGAACAATCCATTTGTTGCACGCAGAATTTGCAAAGCGACAGAAACACTTTTTAAAAAGTAAATGCAAAGCAAAAACCGTTTCAGAGTAGAAAGCAAAACTCTGAAACGGTTTTTTACTTGTGTATATTATATATATAAGATTGATTAAGAAAGGACTTTAAACCCATCCTGACGAAGAATTTCTTTTAGTTTTTGCAGATAGCGCTCAGCCATCCTGCTCAGGTTGGTTTTGCTGTTAGCAATCCACCCTACCAGCATGTTTTCGTTGCTTTTCAGAGGAACCGCAATGATATTTTCCCCATTTAAGTCACTGTTCAGCACTCCTGTGCAAAGGGTATAACCATTAAGACCAATCAAAAGATTAAAAAGAGTTGCCCGATCACTGACATAGATACTTTTCTGATGTTCTTCTGTACTCAAAATTTCTTCTGAATAATAAAAAGAGTTGTATTCACCCTGCTCAAAGGAAAGGCGCGGATAGGGATCCAGTTCTTTCAGTGTAATGCTTTTTTGTTTTGCAAGCGGGTGCTCCCTGCTGAGAAACACATGCGGTTTTGCATGAAAGAGCGGATAAAACGTCAAGTGCTTCCCTTTCAGTAATTTGGTAAGTACAGCCTGATTAAAATCATTGAGATACAAAATTCCAATTTCACTGCGAAATGTACTGACATCTTCAATTATATTGTGGGTACGCGTTTCCCGCAGGGTAAACCGGTATTCCGGTGTGTCAGCTTCCTGAATCAGTGCCACAAACGCCTCTACAGCAAAGGCATAGTGTTGAGTTGAAACAGCGCACAGTTGTTTTTGCGGAGGCCGGTTCAAATATCGCTGCTCCAGCAATTCCGTCTGTTCCAAAATCTGCCGTGCATAGGAAAGGAACTCCGCTCCCTCTGCTGTGAGTGAAATACCCTGCGGAGAACGGTTAAAGATTTCAATTTTCAATTCCGTTTCCAGCTCTTTTACCGCACTGGAAAGTGTAGATTGTGCTGTATAGAGTTGCCGGGCAGCTTCATTAAACGAACCACAGCTTACAATTTTGGAAACATAGCGAAGTTGCTGAAGTGTCATAATAAGCCTCCTGACCAAATGATACACTGCATCTTAAAGCCTATTAAAGATAAAACAAAAAGCCTCCACCAGTTTTGTCACGAAGCGGCTGTTGGAAGGCTTATTTTAATTGATTCAGTCATTATTGTCATCTGTATCCTGAGCTCCAGCACTGACAATAATCGTTACAGAATACTGATAGTTTAATTTGCTGCCTGCCGTAAGACCATCCCCATAGCCAATGACTGTTCCATCTGCAACACTGTCACTATACTGCTTTTGTTTACCGTCTGGAATAAATCCGGCAGCGGCTACTGCAGCTTTTGCATCCTGATAAGATTTCCCCCTGATATCCGGCAAAGTACGTAATGCTTTGCCCTGACTAACAGTAACGGAAATCGCCGCGCCCTTCACCATCTTTCCCGATCCGGCAGCTGGCGTTTGTGAAATAATGTAGCCTTCCTGAATACTGTCACTAAATTCCTTCCCAGTCTGAACGACCTGATAGTCAGAAGTATTTTCCAAACTGGAATAGCGCTTACCAATCAGATTGGGAACGCTAATCTGGCTGCTGTCCGACGTCTGTGACGAAGCAGATGAAGCAGTTGATGCATCTTCCTGAGAGTTATTTGATGTGCTGCCCGATGCAGCTGATGCTGATGAAGAGTTTCCAGATTGCTTTCCGCTCTCTTGCTGCACTGCCGTTCCAGATCCTGTTTTAGCAGCTGCTGATGCCGTTCCCTCCACGCCAACGCGGCTGGCGTTGGAAACCAAAGAGGATTCAGAAACCGAGTCAAGGCTATTTGCTGAATTAGGGTGTGCTGCCCGATATAAAACAATTCCAACTATCAAGCATACCAACACCGCCACACAGGCAAGTATAATCCAAACAAATTTGGGAATGGATCGATTGTGACCATCTTGGGGTTCGTCCTCTTCACTGCCCACATCTTCATTTTGAGAAACAGGTATACGGCGAAGGCTCTGTGTTTCCTCCAAAGAAGCTGTGGGCGTAGGTGCCGCAGACAATTCCGCACGGAAACGTTCAAATGTACTTGTCCGATTTTGCGGCTCAATCTGCAGCGCATTGGCAAGTGCTGTGATGACATACGGCGGAATGCTCTTAATCGTACTGGCTGACAAAAGGAGCCGGGGATCTTTCCGGCGCTCCAGAGCCGCTTTTGGCAAAACACCAGTCAATGCAAAAAACAGAGATGCTGCCATACCGTAAACATCCGTGCATTCTTCAAGCTTCCCATCAGGATTATATTGCTCCACAGCAGCACAGCCCGCAACCATATCCGGTTCCAAATTTCCACCGACTTTGCGCATGAAGGCAGAATCAAAATTTCCAAGCTGCATGCTGCCATCCTGCATGATGAACAGCGTGTCTGGCGAAATTCCATAATGTCCCACTCCGGAAGCATACATAGCAGAAACGGCCGAAATGACCGGCATGAAAAGTTTCCATGCAGCATTCCATGAAAGAGAGCCACCGCTCTTTTGAACAAAATAGCGAAGGGTAATGGACTCTTCCCATGGAGAAATGACATAAGCAGTATAGTTTTCCTCAAAAATATCCAGCACTGTAATCATTGCCGGCTGGTCCATAAACTTGGCAATAGACTCCTGATAATTCACAAAGTCATTTAAATAATCATCAAATTCCAGTTCATTGCCGGCAATCACTGCAATATCTGTACTTTCCGGCATACGGGCACAAATTTTCCGTGGAAAAAATTCACGAATCTGTATGGGACACAATTGCTGCATATCAAAGCCGATATAGGTAAATCCTTCACTATTTGCAAATTTGACGCGCCCAATCATATATCGTTCCTGTAAAACTGTGCGATAAGGTAAAGCGTCCTCCTGCTGCGGCTCATCTTCAGAAAACCCACAATGCGGACATGGTGATTTTCCTTCCGTGTCAGACATACAATTCATACACAGATGCTCATAGCCTGTCATAGATGCCTGCTCCTTTTAACTAAATTGCCATACAAAAGCAAACAGAAAGACCTGCACATCTTTTTCTACTTGGAAAATACTGAGCAGGTTTTGCTTTTCTGTATGTTTAATGTCTATTCAATGCTGTATAATAATATTAAAAATTCAATTTCTAATTCAATGGATATTATTATATCACAAGAAACAGTTGTAAATCAAGTCGCAGAACCATCTTGATGGGTTACACTTCTGTTTCTTTTTGATTCAAAAATTGCAAAAACATTTTCACTATATAACAGTAAAAAGAAGCGGGGCAATTTGCTCCACTTCCCGCTTCTCATGCTTTTCTTTTGTATTGCTGGATGCAGTTACGCAGTTCTTCTTCGCTGTGAATATCAGTTTTGAGGATGGCCTGCTGAGCATCCTCTGGAAGAGAAAGAAATTCATTTTGCAAATTCGTGCTGTTAAAAAACGGTCCAAAAGTATTGGGGAAACCCGGACTATAAAAGTCAATCACTGAAATCACCTCAGAGTCAGTATGTTCAAACTTTTTCTTTTCATACTGGCTATGTGCTGCCACAAAAAGCAGCAGGCTCATTCAGCTCAAAATTGCTTTATCCCTTTGCAACAAGATTGACCAACTTCCCTGGAACATAAATTTCTTTTACCAAATTCTTCCCGGCTATTTCCTCGGCAATCTTTTTGTTTGCCTTCGCTGCAGAAAGCGCATCTTCCTTGGTAACAGCAGTTGGCAAAGTAATCCGTGCGCGGACTTTTCCATTGACCTGCACCGCAATCTCAATCTCAGCATCTTTACATTTTTGCTCATCATAGGAAGGCCATTCCTGCTGGCATGCCATTTTATCATTATAGTGCAGGTTTGCCCAAACTTCTTCCGTGACATGTGGAGCAAACGGATTCAGCAGAATGGTGAAAATACGCATTTCTTCCCGATTGATAGTGCCTTTAGCCGCAATCTCGTTCAGTAAAGACATCAAAGCTGCAATTGCTGTATTGAATTTCAGATTTTCAATATCACCGCTGACTTTTTTGATGGTTTTGTGGAATGCCGTCTCAATTTCCGGACGAATCTGATTGCCCGGAACCAAAATATCCTGTAAGGCAAAATAGCGTTCAACAAAGCGGCGGCAGCCTTTCATGCTGGAGGTATTCCACGGAGCTGCTTTTTCAAAATCGCCGATAAACATTTCATACAGGCGAAGGGTATCTGCGCCGTATTCATCGACCACGTCATCCGGATTCACAACGTTGCCGCGGGATTTACTCATTTTTTCACCATTTTCACCCAAAATCATCCCGTGGCTTGTCCGTTTTGCGTAAGGTTCTGGTGTAGGAACTTCCCCAATATCATACAGGAATTTATGCCAGAACCGGCTGTAAAGCAAATGTAAAGTGGTGTGTTCCATGCCGCCGTTATACCAGTCCACAGGCAGCCAATACTTCATCGCTTCCTTACTGGCAAATTCCTTATCGTTGTGCGGATCCGTATAACGCAGAAAATACCAAGAAGATCCGGCCCACTGCGGCATGGTGTCCGTTTCCCGCTTGGCAGGCCCTCCGCAGCGCGGACAAGTGGTATTGACCCAATCGGTCATTTTTGCCAGTGGGGACTCCCCGTCATCTGTCGGCTCATAACTCTCGACTTCCGGCAGACGTATCGGAAGCTGATCTTCCGGTACCGGTACATAGCCGCATTTGTCGCAATGAACAATTGGAATCGGTTCTCCCCAATAACGCTGGCGGGCAAACACCCAGTCACGGAGTTTGTAATTGATTTTCCGATGACCGAATCCCTTTTCTTCCATGTATGTCTTAATTTCTTCTTTTGCTTTCTCAACCGGAAGGCCATTTAAAAAGCCGGAATTCACCATTGTTCCCGTTGCACAATCTGTGAAGGCTTCTTTTTCGACATTGCCGCCTTGGACCACTTCAATCACCGGCAGGTCAAATTTGCGGGCAAACTCCCAGTCACGGGTATCATGTGCAGGTACAGCCATAATCGCACCGGTGCCATATGTCATCAGGACATAATCAGAAATAAAAATCGGAATTTCTTTTCCGTTGACCGGATTAACAGCGGAAACGCCTTCTAATTTAACACCGGTTTTGTCCTTTGCAACTTCAGCACGTTCAAATTCACTCTTTCGGGCCGCTTTTTCCTGATATTCGCGGACAGCATCTAAATTTTCAAGATGATCTTTCCACTTTTCAATGTAAGGATGCTCCGGAGAAATGACCATATAAGTCGCCCCAAAAAGTGTATCCGGGCGGGTCGTATAGACTGTCAGGGTATCACCGACTGTCGTCTTAAAATCGACTTCGGCTCCTTCACTGCGGCCAATCCAGTTTTTTTGCTGCGTTTTGACGCGTTCCGGATAATCAACATCGTCCAATCCGTCAATCAGTTTCTGCGCATATTCCGTAATTTTCAGCATCCACTGGCTTTTGACTTTGTGTACAACTGGACTTCCGCAGCGCTCACAAACGCCCTCTACCACTTCTTCATTCGCCAGCACGCATTTGCAGCCGGTGCACCAGTTAACGTTCATTTCCTTTTTATAGGCTAACCCATGCTTGAAAAGCTGCAGGAAAATCCACTGCGTCCATTTATAATACTCTGGATCTGTAGTATTGATTTCTCTGCTCCAGTCAAAAGAAATGCCGAGACTTTTAATCTGCTGTTTAAACCTGGCAATGTTCTTTTTCGTCACTTGTGCGGGATGGACGTGATTTTTAATGGCATAATTCTCTGTTGGAAGTCCAAATGCATCCCAGCCAATTGGATACAGAACATTATAACCCTGCATACGGCGCTTTCGAGCAATAATATCCAGCGCGGTATAAGGGCGCGGATGCCCAACATGCAAGCCCTGACCAGACGGATACGGAAACTCAATCAATGCATAATACTTAGGCTTCCTGCTGTTATTCTCTGCGTGAAAAACGCCCGCTTTTTCCCAAGCATCCTGCCACTTCTTTTCAATTGCTTTATGGTCGTATTTCATGTTCTTACCCTCTATTCTTAAAACTTCCTGAAGTGCTTATTCCTGAGTCAAGAGCCCCGAAACATCGATAGCTGTGCCGTCCTGCCACAAACGGTCCAGGTCATAAAATTTGCGGGCATCCGGTGTAAAAATATGGACTACCACAGAACTATAATCGATAAGGATCCATGAATTGCTGCGATACCCCTCCACATGATCAGGAGCCACTCCCGCTTCTTTTAACTGAAACTCGACTTCATCCGCCAATGCTTTCACATGGGTGCTGCTGGTACCGGTAGCAAGGACAAAGTAATCCGCAAGACTGGATATATCGGAAATACCAATCAGCTTCAAATCTTTTGCTTTTTTTTGATCTAAAACTTGGATAGCTTTTTGGGCCAGTACTTTTGATTCCATACAATCAGCCTTTCTGTTGTGAGATGATCTCAAGTGAGACCTCGTTATATGCGGCGAATGTATCCGGATGGATTGGCACCCCATCTTTTGCTAACTTAAAGATTGTGTAAGCAAGCTCTGCATGCATGACTTTCGGCAGACTTTTCTTTGCCATTTTCCGGAAATCCTTCACACCATCATATGTACGGTCTGCCGAAATAAAGTCGGCAATAAAAATAATTTTTTCCAAAAGTGACATATGTGCCCGTCCAGTTGTATGATAGCGAACAGCATTCAGCACATCTTGATCCGCAATTCCTAATACATAGCGCAAATAAGCTGCACCGAGAATGGCATGCCACAGTTTTGGCGCATGCTGCTCAAGTTCTGTCAATTGAACCCCATATTCCTTCATGCGCACCAGCTGTTCCTCATGCGGAATATCCTTCATCACATCATGCAGGATTCCGGCAGTCTGAGCTTTTTCTGGATCAGCACCATAAATGTTGGCTAACTCAACAGCGGCATCACTGACACACACCGAATGATGAAAGCGATAATCTCCCAACAGCGGCCGAATGGTTCTTCTATATTCTGTAATATCCACTCACATTGACTCCCCATACAAAGAATTCTGTGCAATGTAGGATGCAACAGCAGGCGGAACCAAACGATCGATTCCTTTCCCGGCATGCACAGCAGCGCGCACCTGCGTGGAAGACACCGGAAGATACCGAATATCCCGCACCAGTGTTTTTCCGCCGGCTCGATGAATTCTGTCGGCATAGGCAAGCATCCGGCCCATTCCAGATGTGCTGCGCGGCGCTGCACAAACCGTGGCCAGCCGCAGAATCCGATTCGGATCATGCCAGGAAAGGAGTGTCAGAAACATGTCCTCTCCCGTTACAAAGTAAAGCTCCGTACCCGGGTTTTCCGCAGCAAGCTGCTCCAGCGTATCTGCCGTATAGCTCGGTGTGCACCGACAGATCTCCATATTGCTTACCTGCCATCCAGTTCCTTGCACACCCAGCCTGCACATGGCCATCCGATCTTTCGCGGAGGCAAGATTCTGTGCTTCCTTATGCGGCGGAATACGGGT
>DHDR01000007.1:0-15518 GCA_002399445.1 Ruminococcaceae bacterium UBA4871 | reverse complement strand
TGCCCATAATGAAACGGATTAAATGTACCTCCATATACCAGAAGTTTGTCCATTTGTGCATCCCCCGACTCATACCCAACTGTTTTTATTGTATTACTTTTTTCTCGCTTTGGGAAGAGCGATTTTGGGTTCTTTCTGATTTCTCCGGTATAAAATGAAGCGGGAGCCAATAACCTGCACCACTTCCGACTGTGTATCCCGTGCGAGTGCCGCGGCAGCTTCTTTGGAAGAAACCGGACAGGTATCCGGCAAAACACGGCCTTTAATTAATTCCCGCCGCTCTAATGCAGTATCTGCCTGATACACAATGTCGGAGGAAAGGCCGCCTTTCCCAACCATAAGAATCGTTTCGAGTGGATTAGCAAGGCTGCGCAGATAAGCGCGTTGTTTACTGGTAAGCATAAAAGTCTCCTTCAAAATAAAATCATAATGCATAATTGTTTTCCTGATAAAACAGCCTAAGAAAGCATTTTTTCAAAGTCTTCTTCCGAAAGAACAGGAATACCCAAACTCTGCGCTTTGGCTAACTTACTGCCCGCTGCTTCACCCACAAGGATAAAACTGGTCTTTTTGCTAACGCTTCCGCTGACCTTTCCCCCAAACTTTTCAATAACAGCAGCCGCTTCCGTACGTGTCATGTTCGGCAGCGTCCCCGTCAGCACGAATGTCTTCCCGGCAAAGCGGCTGTCCGCATTTCCCTGCTGCTGACTTTCCATATTGACGCCGGCATCCCGCAGGTGCCCGATTAACTCCGCTGTCGCTGTTAGGCTAAAAAATTCATGCACACTGTCTGCCATGATTTCTCCAAACCCCTCAATAGAAACGATGTCTTCTGCCGAAGCCTTGAAAAGTTCAGTGATATTGTGGAAACGTGCAGCCAGCAATTTAGCCGCTTTCTGGCCAATATGCGGAATTCCCAGTGCAAACAGCAGACGGGAAAGGTCATTCTGCTTGCTGCGTTCAATGCCGTTCAGCAAATTCTGTGCCGATTTTTCCCCCATCCGTTCAATCTGGGTAAGCTGCTGCACCGTCAGCGTATACAAGTCGGCAGGTGAACGAACCAGACCTTTGGCAACCAGCTGCTCCAGTACGGCTGGACCGCAGCTGTCAATATTCATCGCGTTGCGGCTGACAAAGTGGATTAAATGGCGGGAAAGCTGTGCCGGACAGGCCGCATTGGTACACCGAACCGCCGCTTCACCTTCCTCCCGGGTAACCGGACTGCCACACGATGGGCAAAATTCGGGCAGATGGTACGGAGCTGAGTTTTCTGCATGGGAAATCACGCTAACCACTTCCGGAATGATTTCTCCCGCTTTGCGCAGCTTCACCATATCTCCAATCCGGATGTCTTTTTCCGTAATGTAGTCCTGATTATGCAGGGTAGCCCTGCTGACGGTCGTGCCGGCAATACTGACTGGCTCAAAATCGCCGATTGGAGTCAGCACGCCTGTACGGCCGACATTCACTTCAATATTCAGCAGCTTGGTTTCTTTTTCTTCCGGCGGATATTTAAATGCTTCTGCCCATTTGGGGAATTTGGCCGTGCTGCCAAGCGCACGGCGCTGGGCAAAATCATTGACTTTTATAACGGCACCATCCGTCGAATACCCTAAGGAACCGCGCAGACTGCCAATCCGGTCCACTTCCTGGAGAACTTCTTCAATCGTGCTGCACGTCTTATAAAACGGAGATACCGTAAACCCCAGCATTTTCAGATAAGACAGCGCCTCATCATGCTGTGTCAGCGTTTTGCCGGTAATCTGCTGAACATTGAATACAAAGATGTCCAGCACACGGGATGCTGTAACCCGGCTGTCTTTCTGACGGAGAGAACCTGCCGCCGCATTGCGCGGATTTTTAAAAGGCTTTTCGCCCGCAAGTTCCTGTTTCGCACAAAGTTGAAAGAAGCTTTCATGGGACATATAAACTTCTCCGCGCACCTCCAGAAAAGGCAGCGGCTGTGAAAGTGTTTTGGGAATCGTGCGGATTGTGCGCAGATTTTCCGTAACATCCTCACCCACCACGCCATCTCCGCGCGTTGAGCCTCTGGTGAAAATGCCATCCCTGTATTCCAATGAGACAGACAGGCCGTCAAATTTTGGTTCCACTACATAGGTCACATTTGGAAAAGACTCACGGACATGCCGGTCAAATTCCCGCAGTTCCTCATGAGAAAAGGAATCGTGCAGACTCTCCATAACCACCTCATGCCGCACTTTGCTGAACTGTGCAAGCGGCGCACCGCCCACCTGCTGTGTCGGAGAATCAGGTGTCCGCAATTGTGGAAATTTCGACTCAAGATTCTGCAGTTCCCGGTATAACCTGTCATACTCATAATCATCAATTTCCGGCGCATCTTCTACATAATATTTTTGGTTGTGATACCGGATCTTTTTTCGCAGTTCTTCAATGCGTTTTTCTGCTTCTTCCTGCTGCATGTGTTTCCTCCAAAATCATTTGCAGATTGATTGTTTTGTGCTCATTTTGAATCTTATCCCGCCTTTACTGCCTGCTGCAGTGCAACACTGGGAACCGGGCCCACAATAACCGTTTCAGCAACCGGCACATCAACCGTTATCTGTTGGTTTGCATCTTTTCCAATCAGATATGTATACAAACCAACGGTAACATGTAAAATTAATCGGTGACGTGTCTGATTGATGCCGGCACTGTCAAAGAAACTTTGCAGTTTTGCTTGAACACTGCCGGAAAATGTCACTTTAAGTGGAACGCAAGGACCTCTGCCGTGTAGTATCGGACTGCCGCTCAAAGTCCCCATTGGGATTCCAACAGATGCACACATCTTTTTCTGAACCACATTCTGCACAGCCTGCGTCAGTTCCACCTGCAGGGTATTCTGTTTTTCCACATTGCTGCTGATGGACTGAACTTTTCCGTCTGCATCACGGGACACCGTTACAAAATCATTATAATCAATATTTTTCGTTTTTAATTCATCCTGCACTGCCGTGTCAACAGTGGCAACAGCGAAATTCTTTGCTTCATAAGAAACGATAGAAGAAACATATGGTTTCATAGCACAGTCAATCCCAACAACCGCTGTAATAAGCGCTGCAATCAGTACCAGCGGCCCCCACGCAATCGGCTTTCCGTAAGAATATCGTCTCATGCGCACACCCCATCTTCTGTAATAGCATATTTCTTACTTCCAGTATAGCAATAAGCAGAGAAAGGGTTCCTAAAAATGCAGAAAGGCGCGCAAAGAAACCGATGGTCTCTTTGCGCGCCTGACATTTCAAAATTATTCGGCAGACTCGTCGGCTGTTTTGAACTTTTCGTCATTGTCCAGCAACTGACGAATAGACAGGCTGACACGGTGACGATCAAAATCGATATCCGTAATGACAGCCTTGACAGTCTGTCCCATTGTCAGAACATCCTGCGGCTTGTCAATACGGTGATCTGCGATCTGGGAAATGTGAATCAAGCCGTCAATGCCGGGAATGATACGTGCAAACGCACCAAAGGAAGTCATCCCCACAATCGTTGCCTCGACTACTGTACCGACTGGATAATCCCGTTTGAGGATTTCCCACGGGTTATCCTCCGGCCGTTTATAGCCCAATGAAATTTTGCCCTTTTCATGGTCCAAATTTTTGATGTGAACATGCACTTTATCACCGATATTCACGACTTCACTTGGATGCTTAATCCGCGTCCATGAAAGTTCACTAATATGAATCATGCCGTCAATACCGCCCAAGTCCACAAAAGCACCATAGGAAGTCAGGGACTTGACAACACCGTCATATTCTTTGCCGACTTCAGCAGTCTCCCAGAACTTTTCAGCCTGCTTCTTCCGCTCATCACGCAGAACGGAACGAATGGAACCGACCGCGCGGCGGCGGTTGCGGTTCACTTCAATAATGCGGAACTTGACTTCTTTTTTAAGCAGGGCATCCAGCGGATCATTGCGGGAAGCAGTTGCCTGAGAAGCAGGGATAAAGACGCGGACGCCTTTCGTAACAGCGATTACACCGCCTTTAACGATCTCAACAACAACGCCGGTAAGGACTTCCTGATTTTCTTCAGCAGCGACAATCTCATCCCAGCCTTTGGCTGCATCCAGCCTGCGCTTGGAAAGCATGATGGTTCCTTCCTGATCATTTGTACGCATAATGAGCAGATCCATCTCATCGCCGATCTTTACCAGGTCCTCAATCTTAGCGTTGGGGTCTGCAGTTAACTCGGAGAGCGGAACAAAACCAGACTGTTTACGGCCAACATCCACCAGAACTTCTGTTGGGGTGATTCCTACTACAACGCCGTGAACCTTCTCATCTGTATTTAAACTTTTTAGAGATTCCTCGAGCATCTCTGCAAAGTTGTCACCGCTGTCTGCGGTCTCCGGGCCCTGCGCGCCCTTATTGATTTCTGCCATGGTAACTAGTACCTCCTTTATTATGCTTGCCGGTGTGGAGGCACCGGCAGTAATACCTAAATAATGCACTCCCGCCAAATCTTTGCGGGAAATTTCGGCCGCAGACTGTGCAAAAATAGTCCGCGTGTGCTGTTGGCACACTTCATAAAGCTTGGCCGTATTAGAACTCTGCCGACCGCCAAGTACAATCATCGCATCACAGGAGCATGCAAGCGCCTCTGCTTCGGTTTGGCGGCTAGCAGTTGCATTACATATTGTATCAAAAATTTTAACGTTTGTATATACCTTTTTCAGGATTTTCAGGCAATTTCGCCATTCTGCAACACTAAAAGTTGTCTGAGCCACAACTGAGATGACACTTTTTTGCGGAATATTCCACTTGGGAGCAGTTTCAAGAAGTTCCGCAGCTGACCTGAAAACGAATGCCGGGCCAGTACAGTGTCCGAGAATTCCCTGCACTTCCGGATGATCAGGGTTCCCTGCAATCAGGACCAGATTACCTTTATGCCCTTCTTCCGCAACAATGCGATGAATTTTGGCAACAAACGGACAGGTTGCATCCGCACATTCAACAGGCAGCCGGTCAATCCGCTCCCGTACATCTCTGGGAACTCCATGGCTGCGGATAACCAGCGTGCTGCCGGGCGGAGCCTCTTCTGGTTCCTTTACAATAACAGCGCCAAGCGACTGCAAGCGGGCAAGCGTCTGCGGATTATGAATAATGGGGCCTAATGTACAGACCCGCTTTCCCTGCTTCAGCAAGTCTTCCACCATTGTAACCGCGCGGTTAACTCCAAAACAAAATCCAGCCGATCGAGCGACTTCGATTTTCAAGGGTGATGCCCTTCTTCCAATTGAGAATTGATGATATCTGCAAGCAGTTTGGAACATTTCCGCATCTGCTGCTTGTCCTTTTCAGCTCCGGCAAAAGTTCCTGCCGGAATTGGTTTGCCAAACCGTACTGTTACTTTTTTAAAAGGTTTCCATGGCCCTCTGCACCAGATGGAAACGGGGACAATGGGCACTCCGACATAAGCAGCAAGTAAAATCGCACCGGATTTGGGACGAAACGGAGCATTATCAAACAGGACTTTCCCTTGTGGAAAAATTCCAACCACATCGCCGCGTTCCAAAACTTTCTCTGCCATGCGCAGGCCTTTCCGATCTGCACAATTGCGACGGATTGGAATGGCCCCCATTGCAGAAAGGAATCTTGCCGCATGCGGACCGTGATCGGTGAACAGTTCGCTTTTGGCTATAAAATACAGATGCTGCCGAAAACCAATTGCCAACAGCCATGGATCAATCACACTGCGATGATTGCAGCAGACAATAAAAGGACCCTTGTGTGGAATTTGGCGAATACCGCGGAAACGAATCCGAAGGACCAGAACCGCCAGAGGGGCCGTAACACGCAGCACAAACTGATAAATTGCGCGGAAAAAAAGCGCCGGGCGCTTCACTGTGGAAGCGCCCTCAAATCTTCGGCGCGAATTTCCTGGATTTTTTGCATGATTGTGCGACTTGCCGCGCGGAGTTCATTGCTTTTTCCTGTAACAAGACCTAATTCTTCCGGCTGTATCGGCTTACCATAGCTCACGCAGCACGGGTGAAACACTTTTGGAAGTTTTCCGTCTTTCGCGGTCAGGCAGCAGGGAATCACAGGAACATGGTACCGCCATGCAAGCATGGCGACCCCTGCTTTGGGTTTGCCAAAAGATCCGTCCCTGCTTCTGGTCCCTTCAATAAAGACGCCAAGTAAATTCCCATTTTTCAAATGCTTTCCCGCATCACTCATCGCATTCACATCTCCGCGGCCGCGCTGGATGGAAATCACCCCGACATTGCGCAATACCCAACTGATAAACTTATTTTGAAAAAGCTCGGATTTGCCAAGAAAAAAAATTTGCCGATGGCTGGTAAAGAAAATACGAACAGGATCGGAATTCCGCATGTGATTGAAGCAGACAATTGCCGCCCCTTTTTTAGGTAAATTTTCGGTTCCCCGAATACGGACAGGTAAAATTGGCCGCACAAACCACTGCGGCACTATCTTAGCAAAGCGGTACAAAGGTGTCATTTCCATTTCAAACTCGATCCTTTCCTGTTACAGTCCCAGCTTTTCATGGATAATTCCGCGTACAAGTTTTTCACTTTGCTCCAGTGTTTTTCCAGTTGTATCCACTTTCACTGCATCTGCAGCAAGTTTCAGCGGCGCAATTTTCCGATGCATATCCTGCGCATCGCGCTTCCTGATATCGGAAAGCACTTTCTCATAGTCCGTCTGCTGGCCTTTTGCCTGCATCTCCTCGAAGCGCCGCCGTGCCCGTTCTTCCGGAGAAGCCGTTAAAAAGAACTTCAGCTGTGCATCCGGTAAAACCACAGTCCCAATATCCCGCCCATCCATAATCACGTTGTTTTCCAGCGCGAGCCTTCTCTGCAGAGAAAACAGAAAATCCCGCACAGCAGGAATGGCAGAAACACCGGATGCAGACATACTGACGTCGGATGTCCGAATGGTTTCAGAAACATCTTCTCCATTCAGATAAACTTTCTGTATACCGTTTTCAAACCGAATGGAAATTTTAATCTGTGGCAAAAGCTTCACCACAGCCTGCACATTTTCCGGTGCAATACCTTTTCTTAGGATAAACAGACCGACTGCGCGGTACAGAGCCCCTGTATCCACATAAATAAAACCAATCTGCGCGGCAACCTTCCGTGCAATGGTACTCTTACCAGCCCCGGCTGGGCCGTCAATTGCAATATGGATCATGTACAGACCTCCGAAAAAGTAAATTGCAGATACACGGCGCAAACTGCATACCTGCATATTTTTTTAGTATAGCACAAACATACAGAAATGCAAAGCATTTCCCAATATAATAGGCTTCTATTCCCTTACCTGCACATTTTCCCCAGCAAGCCGCCCCGTGGAAAATGCAATCTGCAGGTTATATCCTCCGGTATACGCATCCACATCCAGCATTTCCCCAGCAATATATAAGCCAGAGATGATCTTGGACTGCATGGTCTGCGGACTTATTTCATTGACAGCTACACCGCCGCTGGTCACAATTGCTTCCTTAAGAGGGCGGAATCCGGTGACTGTAAAAGAAAACTGTTTGAGCAATTTGCCAAAAACGCGGCGCTGCTCCCGTGTAATTTCCCCGCATCTGGTCTGCGGCGGAATACCGGAGCGATACACGGCTGCATGAATCATCTGCCGAGGCAGCAGTGCAGGCAAAGAATGCACAATGGTCTGATTGGAGCGTTCTTGCAAATCACGCACAAGCCGTGCATCCAATTTCTCCGGGCTAAGGGCCGGTTTGAGGTCAACATCGATTCTGTAACGTCCAACTGACATATTCCGCAAATGCGCGCTGCCACTCAGAATGATGGGACCACCCACACCAAAGGGTCGGAAGGACATCTCGCCGAACTCTTCATGAATCACTTTCTTTTTGACACAGTCATAAAATTTGCAGGCAACATTGCGAAGAGTTAGACCCGCCATTAAGCCGCAGTCCTCCCCGGCACAGTTCAGCGGAACCAATGAGGGGCATAACGGCCGAATGGTATGTCCAGCCTGCTGCGCGATTTGGAACCCTGCTCCTGTCGAACCGGTGGCCGGGTAAGATGCGCCGCCGCAGCACAGGATGACCTGATGGGCTTCGATTCTCCGGCCATCTGTAAGCTGCACACCGGCGGCTTTTCCCGCGCGTGTCAATAGGCGGCACACACTGCCCCTGACAATGCTGACTCCACCGCTCTCCACCCAGCCTGTAAGCGCCTTTACAACGTCTTCTGCCTGATCAGACTGTGGAAAGACTCTGCGGCCCCGTTCCGTTTTTAACGGTACACCCAGTCCCTCAAAGAAAGTTTTGGTATCTGCCGGAGAAAAGCGAGTCAACGCTCCGTACAAAAATCGCGGATTGGTTGGAACATTTTCGAGAAATTCCTGAACTGTACAATCATTGGTCAGATTGCAGCGGCCTTTCCCTGTAATTTGCAGCTTTTTACCGGGCTTAGAATTCTTTTCAACCAGCCAAACATCCAACCCGCGGTAAGCTGCAGTTCCTGCAGCCATTAAGCCGGCCGCACCAGCACCTACAACAATAACGTCAGGCATTTGCATCCTTTGAATCATCCTCTGCAGCATTTTCTACTTTTTCATAAACATGGTATTCGTCCCAGATGTCTTCCAACCGCTGAAATGTTTCATCCATAATATTCTCTTTTTTCAACGCAAGCGTTACAATCAATGCATCAATCAAGCTGAGCGGTGCCACCAGAGAATCTACAATAGCCGCAATATCACTGCGCGCAAGTAAGGCATAGTCCGCATATTCAGCCAGCGGGGAAACTGCAGTATCCGTAATGGCAATTCCCTTTGCTCCACAGTCGTGTGCAAACTGCATAGCTTTGATTGCTTTTCTGGAATAGCGCGGAAAGCTGATTCCAATCACCACGTCCTGCTCATTAATGTGAATCATCTGCTGAAAAATTTCCGCTTCACTGGTTGCCTGAACAAGCATCACATCGTCTAGAAGAATTCCAAAATAATAGGCAAGAAAAGAAGCCAAGGCCTGGCAGCTGCGTGCTCCCAAAATATAGACTTTCCGAGCTGCAAGGATAGCATCCACCGCCATGTAAAACTCTTTATGAGAGGTATAATCCATCGTGCGGCGAATAATGTCACTGTCCTGCAGAAGAACAGAATTTAAAATATCATTAGAACCAATGCGTTCACGGGTCACTTTCATCCGCTGCACAGTGGTCAGCTTGCTGCGGATCATCTCCTGCATAGCCCGCTGCAGCTCAGGATAGCCTGCATAGCCGATTTCCGTTGCAAAACGAACTACGGTAGATTCACTCACGCCAACAGTCGCACCTAACCGGGAGGCGGTCATAAAAGCCACCTTGTCGTAATGTTCCATAATATACTTTGCAATGAGCCGCTGGCCTTTTGAAAATGAACCCATATTTTCCTGAATTCGTGTTGTTAAGCAGTCATTCATTGTTTTATCAACTCCTGGTAACCAGTTTAAAACCTCCGATACAAAAAAGCAAGCTGAAACTTTCACTTCAGCTATTGCTTGGGGATATATTGAACTGTTTACATGATTTTATTAGCATCGTTTGTCCACAAAATGCATTCGGACAAATAGAACTTTTATCCTGAATGCGGTACCGTAAAAAAGCCGCTGCAAAGCAAAGAGCATGATGCTTTGCGGCAGCCCTCAAAGTCATACCGATCAAACGCCGGAAGAAAGCCATTTACTGACAACTCCGTGCAGTCGGCGAAAATAGAAAACGACCACACCACCAGCTGCATAATCATACAGCAGAAAGACAAAATTTCCGAGCAGCAGAAGGACTCCCGGCAAATAAAAACCAGCAATGGTAAAAGAGGACTTTGGAACATCCAGCAGATAAATATTGATATAGAAAACAGCCACGGCGATCACATTAAATAATGCCAATTTCAGCAGCAGACACAACAGTTTGCTGTGAGCATGCTGCTCAATGACAGCTTTCATAATCGGATAATAACCAAAAAACAGAACATAAATTACCGCAGCATCTTTATCCGGCCCGAGAAGCATTCCCAAAACAGCAGATGCTGCATACACGGGCCATGCCCACGAAACTCCCAGTTCCGCAACAACCGGCATCAGCATCAAACCGGCCAGCGCTGGCATTGCATACGTCATTACGGGAATGAGACCGCCAAGACAGATAAAGACCAGCGCAAGTGCTGTGGCAATCCCACAAAATGCAACTTTCACCGTACGATCCTGTTTCATGTTTGTCAGCCTCCTCAGCGGCATCCAACGCAGGGAATCAGATTGCCGCCAAAACATTCACAGCACGCATCTGCACAGATCAGGTCATTGCAGCAGCCACATGCCTGATTAAGTCCTGACTGGGAATTATAGGCAGTCGGATTATAGCCGCCGTAATAGCCGCCCCGCTGCGTGGAAATTTGGTTCAGTGCAGCACGGTATTCCATATTAGAAGGGTCAATCTGACAGGCACGACCCAAATAGGCAGATGCCTGCTCCAATTGGCCGCGCCGGTACAGAACAGTACCTTTCAAAAAATACCATTCCGCATTGCGGTTCTCTGCCGGAACACCATCTAAGATTTGCTCTGCATCGGAAATACGGCCGTTAATAATAAAAGAACGCACGTCCGTAAAACCAGAGGACGAATTCGGCTGTGGATTTGCATACCCATATCCACCCTGACTGTTTTGAAAAGGACCACCGTAAGAATTTGGATTCCCCTGCGCCCGCGCTTTACGCATTCGCATGATTGAATCATAAGCTTCATTAATTTCTTTCATTTTTTCACTTGCAAGATCAGCAAGCGGGCTGTCTGCATAATTATCAGGATGATATTTTTTTGCCAAATTACGATATGCAGTCTTCACTTCTTCATCTGATGCACTCGGAGATACACCGAGAACCTGATAGGGGTCTGACATTATTTTTTCTCCTTTTTAAAAAGCAGCTGTTTTTGCCTATCTGGAAGTCCTTTTTCGATAACATTGTGCAAAATAGTAGAATATGACTGAAGGTCCAATAGATTAAAGGCCGCACACAAGCGGGACATCGTCAAATTCAGGCTGCCATTTGCCTGCTCCCGTGCAGTGGACCATTCTTCATCTGTACTTTGCTGCGTAAGGCCGAAATGCTTCACAAACCAGTTGAAATCCCCGCTTTTCGTATCTCTCTCCATATCATCTGCAGCATCCATTAAATATACCCATCGGCCAAGATAATAACCGCTTTCCCGCAGAACGCGCGTCTGAGATATAGGGGAACCACCAGACGATTCATGTTCCAAAATACGAGCCAGCATTTCGGCACTGGGAGCTGCACAGGTATCCAAATCTGCATCCGACTGAGATTCGGCTTTCACCTGCTGTTCCACGCATCTGCGGACTTCCACTTCCATCCAGGGATAGTCCGACGCTGCTTTCCGGTAGCTTCTGCCGACAAGAGGGATGAGAAAGGAGGCTAAGACTTTTCCCTTACCATGATCCATCCGGTCATCCTGCAGTTTACTTACTGTAAGCAGGACAGAAAGTGCGGCTGCCTGCTGCAGCTGCGGCAGGCCACTCTTGCAGAAAACACACTTTTTCAGCGGATTTGCCACACAGTGCTTCTGCTCAAGCCCGGGACAAACACCATGCAGTGAAAACAGAAGCATTGCATAAAATGTGCTGTCATAGCTCAGCGCCAGCCGCCAAAAAATACCATAACGTTTTCCAAGCACCTTGCAAACACTGCAGTAAACGGCCCGGTAAGATTCATATTCACGAACCAGAAGTTCAGGCTTCAGTGGTCTGATATACCCAAACAATTCCACCCTCCTGTCGCTGTAACTAATCTATTCTGTTTATTATTTTACTATATCTTTGGTACCTATTTAATTAACAAATCATGAACAATAATTTTATAATCTAAAAATACGCGGAGTCTAGGTTCCATAATTTACAGAATTTATAATTTGTGTAAAAGAATGAATTTTGCAGGCACAGGAAAGACAGCATGCATCATCATTTTTGAAATCCGGATATTGTCATAGCCTCAGTTTGGAAAGGCTGACGAAAAAGAAAATCAACTGTTTTCATGTGTCACTTCGCAGAGAATCCCGCAGCACAGCTTCCGCACAACGGATTCCATCCACAGCTGCCGAAACGATTCCGCCCGCATACCCCGCTCCTTCTCCGCAGGGATACAGTCCTCCAGCATTCGGTGCTGTCATTTCTTTTGTACGAACGATACGAACCGGTGAAGAAGACCGACTCTCCACAGCTGTCAGCAGTGCATTCGGATTGTCAAATCCGCGCAGATGCCCGGCAAACCGGCGCACACCCTGTTCGATTGACTCCGTCAGAAACGGCGGCAGACAACGGTGCAAGTCCGTATAAGCCACACCGCGGTTATAAGAGGGATGAACTTTTCCACAGGAAGTACTGGCTCTTCCCTCCAAAAAATCTCCCAGCCGCTGTGCAGGAGCCGCATAGTTTCCGCCGCCCACTTTGTAGGCGCTGGATTCCAGCCTGCGCTGCAACTCAATTCCTGCAAGCGGGTGGCTGCTGCCAAAATCTGCAGGGGAAAGCCCTACCAGCAATGCCGCATTCGCATTTTCCCCATCCCGTTCAAAGGTACTCATCCCGTTGGTAACCACGCGTTTCATCTCACTGGCAGCAGCTACGACCGTACCGCCGGGGCACATACAGAATGTATAAACACCCCGGCCATTCTCTAAATGTGCCGCCAATTGATAGCTTGCTGCTCCGAGTACCGGATCCCCTGCAGCAGGTCCATATTGTGATTGATCAATCTCTTTTTGCAAATGTTCAATGCGCACACCGACCGCAAACGGCTTCTGCTGCAGGAGCAGTTGATTCTTGAGCAGCATAGCAAAGGTGTCACGTGCACTGTGTCCAACCGCAAGGATTAAGTGGCTGCACGGCTGCTCATACTGGCTGCCGTCCTGCTGTCGGACTGTAACAGACTGCAAAGAGCCATTCTTTAGGTGAATATCATCCAGCATGGAATGGAAACGGATTTCTCCACCCAGCGCAAGGATCTGTTCCCGCAGTGCCCTCACAGTCCCCGGCAGGCGATCGGTCCCAATATGCGGCTTTGCCTCCCAGAGAATACATGCCGGCGCCCCTGCCTGCACAAAGGATTCCAGCACATGGCTGATGCGCGGATCTTTCGTACCGGTCGTGAGTTTTCCATCGGAAAATGCACCGGCGCCGCCTTCTCCAAACTGTACATTGGAGTCCGGATTCAAAGTACCGCTCTGCCAGAAACGCTGTACATCCCGCTGACGTTCCTCGACTGGCGCTCCCCGTTCCAGCACAATTGGTTTCTGACCGGCCTGTGCAAGCGTTAAAGCGGCAAAAAGCCCAGCCGGCCCAAATCCGGCCACCACCGGACGGATAGACAGCGGACGGCTCTGCGGGAGCTGATACCGGTAAGTTTCTGCTTTCTTGATTTGACGGTCACGCTGAAAAACGCTTTTGCGCACCTCGACACCCGCCCGCAAGGTAACTTCAGCAGTACAGGTAAAATGCACATTCTCTTTTCTTCGCGCATCTACAGAGCGCCGATAAAGCCTGCAGGAAACGACGTCTGATTCTTTCACATGCAGCCGCTTCGCAGCACGGGAAAGGAGCTCCTCTTCTGTCGCATGCAGCGGAAGAGAAACAGCTGAAACATGATAGAACATATTATTTGTGAGCCTCCTCGTGAATCGCCTGTACGGCACATAAAGCCGAACTCCATGCCCAATGTAAATTATAGCCGCCGCAGTCGCCGTCAACATTCAGGATCTCGCCGCAAAGCCACGCGCCGGGAGAACGACGACTGCCGCAGCTGCCGTCCAGTTGGGAAAGCGGAACCCCGCCCGCTGTAACCTGCGCATGCTTGAAATCCTCTGTTCGGTCCACGGCAAAGCAAAAATTCTTGCATCTCTCAAACGGGCATGCCTGCACAAGTGTTTTATGCAGAACACCATCTAGTTTTCCACCCGTAATTTTATAAAGTTCCGAGAGGCTGTAATCCGGTACAAGGTCAATAGAAAGGACATCTCCGGAGGCCGCTTCCCGAGAAAGTTCAAACACACAGATGCCGGAAAGACCGCCATCTGTAAACTGCACTTCCCCTTCTGTCTGACGCAGCATTTTGCTTCCCCGCCAAAGAGAAACTGCTGCCCGAGCACGTACGCCTTTTAAGGCGCGTACGCGCTTTTTGTCCCGCACCAAAATTGGTGCTAAAGCTGGTTTCAGTGGCGTAACACTGTGCCTGAGCTGACGTGCAAGTGGATAGCCGCTGTCCGCTCCTGCCTGTGCCATGCCGCCGGTGCACAGCAGGATAAACCGAGCACAAACAGACATTCCCCCTTTTGAAAGAATGCTGTAGCCATTCGGTGTACGGCAGATTGTCTGAACAGCAAAATCGCATTGTTCTTTTCCACCAAAATCGTGCAGACGGGCACGCAGAATATTCAGTACAGTAGAAGCCTGCATACTGTAAGGATAAATTCGGCCCTCCGACTGTTCCCGGCACAGAAGGCCAAGATGCTGAAAATAAGCAATTATTTTTTTGGGTGGATATGCTTCCAAAATTGGAGCAGCACGGTCCGCATCGCCGTGATAATGTTGAGGACTCATATTCTGGTTTGTCAAATTACAGCGCCCGTTTCCGGTGGCAAGCAGTTTTTTCCCCACACGCGGTGCTGCTTCCAGCAGAATAACATTTGCTCCTCCCAGCAGTTCCGATGCACGGACTGCTCCCATAAGTCCGGCCGCTCCACCACCGATGACCGCCAGTGTATAGACTTTCGCCATGTCCTGTCCCTCCTTCCACGCAGTCTATTTTATACAATTGTTCCCCAAAAAGCAAATAGCAGACAGCATAGAACAGACAAAAACGGGCTGTCAGATACAACCTATCTGACAGCCCGTTTCTGTGCCCTTTTTATCTAAGACAATTATTCTCCAAAATAACGCTTGAGCAAACCTTTATAGCCGGTACCATGGCGTGCCTCATCTTTAGCCATTTCATGGACGGTATCATGGATTGCATCATAGTTCAATTCCTTGGCCTTTTTGGCAAGGGCCAGTTTTCCAGCACAGGCACCTGCCTCTGCTTCTACGCGCATTTCCAAATTTTTCTTTGTGCTCTTTGTAACGACTTCTCCGAGCAGCTCTGCAAACTTTGACGCATGCTCTGCTTCCTGATAAGCATAGCGCTGAAATGCATCTGCAATTTCCGGATATCCTTCGCGGTCTGCCTGACGGCTCATGGCAAGATACATGCCGACTTCGCTGCATTCACCAGTAAAGTTATCTTTCAGGCCCTGATAGACTTCCGGATCACACCCCTGCGCAATGCCGATTTCGTGTTCACAGGCAAAGCCAACGGTTTCTTTCTGCTCCTTAAATTTAGAAGCAGGTGCATGGCACTGCGGGCAAAACTCCGGAGGTGTTTCGCCTTCGTAAACATATCCGCATACCGAGCAAACCCATTTTTTCATTTTAATGACCTCCATTGTAAATGATTTCGTATTGTAAAGTTAAATG
>DHDR01000023.1 GCA_002399445.1 Ruminococcaceae bacterium UBA4871 | reverse complement strand
TTCCTATGCGGTATCTTCTTCAGTGCCCTGAAAAGCCATTCCATATATTTCTCTCTAAAATTAGAGGTTAATGGCCTAAATGGTTAAATTTTCATTGTTCCATCAATTTTCCTGCAGCGATGAATTTCCTGCGTCACACGTGCAGCCTGTACAGCCTCCGGCACATCATGCGCGCACACAATATCAATTCCGCAGAATTGTGCAATACTGTCTGCTGCAATGGTACCGGGTGCTGTCCCTTGATTAGAAGGCGCATTGCCACTGGCAGCACTGATGACTCGCTTATGTGAAGCCGTCATGAGCATGCCGCATCCGCCTGTGCTTATTTTATCTGCATTGGCCAAAATCTGCAGATTTTCCTCATAAGTCTTTCCGTGGCCCACACCCGGGGAAAGACATATCCGTTCTGTTTGTATACCGGAAGCATTCAAAACCTGAATCTGACGCTCAAAGAACTGCCGGATTGTATTTAAAATGTCTCCGTCCTGCGCACCGCCTTTATGGATGACAATACAGCCACAAGTATGGCTGGCAGCCACCGCTTCAATCATGTCCGGACTGGAGAATCCATTCCTATCATTGATAATATCGACTCCGTGTTTCATACACTCATACGCCACCGAAGGATATTGTGTTTCAACTGCAATGGGTATTGAAAACTTGTCACTTATAAGTGCATCCAAAACCGGCAGCAAACGATCCAATTCCGCCTGAGCTGAAATTGCAGGACATTCCGGCTGTTCTGGCTGTCCATTGATACTAATGCCAGCGGCTCCGACTGCCGCCATATCCCATGCCTGCGCAACAGCCGCATCTGTAGACAGGCCAAGTTCCTCCGTATCAAACTTATTGGGAACCAGATCCAGAATGCCCATTACATAATTTTTTTTGCCAAGTAGCAGTTGATAGTGACCTGCCTGAAAGACTCTGTTCATAAATAAATAGCCCTCCTCTAAGCTTCATCTCCACTTTCGTGTCTGCACTCCCCATTGACTGATACTATACGCTAAACTTTAAAAATATACAAGCTTTTTCTCACAATCAAACCAATTCTAAATTCTGCACATTTCTTCAGTTTACATAAGCCAGCCGGACACTGACTCCACCCTGTGCAGCCACTGTGCTATACTGCATTGCAGCATAGGATAAACGTTCTTTTTCCGGCAAAGCACTGTTTGCATATTGTACACAAGACTGGAAAAAGTACGGCTGCCCATTGAACAACTGATTTAAAGTCGAATTGTATGGCAAATTCACATCGATATGCAGCGCTATCGATGTGCTCTTCTGCTGCGCTGCTTTTACCAATGCCCGTGCAATCCGAAGCCGATTTGCACGATCCAGCGCAGAAACCTGAACTGCAAGTTTTCGGTAATAGTTCGCTTCCATGGAATCCGCAGCAGGAAGTGAAAAATTACAGTCAGATGAATCTCCGCCAACCGGACTGATTTTATGATCTTTCTGAATAATTGCAGCGGTTACATTAAAATAGTCATATATACGGACATTGTTATCCATCCAGGTTGCGTCAAAATGATACCACTTTCCATCTATGCGCACCAAGTTCCAAATATGAGCTGCTCCCTTGGCACTGCCATTAACCAATCGGCACTGCACACCAGCTTTGCCGCAGAGTAATTGCATTGCTCGGGAATATCCGTCACAGACAGCTTTTCCTTTTACAAGTGCGCCATAAGCTGTATAGGGCTGCCAATCCTGTTGTTTGCTGTCTGCTGATACAGCATTGTCATAGGTGCAGCGGTCTGCCAATGCATTAAAAATGGTCGCCTCCCGCTCCAGCTCCGACTGCTGTCTGGTCACACCTTTCATAATCTGATTGACGATGCTGTCCAACTTTTTTTGCAAACTTTCCCTTTCTTGTGCAGTTACCCGGCTATAGAGCTGCACGCTGGTTCCCGTCAGCGTGAAAGTATAGGTATACTGATTGGATATCCAGAAGATCTGTGGATTATCATTAAAAAAAGCCATAACTGTTCTCTTAGTTTCCTCGTCAGACAACTTTGCCGTCAGCAGGTTGGCGGTTTTTATCAGATACCCATTTTCATTTTTTTTGCCTGTAATCTGCTGAGCACAACTCAATAACTTATCATACATCTGTCGGCAACGACTGTTTGGCAAACTTTGATAATCGCCGCGCTGCTCCACTGCGGTACAGGCATCTTTACCGGTAGGTAAAGTTCCCGACGACGCCGGCGAAACTACTAATGCACTGCTACCCGGCAGGGAATCATCCCATGGAAGTGTACAGCCGGAAAACAGCACGAATATCAGAAGTGTGGCTATAAGGCGTATGGATTTTTTCATTCTTCGGCCTCTTTTTCATTATAGTATCGGCATGGATGATACCTGCTCTTCGTGCGTTTGCTGCAGACAGAAAAATTCTTTCATCTTCTATAGTAGAGTAGTCTGTAAAAACCTGTAATTCTAATATTTAATAAAAATCGTTCTGACAGAAAAGCTAGGTAAAATCTTTTTCTGAAATTTCAGCAGAGCGTTTTTTCTCAGCGCTTATTTCAAGAAATGACTGAGGATCACAGCCAAACCAATAATCACAGCAATGGCACCAATGATCAGCGCAACTTTGCCCGCCACAGAAGATTTTTTGGGGGATGCTGTCTTATCTGGCTGCCGATAGGTAAAGAAATCGCTTTTGTGGAAGCCGCCGGAAGCAATTAAATCCCCATCCTTTCGATACATTTCGCCGCAAAAGTATACCTGCCTGCCCGGCTGCAAGCAACCCTCCAGCAAACGGTAACCGCGGAAATCACTTCCGGGCTGATACTTCGTAAGCTGCTCCACTCGTTTCGCTTCCGGAGAGTCAGGTACTACCGTCTCCATATGTGCCGGAAAAAGTTCCGCCCGCTCCCCAAAAGACGGGATATCCACCCACAACTTTTCTCCACCGGGTGCATCCTGCAGAAAAGGTTTTTCCTCACTTGCCGCGCTGTAAATTTCCCGTTGTCTCTTGCCCTCCAGAGCAAGGATTCGGGTTTCATAGTAGGCATTTTTTTTACCATCCAGCGGAGAAGCTGCCAGATGCTTCGCCTGCAGGGGCGCCCGCACGGTAAATTCGCCGGTTTCCCCTTCCTTCAGTCTGGCGGAAACTTCCCGCACATCAAGAATATCTGTTGTTCCTCCGCTTTGCTGCATTCGGTTATAAATCAGATTCAGCAAGATTCCTGCAATTAACAGGGCTGCCCCCAAAATAAGTTGCTGCACCGCTACCCCCAGCTTTCGATCATTTTTCTCCAATTTTAGCACGGCCGGCAACAGAACGCAATGGCAGCTTGTCTGCAAAAAAAGCAGCCGTCCGTATAAAGATACAGACAGTTGCTTTGTTTATGTAATGTTTAAGATTGATGGATCAGCCGCCTAATCTGCCTGCTGGCTGTAAGCATGCAGTTTCATAACGATTGCTGTCACATCATCGTCATGTTCATCACTCCGGCGGGCAACTGCCCCGGCCACAATTGCTTCTGCCAGTTCCTGCGGCGTTTTGGAATCGCTTGCCCCTTCCAACAGGGCAGTAATCCAAGCCGTTCCTTCACACAAGGCACCGTCACTCACAAGGACAGCGAGATCATCACTTCCGAGTTCTTCCTGTGTGCAGTGGAAGGATGCCTGTTCCAAAATTCCAACGGGGATTCCGGGTGCATCCACCGGATGGACTTTCCCGTCCTCCCGGACAAAGCTCATGGCTGCACCGGCTTTCATAAATTCTGTAATACCCGTATAGAGGTCAATACAGGCAATGTCTACCGTAGCCGTAGATTCATCTCCTGATTTGACGCCCATTGCATTGTTTACAATCTGCAGAGCACTGTCAAAACCAACGCCCGCCTGTATCAGCTGTGCCAGTAAATCGGAAACCATCACGCCGTCCACTGCTGCCCGGCCGCCTGTACCCATACCATCGCTTAAAATGGCAATGTATCTGCCTGTTCCGTCTTCAAAGCAGCGAGTGCTGTCTCCGCACAGCAGGTTATTATAGCAGTTATGTCTGGCACTGCCCATCACAGCACGGAAACGCGGCTTTTCACAGAAAACCAACCGCCAGGATGTCTGTGTCCGACTAATGCTCGGCTGCGAAAATGTGCGCCCGCACGCCTTGGAAATTTCATTTGTCAACTCTGCTTTATTCACTTTAACTCCTTCCCCGCGCATCGCCAAAATTTCTACTGTCATTCGCTCAAAACGGTCCACACGGCAGCTGACGTCCAGCGGTTCAAGCGCAAATTCATACAAAACTTCTGATACAAGATTCGCGCTTGTCCCATCACTGCGCTCAAACAGTTCAAATTCAGCTGCCATTTCTTCCATTACCGTACTGACTGCTGTAAATTGCTGAACCATACGCTGACGGTCCTGAGCCGTTTGCGTCCGGCGCAGTTCCTGCAGGGCAGAACTCTGATGCTGGCGCTGTGCCTTATCCAGTTTTTCACCGACCTGTGCAACTGTGCTGGCCACTTCGCCCAGTGCGTCTGCAGCATGGTCCAGCCGTGCTACTACCGTCCGGCGGAGGTCCTGCGCACGGGGAGCTTCGCGGTCATCCGTTTTTGCTGTAAAGCGGCTGAACAGCCCCCCCGTCAGCCGTTCCGGCAGGAGCATATAAATGACGGAAGCCGCTGCAATTTCCCACAAAGTGTCTAACCGCTGTGTGGTTGCGGCAGAGGACAGGCTGACAACTGCACTGCTGAGAATGAATGCACATGCGGCGGGCAAGCGGCCAATCGGTGCAAAAAGTCCGGCCATCAGTCCACCCACACCATAGGCCCCGGCAAGCCCCGAAAGTCCCTCTCCGGTAAACGCAAAACATGTACCGACTGCAATGCCGGCAATACTGCCGCCTGCCACTCCGCTGTACTCACTGGCATACAAAATGATCAGAACTGCCAGTAAACCACCTGCGGAAATAGGTCCAACCCGAAGAACCGCCAGTGCCAGCAAAAAAACGCCTGCAGAAAAAGCAGCACAAGCAAGTTCCTGCGGAAGGTAACGCCCTGGAAGATGCTGATCGGAAAAGAGATTCACAGTCCTTGAGAAGAAATAAGCCCATGCCCCGCTCAAAAGTGCCTCCGAGATTGCATAAGCCGCATCGGCGCCCCCCGCTTCTTTCACAAAGAAGACAATCATACCCGTACAAAATAAGGGAATGCCTGCCAAAAGCGCTGCAAATCCTGCCCGCGAGCGCACCCATCGCATCGCCGCGCCCTGCAGTGCCCAGCGGATGCCCACACAGGCCAGCAGCGCCATCAGGCAGTGCATAGGGACAACAATCTCACCCGGAAGAATGTACCCCAGCGCAGCCCCAAGGGTGATAGCGGCGGTACACTCCCACGGACCGGCCGCCGCCATTGCCACACCGAAAGGTGCACATCGCCCAAACACTACCGCCCGTGCAGAAAGCAGCCCAAGCACAAAAAACACGGCCTGCCGGGCAATGCTTTTCATGATAGACTGCGGTTTCACCTGTGTAAGCAACTGCTCTTTTGTCATATCTGTTCACTCCGTTTCTCCTTTATCTGTGACTCCGACTCCGGAATTCCGGAGAAGCTCTGTATCCGCATGCAATCGTACAGGGCCTGTCCACTTATTCTGGAAATTTCTTACAGGCTTGTAATCTAATTATACAGATGGTAATGTGTCGGATTGCATCATAACCAGCCGTACAGAATGATTTTTTTATGGCGCAGCCTGCCGGAACGTGTTAAAATGAGATAGAATATTTTTGTTGAAGTCTTCCGGCTGCTTTTTCCCATTTCGAGTTCTTCTTTTCCTGCAGCCAGTTTCTGACAGACAGCCGCTAAAAATAAATCCGGTCAAGTTCTGAAAGTTTCTTAATAAGGTGGTATAAAAATGGATTATCGTTTCTCTGACCGTGTCAAAAAGCTAAAGCCTTCTGCAATCCGTGAAATCTTTAAATACGCCTCCGACCCCGACGTTATTTCTCTCTCTGCAGGGAATCCGGCGCCGGATGCATTCCCAGTAGATGCTATCCGCAAATGCAGCGAAGAGCTTCTGCGGGAACAGCCGATTGATGCCCTGCAGTATAGTGTAACGGAAGGTCTGCCTGCTTTACGGGACGATGTAAGTACTTTTCTCAAACAGCATTGTGGTATTGCAACCCCGGGAGACAGCATTCTGATTACCAGCGGTGCGCAGCAAATCATGGACCTGCTTGGTAAATCTGTCATTAATGAAGGCGACACAGTCGTTTGTGAGGAACCAAGCTTTGTCGGTGCGCTTAATTCCTTCCGTTCTTACAATGCCGTACTGAAAGGTGTCCCGATGCAGGATGACGGCATGGATCTAAAGAAGCTTGAGGGAATTTTAAAAAGTGATAGTAAAGTAAAATTCATCTATACCATTCCCAATTTTCAAAACCCAACCGGCATTACCACCAGCTGGGAAAAGAGGCAGGGGATCTACGCACTGGCAAAAAAATATGATACCTTGATTTTGGAAGACAACCCGTATGGCGACCTGCGTTTTGCGGGAGAAAGGATTCCATCAATTAAAACACTGGATACTGATGGCCGTGTCATTTACTCCGGTACTTTCAGCAAAACGATCTCTCCCGGCATGCGTGTTGGCTTTGCAGTGGGCGGAAACGCACTCATTCAGAAAATGGTTGTCTGCAAACAAGGCAGCGATGTCCACACGAACATCTGGAGTCAGCATGTTATCCACCGCTTCCTGCATGGCTGGAATTTTGAGGAGCATCTGAAAAATCTGCAGAAGATTTATGCAAAAAAATATGCAGTTGCCGAAAAAGCGCTGAACGAAACCGCGCAGTCCCTGACATATCGGCCCATTCAGGGCGGCCTGTTTATCTGGTGCACCCTGCCGGATTCCATTCCCATGATGGAATACTGCAAAAAAGCGATTCAGAACAAAGTCTGTGTAGTGCCCGGCAACGCTTTTCTGACAGACAGCAGCAAACCGTGCCAGAGCTTCCGCATTAACTATTCTTCTCCAGCAGACGCAGACCTTGCCCGCGGCATTTCCATTCTCGGCAGGCAGGCTAAAGAGTGGCCAGCAGACCAGCAGAGATAAAGGAGCAAAACCTGCCTTGACAAATTGAACATGCTGCCCTATAATAACGGAAAAGTGGAATATCTTATGAAAACCTGTGAGAAAGAAGAGTAAGCGGCTAATTTGTTCGGCAGAGAACCGGCAGGATGGAAACCGGTGTGCAAGTTCCCGCTGAATGGGCTTTTGAGGGCAGACCAAACGGTGTAATACCTTATAGGAAAGCCGGGCTTCCGCCCGTTATCCCGGAATCGAGTGGGCGTTTTACGCCAATGTGGGTGGTACCGCAGGAGTTTTAGGCTCCTGTCCCTTTTGCGGAAGGGGCAGGAGCCTTTTTGATACGATTCCATAAAATTGGAAAATCATCAGGAGGACGATAGAAAGATGAAGAATCAGACACCAGAACAAAAAAAGCGCATTTTCAGTGCAATCCAGCCAAGCGGCAGCATTACGCTGGGCAATTATCTTGGCGCCTTAAAAAATTGGGTCAGCTTACAAGACAAGTACGACTGTATTTTCGCACTGGCAGATCTGCACACGATTACGGTGCGGCAGGAACCCGCAAAGCTGCGCCACAATACACTGGTAGCTTATGCTTTGCTGCTTGCCTGCGGCATTGACCTGAAACGCAGCCCTTTCTTTCTGCAGAGCCATGTACCGGCCCACTCCCAGTTGGCGTGGATTTTGGATTGCTATACACAGTTTGGGGAACTGCAGCGCATGACACAATTTAAGGATAAATCTCAAAAGCACGCTGACAACATCAATGCCGGTCTGTTTACTTACCCCAGTTTGATGGCAGCCGACATTTTGCTGTATCAGGCAGATTATGTGCCAATTGGAGAAGACCAGACGCAGCACATGGAACTCACCCGAAACATTGCAGAGCGTTTTAATAATGCCTACTCTCCCACATTTAAGCTGCCGGAAGCGCTGGTGTGCAAAGAGGGTAAACGTATTATGAGCCTGCAGGACCCCACGCACAAAATGAGCAAGAGTGACGATAATGTAAACGGCTGTGTCTATCTTCTGGATAAACCAGACGACATTATGCGCAAGTTCAAACGTGCAATCACAGACAGTGAAGCCAGCGTCCATTATGGAAAAGGCAAAGACGGCATCAACAATTTAATGGATATCTATTCTTGTGTAACCGGCAGTGATTATGCCACTATTGAACACGATTTCGCCGGAAAAGGTTATGGAGACTTTAAAGAAGCAGTTGGTGAAGCCGTCATTGAGCATCTGCGTCCCATCCAGAAACGCTTCGCAGATTACAGCAGCGATAAGGCTTTCCTTGAGCAGTGCTGGAATACCAGTGCAGAAAAAGCTTCGCACATTGCAAACCGAACTCTTCAGAAAGTCATGCGGAAAGTCGGATTTGTTCCTTGCCATTCATAAAATTAAAAAAACTGCTGCTTTATGAAAAACGAAAGCGGCAGTTTTTATTTTCTCTGCTGCATGACAACATGATTTTTGCACAGCATAACCGCAGGAACTTTCTTGACCGATCCGTGGTTTCCGCCGTGTCTGCTCTTGTATATACAGCCAAAATGCGATATGATATTGATTGTTTACCGCAATCTTCCTTTGCTGAGCAACCTGAACAGCAGATAATGAACACACGGCTCATACATTATCAATCATCACCGAAATGCGGTGAAAGACTGGAGAGAACCATGTCACGACTAAAGCGAATTATCAAAAAAAATCTTTTTACCATCCTTACACTTGCCATATGTATGGTCATTCTGCTGATTTTTCTATTTCATGGAACCAGTGTTCAACAGCTCAGCAACATTTTTCAAAACCTAAATGTCGGCTGGATGCTGGTTGCTGTTGCCACATTGGCACTGACTTGGCTGATGGAGGGTTTTTCCAACATGCTCCTCTGCCGGCATTTTTATCCTAAGTGGACTTACGGACGTGCGTTTATGGTTGGCATGACCGGTATTTTTTACAGCGCAATTACGCCATTTTCAACCGGAGGACAACCCATGCAGATCTATTATATGACAAAAATGGGCATGTCAGCCGGCCGCAGTGCCGCTGTGATTTCTGTGAAAACTATCACTTACCAAATCACTATGCTGGCTTTTTCACTCATTCTACTGGGTAATGAGTTTTCGTTTTTTATGTCTAATGTAAGTCATTTGATGTTCATTACGATTTTTGGCGTTGTCTCCAACATTCTGTTTATTCTGGCCGTTGTCCTAGTCTCTTTAAATGCAAAATTTATTAACCGGATGCTGCATGCTGTTTTAAACGGTCTAGCGAAAATTCACATTGTTAAAGAACCGGAAAAGAAATATCAAAAAATTATTACACAACTGGATTCTTTTAATGAAGGGTTTAAGACGATGGGACATAACTGGAAGCTCTACATTTCAGTATGCCTGATTACGGTTCTGCAAATCATTATCAACAATTCGGTCACTTATTGCATTTACCGCGCTTTTCACCTGAAAGGCGCCACGCTTTGGATTATTATTGCCGCGCAGGTATTTTCTAACATGGTGTCTGCATTTGTCCCTCTCCCCGGCGGTTCCGGCGGCGCGGAAGTCTCTTTTTCCGCTTTTTGCCATATCTTTTTTGGCAATTTGCTGACACCTGCATTATTGGTTTGGCGGTTGCTAACGTATTACGGATGCATCTTGGTCGGCTGCATTTCCGTTTCCATTGGCTCCCGTAAATATGTGGGTACCCCGCCACCGGAAAACTATAATATATCGGATAAGCCGGATAAGTCGGAAGCCGCATAAAGGAGTCCCAGATTATCTTCTGGCGGGTGAAGATTATGTCTAATTCAAAACCATCTCAGAAAAAAGAATATTGGTTCACTGCTATTGTGCTGACGGTAACTATGTCCATGCTGCTGCTTTTCCTGCTCCGAGAAAAGAGCCTGCCGGAGCTAGGCAGAATTTTTTCTTCACTGGATCCTTTTTGGATGCTGATAGCAGTGGCAACCTTTGGAAGCAGCTGGGTACTGGAAGGCATATGCAATTGGCTGCTTTCCCGTCATCTTTATCCCAACTGGACTTTCGGCCGTTCTTTTATGATCGGTATGACCGGTATTTTTTATTGCAGCATTACCCCGTTTTCCGCAGGCGGGCAGCCGATGCAAATCTATTATATGGCAAAGATGGGCATGGAACCGGGACCAAGTGCTGCTATTATTTCTGCAAAAACATTGACGCATCAATGTACCATGATGCTATTTTCAGTGATTCTGCTCTTTGCACAGTTTCCTTTTTTTGTGAAAAACGTTTCGAATCTTGCCCTGTTTACGCTGCTCGGTTTTTCAGCAAATATTCTCTTAATATGTATGGTCATTCTGGTTTCCGTAAACGCTGGATTCGTTCAGACAATTTTACGTGTTTCCTTGAATTTCCTGCAGAAGATTCATGTTGTTAAAAACCCAGAAGAAAGTTATCAGGCGATTGGAAAGCACCTTCAATCCTTTCAGGAGGGTTTTAAAACGATGGGCCGTGACTGGAAACTTTATCTTTTGGTTTGTTTGATCACACTGGCGCAATTGATTCTTGGCAGCTATAATCCTTACTGCATCTACCGGGCATTCCATTTGCACGGTGCATCTGCATGGCAGATCATTTCCGCTGAAGTTTTCGCCACAATGGCCGTGACTCTTATTCCGCTGCCCGGAAATTCCGGTGGTGCAGAAGTCTCTTTCGGAACTTTCTGCCATATTTTTTTCGGCGATTTAACAACGCCGGCACTGCTGGTCTGGCGGGTGCTCACCTATTACAGCAACATCCTGCTCGGTGGTATTCTGGTATTTTGGGGTTCCCGCAGGTATTTAGGGAAGAAACCAAAAGCAGTGTGTCCACAGACAAAAGAAACGGAATCTCAACTGTCCGCAGAAGCACCTCCCACGGAAAAATCCAAATAGCAGAAAGACTTGAATTTCCGACTATTTGCAGAACACCATCCGTCATTCATTATTTGCATTTCGGCAAATTTTAAGGCTGTTCCTCCGCTGAGGAAACCGTCTGTTCTGAAGAATCCGGAGATGCAGAATCCCCTGTCTCCTGTGAAAAACGGCTTTCGGCTGTCTGCATTTTCTCATTTGCGCGGGAATTTTCCTGCTTAAATCGTTTTTCCGCATAAGCCATAGGAGGCAGAGAAGATGCTGTATCCATCTGCTGCGGCGCTGAATAGGGCGCAGCATTTGCATCAGCCGCATTAGATGCCTGCTGCTCTGCCGGATGGCTCGGATTAAGTCCGCCGCCAAGTAAGTTTGGAAGCTGTGCCGTTAACGTTATCCCCACCATAAAGATTAAACAGCAGACCATTCCGATTATCGGCACTTTTTTTGACTTTTTCATCAAAGTACATGCCAAAAGCGCAATGACAAAAGCCACCAATACAATCAGACAAATCACGGATGCACAAACATCCCAAGTCCAGTTTCCCATGATATGAAATCCTTCCTTACAAGTTCATAAAGTGAAGTTTATTCGATTTTATCTCTGAAATAATAACTTATTATAGCATAGATGCCAAAGAAATAAAAAGACCGGAATGTTGTTTTTCGACTGCTGGCAGTATGATTCAGCAATAAAAAGGCACCTGCCGCAGCAGATGCTTAATGCTTTCTTTCATTTTCCCTGAACAATTTCTTCCAGACACGCAATCAAATCATTCAGTGTATAAAGTTTTACGTTTCGACGCAGAATTTCATTTTTCAGGTCAATAGAGAGGGACTCAAATTTATCCTTTAACTCCGGTGCAACATAAGACATAATCATTCCTCCTTTTATTTTTCAGATTGACTTTTGGGTTTTACCCGCTGCTTTGTCGTTTTAGCTTTGCCATGAATTTCGGGCACGGGTGCAGTTGTATTTTGGGAAACATGGATTCCAAACTCTTTTGGACTCGGCCGCTTCATTCCCTTTTTAGCCATGTGCCTGCCTCCTTACATTACATGAAGCTCCTGTCTTTCGGCTTTGACCGGATAGCCAAGTTCCTCCAGACGGGCAGAAAGCTTTTTTTGTGAAACACCGCTGCTGTCATAGTCCACCACAACACAGTGCTGTTCCTTATTGGTACTGACAGAGTTGACACCCGCAAACGTATCCAGTCCTTTTTTGATGACTGCCTGATCCTGTTTGTCGGAGAAATTTTCTATAGTAAAATACGCACTGACTTTTGCCATATGCTCACCTCTCGGATTATTTTGAACAAAATCAGAAAAAGTATGCGCATTCTTTTTGAAGCATAAAAAATTGCCCCCGGCTGGCTGGGCCGAAGGCGGCTGCGCAATCTGCGCAATTGTAAGAAAAGAGAGGCTTGTATGTAAATAATCTTGTAATCAAATAAATTAAAAAGCGCCGCACTCCGCAGAGTGCGACGCCAGTGTCGTTCATGCTTTTGACTGTTTCTCTCACAGCATCTTTCGAACGGTTTTAGTATAGCAGAAATCCGACCTGCTGTCAACCATCAAAGTAATTTTTCCACAAAGCCCTTCTATTGCATTGCCATACAGCAAAAAAGATTCTTCACATCAAATTTTCATCATAATGTGCCCGGGCACCACCCACAAATTTGGGGCGGGTGCGTGCACACAAAAGTACTGCCTCACCGATATGGTCAATAGACAAACGCACAGGCACGGCCACCTCCTTAAGGTGCATGCCAATCAATGTACCACCAATATCAAGCCCACAGTCTGCGCGGACATGTTCCACTGCTACTGGGTCTTGAAAACGGGCATAGGCAGTTGTGCCAAAGGAACCGCCGGCCTTTGGCTGCGGAACCACATTGACCTGTTCATACCCAAACTTTTCAGCCGCTTCCCGCTCAACAATCAACGCTCGATTCAAATGTTCACAGCATTGTGCTGCCAGATACAGCCCGCGTTTCTGTATCTGCTCATAAATCCCATCGAAAACAGCTGCTGCAGTTTCCACATTGCTGTCTGTACCGATTCGGTGGCCGCCAATCTCGCTGGAAGAACAGCCAACTACCATCAGCCCGCCCGGACGTACTTTCGCCACCGCAAGCAATTCGTCGGCGGCCTGTCCGGCCAATTTACGCAGTTCGTCAAAACTTTCTGCCATATTGAAGCGCTTCCTTTCTGTGCAACACATGATTCGTTCAACTTACATTCCTTTATAGTATACCACGGACATCCACAAAACGCACCTTTCGAAAATCGTAATAAATGTATGAACAAAATATTTCATTCTGATTGCCCCTGCCATTGTAATCTCTCATTCCGGTATGCTATAATAAGCTTTGATTTTGTACTTATAGGAGCGCTGTATTTGAATAAATATAAAACGTTGATTTCCAATACGCTGATTTTTGCGATTGGAACATTCAGTTCGAAAATTCTGACAGTTCTGATGACACGTTTTAACACCGCTGCACTGGGAAGTGACTTTGGTACAGCCAGCGTGCTGCAGGATATGGGCAATGTGCTGATCCCCCTGTTTTCCCTGCAAATTGTAGATGGTGTCACCCGTTTCGGACTGGATAAACGATATAATAAAAAAGATGTTTTCACGGTCAGTCTGATTGTTACCTGTGCAGGGTCGCTGGTTCTTCTCTGCCTGTCCCCTTTGCTGGGAAAAATACCGGGGCTTGAATTTATGAAAGGGCGGAGTACTCTCGTCGCCGTCTTTGTATTTACCTCATCTCTACGCAACATGTGCAGCCAGTTTGTACGCGCGCGCAACATGGTAAAGCTTTACACAGCAGAGGGTATTTTCACAACATTTACAACCGTTATTTTCACGCTGCTCTTCCTCTATCCGCTGAAAATGGGGGTTACCGGTTTCCTGCTGGGCATCATTATTCCAGACCTCATCGGTTCACTGGTCCTCTTTTGGCTGGCAGATCTCAAAAAGTTTGTCCGGTTCCGCGGGCTGAATCACCTGACTTCTCAACAGATGCTGAAATATTCCGCACCGTTGATTCCGAACAAAGTTGCCTTTTGGATAACCAACAGCTCCGATCGAATCATGGTTCAAAGTATCAACGGAAAAGTCCTTTCCAGTGTCTTCGCCGCTGCTTACAAAGTGCCAAACTTAATTACTATCGTGGTCAATATCTTTTTGGATGCCTGGCAAATGTCTTCCATCACAGAGGAAAAAGGACGCGCCCGTTTTTTTACCAAAGTATTCTATGCCATGTCCGCGGTTATTTTCATCGGCAGTTCCTTAGTTATCCTAATCTGTCGGCCTCTGATGTATATTTTGACCGCACACGGATTCCATAAGGGTTGGATATACATTCCTATGCTAGTGCTGGCAACTGCTTTTTCCTGCTTGGCCAGCTTCCTTGGTACGGTGTATATGGTGGAAAAGCATAGTATCAACAATATGGTTACGACAATCATCGCAGCTGTCATCAATATTGTGCTAAACCTCATGCTGATCCCGCGTTTTGGTCCGCAGGGTGCGGCCACAGCCACGTTGGTTGCCTATTTTGTCATGTTTATCATCCGTGTTTTTGATACGCGCCGTTTTATCCGCGTCCAGTTTAACCCAATCCGCCTGGCAGTGGATGCCGGTACATTGGCATTGGAAGCATTTCTAATGGTTCGAAATGTTCCCAAATGTTATTTGTGGTGTACGCTGCTTACCATTTTTATGATTGTCATGAACTTCCGCCCCTTGATGCAGTCTGTTCGCAAAGTTCTGCCAACGCGTATACTGGCAAAACTGCCTACATGGATAACAGGAGAAAAGAAGGAAGCTGCCCCAAAGCAGGCACTTAAAACGCTCACCAAAGAACAACTTGAAGAAGATAATGACTATACCCGCAGTCCTTCCCCAAAGCTAAAAAACAACGGCCGGACAAACAGTCACTCTCATAACCGGTATGCCACAAAGCGGGATAATCGTCTAGATAATGAGACACATTTAAAGGAAAAAGGAAAAAAGGATTCTCATCGCTTTTACAAACCGTAACCAGAGAAAGGAACAGGTACAGAAAAATCCAGAATGGATTTTTCTGTACCTGTTCCTTTCTTCATGGCAGCCGATTCCGCACGCTAAAAACTGCCGGAAGCTCCGCCGCCGTCGGAAGAGCCGCCTCCACCGTTGAAACCGCCAAATCCACCGCTTCCGCCACCGAAGGAGGAATCTCCACCGCCGAAATCATTGAAACCGCCAAAGCGGCCAAGCCAGGTAAAGCCGCGAAATCCACCGCCGAAAGAGCGGGGACCACCGTGGAATTTCCGTGAAAACAGGAGCAGCAAAATCACAGCAATAATAATTCCCGGCACGGCATTTCGACTGTGACCGTTTCTATCCTGAGCACTCTGGCTTTCCGGTGCTGAAACAGCAGAAGGTTGAATGCCCAATTTCTTAAGCGTGTTCACATAAATTTGCCGCACACCAGCATCAAAATTATTCTGTTTTAAATAGGGAACACCTGTATCCAGCAAATCCTTGCTGTCAATATCTGTAATCTCCCCCTGGAGGCCATTTCCAACTTCAATTTTATCCTTGCGGTCCTTTTGAGAAATCAAAAACAGGATTCCTTTATCTGTTGTTTTATCGCCAATACCCCATTGGTTAAAAAGCGCATTTGCGTAATCTTCAACACTCTCGCCGTTCAGATTTTCGACCGTGACAACAACAAACTGAATGCCCTTTTCCGACTCCAGCTGTTTGCTTTCCGCATTAATCTGCTGCTTTGTGTTCTCGGAAAGGATACCGGCAAAATCGTTGGCATACTCATGAGTGGCGTTGGGAACTTTGATATTTTCCGCCATCGCTGAAACTGCCCCGACAGCAAACACTGCCGCACACAGCAACGTACAAACAACTGCCTTGCATATTTTTTTCATAATTTCTCCTGTCAAAGATGTCATTTAGATGAAGAGGAACTGAAATCGACCTTTGGCACCTGCTTTGCCGAACTGTCTGCCTGAAACAGTTCTGCTCCCTGAAACCCCGCAATACCTGCCACAATATTTGTGGGGAATTTTTCAAGATCTGCATTGTAGTTTCCGGCTACCGTGTTATACTTTCCACGAGTTTGACGAATTCGGTTTTCCGTACCCTCCAGTTCTACTGCTAAATCACGGAACTGGCTGCTGGACTGGACCTGTGGATACTGTTCTGCCACCACAAGCAGACGGCTCAACGCACTGTCCAGTTGGGTATTCGCTGTATCTTTGTCTTTTACGGTGCTGGCACCGGCCATTTTTGCCCGTGCATTGGCAATATCATCGTAAATACTTTTTTCAATATTGGCAGAGCCTTTTACAGTATTCACAAGATTAGGAATCAGGTCATTCCTCCGCTGCAGCTCTGTATCAATCTGCGCCATCTGGGTTTTCACATTCTGACGTTTGGAGACAAGACTATTGTAAGTGCCAATTGATGCGAAAACAATCACAGCAAGGATTACCAGAATAAGGATCCCCACAATGCCGCCTGTGCTGAGACGGCGGCGCTGAGGTTTTGTATTGTAAACCGGCATACCATTCTGACTGTTTCTATAATTTTCGTTCATGATGATTCCTCCAGTCTGAAAAGCCTGAAGAAGCAAAACTGCTTCTTACACAATAAAAAAAGAAAAGCGAATGTCACAGCTCTTTAAAACTGCATGTTAACATCATAGCATAAAAGCGCCGGCCAAACAACAAACTAAAAAAGTTTCTGCCTTCCAGAATATTTTTTCTGGAGAGCAGAAACTTTTTTGTAACAGAAAGGGCTAATTTAATTTCCATCCTCAATACTGATCTCATCAAATTTTTCCGTTAGATCTTTAATATTTAACTGGGATTTTTCCGTTCCCGTAATATCCAGAACCATTTGCCCGCGGTGCATCATGATAAGCCTGTCACCGTATTGAACGGCAAATTTCAAGTTATGCGTTACCATTAGGGTAGTGATATTCTTTTCCTCTACAATATGGCGGGTAAGCTCCATGACATTTTCACTGGAACGGGGGTCTAAAGCAGCCGTGTGTTCATCCAGAATCAGCAAATCGATTGGTGTCATGGTCGCAATCAAAAGCGCCAGCGCCTGCCGCTGACCGCCTGATAAGCTGCCAACCTGAATCCCCAGCTTATCCTCCAGCCCCATATGCAGCTGAGCAAGCTGCTCCTGATAATGTGCAGTCCTTCTGCGGTTCACCCCGGGCTGCAGCAGAAAGCTGCCGCCTTTATTATCGGCCAATGCCATATTTTCCAGAATAGTCAGGGCAGGGCATGTACCGGCAGCCGGATTTTGAAAAACACGGCCGATAAATTTGCTGCGCCTATGTTCCTTCATTTTTGTAATCTCACGGTTTTTGAGAAAAATCTTTCCGGAATCAGCTGGCAGACTGCCGCACAGCAGGTTGAGAATCGTCGTTTTTCCGGAACCGTTGCTGCCCACAACGGCAACAAAACTCCCCTTCTGAATCTGCAGGTTAAAATCTTGAAACAGAACAACTTCGTTAACAGAACTGGGATTAAAAGTTTTATCGATATGTTCCATGCGCACCATTGGTTCAGATTGTGGTGCGGTTAACTGCTGTGCCATTGTGCGTCCCCCTTCCCGATGCAATCCGGCTGGCCACCAATGCAATGATAAAGATGATCGACATGAGCATCTTCAAATAGCTTGTGTCCAAACCCATCTGCATGGCCGCTGTCAAACATGCACGGTACAGAATCATGCCGATAATTGCAGTAAGGGTTGGCTTTATCCAGCGGATACGGCCAAGCAGTGCCTCTCCGATAATAACTGCTGCTAAGGACATGACAACCATACCGGTGCCAGAAGCGATATCCGCGCTCTCTTTCTGCTGTGCCAGCACACAGCCGGAAAGCGCTGTCAACCCGTTGCCAATCATCAGGCCAAGGATTTTCATATTTCCGGGATCTTTCCCCTGCGAAATTACAAACTGAGAATTATTTCCGGAGGCACGCAAAAGCAGCCCGGAACGTGTTTTCAAATACAAATCGACTAAAAATTTGACTGCCATACACACAATAAGTGCCATCAGCACCCAGCCCCACTGACCAAGTGCCCCATACAGCATGCCGCCCAGCCCGCTGCTGAAAATGGTCGGCAGATTATAGAATGGCATGACAGCACGTTTCATGGTAATCACCATGTTAACACTATAAAGAGCCGTCATCACTAAAATTCCAGACAGCAGGTCGGTAATATGCAGCTTTACATGCAGCAGCCCCGTCACGGCACCTGCCGCTGCCCCGACTGCAAAGCTGAGCAAACAGGCAAGCCATGGATTCATTCCCCCGTTGATAAGTGCGGCAGCCGCACACATGCCCAGCGGGAAAGAACCATCCACCGTAAGGTCCGGAAAGTCCATTACTTTGTAGGTAATATAAACACCAACAGCCATAATTCCATAAATAAACCCTTCGCGCAGCACCACCTGCACAAGGCCAATAAAGATATCCAACATTTTCCCCTACTTTCCCGCAGGATAAACCTGCATACTGTGCTAAAAAACAGCCTATCGCCGTTTCCAGATAAAAATTGCTTTCCGCCGTTCACTGGAAAAACGGGGAAAAGCAATTCCATCAATTTTCGGATTTGATCAAGCTTCCAATTCTATTTTGACCCTGCTGTTTTGGTTTTTGTTGCATTTTGATAGGCAGCCGGTACTTTCAGTTTCAGTTGGGAAAGAACATCCGTATTATAAATCGGCTTGCCATTGTGGACAACATAAACTTTCGTGCTTTCCGGTTTTGCCTCCCCTTTCAAAATTTTGCCGGCCATTTTTCCTGTCTCTTCTCCCAGTGCCACAAAGTCGATGCTGACAGAAGCAAGGCAGCCGTCACGTACCTGCTCTTCTTCCGAACCAAAAACGGGGATCCCTGCTTTATTAGCTGCCTGCAGCTCACTTTTCATATTGTTCACTACATTATTATCTGTAAAATTATTGAAACAATCAACGCCTTTTGCAACCAGCGCCTGCGCACCGGATGCAACTTCACTTGCATTAGTGACGCCCTGCTCGACTACCTGAAAATTGTATTTGGGCGCAAGCATTTTAAAAGTAGCCAGATTGGAAAGGGAGTTCGGTTCACTGGTTGTGTACAGAATACCAATTTTTTTTGCTTTAGGCAAAAATGCACGAATCATTTGAATCTGCGCTTCCAGCGGAAGCTGATCACTGCTGCCCGTGCAGTTTGTGCCCGGCTTATCAAGGCTCTGCACCAACTTTGCCGCAACCGGATCACTGACTGCCGTAAAAACGACCGGAATATTGTTGGCTTTGGATGCCGCATAGGCACTCATTGCCGCCGGTGTTGCGATGGCACTGAGCATATCGTATTTCTTCGAGGCCATTGTCTGTGCCTCTGTGTCAGCAGTCGCCGTTTCTGCCTGCGCATTCTGAAAATCAATCGTCAGGTTCTTTCCCTGTTCAAATCCCTCATCTTTCAAGCCTTTCACAAATCCTTTGTAGCAGTTGTCAAGGGATGGTACCGTCGTATACTGAATCACACCGATTTTTTTGCTTCCGGCTGCCGCACCGGAGCCGCCTTCCCCGCACGCCGTACAGGAAAGGGCCAAGATACCTGCCAAAGCTGCCGCTGTAAAACGCTTTGCTTTTTTATTCATAATGATTCTTCCCCCTAATTGTATTTTAAAATTTCACTGCAAAAAAATAAAAAGCCTCCTGCCCCTGCTGTCTAAACAACAGGGACAGGAGACAAAATTCTATACTCCTGCGGTACCACCCAGATTGGCGTAACACGCCCACTCAGCCGCACATAATAAATTCTAATGCGATTTTCCTGTAACGGGGAAAACTCCGTCGCCCCTAATCAGCCTTTTGGCTTTTCAGTTTGCCCTCAAAAGTCCATTCCGTCTGCTAAGACACCCTGCACTCTCACCTCTGTGCAAGTTCTCTGAAATGTCCGCTGCCGACATACTCCTCTTTCTCACGGGTTTCACTCATTCACTTTTCTGCTATTATATGACCGCATTTCCAATTTGTCAAGAGAAACTAAAAAAAGAGGTTATCCCCTTTGGAAAGGCTTGTCTGAATCAGCATCGTGCAGCGTCACCCCGGCAACTGCGACAAACGCCAATACACCAACAATCATCAGCCAGATTTGCACAAGCCATGCGCCTAAAAAGAGCAGGAGCAAACAGCCTGTCAGGAAAAGAAGCACTCGCCCGAGAAACCGGCCCAATATCTGTCCATTGACTGCATGCGGGGAGTCTTTGAACATGTTGGCAAAGGCAGCAGTTATTTTGGGGGCATGCCCACTCAACAACAGCAAAGCTGTAAAAGCCAAAACAGCCATTGCCACAATCGGCACCAAATAAGCCATCATTTTGCCTGCATTCAAAAATTAGCACTTCCATTTCCATGGTCTGTCTTAAAATAATTGATAATCCAGCCGACAAAACCGATGGCAAGTGCAACGATCGCAATCCGCACAATCACAGCGAAAACGAAGGCGAGAAGATTGCACAGCACCCACAGCACCATAATACCCGCAATTACCAAAAGAACGGCTACAATACCTTTTAAAAATCTGCTCATTTTACACTCCGCCTTTCAGGGCAGCAACATCCAGCCCGTGCGCTTATTCTATCTGGATTCAGCCAGCCTGTCAAGTAATTGACACTCTGCTGGGAATACTTTATAATGTAAATTAAAGGATATAAATCAGGTGGAATTGTGAGGGATGCCGGCATGAAAAATCAGACAATCACCATTGCCCGCCAATATGGCAGCGGCGGCCGCGAAATTGGTCAAAAACTTGCGCAGAAAATGAATCTTCCATTCTATGATAAAGAATTAGTCGCAATTGCCGCCAAAAAAAGCGGTATGAGCGAAAAACTTTTTCAAACGGCAGATGAAAGGCACACCAGCAGCCTGCTTTATTCTCTCTCTATCGGAAATTATAGTTATGATACACCCGGAACTTCTACAAATTTGCTGCTGAACGACCGCCTTTTCCTTCTGCAAAGCCAAATTATTGAGGATGCGGCAAAAAAAGGTCCCTGTGTCATTGTCGGCCGCTGTGGAAATTATATTCTGCGTGACAATGCAAATGTCTTCCGCGTGTTTCTTTATGCCGACCGAGAGATTCGTATTCAGCATGCGATTGAAACCTATGGACTTGACCCGAAAAAAGCCGGTTCTATTGTCAGTAAAATGGATCGGCAGCGCTCCGCTTATTTCAATTTTTACACAGGCCAAAAATGGAATGATTTCTCCAATTATGACCTGTGTCTGAACACGGGCCGTATGGGCATTGACCGCGTTGTCGAATGCATCAGCGCTTTAGCTGCCGAATAGCCGCTTTTCCCTCCGGCGAAGCCCGATTGGATTCCGTGATTTTCTGCAGAGCCTTATTAAAGGTAGGAACGTCAAGACTGCTGTGTTGTAAATACGCCATCGTTACTTTAGGATTGTGAACATAACAGACAGAAATGGCCCATGCCGCTGCCATGCGTGCATAATAGGCTTTGGATGGCACTGCGTCAATTCGCCGCAGCGCCTTTTCGGTATATGGTTCCTGTGAAAAGTAGTCCAGCAGCATCACAAGTCCGAAACGTGCCGGATACTCCCCGCTGTCCTGCAGATAAGGCTGCAAGAACTGCCACACTGCTTTCGGAAACTGTTTGGCAAATTTTAATCCGGCACAAAAGCTGTCACACACGGACCAGTTTGTAATTTTCGGGATAAAATTCCGAATATAGCAGAATCTTTCTTCCGGTCCCACGTCTACACAGCCAATAATCATTCCCTGAAGCATAATCTCCTCAAAGAAATCGTCCGGACACTCTGCAAGGAATGTACGCCAGTCTTCCTTGGCCATTTTCCGCGCAAGGCTTCGCAGCTGCGGCAAACGCACACCCAACATTGTTTTTGCTTCTTCCGGCGGAAGAAGCTTGCTCGAAAACTGCCGGTACTGCGGCTCCGCAAGGCTCTTCAGTTTTATTTCCATCTGTTCTGCTGTCATTTGCCGCCTTCCCTCTGACATCAGTCTCCGCTGGCACGACTCATCCTATACTTTTGCTCCAATTTCAACAGATAGCGCTTGACTGAAAGACCGGCACGGTAACCCGTAAGACTTCCGTCTTTTCCAATGACCCGATGACAGGGTACCAAAATCATTACTGGGTTGCGGTTGTTTGCCATTCCAACTGCACGATACGCTTTTGGATTTCCAACTTCTCTCGCAATCTGTTGGTAAGAGCGTGTCTCTCCATAGGGAATTTGACAAAGCGCATGCCAAACGTCCCTCTGAAAAGGCGTGCCATACAGGGAAAGCGGCAGGTCGAAATATTTCCGCTCTCCGACAAAATATTCTTTTAACTGCTGTTCCGCTTTTTTAAGCAACGGAGTTTGCTTCTTTTGCGCTTGGGTGAATGGGCAGACTTTCCCCAATAAAAGTTTAGCGATGCTTCCGTTCTCCTCCAAAATCCACAGGGTTCCAATGGGGAACGGAAAACTCCAGTAGTTCTGCATGCTACACCTCTCACTATTTTTTATCATTCTATCACAAAAGGCCGCTGCTTTTCAACAGTGGCCTAATCTCTTACTTTTCTTTTGAAAACTACTGGGATCCCAAATATAAAAGCGGGAACAGCATGCAGACAGTCGGGAGTCCTTTCATAAACTTAACCTCGTAACCATAACTTTCTCTTAAACTTCCTGATTTCGATAAATATGCATAGAGATAAGGATAGAGAGAAAATTGCCCAAAACTGCTGCAGCCAGTAAAATGGCCGTGATCTGTTGAAGGTCGAAATGCCAGTTTGGTATGATATCTCCTAAGGCTCCACCTATACCACCTATAAGCGCAAAGATCAGCACCATCAGAATGCTGCCTTTTTCCGGGCCGATTTTCAGAAAAACCGGTATCATGACAGCTTCCAAAATAGAACTGGCAAGCAGTATCATCAATAGGATTGTAAACGCTGGTACAGAATCCTTTTCAGGCCGAAATGCACGCACCACTACCATCCCCATAACGGCAAGTATCCACCCGATTCCCGCACAAATCCATCCTAGCAGATATTTTCCCATCACAATTTTTTCCCCCGAAACAGGCAGCATTCGCTGCAATTTGTCCCATTTGGAACGTCCATCATAGGAAAGTGCCGCCGTTGGCATTATTGCCCCCAGCAAAATAAAAATTACCAGAAAAGTGACCGAAGATTGAGGAGAAGAAAGCGTAAGCACAACAAGCGGTATCAGGAACAAAGAAACAATTACGATTTGCCGTCTGATGATATAAAAGTCTTTCAGTAAAATGCCTTTCATTCCGCATGCTCCCCTTTCACAAAATGCACCATAATCTCTTCAATACCCGCATAATCTACTTTTATCCCGACCGGTACTTGTTTGCGCAGGACCAGTGCCTCTACACCGCCGTAGTCGGAGGAACGGATGCCACCTTGTACGACCCCCCGCGGCAGCTTTTCGAGTTCATCACGCGTGCAATGAAGAATTCCGTAAGTCTCCAATAGTTTATCTTTTTCTTCACAAAAAAGAAGTTTCCCTTTGTGCAAAAAAGCAATATAATCACAGGATTTTTCCAAGTCACTGACAATGTGTGAAGACATCAGGATAGAGTGGTCGTCCTGACGAGTAAATTCATTAAAAATATCTAAAATCTCATCCCGCACAATCGGGTCCAACCCTCCGGTTGCTTCATCCAGCAACAGCAGTCTCGGATGATGAGACAGCGCCACCGCAATGGAAAGCTTCATTTTCATACCGCGGGAAAATTTTTTAAACATTTTCTTCTCCGGCAGAGAAAATTTTTGAATATAATCGAAGTACATTCCTTCATCCCACTGCGTGAAAATATTCTGCATCACTTTGTTCACTTGGCGCACATTCAAAACTTCCGGAAAATTTGCCTCGTCCAGCACCACACCGACTTCCTGCTTGACTCGGGTGAATTCCGGAGAATGGCTATCTGTACCGAGCACTGAAATTTCGCCTTCATCCCGTTGAATCGCATTCATAATCAGGCGTATCGTCGTGCTTTTTCCGGCACCGTTTTCTCCAATTAATCCCAAAATGCAACCGGAGGGCAGGCAAAATCTGACATTTTCAAGCGAAAAGCCTTTCTTATAATGTTTCGATAAATTTTTGATTTCCAGTGCATAATTCATACATCATTCCTCCTTTGTCGAGTTATGGTAAATTTCCATAATTTCATGCTCTGTCAGCCCGCAAAGGCGGGCAAGTGCAGCAACTTTTTTCATCAGTTCTGTTAGCTTTTTCAGGTTTTCCTGACGGAGACGATTTGTGTCTTTTTTTGCCACAAAGCAGCCCTTTCCGGCTACAGTATAAATAAACCCCTCCTGCTCCAGTTCATCATACGCACGCTTCGTTGTGATCACACTGATACGCAGATCCTTGGCAAGTGCACGGATAGAAGGAAGAACGTCCCCCTCCTGCAGCCTGCCAGAAAGAATATGCCCCTTTATTTGGGAATAAATTTGATTATAAATAGGCTGGCTATCCACACGGCTAATCAGGATTTCCAATTTCTATCCTCCTTATCTGTTCATGACTGTGTATATACAGTATATACAGTTATCTGCAGGATGTCAAGTCTGCTGATAATTTTTACAGAAAGGATTTTTCTTTTTCACAAATTTATGCTATACTTTTTTTAACCTTAAAACTTTTTAACATTGAGACGCAAAGGAGTGACCTTGCATGCGCAGGGGCAAACGAAACAAAAAAGATTCTTCATTAGATGAAACACAGTATATTCCACGGGAAGAGCAAAATCGCGGTACTCACTTTCCGGATGAAGCGGACTATATGAATGAAAACGTACAGGATTATGAGGAAGACGGCTCTCAGAACCAAGCAGATGATGCCCAGTATGATGATGACACCGCGTATGCGCCTACACAGAGCAGCCCAAATCAGCCGGATGACAGCAGTTATCATTACCCGTACGAAAATGAAACTGACGATGCACCCAAAGAGTATGTGCATACGGGACATACGGCAGACCCCGCAAAAGGGAATAAACCCATGTTTATCATTGGAATCGTCGCTGCTGTTGTGGTCGCCGTACTGCTAATTCTTGCAGTAGGGCGCTCCTGCAGTACAAGCGGAGGAACCACCTCTTCTTCCGTATCGTCTGCATCCTCTGCTGAAAGTGTGCAATCCAAAACTTTCTGGCAGCAATGGACCGGAAAAAGCAGCAGTGCAAATCACACCGGAAACACTTCCGGAAACACCAATCATGCTGCTCCGGCCGAAAGCCGGACAAATCCGCAAACGACTGCGCCGCAGTCTAACGCTCCGGCCACCAATCAGCAGGGGACCACAAGCGCGCAACAAAAAAGTGCAGAGTCTGCACCTGCTTCTCAGAGTCCACAGTCGCAGTCTCCGGCAGCCAGTGAACAGCAGACCAGCCAACCGGAAACAAGTACACCACAAAACAATGCCGGAACCACTTCTGTACCTGCCAAAACAGAGTCAAATGGTGCATAAACAAAATGATACTGGGCATCCTGCAAAGGAACTGTTTTGTTGACTGGCCTTCCGGAAAAGATTTGACAGGATTCTCACTTTACTGTATAATAAACTGTATAATACTTTTGTCCTCTAAAAGGGAGTAGTTTAAAACATACTGCCAACATCACGGCTTTCAGCCTGGCTGTATGTACCGATTTCGGTAACGAGACTTTTCGATGACTGTTCATCTTGATGTGAACGGCCGGCGATAAGTCTTTTTTTATTGCCTGCCCGTCTGCAGTCATCATGACAACAAAGGAGCTTGAAAGGAGCTTGAAAATGGCAGACAATTTTTACAGAGTTTCTGCGCAGGAAACGATGGAGCAGGAGCACACCGGACCTACAGGGCTCACCGATGCCCAGGCACAGGAACGTCTTACAAAGTTCGGACTAAACAAACTCACAGAAAAAAAACGCAAAAGTACATTCGTTGTCTTTCTGGAACAGTTCAAAGACCTGTTGGTCGCTATCTTAATTGTCGCGGCCATCATCTCCATGCTTTCAGGACAAACCGAAAGCGCCTTTGTCATCTTCGCCGTCCTGCTCCTGAACGCTGTGCTTGGAACGGTCCAATATGTAAAGGCAGAAAAATCACTTGCCAGCTTAAAAGCCATGTCTTCCCCTACTGCAAAAGTTCTGCGTCACAACAACCGCATTGAAATTCCGGCAGAGCAGATTGTCCCCGGTGATATTCTTCTGCTGGAATCCGGTGATCTGGTCGCTGCAGACGGCCGTATGCTGGAAAATTTCTCTCTCAAGGTCAATGAAAGTTCACTGACCGGAGAAAGTGTAGAGGTGGAAAAAACCATTGACGTACTGCCGGATAAAAAAGCTGCGCTCGGGGATCAGAAAAACATGGTGTTTTCCGGTTCACTTGTTACTTACGGGCGCGCTTCTGTGATTGTAACCGGCACAGGTATGCACACAGAGCTGGGCCGGATTGCTGCTCTGATGGATCAAACACAGCAGCACCGCACACCATTGCAGAAAAGTCTGGATGAATTCAGCAAAAAACTCTCCACGGCTATCATTGCCATCTGCATCATCGTGTTCCTGCTTTCGGTACTGCGGACGGGAATGTCCATCTTATCTTCTCTGATGTTCGCCGTTGCTCTGGCCGTGGCCGCAATTCCAGAAGCACTCGGTTCCATCGTGACCATCGTGCAGGCGATTGGTACCCAAAAAATGGCAAAGCAGCATGCGATTATTAAAGACCTTAAAGCCGTGGAAACGCTCGGTTCGGTGTCGGTTATCTGCTCCGACAAAACCGGCACACTAACACAGAACCGCATGACCGTGCAGAAAATCTATGCCGACCATACAGTCCTTGATGGGAAAGATTTGGATCTGGCCAATCATCCCCAGCACCTGCTGCTCAAAACCGCTATTCTTGCCAGTGACGCAACCGTTGATGAAAAAACGGGTGCAGAAATCGGCGATCCCACAGAAATTGCACTCGTGAATTTGGGTGGGCATTTCGGTGTAGAAGAAACCACATATCGCAGTCAGCATCCCCGTCTCCGCGAGCTTGCTTTTGACTCAGAGCGCAAATTGATGAGCACGCTGCATCAAATCGACGGAAAGCCCACACTGCTGACTAAAGGTGCGCCAGATGTCCTTTTGCAGCGTTCCACAAAAGTGTTTACCAGCAGAGGAGTTCTTCCATTGGGGGACAAGGACCGTGCTGAGATTCTCAACGTCAATCAACAGCTTTCGGCAGAGGGACTTCGTGTGTTGGCATTTGGTTACCGAGAACTATCGGAAGTGCGTGATTTGACCTGCGACGATGAAAAAGATTTTATCTTTATTGGTCTCATCTCCATGATTGACCCACCGCGTGCAGAATCGGTACAGGCCGTTGCGGATGCAAAACGTGCAGGAATCCGCACCGTTATGATCACCGGAGACCACAAAGCCACCGCAACTGCCGTCGCCAAAAGGATCGGTATTTTCGAGGATGGCGATATGGCCCTGAACGGTATGGAACTTGATTCTATGACCGATCAGGAATTGGATGAGAAGCTGCCAAAAGTTTCGGTATATGCCCGCGTCTCTCCGGAACATAAAATCCGCATTGTCTCTGCATGGCAGCGGCGCGGGTGCATCGTCTCCATGACGGGGGACGGCGTGAATGACGCTCCGGCACTGCGGCAGGCCAATATTGGTGTGGCAATGGGTATCACAGGTACAGAAGTGAGCAAGGACGCCGCTTCCATGATTCTGTCAGATGATAACTTTGCCACAATTGTAAAGGCAGTCGTCAATGGCAGAAGTGTCTTTACCAATATCCGCAATTCAATTCAGTTTTTGCTTTCGGGAAATATGTCGGCAATCCTGTGTGTCCTGTATACCTCTTTAATGATGCTGCCGGTGCCGTTTGCTCCTGTACAGCTGCTGTTTATCAATTTGCTGACAGACAGCCTGCCTGCTATTGCAATCGGCATGGAGCCGGCACACCGCGGCCTGTTGGACCAGCGGCCCCGTAACCCAAAGGAATCCATCCTCAATAAAAATATGTTTCTGAAAATTTTTGGACAGGGCTTACTGATCGGCATTTGTGTAATGGCTGCCTATTACAGCGGTTATGGAGCAGGCGGGTCTGCGCTTGCCTGTACGATGGCTTTCGCGACCTTAACACTCGCGCGGCTTTTTCACGGTTTCAACTGCCGCGGAAAAGGTTCTGTTTTTCAGCTGAAACTTTTTTCAAACCCTTATTCCCTTCTGGCTTTCTTTGCCGGGGCAGGACTGCTTGCACTGGTACTGTTGGTTCCGTTCATGAAGCCGCTTTTTTTGGTAACATCGCTTTCCGGCAGGCACTTGCTGCAGATCGTCCTGCTGGCATTCGCCCCCACTCTGGTCATTCAGCTTTATAAGGTTATCCGCGAAAGGACGGCCGGATAAAGCCGTTTCCGCTGGTATTTCAAAAAATATAAAAAATACCCTGTCCGCTGAATAGCAGGCAGGGTACTCCGAAGAATTCCGCTGAAATTTTAACAATGAAACTGTCAGTTATTTGGCTTTTCCGTCTTTACAAGGTTGGATTTTGGCAGGCACGCCACAGCACATTCCACTGCTCCGTTGATTGCCGTTTCAATTTCCGGAGTAACAGCTATCCCGGCAGTTTTTAAAATGGAGAGTAAATAATTTCGCGCAGTTTCCCGACGGGCATCTGGATAAATCTGTCCGCTTTTTGCCATTTGTTCCGCCGCCTGCACTCCAATTTTCGCATAGGCGATAATTTTATCAATCAGCAAAATGACCTGATTCCCGGGCAGTGCTTTTGTCAGCACATCCGTTACCTTTCCTGCGGTATTGGTGACTGCATCTGCTTTTTCAAAATTTTTTTGCATGTTCATTCTATTGTGCGAACAGTAATACACCAACCAACAAACCGCCACTAAACTGACTGCCGCAGCTGCCATAATAATCGTTACAATTATATTCATGAAAACTCCTCCTATCTCAGAATCAACACCAGTAATGCACTGATCAGTCCGGTCGAAACTGCACTGACCGCTGCATTCACAATTCGGTCCCATCGATTTCCCGGCTGAGCAGCCAATCGGGAAATTTCTTCTTTGACATCTCTCACATCTTCTTTCACATCCTGCATTTCCATCCGCGTGGCTGCCATCGCCTGCGCCAGTGCATGAATATCGTTGACATCTTTTTCCAGCTGGTCCAGTCGGTGGTGTGCCGCTTTTGCGCTCTGCAGTGCCTGCACTCCGGCTTCCCTGTATGCGCAGTCTTCCAAATTTCTCACCTCCCCGATATGCAAGGAAACACACCGCAAAAATAGGCCTGAGAGGCTACTTTTCATCTCCGAAATGAAAAATCAGATGGAAAGATCTGTTTTGTTCGGAATCAAATATAACAAACGGACTCCTGTAGTCTAACTGCAGCAGCCCGTTTTTAGGTTTTATATGAACAGGTGTAATTGTAAATTTAAAGTTTATCCAGATTTTCGATTGTTCACCCATACAGTAGAAAACGGGGCAGCCGCTCTGTAATCATCAATCGTACGGAAGCCTCTCTGCTTACCGGTGACAGCAACAACAACAGCAGCGACCGCAGCAGCCACAGCGGTACCAGTATTCGCACTGCCATTGCTTAATGACGGCAATTGAGGCTCTGAAATTTTCGGGGCTTCCTCTGTAAATCCGCATTGGGGGCTGCCATCTGGAGCATGGGGACGACGGACACCGCCGGCAACAGTTTCTCTGTCTCATATAGAAATTTCCCTCCCTTATTCATAAGCTTTTGGATAATACGACAGAAAACATTTCCTACACAAGTTCAATTTT
>DHDR01000003.1:62128-97305 GCA_002399445.1 Ruminococcaceae bacterium UBA4871 | reverse complement strand
AGGTCAAACAGCCTATATTCTTTTAAGGCAGCGTATGGAAGAGATGACTGATGTTTACTGATGGGCTTCTTAACCGCTGTCAGGTCAAATTCCGGTACCGTTTTAACTTGCGGTGCTGATTTGGAAACAGGGGCAGGATCCGGTTTCTCCGGCTCTGGTGCAGGTTTCTTCACTTTCTCGGCTGCCCTTTTCAAGGTATTGATTTTGGTAACAACCTGTGTACGATCCAGATGCATCAGCCTTGCGATTTCCGCAGGCTTGCAGCCATCATTTAGCATGTTTTTTAGGGTGCGTACCATTGAATCCGTCCATTTAACAGGGTTGCGTTTTTCTAACGCAGGCGGTACAGGCTTGAAAAAGTCCGAATCATTGTCTTTACCATCAACGATGTCGCGGATGGCCTGCTCTGGTATATCAAAATCATGTGCCAATGTAGATATGCGTCTGTCTTTCTCAATAACACTGTCACCGACTGCCTTAACGGCCAGCCGAATATTATGTTTTTGTGCAGCATTGAGGAGATACTTGACCTCACCGCCCTGTTGTGCTACACTGGCCATAGAGTTTATCGTCTTGCTGTCAGTGGTGTTTCCGGCACCGCTGGCGGCTTTTTTATTTTCTGACATTATGTATCCTCCTTTGAATTTTGAAATATCGGTCGCTGCCTATCAAGGGACTAACGGGTATTTTTAGTGGCATTCCGTTCCATCCCCAGCAAACCCATTGCGATAGGTTCACCAGTTCAATATTCCTCCCCCACCTTACTCGTCACACTGGCTGTTGAGCCAGTCATAGAATTCTTTAACCGGAATCAGGATCTTGCGGCCAAGGCGAAGCTTTGGAAACCCTTTGCGGTTGCAGATGTCTGCCATGCTGGGATAGCTGCACCCGATTTTCTCTGCTGCCTGTCCTACGGTCATAGTCAACATACCATTGTACGTGACTATCTGGAAACTTGAATTGTTGTCTGTCATTGCTTGTACCTCCGTTTTTGAATTAGTTGCCGCGGCCACCGATTTTAATGCACATTCCCAGCCCGCCTTCCGAACGCGGGAGACGCTGAAATTTATCATTGACCTTGCACTTTCCGTCCTGCTTGAACTCGCAATGCTCACAATCCTCATAGGGCTTGATATTTTCTGTTTTGTTTTCCATTTTCATCCCTCCCGAAACAACTTCCGTCGCATTTCACGACGGTTTTTTTCTGCGCGTGTACGGTCTCTGCGGCAACGGTCCATGTATCGTTTTGTGCCGACTGCAAGACATATGATTATGTATGAAACTGCCAGTGCTGCTGTGCCAACGCCGATCCAAAAAAATATTGTTGTCATGCTGTTTCACCTTCTTTCATTCTTTAATGGGCCGAATCTTGCCATACTCAATGGGTTTCGGTTCTGGATCATTATGTACACTGCTAAGGTATTCCAGCAGGCTGTCGTAATTTATTAGGCGTTTGCGACCTGCCATAACACATGGAATTTTCCCATCACAGGCAAGATGCCGAATAAAATATTCTGACACGCTGGTATCTGGGTCAGACTTTTTAATTTCAGCAACTGCCGCACCGGGTGTTCGCATTCTTACTGTAGGCACGTTATTGCCTCCTTTCACTGTTTCGTTTTGATAAGCTCGTCTAACGCTGCATTGAACTTCTGCTCTGCGCCTTTAGGAGTCTTATGTCCGTTAAGTACCATACTGATGTATTCTGGTGTATCGCCCAGTTGTTCCGCCAAACGTTTTTTGGTGATTTTGTTAAGGTGGAGTGTAGCGACAACGTCAGCGGTCCATTTTTCTGGCATTTAGGTTCACCTTCTTTGATTTAATTGTTGCATTTCTTAAACTTTTGTGCTATTATTTCCTTATGGCATCAAGAACATAAACTTAATTAGGTTTGGGGACCTTATTAAGTAACACATTTGTTTATGTACTGCAACTTTGTGATTCAAGTATAGTACATGAACATAAACTTGTCAACTCTTTTTTAACATGTTCTTGAACTTTGTCAAAATGTATAAAAAGGAAGTTGCATTTTATGTTCTATGATATTTTTTCGAATCTCTGTCAAAAGCGTGGAATTAAACCAAGTAGAGCCGCTGAAGAGTGCGGAATAAATAAATCAAACGTAAGCAACTGGAAAAACAATGGCTATATACCACGCGGAGAAGCACTGGGAAAACTTGCCACTTACTTTGGTGTATCAGTTGATTACCTTCTCGGAAATGAGCAAAAAGAAAAGGCTCCCTCCCAAAATGAGAAGAAGCCTGAAGATATTACTTTCGATGATTTTAGTTATGCATTACTGGATGAAACAAAAGAACTAACGAAAGAAAACAAAGATAAACTATTGGAAATGGCTAAATTTTTCAAACAACAGCAAGATAAAGAGAACCACAACTCTCAGGACTAATCCAATGATTGAATTTTCAGACATTTATAAAGCTATAAAAGATAATGACATAAAACTTTATCAATATGATATAGGCAATATGAAGAGTGCAACAATTGAACTTTCAGGGAAATATGCAATTTTTGCAGACATCTCACGTATTGGCTCAATAAAGGAAGCCAAAAGAGCTCTCGCACATGAAATTGGACATTGTGCCACCGGAGCAACTCATAAAGTTTGCAGCCCGCTTGATCTGGTTGGACAACACGAATACAAAGCCAACCGCTGGGCAGTGGAACGGTTCCTACCATTTGATGAACTACAGCAGGCCATGAAAGATGGATATACGGAACTTTGGCAACTAGCCGAATACTTTAACATATCAGAAAGGGCGATTCGATGGGCCCTGCATTATTATACTGAGAATCGTGGCATGTCCTTTAATGAAGCATCATAAAAAGGCCCTCCGGTGCCAGTAACACTAGAGAGCCAAAGGCAGGATAATTTTGCGAGTTTATCCCTAAATTTATTAAATTGATTGACATAATTTGTCAATCTATGAAAGGAGAATTTTTATGGCAAATCATTGCGCTTTGTGTGGTGAGAAAATAGGGAAGCACGAAACTATTTGTCCTTTATGCGCGTCAATATGTGATGGTGGCGAAACTGTACCTCCAGACACTCTACGTCAATTTTGGAGTATTAACCAATCAAGAATTTCAGCCTTTACTGAAACAAATGTAATTAGAAGTCATTTTTGTAGTTCTGTTACTCACATTGATAACAATCACAAAATGTTTTATATTTCCCATAAAAAAGTCAATAGCCCAGTAAACCAACTTATATTTAAATTTGATGAGGTTGTCAGCTACCAATACAACAGATTCCCGGGCAGAACTGTCACAAAGTCAAAAGGTGGACTAGGCAGAGCCGTCGTTGGCGGTGCCCTCTTTGGCCCAATGGGCGCAGTGGTAGGTGCTACCACTGCAAAAGCAGAAACACACGAAGTCGGTGGAAGCACTTTTATGGATATTAAATTTCGAACTCCTTACTGGAGCAAGTCAATGTCTATAATGCCACTTGTTGGGCTGCCAGAATTTCTCGACAGATGCATCAATGAAAGTTCACGGGTGCAGCAATCCCTTCACCCGACAGTTCCTTCACAGACCCATAGGCATTACTGCCCAAATTGTGGCGCAGAAGTTGGCGACGCCAATTTTTGCCCGAACTGCGGATATAATATGAAAAATGTTTAATTTGACATTATGCAAAAATCTATGTCTAAATAAAAAAGCCGCCCTACCCTGCTGGAACAGGATAGAGCGGAAAAATTCAGGCGGATTGTTGTTTATTAAGAAGTCCGCGAAAACGTTCTACCGCAGCATCATTGTAGCGGAATGTTTCAATTTGCTTATTACTGTAAGGGGATTTGTCCCACACAGATTTACCATATTCATTAGTTTTCATATGGTTCTGATTTGCTATTCGGCCTACTTGATTACCGCTTATTCCACCCAGAAATCCACCGACTTCTGCGGCGGTGTAAAGATGCTCTGTGCAGTCTGGCAACGGTAAAACTTCATGGCCTGCCAGTGCTGCACTCGCGTAACTCGCGCAAATACCCTTGTATTCAGGTACTCGAATATGGTCAGCAATTTTCAGCCATAAGCTAGAGAGTCGAGCGCGGCTGTTATTTAGCTTTGCTTCTGCTTCACGATCTTTGCGTGGGTTTGTTCTTTCCTGCTTGACCGAATAGCTGCCGGTCTTGCGGATGGACGGAATAACTTCTGCAGTAATCCAGCGCTTAAACTGCTTTGCTGTGGGAAGTTTGCTCCCAAGAATAAGACTGTAAAGGCCGGATTCATTGATAATGGTTAAATTCTGCTTGCCACCAAGGGTGTCACATTTCGTTACCCCCTTGTCTTCATTATCAACATGGTCGGTCAACGCCTTTCTACTGTTACTGTAGTCAAGACATTCAGCAACGTCTTTTCCTACAAACCATGGTTCTCCGTCAATCTCAACTGTGCGTACTGTGCCAAACTGTTCGTTCTTGAAAATCTGTAAATCGTTCATTAGGGTACCTCCCTGTACATTCAAAAGGAAGGGGACGGCGGGGGCATATCCCCGCTCATTCGTTTTCCCCTGCTGACCACCGTTTCGGTGACAACGTTGTACCCGTATAATAAAACAGACTTGGTAAATCTGTAAAGAGTAAAAACTCACAAGGATTTCAGCACTGTATAATCTAAACATTTGCACGCTTTTAATTTCATTGAACTAAACGGAAGTACACGAAGGAGTACAAAAATTACAAGCACTTAATTCAGTGCAAATTAACATAAATTGAGCTTATTTTGATTCGTTAAAATGACGAATTGATATAGAAAAGTCCCGCTGCTGGTTGCACCCAGTAGCAGGACAAGCGCCGGTCGGAGCCGGAGCACAATAGATAATTGCTTAAATATTGTACTCCAAACCCGGCCTGAAATCAACAGTCCGGGCATTTTTATGCCCTTTTTTAAAGGAGGTCCTTTTTATGGCAACAATTCAAAAGCGCGGAGATAGTTATCGTATTCGCGTATCCGATGGTTATGATGTGCACGGAAAGCAAATAATGCGATCTATGACATGGACGCCGCCACCCGAAATGACAGAACGGCAAGCTAAAAAAGAGGTTAACAGACAAGCTGTACTGTTTGAGAATTCAAAGTTAGCCGCAAGCGGCAATATAAAATTTGAGGTATTTGCAGAGCAGTTTTTTCATGATTGCGTTGATAACGGTAAGCTGAAGGAAAATACTCGTGACAGTTATCGTAGAATGACTAAACGTACCTATGCAGCAATAGGACACTTGCGGGTGGATAAGGTCACTCATGCAGTCGTGCAGCGTTTTATCAACAACCTGCAGGAGCCGGGTATTAAGCATACCAAGACTAAAACTTGCACCGGCAAAGAAACGCTGTCGGAAAAAACAGTACGCAATTATTTGTCTTTTGTATCTACGATTATGAGCTATGCTGTTGATCTTGAAATGATACCCAGCAACCCATGTCACAATATCAAGATTGCTAAGACAAAGAAAGAAAAGCGTAAGGTTTACACCGCCGAAGATGTACAACAAATACTCAATGCTATGCAAGCAGATGCACCCCTTGTCCGTTATGCCTTTTTTGTACTGATTGCGAGCATAGGCTATCGCAAGGGAGAGGGACTTGGCCTTACCTGGGACAACATTGATTTTAATACCGGAGTTATATCAATAAAACAGGAATCAGAGTATACGAAGGAAAAGGGTGTGTATACGGACAGCCCGAAATCTGAATCATCCGTCCGCTGTCTTAAACTGCCAGCAGAAATAATTGAAATACTTCGAAAATTGCACTTGCAAGAATCAGAAAATAAACTGAAAGTAGGCGATCAGTGGAACGACCAAGAGAACCACGTCTTTGTAAATGATACGGGACGCTTTTTGGCTAATTCGTCGATGTATAACTGGCTGAACCGCTATTGTCAGAAGCACGGATTTAATTTTTACGGTCTGCACTCCTTTCGCCACTTTGCAGCAACACAGATGGTATACCACGGTATAGATGTTGAAACAGTATCCGGTGTACTTGGGCATTCCAACGCTACCATCACACTCAATATCTACACCCATGAGGTGGCCTATGCAAAAGCCGCCGCTGTAAAGCAAGTTGTCAATGCAATACAGACCAGTAACGACCAAACAACGACCAAATTAAATGACAGAGAAAAATAAAAATTCCCGAAACCCGCACTAACACTGGATTCCGAGAATTCATACATGGTGGAGATGAGGGGAGTCGGACCCCTGTCCGAAAGCCACTTACCTTGGATTTCTTCGAGCGCAGCCTATCATTTACTTCTCCCAATACATGATGCCGAACAGGCAGGCCCCCTGCACTGGCAGCCTCAAAATCATGGCCAAATGTGAGACAACATCCGGCTCACGTTCACCGCTAAGTTACGCCCTCAACCGGGCCGCGGTACTCCCGGAGAGGACGGCAGCTTTTTAATTAAGCTGCAACAGCCATCCCATAATTGTTATTAAAGTTAACGTTCATGACATTGCTGTTCTTTTTAGAGGATTTCTCATCTAAATTTAAGGTGCGGATTGATGAAGCGGTCCCGCCCCGCTGCTCGCTTACCAAGGCTCACGACCCCCGTCGAAACCTTTACATCCCCATAAAAACTGGAAATTTCCCACTTCCAGAGTGCTATTAGTATACAACAAAAGGATGTAAAATGCAAGTGCCTGTAAAAACTGGATATTTACATCCGAATGCGTGTTTTCATAGCACGGTCAATGTCCCGCTTAGCTGCGCGGGCAGCCAAATCTGCCCGCTTATCATAAAGCTTCTTGCCACGGCAGAGCCCAACCTGCACTTTGACCAGACTGCCCTTAAAATATATTGAAAGTGGAATAAGTGAATATCCCTTCTGTTTCACAATGCCAAAAAGATGCATAATCTCTTTTTTATGCATTAAGAGGCGACGCACTCTCACCGGATCGCGGTTAAAAACGTTGCCATGTTCATAAGGACTGATGTGCATTCCATGGATGAGCAGTTCGCCATCTTCAATGGAGCACCAGGCATCTTTCAGATTGCATCTGCCATTACGCAGAGATTTCACTTCTGTCCCACACAACTCAATCCCCGCCTCATAGCTTTCATCCACAAAATAGTCATGGTACGCCTTTTTGTTGCGGGCAATGGTTTTTAAATTTTCCTTCTTCATGGCGTCCCCCCCCATTTCTGTGGTTTTACTTTAATTCTAAAAGACTGCTTCTGAAAAAGCAGTCGATTTTACAGTTCGCTGCGCCCCTCTAATGCACGTAAAAGGGTCACTTCATCCGCGTATTCCAAATCACCGCCTACGGGAATCCCATAGGCAAGGCGTGTGACTTTTACCCCCAACGGTTTCAGCAGACGGGAAATATACATAGCTGTGGCTTCCCCTTCCACAGTCGGATTGGTAGCCATAATGACTTCTTTTACACTGCCGTTCTGCACACGGCTGAGCAATTCCTTTATGCACAGCTGATCCGGACCTATATCAGAAAGGGGGGAAATCGTACCGTGCAGAACATGGTAAGAACCGCAATATTCATTTGTGCGTTCCATTGCCGTCACATCACGCGGATCTTCCACAACACAGATGACAGACTTATCCCGATTATCATCGCGGCAGATGGGGCAGAGTTCCTGATCTGTCAAGTTACAGCATATTTTACAGTAGTGAATTTTTTGATGTGCTTCTAAAAGCGAGCTTGCAAATGCCTGCACTTGCTCCTTGGACATGTTCAGCACATGATAGGCCAAACGTTCGGCACTTTTGTGTCCGATTCCCGGCAGCTGCTCGAACTGTTCCACCAGACGGGCAAGCGGTGCTACCTGATATCCTGCCATTCTCAGAACAGTCCCGGAACATTCAGGCCGCCGGAGAGGGCTTCCATCTGCTGGCTCTTATCATCTGCAGCCGCCCGAAGTGCCTCATTAACCGCGCCCATCACAAGGTCTGAAAGCATCTCAATGTCATCCGGATCCACAACTTCCGGTTTGATTTCAATGCTCTTAATTTCCATTTTGCCAAGGACAGTGGCCTTTACAGCATCCCCGCCGGAAGTTGCGGTATATTCTTTTTCATCCAGTTCTTTCGAAAGCGCATCCATGTTTTCCTGCAGTTTCTGCGCCTGTTTTGCAATTTGCTGAAGATTCTGCGGGCCTCTGCTCTGCGGAACTCTTGCTTTCATAATAAATATCCCTCCGAATTTGACACTCTTGATACATGCATGAAGTGCATGCTGTTTCTCAATCATATACATTTCTCTACAAAAGGTCAAGCAAAATTTGCAGTCTGCCATTAACCTTTTATGACATCAATTCCTTGTTGTTCCGCGCGTTCTGCCAATGCCTGCAAAGGGTCCTGCTTCTTTTCTTCGACTGGCCGGTAAGGCCCCAGCTTATAAACTTTTCCCGTCACATGCTGAATCGCATGGCGCATACTGTTCCGCTGGGATGGTTCCCGCAGAAGACTGAAAGCCATCTCATTCGTGGAATCAATAAGCACATAGCTGCCGCTGACAAAAGCTCTCGTGCCGCGGAATGCAGAGGCTATGGTGTGAGAATACTGCTGCAGTTCCTGAAGAATCTCCGGCCACTCCTCCAGTGGGACAGCATGTTCAGCAAGCTCTGCGGCTGATTTTACAGCAGCCGGAACCGCTGCAGCTTCCGAATTTTCGGGTACAGGCTGAACCGTTTCTGCTGCTTTATTTGCGGCTGGGGAATCCTCCTCCACGTCCACTGGCTTAGCCGGCGGTGTTTCAGGCGGGATTGATTTTTGCGGAACCATAACAGACTTTGTCCCCTGATTGGAAACCATCGCTGCTTGCGAAGTGCATTTTTCCAGTGCTTCAATCCGCCGGACAAGAGCCGCTTTACTGTCGTCTAATTCTGGACAGCAGAGACGCAGAAATGCCATTTCTATCTCTGTGCGCCTATCCACGCCTCTATACATCCGTTCCAATGCATCCTGCATCGTATCCATTCCATGCAGGATTACAGGCATGGGCATCGTAAGCGCCTGTTTTTCCAACTGCTCATATTCACGATTTGTCACAGCAACCAGAGAACGTGCATCCCGCATCATTTTAATCAGCATCAAGGAACGCAAATGTGCAGAAAATTCTTCACATAAGCGGGCCATATCTTTTCCTGCCTTATGCATTTCATCAATGATCGATAATGCAGCGGCACTGTCCTGTTCCCTGACAGCATCTGCCAGCCGAAAAAGATGTTCCCGACTAACGAGTCCGGCCGCTTCATTCACGATTTCAACCGTGACCTGCTGGCTTCTGCCCAAGCACTGATCCAACAGGGAAAGTGCATCACGCAGAGCACCGTCTGCAAGCCGTGCCAACAGCATGGCCGCTTCCTCATCCAGCGATGCGCCCTCCTGCCCGGCAATGTACTGCAGGCGTGCAGCAATATCCTCCGGTGGAATACGCCGGAAATCAAAGCGCTGGCAGCGGGACAGAATCGTTGCCGGAAGTTTCTGCACTTCCGTCGTCGCTAAAATGAAAATGACATGAGACGGCGGCTCCTCCAGCGTTTTCAGCAAGGCGTTGAAAGCACCGGCCGAGAGCATATGCACTTCGTCAATAATATAGACACGGTATTTTGCAACTGCAGGTGTAAAGCTTGCTTCTTCCCGCAGCATACGGATACTGTCAACGCCATTATTACTGGCGGCGTCAATCTCGACAATATCCATCATGCTGCCGTCCCGTACCCCCCGGCAAATCTCACACTCACCGCAGGGATTGCCGTTCTGGAGATTCAGACAGTTTACGGCATTTGCCAGAATCTTGGCACATGTCGTCTTTCCGGTACCACGGCATCCCGTAAAGAGATAAGCATGCGCAATTCTGCCGGCTGTCAGCTCATTCTGCAGCGTCTTTGTGACCTGCGGCTGGCCAACGACATCAGAAAAAGTTCTGGGCCGCCATTTGCGGTAAAGCACCTGATACACAGAACAGACCTCCCTTCCGGCAGCATAATCTTCCTTGCCGAAAATTCTGTTTCCAAAATGCTAAAAACAGGCTGAACCTAACATATAAATGGAAATGGATAAAACAAAAGCAAGGCAGACGCTTTAGCGCTACCATACCGCCGGATATACAGATGGACAGACAAACCTGCATCGCACAGGGCCACTCCGCTTAATGCTGCTCGGTTCCCCGCCTGACATGATTCACGGCGCCCCGCCGCACAGAGCCCGCCCATCTGCATATCCCGCCGCACGGCTCCTGCCTTGCTTTTGTTTCCGGCATCACTCGTACGATTATCAGACACTGTAATAGTATAAACGTTTTTTCCCGAAAATGCAAGCATTTTTCAAAGCTAGGCCGAAGCCTTTTCGAAAGATACAATCTGTGCTATACTAGGTATTGAAAATTGCCGGCTCCTCCGGTATAAAGGAGTGTTTGCTATGCCTTTTGGAGAACACATTCTATCCTATAAAAGTCAAATACTGGACAGTTTGAAAACCATGATTTCCATTCCTTCCGTGGTCAGTGAAGCGCAGCCTGGGAAACCTTTTGGCAGCGAAAATGCCCACGCTCTGGAAACAATTCTAAAGATAGCGAAAAATCTCGGCTTAGAAACCAAAAACGTTGGGAACTACGCCGGTCATGCTGTCTATGGAAGCGGAAACGAATATGCAGATGTTTTATGTCACATTGATGTCGTTCCCGCCGGAGACGAATGGCAGACAGACCCGTTTACCACTGTGGAAAAAGGCGGCCTGCTTTATGGCCGCGGCACTGCAGATGACAAAGGTGCCGCTGTGGTTGCGCTCTACTGCTTAAAAGCATTGAAAGATGCCGGTCTAAAAACCAAGCGCCGTATTCGTGTCATCTTTGGCTGCGGAGAAGAAGTCGCCAGCAACGACATTGAGCAGTACTATGCTTCTGAACCAATGCCGGTCTTTGGCTTTACACCGGACAGCGATTACGGCATCTGCAACCGCGAAAAAGGAATCCTACGCCTTGACCTAACGGGCGGAGACACACCTTCCGCTGTGCGCCACTTCACTTCCGGAACAGTTGTGAATGCCGTCCCTGCAAAAGCAGAGGCGGTTGTGGTCTGTTCCGCAGAACAAGCTTCCGCTCTCATGCATCTTGCAGAATCCGACACAGCTTTCAGCTTCACAAAAACGCCGGACGGCTTGTGCATTAGCGCGCAGGGACGTTCTTCTCACGCCATGCAGCCGCAGGAAGGAATCAATGCTGCCGAAAAGCTCATTATGCTGCTTTCAAAAGTTCTGAATCGCAGGGAAATGGGTAACCTGCTTTGGTTCCTTGCCGAAAAGGTCAAAACAGAATACGACGGTAACCTGCTTGGCATAAAACAGAGCGACAAGCCTTCCGGTCCGCTGACTCTTAACCTCGGCTTGGTGCGTGCGGGAACTGACAGTACTTATGCAGGGCTGGATATCCGTTATCCGGTTACGGCAAACGGTGAAACGATTCTTGCGCAGGTACAGAAAGTCTGCACACCATATGAACTTCGCTGCAGCCGGGCAAATGAAAGTCTGCCTCTCTATCTGCCGGAAGACAGTGAACTGATTCGCCTGCTGAAATCTTCCTATGCTACTGTGATGGGCAAAGAACCAAATGTGTATGCAACAGGCGGCGGCACTTATGCCCGTGAGCTGAAAGGCCGCGGTGTTGCCTTTGGTCCGTTCTTCCCTGATGAGCCAGACCGCCGTCTGCATAATTCAAATGAGAACATCGATCTTACACGTTTCATGCAGCATGCGCAAATCTGCCTGCAGGCTATGTATGATATGGCATTATACCCAAATGCAGAAAAGGCTTAAAAGTACTCTCCAAAAATACATGGATTATTAGGGACAGCTGTTTTGGCTGTCCCTATTTTGATTTTACCGAACACTTCCCATTACTTCAAGTTCATTCCTTGGAATTTTTAGGTAGCAATTTGATTTCTTATCCATAGTATGGAATAATGCCATCCTGCTTGGAGGGAAAATCTATGCAAAGCACATACCGGCACACGCGCCGCGCCTGTTACCTGGGATACCTGACACAGGGAATTGTCAACAGCCTGGCACCGTTGCTTTTTACCGTTTTTCAAACGGATTACCAAATTTCCTTTGCACAGCTTGGTCAGCTGATTCTGCTGAATTTTGGTACACAGCTGTGCATGGATTTTTTTTCTGTCTGTTTTGTTGACCGTATCGGAATCCGGCACTGCATCATCGGTTCCCATCTAACCGCAATGGTAGGACTCCTGCTAATGGGAATACTGCCAAATTTGATAGACCCCTTTACGGGACTGTCTATTGCAATGGTCTGCTGTGCAATGGGCAGCGGACTCATTGAAGACCTTGTCAGCCCGATTTTAGATTCCCTGCCTATTCCACAGAAAGCGTCGTCCATGAGTTTGCTCCATTCCTTTTGCTGCTGGGGTCAGGTCGCTGTTATTGCCTTAACAACACTTTCCCTGCATTATATCGGCAGTCAGCAGTGGTTCCTGTTACCCATACTTTGGGCATTGATTCCATTGATAAACCTCGTCCGCTTTTTACACGTTCCAATCCCGCCTGCTCTTCCTCCGGAAAAGAAAACGCCTGTCCGCAGTCTTCTGCATTCCCGGCTGTTTTTACTCTGTATGCTGATGGTTTTGTGTGCCGGAGCCAGTGACCTTACCATGAGTCAGTGGTCCTCCCTCTTTGCCGAACGCGGACTGGGGGTTGAAAAAGTCACAGGCGACCTGTTGGGACCATGTCTGTTTTCTGTACTAGAAGGTACCGGCCGATTGCTTTACGGTCTGTTCGGGAAAAAAATCAAGCTGCATACTGCGGTGCTTAGCTGCAGTGTTTTATGTGTCATTTGTTACTTGACCGCTTCCCTGTCCCCGTACCCCCTGCCCGCACTGCTCGGATGCGCATTATGCGGCTTTTCTGTTTCGCTTATGTGGCCTGGGCTTTACAGTTTGGCTGCACGTTCTTTCCCACATGGAGGTACCTCTATGTTCGGTCTGTTGGCTGTCTGCGGAGATATCGGGTGCTCTCTTGGCCCATGGCTAACCGGTCTTGCCGGCGCGGAAGATGCCGGATTAAAAAGAGGCCTGCTTCTGGCAGTCATTTTCCCAATCATCATGGTCGCTGGCATGCTCTGTTTCTGCCTGCGCGAACATCGACATTCCGACACAAAATCATCAAACCGATAAACTTTAGGTGAACTCCACTGAAAAAGTACCGCCGCATTGACAAACACCCGGCAGGAGTATATATTAATAATAATACTATTATCATGGTAGGATACGGGGGGGAGTTTATGCGCATATCAGCAAAGGGGCGTTACGCGATCGCTGCGCTTCTGCGCATGGCTCAGGCCGGAAAAGATACGGTCGTTAATATTACCCGTCTCTCAGAGGGATTGGGGATTTCCCGTATTTATTTAGAGCAGGTCTTTGCCCTGCTTAAACGCGCTCAGTTGGTCACTTCCATTCAGGGAGCACAAGGAGGCTACCAGCTGGCACATGCGCCTTCTCAAATCAGCATGCTGGATATCTTACATGCAACCGACATTTCTCTATTTGAAAAGCCCGGGAAAACACTCAGTGAGGATGCGCAGGATGCTGAGGCAGCACTTGACCTAGTTTCCAACCGTTTGGAACAGGCAGTTGAACAATCGCTCTCTTCTCTTCATCTTTCTGATTTGATGGAAGAAGCAGCGCGAAGTCAAAATAATTATATGTTTTTTATTTAGCAGAATTTACCGCAGGTATTCAAGATACACTGCGGTATTTTTGAAATTCCGTGTTTTATTGTTAAGGATTATAAACGTGCTTGACTATTTAGACTTGCATGTTATAATAAGGATATATTTCGATAAAAAATAACAAATCAGTAAAAAAATGGAGGCAATTAAGTCATGCGTTTTACTATTCCCAGAGACATTTATTATGGTCCAAATGCATTGGATGAGCTGAAGAAACTTTCCGGTAAAAAAGCTGTCGTTGTACTTGGCGGAGGCTCCATGAAACGTTTTGGCTTCCTTGACAGGGTCATAAACAATCTGCATGAGGCCGGCCTTGAAACATGCCTTATTGAGGGAGTCGAACCGGACCCTTCTGTCGAAACCGTCATGCACGGTGCAAAAGTTATGCAGGACTTCCAGCCCGACTGGATTGTTGCCATCGGCGGCGGTTCCCCAATTGATGCCGCCAAAGCAATGTGGACATTTTATGAATATCCAGACACAAAATTTGAGGATCTGATTACGCCTTTCCATTTTCCAACTCTGCGTAAAAAGGCAAAGTTTCTTGCCATTCCCTCCACTTCCGGTACAGCAACCGAAGTAACGGCTTTTTCAGTGATTACCGACTATAAGACCGGCATCAAATACCCGTTGGCTGATTTTAATATTACACCTGATGTGGCAGTCGTCGATCCGGCACTGGCACAAACCATGCCGCCAAAGCTGACCGCTTACACCGGCATGGATGCTCTGACACATGCAATTGAGGCCTACGTCTCTACAATGCATTCTCCGTTTACAGACCCTCTGGCACTGCAGGCAATTAAAATGGTATTTGAGTACTTGCCTGCATCTTATAAAGGGGATAAAAGTGCGCGTGAACAAATGCACTATGCACAATGTCTGGCCGGAATGGCATTCTCCAATGCAATGCTCGGCATTGTCCACTCAATGGCGCATAAAACTGGAGCAGCTTATCAAAACGGCCACATTCCGCACGGGTGTGCTAATGCCATGTATCTGCCAAAAGTCATTCCCTACAATGCAAAAATTCCAGAAACGCGTGAACGCTATGCCTCCATTGCCCGTGCTGTCGGTCTGACTGGAGATGAAGACAATTTGATACAAGCTCTGTGCAGGAAAATTGACATGTACAATGATTTGCTGGATATTCCCCATTCCATCAAGGACTATGGAGATGGGATGGTCCCTGAAAAGGAATTCCAAGAAAAGCTGCATAATATTGCTGCATTGGCAATCAGCGATGCTTGTACCGGTTCAAATCCGCGTCAGCCCAGTCAGGAAGAGATGGAAAAATTGCTGACTGCCTGCTATTATGATTTACCCGTTGATTTCTGAGCATGCATCTGTTCTGTCGAAATGATTTTGTTGAGAATGAGCTGTTGCAGAATTGCACAGCTCATTTTTTATGCACATCTTCTTATGTTCTTATGTTATTTTAAAAACTGAGCTGTAAAAGATAAAAGAAACTATTTCTTTAAACTTACATTCCAAAATCTATTTACTTCAATGGAACTTTGGTTTATAATTATAAACTATAATTTATTATTATATTTTGGCTATTTTAAAGCTTTATTTCATTAAATATTTTAATTTTATATGATAAATGTAAAAAAATATATCTTCTGAATAAATTTTCTCATTTTCTGCATATTCCCGTGTGAAAGTATTGTGAATTTGCAGATGAGTTTTCAAATCGTTTGATTACAGGACCCAATATAAGAATGTAACTTAAAAGCAAAACACTGTAAAACGAAGTGATGAAATGGTAACTGACGGCTGTAATAAAATCAGTTCGGCCGAGGAAGCACAGTTAAACGGTTTCATGAACGCTGCTCCCTGTGGACTCTGCCAGCTTGCATATGATCCAGACTTAACAATTCTCTCTGCCAATAATTTATTTTATACAATGTTTCACTACACACCCGCACAGGCTGCCGCAGAAAAGTTTTCCAACCTACGGTCTGTCTTAAAACCAGATACCTTTCAGTCTTTGCAAAATGCTCTTTCCCAGGCAAAGGCAGAAAATCTTAGTTTCTTTGAAATGAAAATTGACGCTGTCTGCCGAAATGGCCAGACAAAATTCTTGCTGACACGATGCAGTCTGCAGCAGCCGTTTGATGGGCATATGCTGTGGGGATTCTTTGATATAACAAAGCAGCAAAAGCTGTTAGGACAGTTATATTTAGGGAAGAAACTCTGTCTGGCAGCCAGCCAGCAGCGAGAATTTTCGTTATCCTGTTACAACCTTCATACCCACACACTGGTATTTCCCTATGGGCAGAAAATCAGCCAACAGATTCCAAATGTCCTTCATCAGGTTCCAGAACGTATATCTGCCAGTAAACTGCTAACCGATTCCAACAAAAAAATCCTAAATGAATTTTTTGCTTCTATAAGCACTGGTGAACTAGCCGGCAGCTGTGTCATTGCCATACAGCTGTCTCAAGCTGAAACTCCCTCATGGTTTGAACTAAAATATACACTTGCGCCTGCCTCAGCATATACCGATGCTCATGCAATAATCACTTGCCAAAATATCACAGAGCAGCATGAAAAAGAAATCACCTATGAACAGTACCGCCAATGTTGTGAAGAAATGCAGAAAGGTCATTTGATTTATTTCGAATGTGATCTCATGAATAACCGAATCGTTAGATTTGAATGTCAAAATTCCTCTTTACAGGCTTTAGCTTCAAGATCTCCTTATTATTCTGAATTCTGTAAAAATTTTTCTAATTCTATCTATTTAGAAGACCGCAGCCAGTATTTGAACTGCTTTTCCCGCGGTGCCTTGATTAAAAGTTACCAGAACGGGCATTCCCATGTCACAGCAGAATACCGATACACCTCGAAAAGCGGCAAGCTGATCTGGTATTCCAGCCATGCACAGTTAATTGAGGATTCATATTCCAAATCCTTAAAAGCATTTATAAGGGTCGCGGATATCAATTCACAAAAACAGTATCTTTTAAAATTGAAAAAAAATGCTCGTCAAGATCCCCTGACAAACTTGCTGAATCGGCGGGCATTGATTAAAAACATCCAACAGACGCTGCGATATTCACCTTACAACCAACACGCATTTATCATGATCGATGTGGATCATTTTAAGTATATTAATGATTCGTTTGGTCATCAATTCGGCGACCATGTTCTTCGGAACATCAGTACTGTTTTGCAGCGGAATATCGGTTCAAAAGATATTTGCGGCAGATTGGGCGGCGACGAGTTTGTCATTTTTTTGCACAGCATTTCTTCCATAAAATCACTTGCCAATCATATTGCCAGGCTTTCTTCCTGTATTCTTCAAAGATATAACAAGGATTTGACAGTCTCTGTCTGCATGGGAATTGCGATTGCGCCCAAAGATGGACGAAATTTTAATGAGCTCTATAAAACAGCCGACACAGCACTTTACCAAGCAAAACACAACGGGCCCAATCATTATGCGTTTTATCATAGTAATTAAAATGATAGAAGGATAGCTTGAAAAATCAGGAGGGTATTGAATGATCTATCAGAACTGGCAGGAACTTGAGTCTGCCTGTAAAAACTGCGAACAATGCGACTTAGCCCGCACGCGGACAAATCTGGTATTTGGAATTGGCAACCCTCATGCAGAAATTCTGTTCATTGGTGAAGGACCCGGTGAACAGGAAGACTTGAAAGGTGAACCATTTGTCGGCCGAAGCGGCCAGCTGCTGGATAAAATGCTGGATGCCATAGATTTAGACCGGCATCAGAATATTTATATTGCCAACATTGTAAAATGCCGACCTCCGAAGAATCGTGATCCGCTTCCGGAGGAACAAGAAAAATGTATTTCATGGCTGCGTGCTCAAACTGCACTGCTCCACCCAAAGATCATTGTCTGCCTCGGCCGCATAGCTGCCATGCGCATCATGGACCCAAAAATTAAAATTACCAGACAACACGGGCAGTGGATACAAAAAGGCAGTATCTGGATGATGGCCACTCTTCATCCCGCCGCCTTATTGCGTGATCCGCGCAAAAAGCCGGAAGCCTTTGAAGATTTTCTTGGACTTCGGGATAAGATTCAGGAACTTGATATTAACATTGGATTGTCGTAAACAACCAGATACTCCGTTTACTGAAAAGTTTCGATTGTTTTTTTACATAAAAAAGACTGCCACCAAAGCTCCACCTGCTACCAGAGCCGCACAAGCAATGGCTACTATACGAACAATGAATTTCCTTTTCTTTTCTGTCATAGGCCGGTCCTTTCTAAATAAACAGCTCATACTTTTTGATAGGATAAATACAACTATATTTTATAATAGTATCGACTTGCATGCAGAATGTCAACCTCCCTGCTAACTACCCAGCAGCAGAAAAGTTTACATAACTTGACAGCACATAGATGCCTCGTTAAAATAGATTATACTTGAGCGGTATAATTTAGTTTTAGGAAATAGAGGGAATCATATGACATTCACTCCAAACAGCAACAGGACGCGGCGCGAAGATCCGGCTGCCGGTTCCACCTATCGTCCGTACCGAGAAAACGGTTCAAGACCCTATAACAGGCCGAACTGCAGCACTGCTAATCACAATAACCGGAATATCTATTCTCATTCCAGCCACAGACAAGAGCCGATGGTAGACATCTCCTCCTACAGCAGCCGCAGACAGGCTGCCAATACCAAACGCACAGCGGCAGCCCGTCAGCGCCGTGTGGCTAACGCGCGCCGCAGACAAGAAGCACAGGTACGCTATCATGATGGGTTTGATCCGGATGATCGCGCGACTTCTGTTTCCCGTCAGCGTGCTGCCGCCGTTTCTGCACGCGGAGGCAATACTGGCATTCCCCGCCGACCGAAAAGGCATCATATCGTGCGCAATATCGTTTGTATTCTGCTGCTCCTTGCTATTCTCCTGTTTGCGTGGCTGACTGCTCTTTTTTCCGGTATGGACCGCACACATAACCCAACCAGTCAGAGTACCTATGCACGCACACCGGAACATTCCCCCGACTGGAGCATTAAATCCAGCCCTTGGGTAACAAACATCCTGCTGATTGGCATTGATCAGGATTCCGAAAACACCCACCGCAGCGACTCTATGATTCTGCTCTCCATTGACCGCAAGCATCAAAAGCTGAAAATGACCTCCTTTTTACGAGATACTTATGCAGAGATTCCGAATCACGGACGCCAGAAATTAAACTCCGCCTTTGCTTACGGCGGCCCTGCCATGACCATGCAGACATTGGAAAACAATTACCGCATCAAAATAGATCAATATATGGCAGTTAACTTTGACTCCTTTTCAACCATTATCAATGAAGTCGGTGGAATCGATGTTACACTCAATCAAGGGCTTTGTACACAGTTTAATGAAAATTTGGGAACGCATTTCACACCCGGTAAATATAAGCTGAAAGGAATACAGGCATTATACTATACCCGTATCCGCAACTATGGTAATGATTACGGACGTGCCCAGCGTCAGCGCGAAGTAATTGGCCAGATTATTAAAAAGATGGCAGCTTCCGGTCCCTTTAAATTAAACAGTGTTTTAAAAAAAATTATGCCGTTGATTTGGACAAACATTCCCGCGTCGCAGCTTTCTGCAATTTGCATGTTTAATGCACCTGCTGTATTCTTTAAACAGCAGACACAGCAAATTCCGGCAGACAACACCTTTCAGGGAGAAACACTGGACAGTGCCGGATGGGTGGAAGTCGCTGACATGGAGCAAAACTGTTCGCTGCTGCGGCAGTTTATCTATGAAGACAACAGTACAAACTGAAAGGTCTCACACCTTATAATTTCAATCGCTATGAGTTCTGCCAAGCAGGCCTGTAATGGGTCTGCTTTTTATTCCTGCTTTTCAGAATTGTAATTTTATGAAAATTCGTGTATAATAAAAAAATAATCTGTTCAAAAATTCGGAGGCAGAAACATGGAGAAAAAGACATTTTACATCACAACGCCCATTTACTATCCTTCTGGAAAACCGCATATCGGTCACAGCTACTGCACCGTAGCCAGTGATGCGATTGCCCGGTACAAGCGAATGCAAGGCTATGATGTCATGTTCCTGACCGGCACGGATGAACACGGCCAGAAAATTGAACAAAAAGCCGCCGCTGCCGGTATCACACCGAAAGAATATGTAGATGGCACAAGCAAGGTCTTTAAAGATTTATGGGCTCTGCTGGATATTTCCAATGATCGCTTCATCCGGACAACTGACAGTTATCATGTTAAAGGAATTCAAAAGATCTTTAGGCAGCTGCATGATAAAGGAGAAATTTACAAGGGGAAATATGAAGGCTGGTACTGCACAGACTGTGAATCCTTCTGGACAGAAACCCAGCTCAAAGACGGCAAATGTCCAGACTGCGGCCGCGACGTCAAGTGGGCTTCAGAAGAAGCATATTTTTTCCGTCTGTCGAAGTATGCCGACCGGCTGCTCAAATTTTATGAAGATCATCCTAACTTCATTCAACCGGAAAGCCGCAAAAATGAAATGATTGCATTTATCAATCAGGGACTGCAGGATTTGTGTGTTTCCCGTACCAGTGTACATTGGGGCATACCCGTTGACTTTGATCCCAAACATACTGTCTATGTCTGGTTGGATGCGCTGCCGAACTATATCACAGCGCTTGGATATGGCAGTGATGATGACAGCGATTTCAAAAAATACTGGCCTGCCGATGTTCAATTTGTTGGAAAGGAAATTGTACGTTTTCACACAATCATCTGGCCAGCCATTCTGATGGCGCTTGATTTGCCGCTTCCCAAGCAGGTATACGGTCACGGCTGGCTGCTTTTTGGGGACGGTACGAAAATGAGCAAGTCCAAAGGCAATGTAGTGGATCCATATATTCTGTGTGACCGCTATGGGGTGGATGCAATCCGCTACTTCCTTTTGCGTGAGATTCCTTTCGGAAGTGACGGCCTGTTTACCAATGAAGCATTAATTAACCGCATTAATTCCGACCTTGCCAACGACCTCGGCAACTTGCTCTCCCGCACAACTGCTATGGTGCAGAAATATTTCGGCGGCACGATTCCGCAGGAACAAAAAACTGCCGATCCGGACCACGAATTGGAGTCCATGGGCAATGCACTGCGCAGCAAATGTGACGCGGCAATTGACTCCTACCAATTCAGTAAAGCACTGGAATCTATCTGGCAGTTTATTGCACGCACTAATAAGTATATTGATGAAACGGCGCCATGGGCACTTGGCAAAGATGAAACTCAAAAAGCCCGTTTAGCGGCTGTGATGGACCATCTTTGTGAAGCACTGCGCATCGTATCAATCCTGATTTTCCCGTTTATGCCGAATACGACTCCAAAAATGCAGGCACAGTTGGGGCTTTCTGCAAAAGACTGTACCTATGAGCGCGCCGGCAGTTTTGGACACTTTCCAGTCGGCTGTATTGTAACAAAGGGAGATGCGCTCTTTCCCCGCATTGACGTGGAAAAGGAAATTGCGGAACTCAATCAATTAATTCCGAATCCCGCCGCAGAACAATCAAAAAATAAAGTCAAAGAAGAGTTGGCAGGTATTGCCCAAATCACGATTGATGACTTTGCAAAGGTGGAACTGCGTGCGGCAAAAATTATGGACTGTGAAAAAATCAAGCGTGCCAAAAAGCTGCTGAAACTCACGCTGGATGATGGCACCGGCGTACCACGCACCGTTTGCAGCGGCATCTCCCAATGGTACAAACCGGAAGATCTGATTGGCAAAACAATTGTGCTGGTCGCAAATCTGAAGCCCGCAAAACTCTGCGGCGTAGAAAGCCAAGGCATGATTTTAGCGGCCGATGCCGGAGAAAATGATGTAAAAGTTGTTTTTCTTAAGGATATCCCAGCCGGCAGCAAAATCCGTTAATGTAAATAAAATAAAAAACAGGGCTGCTGATTGCTATTTCAGCAGCCCTGCATTTACAGGGGGAAAATTGGGTGTCCTATACACATATATTTGACAGTCATGCGCACTATGATGATGAAGCTTTTGACAAAGATCGAAAGGCAGTTTTGGCTGAACTGCCGCAGAAAGGCATCTGCCACCTGATTGACTGTGGAGCCAGCCTCGACGGATGCAAAAAAGCGATCACATTGGCAAACCAGTATTCTTTTATTCATGCCGCTGTTGGAATCCATCCGGAAGAAATTGGTGATTCCCAGACTGAATGGCTCCCGAACTTAGAGCAAATGCTGCAGCATAAAGAGGAGAATAAAATTGCGGCAGTCGGTGAAATCGGCCTTGATTATCATTTCCCGGAAAATCCACCGCGCGAAAAACAGAAAGCTGCATTCGCCGCTCAGTTGAAACTTGCCAGCCATTATGGTCTGCCTGTTATCATCCACGACCGGGAAGCACATGCAGATACGCTGGAACTTTTGCAGCAATACCATCCGCGTGGTGTGGTTCACTGCTTTTCCGGCAGTGTGGAAATGATGCGCGAAGTCCTCAAACTTGGTATGTACATCGGTCTCGGCGGGGCAGTAACATTTAAAAACGCAAAAAAGCCTTTGCAGGTAGCAGCAGCCGTTCCACTGGACAGGCTCCTAAATGAAACAGACTGCCCTTATATGGCTCCTGTCCCCTGCCGTGGCCAGCGCTGTGATTCCTCCATGATTCCACATTCCGCTGAAGTCATTGCGGCTGCACGTGGGATCTCCGCTCAGGAAGTGCTGGATGCCGGATGCAAAAATGCGCAGGAACTTTTCGGGATTACACAATAAATAAACTGTGCAGATAGATCCAGCCTCCTCCCCACTCTATAAAATTTTTTTAAATTACCTTAATTCTGCGCTTTAGTATCTGACGAAGCATGAAAGGTACTTATTACTAAGAATCGGGTTATCCGTGGCGTTCGGTTTTCCCAGTTATGCTGCTGATAGGCATGAATTTGTATACTGTCTCCCGGATATAATACATATTGTTTGTCTTCCAAAAAAAGTGTTGCGACTCCTTCCAACACATATATAAATTTCTCTCTTTCGGGTGAATAGATTTCCGGGGCACGCTTTCCATCTGCATAAGGCATGAGGATAATGATTTGTGGCAGCATTGCCTCATTCACATTCTGTTTTGTTAACTTACACTGATAAAACTTATCGCTGACAGCATTAGGCTGCAATTCTATGCCATGTACGACGGGATCTTGATTTTTCGGCATCTGTCCATCTTCAAAAAGAAATGCCAGCGGAACCTCCAACACATCTGCAAGTTTCTCCAGGGAATCAAGCGCAATTGAAGAAATTCCACGTTCAAATTGGGATAAAAACCCAATTGAAAGCCCACAGGCCATACTCAACTGTTTCAATGTGAATTTCTTTTTAATTCGGAGTTCTTTCACCTTGGCACCAATTGCTGCATTCGCATTCATAGGCGTCACCTCTCTATTCCCTGTTATAATTCGGCTTTCTATCATAATAGTCGCCGATTCGGTGAATGTCAACAATTGTTGTAAAAGAATTGAAAATGTTGAAATTTTGAGATTGTTTTCATAGATTTTAATTTAAAATTTACATAATTTTTAGACTTTCAGCTTGCACATTGTGTTTTATGTGTGAAAATTTGCATTTTTGATAGATGTTTTATTTCTCAGAAATTGTGCAGACAATATTTTTCAGGCCTATTTCATGCTCTTCCGGACAAAATAAAATTCGGAAGGAGATGTGACGCTATGGCAAAGGAAAAAAGAAGGACAGAACGAGAAGATAACGATCTCCGTGGCTATTCGGATGATTATCTGAACGAATCAGATAATGTGGTTTCCACACAGGAATGTACCGGACTCATCATGGCACCGCCTGCATCGGAATCTGAAGCTGAATCTTTTACAGATCTTTATACCATTCCAAAGCCTGAAAACAAAAAGCCAAACGGCCTGCAGAAAGAAGAAAAAGAAAATCACGATTTTCAGTAAAGGTTGAAATGTTGTCAATGGGACTGCGAATGAAAATTTTACAGTCCCATTGGCATTTTTCAAATTTAAAGATTCATTCATACATCATATGCACTAAAATTATAGATTTTTTCGTCTACATGAATTTCAAATTTGAGAATAAATTTTCTTTGACATGAACATTGACAGCCACATTATGTAAAATCTTACTGCAGTTTCATTGATACAAATGATTCACAAGCCAATGTAAATCCCATTCTAATCTTATAATTACAAAAATGTCAAAAAACAGCAGTCACCACTTTTGAATTAATTGGTCCGGTTTTCAAGGTATTTCATCATATTCCAGCATGTTTTTCTTGCTTAAAAGTTAAAAAGCTGTTTGCGGTTGATTCACATGTGCCGAGGAATTTTTTAACATTGTTTTGAGTCGATTTCTCCATAAATTTTAACTTATGTTTATACATTAATATACAAAATAATTAATACTATTTTGTATATTATAGGCCTTGATGGAATTTGTTATGTATTCTATTATTATATATAGTTGAATTTAAAGAGGCAGTTATGGGATAATACTGTACAAAATACATAAGAGGAGGAAAAATATGATTACATTTTTTGTGGCTTTGGCTTTGCTGATTATTGGCTATTTCACATACGGAAAATTTGTCGACAAAGTCTTCCAGCCACATCAGTCTCCAACTCCCTGTCAGGCACATCCTGACGGAGTTGATTTTGTTCCTATCAGCACGCCGCGTGCATTTTTAGTCGAGCTGCTGAATATTGCTGGTCTAGGTCCAATTTTTGGTGCACTGGCAGGTGCACTATGGGGTCCAATTGTGTACATCTGGATTGTTTTCGGCACAATCTTTGCAGGTGGTGTACATGACTTTTTAAGTGGTACACTTTCCATGAGGCAGGACGGCGCTTCTATTTCTGAGGTTGTCGGAAACAATCTTGGAAAAGTTATGCTGCAGGTCATGCGAGTGTTTTCCGTAATTCTGCTTGTGCTCATCGGTGCAACTTTCACAACCGGCCCCGCCGGCCTGTTTGCAGAACTGACTCCAAATATTTTGACAAAGAATTTCTGGGTTGTAATACTTTTAATCTATTACTTTCTTGCCACGATGTTCCCAATTGATAAGATTATCGGTAAAATCTACCCGATTTTCGGTGTGTTACTGATTGTCATGTGCGTTGGTGTAATCGGTGGTATTTTTGCCGGTGGTTATCCAATTGAAGAATTGACATTGACAAACGAACATCCAGCAAAAACGCCATTCTGGTCCATGATGTTCGTCACTGTGGCATGTGGTGCATGCTCAGGTTTCCACTCCACACAAGCACCTCTGGTTGGTCGCTGCATTGACGATGAGCGCAAAAACCGCAGAATCTTTTATGGTGCCATGGTTGCAGAAGGAGTCATTGCTCTTATCTGGGCAACTGTTGGTATTGCATTCTATCATGGAACAAAGGGTTTATATGCAGCCGGTAATGCACTCCACAACAACCAGTCCGTTATGGTCTATAATATTGGTAAAGGTCTGCTGGGCCCTGTCGGTGTGATTCTTACTGTGGTTGGTGTTGGTATCTGCCCCATTACTTCTGCTGACACTGCATTCCGCAGCGCCCGTCTGACGATCTCTGACTGGTTTCACATTGATCAGAAAAGTATCCCTTCCCGTTTGAAGATCTCTATTCCGCTGTTTGCTGCGGGTGCACTGCTTACGCAGTTAAACTTCTCCGTTATCTGGCGCTATTTTTCATACTCCAACCAGACACTGGCTATGATTGTCCTTTGGACCGGTGCAGCTTATCTGTGCAAATGGAGAAAGGGTACATTATATTCTTTGGTTGCAGCAATTCCGGCAACCTTTATGTCTGCAGTAACTGCTACTTATCTCTTTATGGCACCTGAATGTCTGCACTTATCCACAGCAATTGCTTATCCTGTGGGTGTTATCTTTGCTGCCATTTGCTTTGTAGTTTATGTTGTAAAAGGAATTATTCCAAACATGAAACCAACTGACCGACTCTCCGGTATTCCTGCAGAATCCTGAGATTTTCCCTATAAAAGTTCCGGACAGACAAATAAGTCTGCTCGGAATTTTTTATAGGGATTTTCTTTTCCCCTACACTGTCCAGTGAAAAATTCTATAATTTTTATGTCTAATCGGTTATATATCTTAGAAAATTAAGTGCACTCTTTTTACAATCTGTTCATTAACTGTTCCTTTCTATTTTTTATATACTGGATATTGTAATCAGTACAGATTTTAATATAATAAAATGAAATAGCAAAAAATGGAGGCTTATGAAATGTCAAATCGGTATGAATTAAACAAGAACCTGGCGCAGATGCTCAAAGGCGGCGTCATTATGGACGTGACCTCGCCGGAACAGGCGGAAATTGCCGAGCAAGCCGGAGCCTGTGCCGTTATGGCATTGGAACGAATTCCAGCAGATATTCGTGCAGCCGGCGGTGTGTCCCGCATGAGTGACCCCAAAATGATACGAAGCATCCAAAAAACGGTTTCCATTCCAGTGATGGCAAAAGTGCGGATCGGTCATTTTGTAGAGGCACAGATCCTGCAGGCAATTGATATTGACTATATTGATGAAAGTGAAGTTCTGTCCCCGGCTGATGCTGTTTATCACATTGATAAAACGAAATTTGACGTTCCATTCGTCTGTGGTGCGAGAGACTTGGGGGAAGCGCTTCGCCGCATTGCAGAGGGTGCATCTATGATTCGCACAAAAGGTGAGGCTGGCACCGGTGACGTTATCCAGGCTGTTCAGCATATGCGCAAAATGAACAGTCAGATCCGCCAAATTCAAAATATGCGTGAAGACGAACTCTATGAGGCAGCCAAACAATTGGAAGTGCCGCATGATCTTATCCGTTCTGTACATGACAATGGACGTTTGCCAGTTGTAAACTTTGCTGCAGGCGGTGTTGCGACACCTGCAGATGCCGCTCTGATGATGCAGCTCGGTGCAGAAGGTGTATTTGTCGGCTCTGGTATCTTTAAATCCGGCAATCCCGCCAAACGTGCTGCTGCTATCGTGAAAGCCGTAACGAATTACAATGATCCGGAAATGCTTGCTGAACTTTCCACCGATTTGGGAGAAGCAATGGTCGGAATCAATGCAGATGAAATCTCCGTCTTAATGGCAGAGCGCGGCAAATAAGGGAGGACCTGTACATGAAAATCGGCGTATTGGCCCTGCAGGGCGCTTTTGCAGAGCATTGTGCCATGCTGCAGAAACTCGGTGCAGACAGCCGTGAAATCCGTCAGCGTGCTGACTTAGACGATTCGTTTGATGGTCTTATCCTTCCCGGCGGAGAAAGTACAGTAATGGGAAAGCTCATGAAAGAGCTTGACCTGCTGCAGCCACTTAATGAACAAATTGAGCGGGGGATTCCTGTTTTTGGCACCTGTGCCGGTCTGCTCCTTCTGGCCAAGCAGATTGAAGGGAATGAACCGACCTATCTTGCCAAAATGGACATTGAGGCAAAAAGAAATGCTTATGGCCGCCAGTTGGGCAGCTTTATTGCCTCAGCTCCCTTTGCAGGAATCGGCACCATTCCCATGGTCTTTATCCGCGCTCCGTATATTTCCAAAGTTTTTGGCAGCGCTAAAGCCTTAGCAGAAGTCGATGGGAAAATTGTAGCTGCCCAGCAGGGTCACCTATTAGTTACCGCATTCCATCCTGAATTGACACACGACACCCGTGTACATTCCTATTTTTTGAAAATGGTTCAGAGGGCTGCAAAAAAGGATTCCTGATTTTATTCTATTATTCTCTGCTTTTTATATTTGATTTGGATTTTGTCTGAATGAAATGATTTTTGAAAATTTTCTCTTATTTCTACCGTATTACCTTGCAAAAAAGAAATGAATCTGATAGATTAAAAATACAAAGAAATCATTTTGAAAATGCACTGTCAAATGCAGCAGGAAAGGAAGCGGAAATCATGAAAGAATTCACCTACACGATCACACAACAAGATGGCATTCATGGACGTCCAGCCGTACTTTTGGTAAAAGCCGCAAATGCTTTTCCCTGCAAAATTACTCTGCAAACAAACGGAAAATCCGCAGATGCCAAAGGAATTTTTTCTATCCTGAGCATGGCAATTCAGCAAGGCGACACTACTACAGTCGTGTGCAGCGGAGAAAAAGAAACGGAAGCTGCTGCTGCTCTTCAAAACTTGTTCCGGCATTATCTTTAAAAAGCAATAAGGTAAACAAACGAATTTACAGATGTAAAATATCAGAAATATAAAAAAGCTGCCCCCACATGAGAGGCAGCTTTTTATATTTCTGACTTTTCTTTTATAGCTCGATTGCATGTAAATTTTTAAGGGAAACATCCAAAATTGGAGCAGAGTGTGTTAACGCACCGCTGGAAACATAATCCACACCAATGTCCCGAATCTCCGCCAGATTTTCCTTTGTGATATTTCCGGAACATTCTATGACTGCACGGCCATTGACGATTTTTACCGCTTCACGCATTTGAGCAGATGTCATATTATCCAGCATAATAATATCTGCGCCGGCTTCCAATGCTTCCCGCAGCATATCAAGATTTTCCACTTCCACTTCGATTCGGTGAACAAAGGGCGCATATGCGCGCGCCATACCAATTGCTTCCTTAATTCCTCCGGCTGCACTGATATGATTATCTTTAATCAATATGCCGTCCGAAAGATTATAGCGGTGGTTGCAGCCGCCCCCTACCCGCACGGCATACTTTTCAAACAGCCGCATGTTCGGTGTAGTCTTTCGTGTATCCAGAAGTTTTGTGTTGCTGCCCGCAAGCAGCTCCACAGCTGCATGCGTATAGGTCGCAATTCCACTCATCCGCTGCAGGTAATTCAGCGCTGTGCGTTCCCCCGAAAGGATAACACGCATATCACCGGTCACAAGCGCCAGTTTATCTCCTTGATGAATTTGGTCGCCATCATGAAAAAAGCCCTGTACTTTTGTGGTTTCATCCAGCAGCTCAAAAACGCGGCGAAAAACATCCAAACCCGCAAGCACCCCATCCTGTTTGCACAGCAGGTCTGCCTGCCCCTGTTTGGCAACCGGCATCACGGCATTTGTCGTCACATCTTCGTTGGTAATATCCTCCTGCAGTGCCTGTAAAATCAGGGGGTCAGCATTCAGTTTTGCGGTAATGGGATTCACGCTTTTTTTCTCCTTTGTTTCTGCTGTTTAATCTCCGACTGCACTAAAAAGATATTGTCTGTAAAATACTGCGGAAGATTCCTGTAGGCAGACGGATGGAACAAATTGCGTTGCGGTGTGTGCATTTCATGAGAATGCACACGGATATCCTGTGCAGCACGTTCTGCGAACACCAGACTTTCAAGCAAAGAATTGCTTGCCAGCCGATTGGCGCCATGTACGCCATTACAGGCAGTTTCTCCCACTGCATAAAGATGGTCCATTGAAGTTTTACTGGAAAGGTTCACATGGATACCACCCATAAAATAATGCTGCGCCGGTACAACGGGGACCCAGTCCTTATGAATATCAATCCCCTCTTCCTGACAGCGTTCACAGATGGTCGGAAAACGCTTCTCAATGTCAGGGCAGTGCACGGTCTGCATGTTGAGCCAAACATGGCGCGTGTTATCTTTCTTCATCTGTTTATAAATTTCCTGTGTCAATAAATCTCGCGGCAGCAGTTCATTTGTAAACCGTTTTCCATTTTTATCCAGCAGTACAGCTCCCTCGCCGCGGACCGACTCGGAAATCAGGAAACTGCGGCCAGGCTTTTGCGAATACAGGGTAGTCGGGTGAATCTGCACATAGTCGATGTTTTCCAGCTCCACCCCATGCTGCAAGGCCAAAGCAATGGCATCGCCGGTCAAATGCGGATAATTGGTGGAATGTTCATACACCCCGCCAACTCCTCCGCTTGCCAAGACAACGTCCGGTACATAAATCGGTTCGATTGTTCCATCTGCTGTCTGCAAAACTGCGCCGCGGCAGCAATTCCCTTCACACAAAAGATCGACGAGTGTTGTGTGCTCTAATATGGTGACATTTTTTAATTTTTTGACACACTCCAGCAGTTTGCTGGTAATCTCTTCTCCTGTTTTGTCGCCATGGTATAAAATACGTGGAGAAGAATGCGCACCTTCACGGGTAAACTGCAGTTGACCGTCTTTTCGTGCAAAATCAACGCCGCATCGTTCCAGTTCCCGAATCACATGCTGAGAAGAACGAATCATGACCTCCACGGACTCCCGCCGGTTTTCATAATGGCCTGCCCGCAGGGTATCCTCAAAATAGGCATCATAGTCCTCGTCCCCCTTCAGCACACAGATACCTCCTTGTGCCAAAAAAGAGTCGCTTTCTTCCAAGTCCGCTTTGGTAATCATCAGTACGCGGGCAGTTTCGGGCAGGTGCAGCGCCAGAAACAATCCGGACACTCCCGTTCCGACCACTAATACATCATAACTCACATGATTTTGAACATTTGCCATATCAATCATTCCCTAATATTATAAAAATAGTATGAAACAGAATTGGCATGATAAATTTGTATCCGCAAATTTCCATCTTTGAGGCAAACTTACCCCAAAACAAAACCGAGAATTATGAAAGTTCCAGCATCCGCTTCAGCGGTGTATATGCACACCGAGCACGCTCTGTATCCATGTGAATTACAGGGGTTTCTGTTTCGAGCGCCCAAATGACTTTGTCCAGTGTAATCTGCTTCATATTCGGACAAATCTGCTCAGCATGCAGCGGATAAAAAGTTTTCTCCGGACTTTCATGTTCCATATCATAAAGGACACCATGCTCGGTACCAATAATAAATTCTTTTGCCGGGTTTGTTTTTGTATAACGGATTAAAGCTGCCGTGCTGCCCACATAATCTGCCAATGCAGTTACTTCCGGCCGACATTCCGGATGGACCAGCACAGGTGCATGGGGATGTTTTTCCTTTGCCGCCTGCACATCTTTCGCTGTCAAGAAGGCATGCGTCGGACAGAAACCATCATTAAAGATGAAATGCTTTTCCGGAATCTGTGCTGCCACGAAACGGCCCAGATTTTCATCCGGAATAAAAAAGATATTGTGGTTTGGCAGAGCTTTTACGATTTTCAGCGCATTGGCGCTGGTGACGCATACGTCTGCATGCATCTTCAGTTCCGCGGTGGAGTTTACATAACAGACAACCGCAAGGTCATCATATTGTGTCCGCATTTTTTCAATCTGCTCTACTGTAGCCATATGTGCCATTGGGCAGTCAGCATTTGGCGCCGGAAGCAGCACCGTTTTATTTGGGTTCAAAATTTTGGCACTCTCCCCCATAAAACGCACCCCGCACATGACAATCTTCTGCGCTTCTACTTTTTCAGCGACCTGACTCAGATAAAAAGAATCCCCCACATAATCTGCAATTGCCTGCACATCGCCGGTCACATAATAATGCGCAAGGATGACGGCATCCTTTTCTTTTTTCAGCTTTTGTATTTTTAACTGTTTTTCATTCATCCGTTTCAACTCTCCCGGCCCTCTGCCGATGCTGGGCAGCCCGCCTAAAATTTATGCTTATGAAGCAGTATAGCACATATATTTACATATGACAAGACACATTTACTGAAAGCATTTACGAAAAACTTTCTGAACAGAAAAGCAACAAACCTTGTGCAATCATTATGGCTCGTCCTCTCTCTTTTATCCGTATTTCTTAAACACAATACCTATATATAGGAAAATAATAATCTGCTGAATTGTCAGAAGTCAATTGATTACAGAATTTTGCTTGGGAAATTGTTACTGCATACATTGACAAAATCTGGGGATATGTGATACTCTTATGGTGTATAAAAGGATAGATAAGCTCTTTTATCTTGTAAAAATGTTAAATTGTAGGACTTGTCTACAGATTTCTGTCATTTGACAGTTGCACGGGCTCCTGATCAATATTTTGAAAGAAGACGTTTGATGATGAAAAAGAAACAAATCAAAAAGAGCGTGCATGCTTCTTTTCGCCCCGTTCTGAAAAAATCAGCCGCCTTTGTGCTGGCTTTTGCTGTCATGGTTTCGACCTTTACAGGATTCTTTCCCATTCGGGCGCATGCTGAAGACACGACCGATAAAGGCCTTGTGACAAACCTTGTGGATCAAAAGAGCGACCTGCAAAAAGGAGTCTCAATCGCTGACACAACCAAAACCGACACCGGAGCTTCCTATTTCTGGAAGAGCGATGCGACAGACTGGACAGCAAAAATCAACTATGATTTCAAAATTCCACTGGATAAAATTCAGGCAGATGCAATACACGAAGGTTCGACCTATAACCTGGATCTGCCGGCAACAATCTGCGCAGGAGCCCCAACTCGCACGATCCCAGTGACTGCCTATTTTACTAAGCCCGTCAATATCAACGATTTAAGCAAATCTTCTATGGATGTTGCTACACTCACAATTACAGATAGCAAAGCCACACTGACTTTTAACGGCACATCTTCGCTTGAAGCTTTCTATACTTCGCTTGCTGGTACCAGCGATATGGAGGATTATCTGCCGGAATTGAAATTCAGCATTTCCAGCTCTATATCGCAAAGTAGCATCAACAAAAATGGGCTTTCTGCTGTTCCTCTCTATTTTGGAGCAGCCGGTAGGCAAGCTTCTTACTTTACACTTGATTTGCAGTTTCCTGACAGTACCAAAAGTGATCCAATCATCGACCTTTCCGGTCAGCAGATTACGCAAACACAGACAGTTTCAGTGGACAATCAGAAGACTACTTTTACAGAAGTCAGCACCGGTGAAATCAAATGGAAAGCAGTCATCACCACAAACAACTGCCTTGAATCCGGGCTGGAATTTAAAGCGCCTCTGAATGGTCAGACCTATGTGCCTGATAGTTGCTTTTATAATGGCACGAAAATAGATTCATCTACTTCCGCTGTTTTAAATGCTGATCCGAACCAAGACGGTCAGCTAACTGTTTCATTCGCAAATCCACTCAAAACCTATGGATCCCAGATTACGATTACATACCGCACAAAGCCGGCAGCGGATTTCTTGAAAACGCCCACATATTCTTCGGGGCAGGCAACAACATCGGCTTCCACCGAGATAACTGGAAATGTTTCTGTCGGTCTCAGCGGCGGTGATTTGGCAAAGACATCGGCATCCGTTCCTTTCTCACAGATTATTGGGAATTGATTTTCAATGAAAATGGACGTACATTGACTAACGCTGTTCTGCATGATACCCTTGACCAAAATCAGGAACTTGTCAACCCGCAAGTATTTGTCAGCACAGCAAAAGACTACAGTAGAAACGATGCAAGCGTCAATACTAATACTACTGTTTGGAAAGATACAGCCGTAACAACAGAAGGAAATGGCTTTCAAATTCATTTAAGTGATAAATATCCGACAATCAATTCCCCTCTTTATATCAGCTATTTAACAAAAGTGAAGCCATCCTTTTTTGATCAAGAGAATGCAGAAACCGCTAAAATTTCAAATGACGCACATGTCGAATTCACAATGGAAAAGGGCAAAGCGGCGAGCTTTGGCCCCGGCCCGCAGTCTGTAACGCCCGGAGTATCCCCGATTTCCAAAAAAGGGGTTTACAACCCTTCTGATCAAACGATTACGTGGACCGTTACACTCAACGAAGCTTCTGCAGAATGGACTCATGTAACTGTTACGATTCCCATTGATACGGTGGAGAATCAGTTGTATTTAGACGGAATAGATCCCTCCAATCAGACAACAACTACCGAAGATACTGATGCTGCCAAAGGTATTGCTGTTAAAACCGGCTCTTTTGATGCCAATACGAATAATTGGAGTTGGAAGCCAGAGAGTTCAAGTGACAATCCAGCAAAGGTGACTGTTTCGACAACACACTATTCTTCGGGGGAGACTGCAGAAGCCACAAGCACCATTACCGTCCAGTGGGCAAATCCGGTTTCAACACCCGTTACCGATGAATTTTCAGAGCCCCAACCCAAAGTTCAACCTATCAAAGCACCAAAACAAATTACGTTTACAACACATCTCGTCAATGCGAAGGATTACAGTGGAAACACACCTCTTCCCACTGGCAATAATACGTCCAGCATTAAACCGTATAACATCACTCCCCACCTTGTCGTTAACCCCGGTCCTGACCCGGCGGAAAAACTCGTGAATACTGCAGACACCAACCCGACACCGGACAGCAGCGGGCATCAGGGCGGCCGTTTTGTCGTCACCAGCTATCAAAAAGACGCGGCTGGAACGGATAAAGATGTAACCGGAAGTTCCACGGTTAAATTAATTTCCGGTTATCAGTATGAAAAATGGGATACTGACACAGATGCAGCGTCTTTTGCAAAAGATGCAGACAAAAATTCCGTCCAAGCATACAGCCAGATGCTTTCCTGCAACGTGGTGAATGCCACCAATAATCCCTATAATTATCGGGACAAATCTCTTGAATTCCAACTGACCGTCAACCAAAATAAGCAAACATCTATTGACGGCTATTCTATTCAAGACACATTGCCCCAGAATATGAAATACGTGGGTATCACCAGTGCTTATACAACGGCTGACACGGCTGACGGAGGAACTACCAAAAACACACTGACTGTAACAGGTGGAACGGTCAACGGCATTACCGAATCAAATTCAGAGACTCCAGCAAGTGACCCCGCCCGACAAACTGTTAAATTTTTATTCAACGGTGACATTGCCAATAGTAAAACGCTGGTCTTTACATTTAAAGTGCAGTTTCCGGATGGAGACGCCGTTGCAAAGATGGCCCTTGATGGGACGAAGACCAAACGCTCCTTTACTCTCCAAAATGACGCTGACTTATTTGACAGTCAGTCAACGCCAACCAGTGTTGCCAATGTTACTGCCTCCACTGATGTAGACAGCATGATGATTAGTAAAACAATTTTGAAGAGCAATCCCAATACCCACCGGATTCAGTATCAGATTCTGGTCAACAAGGTCGGGGCAACCCTTAACAGTGGGAACAGCATCCCCATTATCGATACCCTGCCGGAGGGAATGCAGTTAATTTCAGGCAGTGTCGGCATCCGAACAGTTGCCATTGCACCGGATGGCAGCTATGATTATAATTCGGCAGATACAGAAAGTCAGGTCCCACCGACAAAGCTAAGCCGTACCGGCACCAACTACAACTACCAGATTTCAAATGATTCTTCCGGCACACCGCACGGTGTCATGACCGTCAACCTCAACGGGGATTATCTGACAAAGCCCTGCATGATTACTTATGAAATTGAGGTTGGCACCCTGATTCAAAGCGGAGAATATGCAAATGTTGCCTCTTTCAATGGTGAGGAGGATTCTGACAACTCCGGCGGCAATGTACGGGCAACAACGACCCTGCAAAGCGTTGATGAGGCCACTTCCCTCGCAACAAGCGACCGCGCTGTCGTAAAAATTCAAAAGACAGACAAAGACACAGGTGTTCCATTAGCTGGTGCACACTTTGCTGTTTACTGCAAAGACAGCACCATCTCCATGCTGAAAGACCCGG
>DHDR01000003.1:45023-61963 GCA_002399445.1 Ruminococcaceae bacterium UBA4871 | reverse complement strand
AAATTTGCAGAAGTTTTAACCAACAGCGGCGGCTATGCCGTCTTCCGTCTGCCGCTTGGAAACAGCTATCAGATTAAAGAAGTCGATCCGCCAAGCGGTTACACAAAAGACACCGATCCCGTTTTCAGCAGCGACGGTGCACCCATCACGCTCAGCAGCAGTGACGGCGGTGTTGTTTATCAGTGGGACGGCAGAAAATTCACAAGCGATACCGATGCACAAACCGCACCTGTCAAAAACCAACGCAATGACAACAGTTCCATTACGTTCTATGTACAGACAAATCCCAGTCAATCCAGCAATTCCGCATCTTCCACCAGTTCTTCCACTTCATCTGCAGCCAGTGCAGGAAGCAGTTCCTCTTCCTCCGCTGAAAGTTCCAGCAGTTCCTCGGTTTCCTCTGAGGCCAACAACGCAAAATGGACTATGGGCACCATGCCGCTGCACGGCGCCGGTGCTATCACTTCCGATTTGCCCGGACACCCCTTAAAAGGTGCGGTTTATGGGCTGTATGTAAATGACAGTTGTGATACGCCCGTCAAGGATGCCAAAGGAAACGTAATGACCGCAACCAGTGACAGTAACGGCAAACTGGAATTTACGAATCTGGCATGGGGTGCAGCGACTCCTTACTATATTAAAGAAATTACACCGCCGAAGCTGTTCAAGCCCCGAAGCAAAATTATTTATAAAGCGGTTCTGAAAACAGAAAATGATGTCACATTTTCCGGCGGTGATTTGGCCGGTACTGCCAGCCAGTTAATTATTTCTTATGACCCGCAAATTGGAGATTCCACGATAAACGTTAAAAAAGTGGGCGAAGACACCGGTGATGTCGGTTTAGCGGGGGCTGTTTTCGTCTTAAAGACAAAAGAAGACGGCAACTACTTTCAATCTGGCACGACGATAAGCGGAACGGGAATTGCTTCCCTCACAAAACTTCCGGCTGGAGATTACACTCTGCATGAAGCAACACCTCCATCCGGTTATGCAGCCGCAGGCGACCAAGACATTTCTGTGGGGGCCGGAGAGGCCAAGGACGTAACGGTAACGGATACAATCGATCACAATTCTGAAAATAGCCATGGTCATATGACTGTTGAAATGAAGTTTGACAAATCCAGTGATGACCAAGTGGTGCAAACCGAGCGCAATTTTATAATTCGTCTGCAAAATGGGGATGGAACGCCGCGGAAGGGTACCTTTACGTATCAGCGCAGCGACGGTAAAGCCGGTACCTTGAATTTTGACACCGAAGATTCTTCTTCCAGTCCAGTGAGCAGCATTACAAACCATTCTGCCGCGCTGCGCCGCGCAGGTGGATTCGCAAGCTCCGACAGCACGGCTGTCCTCCCGATGAAGGGAAATACAGACGCAATTGTAAATATTCCAAATGGGACGCACTTCACCGTAGTTGCACCGGAAATTGCCGGCTATGACCTCAAAAAAAGCGGTGATGATGCTTCTGTAAGCACATCAAACAAAGCGCCTGCTCTGTTTGATTATACGAAACAGGCTGGAACCAACAGCAGTTCCTCGAATTCATCCGGTAGTTCTTCAAATCCTTCCGGACCTTCTTCCAATTCTGGCACATCTTCCAATGCTTCGTCTAAAGGCACGAACCCTTCCGGCAGCGGTACAACTTCCAAAAATGCAGGTGCAGGTACACGAACCGGAAGCAGCGGCACTTCAAAGGGTACCAACGGTACAGCAGCAGGAACCAGCGGAACCAATGGTACTGCTGGAAGCACTAGAAGCATATCCAGTGCTGTAAAGAGCAACAGTAATTCTCTGCCAAAGACGAATGTACCTGACACCCTTCCATTCTGGAGCATCGGATTGGCACTCTCTTCCATTGCAACCGTTTTGGTAATCCGCTGGGGTATTCGGAAAAGGAAGCGTGAACGTAACAGGAGGGATTCATAAAGATGAGCAAGCAGAAGAAGAAAAAGAAAAGGAACATTGCCTTTCCCCTTTGTCTGGCAGTCTGCCTGTTGGCAGTAGATTTCTTCGCCTGCGGTTTGTTTTTTGAATTGACCAGCCGTTCAGAAAGCCGTCAATTCTACAGCAGTCTTGCCACAAGGACTGTACAAAGGTCCTCTGCGATTGACTTTGCATCTCTTAAATCCTCCTGTCCCAACGCAATCGCATGGATCTACAGCAGCGGAACGCCCATTAATTATCCAATTGTTCAGGGAAAGGACAACCGCTATTATCTGTCTCACCGAGCAGACAATACCAGCAACGAGAACGGGGCTGTCTTCCTAAATCAAAAGAATTCTCCGGATTTCACCGACGATAACTCGGTCGTTTTTGCTCACCATCTGGCAACTGGAAACATGTTCACTTCCTTGGAAAAATACCGGAGTCAAAGTTATTACAAAGCACATCCCACCATGAAACTTATAACACCTTCCGCCACCTATAAAGTGGAACTGATTGCAGGTTATGTGTTGAGCGGCTCCTCTCCCATGTTCCCCATCCGGTTCGCAACAAATGTAGAACAAAAGGATTTCCTTGATCATGCCAGAAAAAACAGTATCTTTAACAGTAAAGTGTTAGCTGCTCCGCAGGACCGGTTGATTACCCTGTGTACTTGCACTTATGATTACAAAAATGCCCGTTTAGCAATTGTCGGAAAACTCATTAAACAATAAGAATTCCGATTCCATAAGTAAAGGCCTCTGATTTTTACAGAGGCCTTTACTTTATATCTGTTATTGATATTGTCTAACGGCATACCCTGTTCTTTTCAGATATGCCAAATTTCGTCTGCATACTGCCGGACAGTTCGGTCACTGGTAAATGGCCCAGCCGCCGCGATATTCAAAAGGCATTTCTTTGCAAACTCATCCCGATTCACATAATCTCGGTTTGCGCGCAAACGCGCTTCACAATACGGCAGAAAATCAAGCAGCAGATAATAATGATCCGGTTTATGCCAGCTTGCACCTTTCAGAATAGAATCATACAGTTCACGGAACCATCCGGTTCCACCGTCTGTCAGTGTACCGTCGATCAGCGTATCCATAACACGTTTAATGCGTGGTTTCTCCATATACAGCTTTTGGGGATCATACGAATTTTCAATTTTTTGCAGATCTTCCACCCGCGCGCCGAAAATGTAGTTGTTACTCTCTCCGGCATTCTGCACAATTTCGATGTTTGCACCATCGTAAGTTCCCATTGTGACGGCACCATTCATCATAAATTTCATGTTACTGGTACCGGAAGCCTCGGTCCCCGCAGTAGAAATCTGCTCGCTGATGTCGGCGGCAGGGATTAATTTTTCCGCATAGGAAACATTATAGTTACTGACAAAAACGACCTGCATTTTACGGTTAACGGCATGGTCATAATTAACAAGATTAGCCACCTCATGAATAAACTTAATGATTCCTTTTGCACGGTAATATCCCGGCGCTGCTTTTGCACCGAAAATAAAGGTAGTCGGATAAAATTCTTGAATGCGGCCGTCTTTTAAACCAAAATAAATGTCCAAAATAGAAAATGCATTGAGCAGTTGCCGTTTATATTCATGCAGCCGTTTGACCTGAATATCAAAAATATTATTCGTATTTAAACCAAAATTATCTTTTCGGTACATATAATCTGCCAGTTGATCTTTCTTTGTGTGCTTAATCTGCAGAAATTGCTTGCGGGAAATTGGATCCTCCGCATAAGGCTTCAGCCTTGACAGTTGTGAAAAATCTGTTATCCATCCATCGCCAATGCGGTTTGTAATGAAAGAGGCAAGTTCGCGGTTGCACAAAGCAAGCCAGCGGCGCTGGGTAACGCCATTCGTCTTATTGTTAAAGCGCTCAGGATACAAAGCATACCATTCCGGCAAGGCACGGTGCTTGATAATTTCCGTATGGATTTTCGCAACACCGTTCGTGGAATGAGTAGAATAGATTGCCATGCGGGCCATGTGAACCATGCCATCCTGAATTATGTTGTATCGACTCGTATCGGTAATTTTCCTTTGGATGAGTTCATTGGAAAGACGGTTCTGCAGCATTACTACATACGGATAAATTTCCGGCAGAACAGACTGAAATAACGCAAGGTTCCACTTTTCCAGTGCTTCTGCCATAATGGTATGATTTGTATAAGCAAATGTCTTCTGTACCACTTGAAAAGCGGGTTCAAACTGCATATGTCCCTGTGTCATTAACAGACGCAGCAGTTCCGGAATGGAAACAGTCGGATGAGTATCATTGAGTTGAATGGCATAGGCATCAGCAAATTTGTCGTAATTCTCACCATATTTTTTGGTATATGCGGCAAAAATACTCTGCAGTGATGCACTGGAGAAAAAGTACTGCTGTTTCAGACGCAGGCGCTTGCCGCTGTCTGTGTCATCATTTGGATACAGTACCGCGGAAATTGCCTCCGCATCATTTCTCTGCTGAAAAGATTTGTTATATTCTTGTTCATTGAAGGAATGGAAGTCAAATGGAGTAACCGCCTCAGCCTGCCATAAACGCAAAGTATTCACCATTTTGCCGCCGTAACCGATTACCGGCATATCGTATGGAACTGCCCAGACACTCTGGTCGCCAAAATTGACACGGACTTTGTCCTCCTCGCGGCGAATACTCCATGGGTCTCCCCATGCAAGCCAATCGTCGGCTTCCTCTTGCTGGCAGCCATAGGAAAAGTGCTGCTTAAATAGACCATAACGGTAACGGATACCATAACCCATCAGTGGAATTCCATGTGTTGCGGCACTGTCAAGGAAGCATGCCGCAAGCCGACCTAGGCCGCCATTGCCCAAAGCATCATCTTCTACGTCCTCAAAAACATTTGGGTGAATGCCCGCGTCTTTCAATAGATCTTCCGTCTCATTCAGCAAACCCAGATTGAACAGGTTGCTGTGGATAAGCCGGCCCAATAAGAACTCTGCAGACAAATAGCAGACAGTTTTTCCTGCCACCGGTTTCTGCCAAACATCCCAGCATGTGTCTAAAGCTGCTTTTGAAACAGCGTGATAGAGTTGTTTTGTTGTCGCTTTACCTAGCTCTGTGTGGTACTCATCCTTCAGCTTCTGAATAATCGCTTTCTGAAATGGCTGCATACACATGATCCCCCTTTTATTTACTTCAAACTTTTCTGTTTTCTGCTGCCGCTTTTGGACATTTCTCCTCTGCGCATAGCTGCTTTTCTTGCACCGCAGACGGCAAACGTGCATACAGTTCGGACAAATCATGCATCTTTACGCTGAGTTCATCCGTCAACTGATTTGGTAAAAGCCGCCAGCGCCAGTTGGTCCCAATCGTAGAAGGAAAATTGGTGCGCGCTTCATTACCGAGGCCAAGTAAGTCCTGCATTTGAATCACCGCCGTATCTGCCACACTCGCATAAGCTGCACGGATGCATGCCGCAGGAAGGTCCTTTTTCTTACGAACATGCAGATAATCGCATGCAAAATGAAGGCTGCGCAATGGTTGGTGCCGGAAAAAGCCCACCAGTGTCTCATTGTCATGTGTGCCGCCGTAAACGACACTGTTCTGCGAATAATGACATGGCAAATTTAGATTCTCACTGCCGCTGTCGAATGCAAACTCCAGAATTTTCATTCCAGGATAACCTGCCGCTTCACGCAACTCTTCCACTTCCGGCACGACACAGCCAAGATCTTCTGCAATGATTTTGGAATCTCCCATCACAGCACTGATTGCACGAATCAGTGCTGCACCCGGGCCGCGGCACCACTCACCGTTTTGGGCAGTCAAGCTGCCATAAGGGATTGCGTAATAGCGGACAATTCCAATGAAGTGGTCCACACGGACAATATCATAGAGTTTCGCAGAAAAAGCCATTCTCTTTTTCCACCATACAAAACCATCTTTTCCCATCTCATCCCAGTTATACAGTGGGTTGCCCCAAAGCTGGCCTGTTTGACTGAAGCTGTCCGGCGGCACACCTGCTACCATTGTGGGCTGCCGTTTTTTATCCAGTTGGAATAAAGATGGATGCCGCCAAACATCCGCACTGTCAAGTGAAACATAGATTGGTATATCCCCGATAATGGAAATCCCACGTTCATTCGCATATGCTTTTAGTTTAAACCATTGCTCGGAAAATTTGAATTGGCAGAATTTCCAAAATTCTATATCTTGTAATAAATTTTTTCTGAAACTTTGAAGGGCAGCCGGCTGACAGGTGCGAATTTCTTCCGGCCATTTCAGCCACTCCTGAGCACCAAAATGCATTTTGACTGCCATATAGAAGCTATAGTCCTCCAACCAATCTTGATTCCGTTTACAAAAATTTTGGTATTCTTCTGTCTCACGATGGCTGCTGCGTATAAATGCTCTGCGTAAGATACGAAACCGATTTTGATAAATTTGGGCATAATCTATTTTGGTCGGATTATCGCCCCAATCCGGTGCACTGACTTCTTCCCATGTGAGCAGTCCTTCCTGAACCAGTGTTTCCAAATCAATAAAATAAGGATTGCCGGCAAATGCAGAGAAACTCTGATAAGGACTGTCTCCATAGCTGGTTGGCCCCAGCGGCAGGACCTGCCAATAACGCTGGCCTGCCGCCTGCAGAAAGTCGATGAATTGATAAGCTTCCCTGCCTAATGTGCCAATGCCAAATTGGGAAGGTAAACTGGCAACCGGAAGAAGCACGCCTGCACCGCGGCCAAGCCGTTCTTGTTGTTTTGGAATCTGCATGATTTTATCCATCCTCTTCTTGCATTTTGTACCGCAGGGTGCGAATTCAACCCTTTACAGCGCCTGCAACAACGCCCTCGATAATATATTTTTGACAAAAGGCATAAAAAACGACAATTGGAATAATCGCCAAAATCAACATGGCCATCATTGCCCCCATATCAATACTTCCATAACCACCCTGCAAATACTGAATGGCAACCGGAATGGTGGGATAATCTTTGCCCATAACCAGATAAGGCATCAGATAATCATTCCATACCCACATTGTATTTAAAATAGCGACTGTAATGATAGTTGGCTTCATCACGGGAAAAACGACTTTAAAGAAACACTGCATTGGATTGCATCCGTCTATTGTTGCAGCCTCTTCTATATCAATTGGAATTCCTTTGACAAAGCCCGAAAACATAAACACGGACATTCCCGCACCAAACCCGAGATACAAAACCAGGATACCGATCGGATTGTCTAAATGCAAGACATTTGCTACTTTTGTCATTGGGAACATGACCATTTGAAACGGAATGACCATAGAAAAAACAAAGAGGTAATACAACGAACTGGAATAATGCCCTTTCACACGTGTAATAAACCATGCGGTCATTGCTGTAAACAGCACAATAATCAACACTGCAAATACAGTGATAAACACTGAACGCCCAAACGCACTCCAAAAATGGATTTTTTCAATCCCGCTGGCATAGTTCTTACCGCCTACAAAAGTTTTCGGCTGGATTCCTGCTTCCCCCAAATCCCGCTTGAAAAATGTTGGAAACACAAATGGCTGGTCAGAAATAAAGAGTTTCCCCTTAAAGGAGTTCATCAAGACAATCAGGATAGGGAGAATAAAAACACAAGACAGCAAAATTAAAATAATTGTAATGATTCTATTGGCGGTTTTGTTCTGCCTGACCATCAGTTTTCGACCTCCTTTTCTCGGGTAGCGTGTAACTGAACAAATGCAATTACAGCAACAATAATCGTAAAGATAACAGCTTTTGCCTGACCAACGCCTTCATAGCCAGTACGGCTGTAGAAGGTTTTAAAAATATCCAACGCGACCAGTGCAGAGGTATCATCCGGTGCACCATTGGTTAAAGCCAAATTCTGATCAAAAAGCTTAAAGGAATTGGCCAGTGTCATAAACATACAGATTGTAATGGACGGCATAACCATCGGAATTTTGACATGAATCAGTGTCTGCCATGCCGATGCTCCGTCAATTTGTGCCGCTTCGATCAGGTCAGGACTGACATTCTGCAAACCCGCTATATAAATGACCATCATGTAGCCGGTCATCTGCCAACACATCAGAATAATCAGCCCGATAATCCCGTATTTTCCATCCGTTGTAAGTGTCTGATTAAACTTTGCCAATACGCCATTAAAAATGAGCTGCCAAATATAACCGAGTACAATTCCTCCAATTAGGTTCGGCATGAAAAAGATGGTGCGGAACACATTAGTCCCCCGCATTTTACGTGTCAGCAGCAGAGCCAATGTAAAACCAAACAGGTTAATCAGCACCACACAGGCAGCTGTAAAAATAAGAGAACGGCCTAGTGCTGAGAGAAAGCTGGCATCACCCGAAAAAGCCTTTATATAATTTGAAAATCCAACAAATTTCGCATCTACTATCGTCGTGAACTTTGCAAATGAAAGCCCAAAGCCCATGATAAATGGAATAAAGAAAGCAAGGATAAAGCAGACAAGTGTAGGAAGGGTAAAAACAGCCCAATACTTGCGCAGTGTTCTTTGCATAATGGGATTCCCCCTTAATGATTTCCGCAATTTTTAATTGCAAACTGTCAGGCAAAAATAAGAAAGCCACTTAAAAAGTCCTCTAAAATAATGCATGCAAAAAAATAGTGAGTGAGTTCTGCAACTGCACTCACTATCCGCTTTCTTACAAATGGAACAGCTGCTGTTTACTGAATCAATTACGCAGTAGCCGCTGCCTCAGATTTCCAGTCCTTCACAACTTCGTTTTTGACATCGCTCCAAGTTTTTTGGCCCTGCACATATTGGAGCAGAGCGGCACCAAACTTGTTTTTGAAATTTTGACTTGGGAAACAGGTGAAATCCCACGGCACAATCTTGACTTTTTTATTATTCTCCCATTGTACCACCTGTTTTGCAAGCGGACCGTCAGGTGATTTACCCTTAAAAGTATCATAAGGAGCGATAAAGCCCAAGCCGCCATCACTTGCACCCTTGGTAACATAGTCCATACCTTCACCGGTATAAAGCCAGTTCAGGAAGTCAATGGAAGCCTTCTGGTCATCAGCGGAAGCTTTTGTGTTAATGCAGGCAAAATTTTCTGTCCCAATACACAGGCCCTGATCCTGTTCGCCGGAATGGCCTGTGTAAATCGGCATGAATTTAATGTCATCTTTTCCAACAACATTTCCGTCTGTTTTACTGATGTCACTCCAGACCCAGCTACCATTTTGAACCATTGCCACCTGCCCAAGCGCAAACTCACCAGTGGAATCACCAACACTCTTACTGCCCAGCATTTTTTTATCGGTAACAGAGTTATTAAGATACAAATCAAAAATATTCTTATATTCATCAGAATACTTGAACTTGATTTCTTTCACACCGGCGGCAATATCAGTTTTGTTATCCTGCAGTTCATAAGTAATCGGAATATTTGCCAGATGTGTTTGCCAGCGCCAATCTTCGCCGGTCTTCAGCGATGTACTTGCAAATACGCCCTTGATGCCCAATTTTGCTTTTTTAGCCGTCATATCCTCGACAACCGCTTTCAGTTTTGCAAAATTGTTAATTTCGTCCATGCTTTTCGCCTTTGCGCCGTCCAGCTTAAAGTATTTGTTCATAATAGCCTGATTGTAAATAATGCCATAGCCTTCAACTGCCAACGGCACCCCCACAATCTTGTTTCCATCCTTCAGCGCCAGCGAAGTGTTTGTCAGGTGTTTGGTAATATCTGCATTTGTCAGATCTGCGTAATAACTTCCCCACGTCTTGTAACCAACAGGGCCATTACAAATAAAGATTGTCGGAGCATCACTCTTTGCCATTTCTGATTTTAATGTCTGCTCGTAAGTACCGGATGCTGCCGTCTGCACTTTCACCGATACACCGGTCTTTTGGGTGTAAGCTTTTGCAATTGCATTAAACTGGTCCGCTTGCTCCGGTTTAAAGTTCAAATAATAAACCTGACCTTTCCCGGAGGAAGCTGCCGTATTTCCCGTAGAACCAGCAGAACTGCCGCTGCTGGCCGTCCCGCCGCAGCCAGTAAGGGACGCAGCTACTAAAGATGCTGCAAGTGCTGCGGCAAACATTTTTTTGCCATAGTGCCTCATAGCCAATCTCCTTTTCACATACAACTTTATGTATTTTATCGTGACAGGCTCTAACGCCTTGTTGCAAAAACATCACCATAAATTTGGTAACGATTCCGGTAACGTTTTCGCAACTGTATATATAGTAGCACAGCATATGAAAATATGCAAGAGAAATTTGTGATATATTGCAATTTTTATTTAAAGCTCAATTCCTTTTTGTATGCATTATAATACTTTTAGAGAAAATTGTGCAAATTTCTCTTTTCAATTTATCTTATTTCTGTTAAACACATAATAGGAGTCATACGAAAATTTTTAGTCATTCTTTGGTGAAGCACAGGAACCTCCGGTAACGATTTCGGTTGGAAATATGACATGTTGGTTTGGTCCTTTTTTTTCTATCAAACTAATTAACACTTCCACCGTTTTCTTCGCAATTTTCTCTTTGGGCTGCCGGACAGTACAAATGGAAGGCTCATAGAACCTGGTAATTTCTGTACCATCATAGCCCATTACAGAAATGTCCTGCGGAATGCGCAGGCCAGCATGAAAAATGGCTTTGCAGGCACCGACTGCCAACTCGTCGGCAACACAAAAGATAGCTGTCGGCCGGCGTCGGCTGGACAGCAGCTCCCGAGTTGTCTCAAAACCACGCTGCATCGTGAACAGACCGCAGTAACGCACGAAATTGGGATCAAACCCTATACCGTTTTTGTTTAGTGCATCACAGTAACCGTGCAGCCGCTGGCTGGAAACGCCGCCTTGGTCATGCTCAATACCGCCAAGAATTGCAATATCTCGATGCCCGATGGAGCACAGATAGTTCACTGCTTCAGCGGCTGCCCGCCTGTCATCAACATGGACACTGGAATAAGCTGCATAGTCAATACCGGTAAGGGTTGTTGTACAAAATACGGTAGGCACCGGCAGACGCTGAAGCTGCTCCAGAGAGTGAATAAAATAACCTCCGCAGATAATGAGTCCCTGCAGACGCTTTTCCATCACTAGCTGCACCGCTGTATCAACACCATCAACGCCATTCATTACACGATGCGGAATCAGGGTATAGCCATGCATGTTGATTTCTTCTTCAAGAATATCTGAAAGGTCGGTAATAAACGGTGTGGCACTCCCCTCCATCAGCAGTCCCACCGCATTGCTGTGCGTACGTTTCAGATTGCGGGCAGCATTGTTGGGCTGATAATCACAGTCTTTCATCACCTGCTGAACACGCTCTTTTGTCGATGTACTCACATCTGGGTATCCATTCAGCACTCGTGAAACTGTGGTTACTGACACACCGGCCATTTTGGCTATGTCTCTGATACTCAATGAATTCATAATTTTCAACTTCCTATTTCATCTATGTGATATTCTGCTTAATCATTTTCTTTTTTTATGGTAACATCCGCAAAAATGCATGTCAAACAGAAATTCTGCTGCGGTCAAGTCTCCAGTCCGGTTAATAGCTGAGGTGAAGCCATTTCAGGAGTTCGTCCAAGCCTAAAATGGGACTTGGTAGATTAACCCCACCACCCTCTAACAGACATATCACAAAAATTGAAAAATAAAAAATAAAAAACACTGTCCTGTCATACTTGGATTTGTCCGTTAACAGGTAGGGAAGGGAAAAAATAAGGATCAGACAAAAACTGACGATAACAAGCGCAATCATGATTTTATTGCTGGCACTTCCTTCCTAGCACGTAGTTTCGTGCACAAAAATGTGACAAATGGAAAAATATACTCAAACAAAAGCCATAAAACAGGAATTGTTGTCTGTGTCACAGCAAGGTGCACGATTGAAGAAGGGAAGATAATGAAAGAATAAACTAAAATTAATGCCCCGATGACCAGCACCAGAGGTTTATAAGACTTAAGGGACAGAAGCTGTGATATGGCAACAGAGGTAGCATAAAAAAGAAGGGAAATCTTAAAGTATTCCAAGATTACCAATAAAATCACATACAAAATATCCAGCCTCTGAAAAGTTTCTGTAACGCCAGACAAACACATGGTTTCATAGGAAGGTAAAACAAGTTCTTCTGATATTTTGCCAAGCACAACAATATCACGGATGACAACTATCAAAATAACCAAAGCACCTACAAAAAATCCTGTCAAAAAGGATTTTTTAACTTTCTTTTGGTCCTGCACAGCAGGTGCAATCATCAAAAAAATGGAAGTCCCAAAAGGAATGGTCATAACCATATTGATGCACTGCAGAAGCTTGACAGGTGAAGTCGTTAAAACGGGAAAAAGGTTATGATAATTCATTCTTCTGCTAACTAAAATAGTTGTCAAAATCAGTGCAAAAAATCCAATGTAAGCAAAAACTGTACTGTACCGGACAATAATTTTTAATCCTTTTAAAACGGCATAACTACACAAAACGAGGAATGGTATTTTGATAAAAATAGACGGTGTTTCCGACATAACGCTCATTCGGAGGAAATCACCAGTATCCCTCAAATTCAAAGAGCAAAGAGTGAGAAAATACCAACAGTACAGTACAGAGATAAGACTGCCAACCGGTTTCCCGTAAACAACCCGATTGATTTGAATCAAGTTCTGATTCGGGTACTGTTTAATTAAATACAAATTTATAAAAATCATAGGCAAAGCTCCCACCATGCCCAATAAAAAAGCAATCCAAGTATCCTGATGCGTAACGGTGAGAGAAAATGCTGTCAGCAAAGCAAAAGATTCCACATAACAGACAATGGCAAACATAAATTGTGATGCGGTGATTTTATCATGATTCACGCTGGATCCCACTTTCATTTTTTAAATTGATTAATCTGACCGGGATCAGATACCTGTACTTGCACCGTAATGCTAGGTTTAATTTTTTTGTAAATCTGTTCCCAGTTATTTTTCATGCTGTCCCATTGTTTTGGATTTTTTTCATCAATCATCTTTCCGATTCCATAAATGTCTGTACCATAAACCTGTGACTTTTGAAAGCAGGCCTGCACTCGCTTCTGAATCGTTTCTTCACAAGCTGTCTGCAGCAGCATGCCAGCTTTGGGAAAGGCAACATTTTCGAGATCGGTCATTTCCCGAATACCGAGTTTTGCTGTGATTTTAATGGAAACCGACACATGATTGTTTTTGTCAAGCTTAGGGGATATTTTCCCGCTTCCTTCTAAAATTTCTAAGCTTGATCCACTATTCCCAACTTTCACATCCACTGTTCCGCTATGAATTTTATTCATGGTCCACAAATAGCCGCGGGTTTCCGGTTCGCTCATCTCGCCTACCATTTTGTCTTGTTTAAATGCAGCCATGCCTGAAAGGAGGAACTTTGGTTTCTTAGTGGTACGGTCAATTTTGACCAACCCGATGACGGGTGAAGTACCTTCACTTTCCATTTTGGAAGTAAAGTCCAGAATATCTGTTTCTACTGATTCAGAATTCGCCTTTTGATTTGCAATAAGCTGCGCCAAATCCATTGCTGGAATAGGAGACAAATCGGATTCCGTATTTAAAATTTCACCTGCCGTCGTATCTGACGTTAAGAGCCACACATCCAGTCTTGTTTCCTGATCGCGCAAAAAGAAATCCAGCTGCGGTTTAATTCCTTTTTCTGCTTCCTGCTTTCCAAATATAATAAATTGGTTGTGTCCAAAGAAAAGTCTGCGGCTGGTTTCATGTGTCAATTCTCGGATAATTCCCAATTCCGTGTCTCCGCTTTTTTGATAGTTCAGATATTTCGATGTAGGTGACTCTTTCTCTTTGCCGTTATTCGTTTGTCCGGTTTTTCCAACTTGGACCGTCATGGTGATCCCGCTTTTCCCTTTTGCAGCATCAACACCCACCCCAGCGACCAAAGAAATTGTATTAAGCTCCCTTCCGTCCCAGCATCCGGTGAAAGTCAGACAAATTGCCAAGGAAATTGCCACAACAGCAACTGTACGCCGATGTTTCATAAACATACACCCTTTCACTGCTTTTCTGACTGATCCTCTGCAGAAGCAGGAGGAATAAAAAATCTCCTTCTGGTTTTATCGCGGTGCGCGAATGTATCCGGTCTTTTCGTCATGGACCACAAGGGGGCACGCACAAAAAAGTCCTCTAAAGTATGCTTATGCATAGGAGCCAAACCCGTCAAATAAGGTACGCCGAAAGATTCTAATGAAGCAAGATGGATGAGAAGTCCCAAGGTACCCAAAGCAATCCCATAGCCTCCTAATACAGCAGATAAAACCAAGAAAATAAGCCGAAGGATCACAATGGCATTCTCACATTCCGGCGTGACAAATTCCGACATGGCCGTAATGGCAACCGTAATTAACATGGGGGCACCTACTAAACCGGCAGACACAGCGGCATCCCCCATGACTAATGCACCCACAATGCTGACTGCCTGTCCAATTGGGCGCGGAAGCCGCAGACCTGCTTCCCGAAGAATTTCAAATGCCAGCAGCAGTAACAGTGCTTCAATAAAAGCAGGAAAAGGCGTCCCTTCGCGAGCATTGGCAATTGTCAGTAAAAGGGTCGTGGGAATCAGCTCTTGATGGAAAGTAGTAATTGCCACAAAAATAGCTGGTCCAAACACGGCAAAAAAAAATGTAATATATCTTAAAATTCGAATGAAGCTTGCATAAATGGTGCGTGTATAGTAATCCTCAGCCGTTTGAAATTCTTCCAAAAATAACATGGGCGCTGTTAAAACAAAGGGAGTTCCGTCAACAATAATAGCTGCCCTTCCCTCTAAAATTTTTGCTGCGACAACGTCCGGCTTTTCGCTTTTTCCAATAGTTGGGAATATGCTGAAAGGTGCATCTTCAATATATTGTTCAATGTAGCCAGACTCCAAAATGGAATCGACATGGATACTCTTCAGTCTCTGTTTGATTCGGTCAATCAGTTTCGGGTCTGCTACACCCTTGAGGTAGACAACAGCAACCGATGTCTGTGTTTTCTCCCCAATCACCATTTCATCCATGCGCAGAGCCGGATTACGGATTTTTCTGCGCAGCAAAGATGTGTTTGTTCGATAATTTTCTGTAAACCCTTCCCGTGGGCCTCTCGCAACCGATTCTGTCTGCGGTTCTGTAACACTGCGCTTTTCCCATCCTTTGCTGCTAATGACCAATCCGTCATGAAAACCATCAATCAGGAGAACTGTGTCACCGCACAGACAGCTTTGAACTAAACTGTCTTCATAACAGTTTTCCGTAACGTCGCCGGAGCACAGAACCTGTTCTTTGATTTTTTCAATAAACTGGCGTTTTGCAGGAAGTGCTTCCGTCTGACCAAAAGAAAGAGTAAGTGGTTTCATAATACTTTCGGTGATAATTTCATTGCTCACCAAACCGTCAATAAAAATCAAAGCGCCTTTGACCAAGGGTTGAACCCCAAAGGAAAATTCATGTATTTTAATATCACTGCTGGTACCCAATATGCTGCTAAAAGTTTTCATGTTTTTTTTCAGGCTGGTAGAAAGTTGGGTATGCGGTACCGCCGGCGGTCTCGTATTTTGACGGGAACTATCCTTGGATTTACTGAAACTGCTGTTTTTTTGCTTCCAATATTTCAGTTTTTGAATAATAAAAGTGAGCATAGTTTGATTTTCCTTCTTTGTTGCAAATGATAAAATCTTATAACGAATATTGTTCCCGACTTCCTGAAAATATAAGTATCAAATTTGAAACTCCGCATGTAAATCAAAATTTTGTTCATTGATTTTAAGAAACAAATGATGACTGTCCATAAAATTTTTACATGATTTTCTCCCGAAATCAGACATAAAAACCGCAGAGCCAAATCACCTCTGTGATTGATCTCTGCGGTTTTTTCTGCTTTTGATGTTCGATTTTACGCAGGAAAAGCATTTTAGGAACTGCTTTCTGGACAGTCTTCTTTTTTTCCATGCTGTTCGGGCAGCTGCCCATTGTGTCCATCCTTATTTTTTTTATGGTGACCTTCAATCGGTACCGGCGTGTCCACCAGAACAATATCCTCCCCAATAATACGGATATCTGACCAGGGAATCACCCGGTCATCTTCCCTGCCGAACAGCCCGAAGAAGCGGAGTTTCCCATAAATGACCAAAGACAAGACGGAAGCAGTCACGGTATCGATTTCAATGTCGCACACATTTCCAAGCCGTGTACCGTCCCGAATATTAATCACTTCCTTCCGACGCATTTCATACATCCTGCTGCGCATACAGACCACCCCCTGCAGCATTGTTACGCAGGAACAGAATGCAATATTCCTTCTACTGTTTTGCCCGGCGAATAATCAGACAATGTTTTCCTATTTGTTGATATCGCTTTTGAACCAAGGCTTTGTCCCAGCGGATCGGACCTTTCTCAGAAGACGGGTCATCCACCCAATAGCTGCTTCCATCATAGCCGGTTAAAATCATACACGCTGTATTTTGAATCCATTTGCAGATAGATCCGTCCGGCTGTTTCCAGTATATGGAATAATTTGGTTCTTCCATATTGGCTGTCGCCCAAATCAGGACAGGCTCTCCCACAGCAAGCCTGTCCTTTTCCAACTGTTCCAGCGGTATGCCGCTTTTGTTTTCTGCACACAGTATCGGTGGAAGGAACTTGGAAATCATCCGTTGGAGCGGTGGCACAAAGCACCCCATGCTTCCCTTTTGGCGTGGATCTCCTGCAAAGAAATTTTCAGGATTTGGGCCCGTTTGAATACCATTTTCTTTTTTGAGTGGTTGTTTCTGGAGAGCAGCCACCAGTTCGTCCAGACTGGTCGGAATCCCCCAGTAATGCAGTACCATCAGAGCACTGACGACTTCACTGCCACAGGGAAGCAGATTTTTTTCACTGCAAAAAGGGAGAGCCAGTTGTACAGTATCTGCTGCGTGATTGGAAAAATCCCGTGCAGCTGCAGTTTGTGGTGGCAAAGCGCTGGCCGAAACAAGCCCCAGAGAACCGGCTGATACAGCTCCAGTAAGCAG
>DHDR01000003.1:33646-44825 GCA_002399445.1 Ruminococcaceae bacterium UBA4871 | reverse complement strand
AGCGCTTTCTCGGCAGGCGCGGCAGTTGTTTCCAGCATGTCCATCAACTCCTGCTGCTATTTTACTTTTCATTTCAGATAAAGTCTCGTACTCTCTGTCGAACCAGTTCAGTAAAATCGGAACAAATGCAAAAGCAGACTGGCCGCTGTGTATCTCCACACATTTACAGCCAGTCTACCCTATCAAAGCCCTTTATCCTGTTAATAAGTCCTTATTATCTTATTTTGTGAACAAATACAAAGTACCTTCGGAACGGTCAGAAGAATTGCTGTATGCACTGGAATCAATTGGGGTGGCATTTTTCTCGACATAAGAGATAAGCGTACTGTTGGTATTGCCCATGCCGCCCTGCTCAGAAACGAGGAAGTAGGTAATCTTGCCCTGTGCAACCAATTCTTTAAGTTTAGATACTGTGAGGGAATTGTCGCTGCCGAGAAAACCGCCGTATGCATAACATGGAAGCCCCGTGTCAAGAATCATCTGCGCAATAGAACTGGATCGGCAGGCGGTTAGCAGAAAACTTCCCTGTTTATAATTTTTTTTCAGGTAGGTTTCCAATCCGCTGCTCATGCCGCTTTCTCTGAACTGACTTTTCCCATTTTCAGGAAGACGATGAATCGCTTTATCGGTGCTGCTGCCCGAGAGAGCATCTTGGCGATTCGGACTACCTTCCTGTCCATCCCATGGCATACGGCTGCCGCCCATACCACCGCCTAAAGCGCTGCTGGTTGGCCCAGCTGCTGGAATTGTCGCATTGGGCGCCGTCTGTACCGGTGTCCATGCCCAGTAAGTGGAACCAGCCAGCATAGAAACTGCCAGCAAAGCCACAGCCATACGAAAGAATCCCCGCCGTACATTTTTGAGATAAAGAGCCAGCACTGCCGTACCCGCAACACCGGAAACTAAAATAAGCGGGGCAAGCCATCCGGGAACAGATTCATAGTGCAAAACATACAGGAAAGAAATGACAATATCGGCAAGCAAAACTGCCAGTAGAATCCACGGTTGTGCTTTCCAAAACTTGAGTGTTAAATGTTGCGGCTTTTGTACAGATTGAGCTGTTTCAGAAGTATTTTCAAGTGTTTCTGGCAGTCGTGCCGAAAAATCGTATCCCTCTTCTTTTGACTTTTTCCAGCGGTTCCGGAAGAAGCGGAACAGTTGTGTCAGACCAATTCCAGAAAGCGCAGCAACTGGCGGAGCAATCATACACAGATAGTATGGATGGAAAAGCCCAGCAAAGCTAAAGAACACACCCGCTGTCAGCAGCCACATGCCCCAAAAGACAAGACTGCGCTGCAAAGGATCTTTCCGTTTGAGTTTCTTCCAGCTAAAACAGCACACAAAAGAAGCAATGGCAAAGAGAAGCAGCCAACTGCCCTGTCCATAAAGCGCATTGCTCCATAAACGCAGCGGAGAGGCGGTTCCGATACTATTCCCGCCTCCGCCGTTCTGCATCATGCCTTTTGAATTACGCATACGGCTGGCATGAAATGTACGAGAATCAGTGGCTGCGGCACTCTTTGCAGACGACGCAGAAGAAGTGGTACTGGAAAAAGTTTGGTTTGTGTTCTGTCCACCGGCGAGACCATTCTGTTGGCCTTGACCTGCCGCCGGCATTTCGCCGTTGGAAGGCTTCTCGCCAGACGCTTTTCCAAAATTACTTTGGCCGCGGTTCATCCTGTCTTCGCCAACCAGCCGTTCTATGCCGTTGTGCCCAAAAACCAGTTCCAAAACAGAATTGCTGCTGGTGCTGTCCACATAGGGACGTTCCGAAGCAGGTGTCAAATCTACTGCTGCTACCCATGCAAAAGAAACCCCTAGCATTAGAACCGCAGCAATCGCACCGGCTAAAAATCGCTTCCCTACTTTTCCCTTTGTAAAAATGAGGTATGTCACAACAACTGCCGGAACAATAAGGTACGCCTGCAGCATTTTTACATTAAAGCCCACGCCAACCAGCACACCGCAAAGGAACAGCCACCGCCATTTCCCAGTATCAATGGATTTCATCAGGAACCATATGGACAGCAGAAGCCAGAAAATCAGCTGCATATCCATTGTATTGTTGCGGGAAACCAGCACAACACTCGGAGTACATGCAAAAAGGAACGCTGCTATCAGGCCAGTCGATTTTTTAAAGTATTTGGAAACAAGCAAATAAATCATCAGGCAGGAAAGCGTCCCCGAAACGGCCTGTGGCAGCAGCATTGCCCAGCCGCTGTAACCGAATATTTTGCAGGAAAGTGCCTGCATCCACAAGCCAAGAGGCGGCTTATCCACGCTGACCATACCTGCCGGATCAAAACTGACAAAGAAAAAATTATGCCAGCTCTGTGTCATACTTTTAACACAGGCCGCATAATAGGAATTTCCTGTTCCATTTTGTCCAATATTCCAGAAGTTTAGGAAAAAGGAAAATACCAAAATACCGATTAGTACCCAAAATGAAATCTCCGGCTTTTCCCATTTTCTCTTTTCTCTTAGCAGCTTTTTGTGCATTTTTATCCCTCCACACGAAAAATCATAAACAGATGCCCTGAAAACAGCGTTCCAAAGAACGTTTCAGTTGCTATAACTTTATCGTATGGGGTATAAGTGACCGTTAGCTGAACATTAAACGAATGTTCTGAAAAGTTCACAGCCTTTGAATTTGATGATTATTTATAGGTCTTTTTTGACTTTTTGCAAAGCCGCTTTTTCCAACCGGGAAACCTGCGCCTGACTAATGCCGATCTCACTTGCCACTTCCATTTGAGTTTTCCCCTGCAGGAACCGCATGGAAAGGATATGCTTTTCGCGGTCAGTCAGGTCGTGAATCGCCTGCTTCAGCACAATTTCATCCACCCAGTTGTTGTCATCATTATTATCTCCTACCTGATCCATCACATAAATAGTATCGCCGCCGTCCGAAAAGACAGGCTCATAAAGCGAAACTGGATCAACAATAGATTCCAGCGCCATGACGACATCGCTGCGGTCTATATTCAGTAATTTTGCCAGCTCATCCATGGTTGGTTCACGGTCATGCTTATTCGTAAATGCTTCTTTCGCCTTCATCGCCTTATAGGCCGTGTCCCGCAGAGAGCGGGAAACCCGTATGGAATTATTGTCCCGAAGGTACCTGCGGATTTCCCCAATAATCATGGGTACGCCATAAGTTGAAAACTTGACTCCTTGATTAATATCGAAATGGTCAATTGCTTTCATCAGGCCGATGCAGCCAACCTGAAAAAGGTCATCAAGGTTTTCTCCGCGGTTTGTAAAGCGTTGGATAACGCTGAGTACTAATCGCAGATTCCCTTTTATGAGTTCGTCACGTGCATTTTTGTCGCCATCATGCATTTTGCGGAGCAGTTCCATCTTTTGCTTTTCCGTCAGAACTTTAAGTTGAGAAGTATTAACACCACAGATCTCCACTTTGTTGTTTTGCATCATACCGCTCCCTTCCAGTTGCAGTATTGCCGCACAGGAACTGCTGTATGCAAAAACATTGCTTCCAGAAAGTGGTTGTGCTATACTAAATTGAAATCATTCCTAATTTAGAAAAAGATAAGCAGAAAGGTGAACCGGCATGCAAAGAAAATGGAAAAGATATCTCATCTATGTTCCCTTTGTAGCAGGGATAATCCTATTCCTGCTTTTATACAGGTACTCTTTCCCGCAAGGAGACGATTTTACTTTTGCTTCCCGCGGACGCACGCTGGCCAGTATTGGGAATTTTTACAAATATTACTACACATATGCCGGTTCCCGCATAGCAAACAGCTTTGCGCAGATACTGCTGTTGAACGGGCTTTTTCTTTGGAAAATTCTCACGCCGTTTGTCATTGAAGGAACTGGGCTTCTGTTGTTTTATGCCTCATGCGGCCATATCGCTCCTCAGGAAGACAGGTGGAAACGTGACTTTCCCTAGCGTGTATCTGCGCATTCTTTCCGGGGCTATTTCCACTGGCACATGGGCTTTTCGGCGATACATTTGTATGGATGGACGGTTCCTGCAATTATCTGTATCCCATGCTGTTTCTGCTGATTGGAGTTCTGCCGTTTTGGAATGCCCTGCGCGGCCGTCCGCTCAGCCGCCCCCTGCAGTGGATCTGCCCCATCTTTTTCGTAGTTGCGGGTTTAATGCATGAACAAATCGCGGTCGCACTTTTTGTCTTTTGCATGGCTTCCCTGTTTTTACTGAAAAAGCAAAAACCTATCTCACCTTATTTTTTAGTCCTTTTTATTCTAAGCGCAGCAATCCTGATTTTCACATTCACCTGCCCGGGTGCCTATTACCGGCTGTCCACCACTTCCTATGCCACAACCAATCATCAAGAGCTGCTGATTCGAAATCTGATAAACTATTTTTCCGTATTTAACGGTACCCTCTGGCCGGTTTCTGTCCTGATGGGGTTGTGCAGTCTGTACTTTTTGCACCAATGTCCCATGGGGCGGTTCCCGCGCCTGCTAAAACTGCTAATTTGTTTGGGGTGCGTCCTTTCTGCCTTGGCAAAACCTATTGGTCTGCCAGCAAAATCGATATTCTGGGTGTTCTTCTTTGCTATCTATTATCTTGCGATATTGCTTGGCTTTTTACTCACAGCCCACGAAATGCCGCAATACCAGTTCCTCCCAGCGTTATACCTAAGCCTGTGGAGCTCGCAGGCCATCCCCGCTGTGCTCGGCGCTGTCGGCCGCCCCATGTTCCCGTTAATCATACTGACCCTTCTGTTGGCTTTGAGTACAGCGGAAGGATTTCAAAACAATCATGTGATTTCTGTTATAGAAGTATGCGCGGCAGTGACAGCATTGCTCGCCCTTTTGCATGCAATCGGCCCATTTCAGAGCAATTTTGCAGCCTATCAAGATATTGAACGCCAAGTCAATGCTGCGCGCTTTGGCCAAAGCAATGTTGTAACTTTTGACCAGAGAAAACTGAACAAGCATTACTGTTACTTTAATGCTTTTAGTCAGGCATATCATTATGATATTCAGCAATACTATGGTCTCAACGCAAAAGTAAAAATTCGCTTCATTGCATCGGCAAGTCCGGATGCATAATAGCTGTCATATCGGAGAAGGAATTTGCTCATGACTTTTACCGTGCCTAATTATGTTCAAAATGTGCTGGATGCTCTGCATGCAGCTGGATGGCAGGCATGTCCGGTCGGCGGCTGTGTGCGGGACTCCCTGCTCGGCAAGGAACCACACGACTGGGATCTTGCCACAGCCAGCGAACCCCTGCAAACCAAACAAGCCCTCTCCGCGTTTTCCTGCTTGGAAACCGGTATGAAACACGGTACCATAACCGTACTTTCCGACCAGCATCCCATAGAAGTGACGACCTTTCGGATTGACGGCAGCTACAGTGACAATCGCCGCCCGGACAACGTCGTTTTTACACGGAATCTGCAGGATGATTTACGCCGAAGGGACTTTACCATTAATGCAATGGCTTGGGAAAACGGTGCACCTGTCGATCTTTTCGGCGGCATACATGACCTTGATGCAAAAATCATCCGCTGTGTCGGGAATCCTGAAGCCCGCTTTCAAGAAGATGGGCTGCGTATTCTGCGGGCACTGCGCTTTGCCAGTGTGTTGAATTTTACCATTGAGCCGGAAACAGAAAGTGCAATTCACCAAAACAAAGGACTGCTCCGCAATATTGCTGCCGAACGTATCAGCACCGAACTGTCAAAACTGCTGTGCGGACCTGGGGCCGGTCGCATTCTTGCAGAGTTTTGCGACGTTATTTGTACAATCATACCGGAACTTGCACCGGAAAACGGCTGCCCGCAGCACGGTCCGTTTCATTGTTATGACGTTTGGATGCATACGGTAAAATCCGTGGAATCTACTCCGCCGGAACTGCTTCCGCGGCTGACAATGCTGCTGCATGATATTGGGAAGCCTTCCTGCCGGACCACAGATATAGAAGGAATTGATCATTTTTACCGGCATGCAGAAGTCGGCGCACCCATTGCTTCCCTTGTGTTGCACCGGCTGCGCTTTTCCGGGGAAATCTGTCATCTCGCTGCAGAAGGTGTTCGCCGTCATATGCTTTTTATGGAACCGGACGAACATATCCTTAGGCGTCGGCTTCGGCAGTTTGGGCCTGATTTCTGCTTCCTATTGCTGAATTTGCAGCGGGCAGACACCAAAGCACAGTCGTCCGCCGTACAAAACCGCTTGAAGCTGTTAGATCAGTCGGAAAGGATTCTGCATTCCCTTCTGAAAAAACAAGTCTGCTTTTCCAGAAAGCAGCTGGCAGTAACGGGAACTGATTTGACAGCACTTGGGTTGCGTGGGCCTTCCGTTGGCCATGCATTGGAACTTCTCCTTGATGCTGTTGTGGATGGCCGCTGCCCAAATGAGAGGACCGAACTGCTTGACTTCCTGCAGCAGTCAAAAGCAAGTAAAAGCAGTAAAGAGCCGACACCATAAAACAGTGCCGGCTCTTTATTTATGCTTTATTAAAAAAATTGTTTTCTTTTATCACCCTACTTTCTCAAGGTCCCGCTTTAATCTGGCAATAATCCGTTTTTCCAAACGGGAAATATAGGACTGAGAGATGCCCAGCGCATCTGCCACCTCCTTCTGGGTATGCTCTTCTTTGCTGTTAAGGCCAAAACGCATTTCCATAATCTTTCGTTCACGCGGGGGCAGCGCATACACAGCCGACAGCAGCACACGGCGTTCACTTTCCTCCTCAATGCCGCAGCTAACCATATCGCTGTCACTGCCCAGCACATCTGCCAGCAGCAGTTCATTGCCGTCCCAATCCACATTGAGCGGATCATCAATAGAAACTTCGTTTTTCAGTTGGCTTGATTTGCGCAGGTACATAAGGATCTCATTCTCGATACATCGGGAAGCGTAAGTCGCAAGCTTGATCTTCTTTTCCGGACGAAACGTATTGACCGCCTTAATAAGACCAATTGTACCGATCGAGATCAGATCTTCTGCTCCGGCACCCGGCGACTCAAATTTTTTTGCTATGTAGACCACCAGGCGCAGGTTGTGCGTAATCAGCGGCTCCCTTGCATTTGGAACATTGGCTTCTATGTTTGCATAGATTTTTGCCTCCTCTTCCCTTGTCAGCGGCGGGGGCAGAGTGTCCGGACCGTTGATGTAATGTACCGGTGCGGCAAACAGTCGGCGGAGCCATTTTTTCAGTCTTTCCAACATGCCCATTTCCCTTTCTTCCTATTTGAATTGCACAAATTCTTGTATTTTCAGTTCCGCCGTCCAGCAGTGTCGGCGGAACCAAGGCTTGATAATCCCCGCCGGAAAGCTTCTTTTCCAGACAGGCAACATAGCACTCCGCACGGCAAACACCGCCTCCGGGAAAAGTCAGCGTACAGGACTCCGCCCGCCAAGCTCGTAAAAGTCCCTCTCCACCCACCGAGGTATAAGGAATCATCCGCGGCGGCGTTTCCGGCAGCGGCGGCAGGGCATTTTTTTCTGCCACAATCACCGGCAAACCAGAAAAGGGTTCCTTCAGCGAACAGCCTGTGTCTACTCGTGCCTGCAGAGAGCACTGTCGGCCGCCAAGCACCATTTGCACGCGGCAGATGGTATGCTGCAGCGGCCCACGGCCTGTCACCCGCTGCAGCAGCCGCAGCACAAAATAGCTCAGCAGCGTCAGCAGAATCAGCAAAAGCGGTGGCACATCAAAGTAGACAACGCTGTTTTTGACAAAAAGGCCGCTGGGCGCCAGAAAATACCAGACAGCCACCAGTATCCCCGCAAAAGCAAAGCTCAGCAGGAAGAAGGACAAGACCTGCCGCACAAATGCCCGTATTCCCTGAAATCCAAACGCTGTCAATGTGACAGGCAGGGAGATGCACAGCTTTATCAGGAAATCAGCTGCAGGAGGAAACGGAGGAAGTAAAATGACCAGAGAACTGAAAGCTCCAATCAATGCGCCCAGAACCAGCCTTGACCGGTGTACGGAAATGTGCAGGAATTTGGTAACAAGCAACAGCAGAAAATAGTCAATAAAAAGGTTGACTGCCACCAGCACATCCACATACACCGTCTGCAAGGAAATCACCTCCCTTTGTTGCTCAGTATAATCTCTCTGCAGATTGATATTTTGTCAAAGGCCGTCCCCAGACAAAGAAAAAGGAACCGGCTCTGTTTTGAAAACGAAGCCGGTTCCTTTTCGTCACTTGGCACCTTATTTTTAATTTCCAGATGGTTCAGGACCCGGCTGAATAGCCTCCGTTCCCTTTTCTCCTGTCCTTATCCGTATGGCATGATGAATTTCATAGCTGATAATTTTTCCATCGCCAACGTTTCCAGTCCATGCGGATTTTTGGATTGCCTGAATGGTTTTGGCTTCCCATTCCTCATTGGAAACAATAATTTCAAATTTAATTTTCGGAAGCATATTGATATGTACCCTGCTTCCACGGACATTCTCCGTATATCCCATCTGCGTACCGCAGCCCATCACCTGCGAAACCGTAAGGCCGCGGACTTCGATTTTTTGCAGAGCTTCCTTGACATCCTCCAACTTTTCTTCCCGCACGATCGCTTCAATTTTTATCATATTGATTCGCCCCCATCAGTCATCCAGTCCATTGAAGGACGGGTAAGCACGCTCTCCGTGCTGCGAAAGATCAAGACCGACTTGTTCGTCACGCCGACTGACCCGCAGCGGAATAAACAGCTTTACAATTGCTGCACAAATTAAAGTTCCTACCACTGCAAACACAATCGTAACGGCAATACTCAGCAGCTGGGCGCCAAACAGCCGTCCATCGCCAAAAACAAGTCCATTCCATTGTGCAACTGGATTAATGTCCCTGCGTGCAAAAAGTCCAGTTGCAATTCCTCCCCAAATTCCACCAATTCCATGACAGCCGAATGCGTCCAGTGCATCGTCATAGCCCAATTTCTTTTTGACAACGGAAACAGTAAAGTAGCAAATCGGGCTGACCAGCAGGCCAATAATCAAAGCAGCCCACACCGGAACGAAACCCGCACCCGGTGTAATGGCAACAAGACCTACTACCAGGCCTGTGCAGGCACCAACCAGTGTTGGCAGCTTGTTGATTATCACGTCGATAATCATCCACGACACCATGGCAGCGGCTGCAGAAACTGCTGTGGTGGTAAAAGCGTGTGCTGCAAGCCCATTTGCCCCAAGTGCACTGCCTGCATTAAAGCCAAACCAGCCAAACCACAGAAGTGCCGCGCCCAAGACCACAAATGGAATATTATGGACACGGTAATTCACCTGTTCATATCCACTGCGCTTGCCAAGAAGGATACACAGCACCAAAGCGCTGACACCAGAAGTAATATGAACGACATTTCCTCCGGCAAAATCGACGGCACCTAGTTTTGCCAAGAATCCGCCCTGCCCCCAGACCATGTGAGCGACCGGGTAATAAACCAGCATCATCCAAATCATTACAAACAGCGCAAGCGCTTTAAACCGCATGCGCCCTGCCACAGCGCCTGTAATCAGTGCCGGCGTAATGACAGCAAACATCATTTGAAAGACCGCAAAAGCCAAATGCGGAATCGTCTTACTATAAGGTCCGGCTCCCATTCCTACGCCGCGGAACAGGCTCCATTCAAATCCGCCGATAATGCCTCCATGATCGGCGCCAAATGCCAGTGAGTACCCAAACAAGACCCACATAACAATGGATACTCCCATGATAAAAAACGAAGCCATCATATTGTTTACCACATTTTTTCGTCGTCCCAAACCACCATAAAAGAAAGCAAGTCCCGGTGTCATCAACAGCACCATTGCAGCTGAAAATAACACGAAGCAGGTATCCCCTGTGTTCATACGAATCCCTCCATTTTCTTATAAAAAAAGATGCCACTGGAATACTTCCAGTGGCATCTTCGCCTTAAGATAGCTTTTATTATACAGCATGCTACTTCATTTTGCAAGGTATTTTCTTATCTTTACTTTCGAATGAAAAGTAGAGCTGGATAAAGCCTGGGAAATTTTATGAAGTCTTTCTTCCCTTTTTTCTACAAATATGTTACAGTAAGTCTAAGCAAAAAAGCATATGGCCAATTCAGTAATCAAATTGAATTGGTTGTCTATTGAAATGGAGGCCTTGAAATGAACATTTCTACAGTTGCATCCCTGAGCACCAATATGCATTTGGCACAAACGCAGCAAAGTGCTGAAGTTACAGTCATGAAAAAAGCATTGGATATGCAGCAAACAGAGGGTAATGAAATTACACAAATGATGCAAGCCGCTGACCCTGTCAATCATCAACTAGACATCTTGGCTTGAAGATAACCGCTCCGAAATTCGGGGCGGTTATTTTATTCTATTCTTTTAAAACGGTCCCTGTCTTTACGAAAAAGCCACAGTAAGGCCCGCAGGATTCGCTGCTGTGGTTCATTAAAATGTCCTCCATTATTCCATTGCAGTGTAATTTGCCTAGCAAATGGCTTGAGCAGTCGTACCGCATTGCGGGTACAATCTCCAATCTGCCGCAGTTGCCGGTTACGGACCTTTTCTTCACGGCGCCCAAGAGAAAAATAAACTTTCTTATTGCGAAACTCCTCCGCATGGTTTTTCAGCCAGTCCATAAATCCGTCATACCACAAGGAACCGGAGATGCTGCCGCATCGTCCAAAATGTTTATCCTGTGCTGAACCCCACAAAGCCGCCAATCCGCCAAGAGAGTACCCCAGCACTGCATGATCTGTGCCAATCGAAAAATTACTTTCTGCAAGTGGTATTGCCTTTTGTGTCAAAAACGCAAAAAAGTCTCCTGCTTTTCCTGTGAAGAGTTCACTGCTTTTCCATGGTGCCTGAGCAGGCCAAGGTGTATAATCGCTTTCCCATTCTGTATGCATAATACTGGCAATATAAAATGGTTCACAGTCTTTTTCAAACGACTTTTCTAACTGTGGTAGAATTTCTATCATCGCATTTCCAAAAGAATCCCCGGCACAAATCCACGCTGTCGGAAGCTTTTTATTGATAAATTTTTGTGGTGGCTGATAGATTCTCACTACCCGATTGTCACAAAAGCAGTCTACCAATTTCCCACACAATTCCATAATTTCCCCCTCTACTGTTAGCTCAATAAATCGTATTTTCATATAATGGACACCATTTCCAACATCTTATAAATCCAATTGTAATGTGTAAATATATCATATTGCAACGATAAAGTAAAATCAAATCATCTATAAA
>DHDR01000003.1:9444-33517 GCA_002399445.1 Ruminococcaceae bacterium UBA4871 | reverse complement strand
AAATCATCTATAAAAGAGGAAATATGATTGCAAATTTTAAAAGTCCATCACAGAATCAATCGGTATGATAGATTGATTTCAAAGTACTGAAAATAGATATATTATGCTTCTTATGATTTCATTCTCCTTATTCATTCCATTTTAAAATTGAATTTCAATTTTAGAAATATAGTCTTTTATTGTTTTTTATGCGTTTTTATGTGATTTATTCTCTCTGTTTTGGAAATCAAGTCTTAAAATCAGGAATTTATTGTATTTTTTCAAGGAAATAATGTTGTTATTTTCCTAGCTATCTATCGATTTTTATCTAAAACAGACACAAATTATACTTTATAAAACGGTACTAACGGTTATTTTGGAAATGATACCTTTCATTTTTTGCATTTTTGTGTCTTCATATGTTGAAAATGATTGGTTATGAGTGTATAATTTTTGTAAATTGATTCCTGTCTTTTCAATTTTTCATTTACATTTTTATCTGTTCTTTGAACATAAAATTTTCAGATAAATGAAAATATGTATTTTCCGGTTTTCCGATTTTTGACTATATCTATCAAACAGCTTCTTGTCCGGCTGCATTCTGATGGGCAGTCTTTTGCATGGAAGCAAAAGGAGGAATATTATGTCATCACTTTCTGACAGGCGCCTAATCCTGATTGTAGATGGCAATAAGATCGACCGGCTGACCTTATGTCAAATTCTGACAAATGATTATGACATTCTTGAAGCCGACAATGACATGGATGCCATAAAAATTCTGCAACAGTATGGAAACGAAATTTCCGCAATTCTGCTGGACTTAATCATGCCGGTAATGCCCAGTTATGAGTTCCTTGACCGGTACCAGTCCGACAAAAGCATCGCAAACATTCCAACTATTGTAATTACACAGAAAGGAAACATACAGTCTGAAATTACTGCCCTTGCCCATGGGGCATCTGATTTTTTATCAAGGCCCTACAATGCAACACTGATTAAACAGCACGTGGCAAATATCATTAAGTTACGGGAAACTTCAGTATTTAACAGTTGGGCCGGTAAAGATGGATTGACACATATTGACAACAAAGAAGCATTTTACATACATGCGGGTAAAATGCTCCATCAATATCCTCAGAAATCTTATGATATGCTCTGCATCGATATCGAAAGTTTTCGGTTGGTGAATGATAATTACGGCGATGAAGCAGGGGACTATGTACTTTGCTGCCTTGCACAGATTTTAAAGTTCTGTGTACCTGCCGGTCACGTCTGTCGGTTGGGCGGTGATATCTTTGCAGTGATTCTTCCACGCCAGCCTGACTATACATTATTTGCCGAAACAGTGATGAACGAACTCCAAGCGTCCGTTCATCAAATGGATTTAAAGCTGAAATTCGGCATCTATCCGATTGAAGACAAAAGCATCTCCATTCGGGCCATGTGTGATCACGCGCGGGCTGCCTGCAAATCGATCAAGGGAAAATATGACAAACATATCGCCTATTACAACCGCAACTTGGATATACGCCAAACCGAGGAATGCCAGATGACAGCCGAGATGGGGAACGCCTTAGCCAACGGTGAATTTGTAGTCTATTATCAGCCAAAATATGATTTGGAAACAGAATGTCTCAGCAGTGCAGAAGCCCTTGTGCGCTGGCAGCATCCACAAAGAGGATTTCTTCCTCCGGCAGAGTTCATTCCCTTGTTTGAGCGGAATGGTTTTATCACACAGGTTGATATTTTTGTCTGGTCAACTGTGTGTAAAAATCTGCGAAATTGGATAGACAGCGGGCACAGTCCTGTCCCAATTTCTGTAAACCTATCCCGTATAGATATTTATAATACAAATCTTACAAATATCATTCATCAAATTTTAGAGCATTATGATCTGCCCCCAAAACTTTTGCATTTTGAAATCACTGAAACTTCCTATATGGATAATCCGAAGCAGTTGATTAGTACCGTTACTAAGTTAAAGCAAGCTGGATTCGATATTGAAATGGATGACTTCGGAACAGGGTATTCCTCCCTGAATATGCTCAATGAAGTACCGGTGGATACCTTGAAACTGGATATGAGGTTCATGCAGCAGTGCACTTCCTCCGGCAATGATGGAAATATCCTTTTTTTTATTATGAATCTTGCCAAATGGATGGACATCTCTGTCGTGGCAGAAGGTATAGAAAACCGAGAACAAATGCTTTTTCTGCGAAGCCTTGGCTGTAACTATGGGCAGGGTTATTATTTTGCCAAACCGATGCCTCTGGTTGATTTTCAAAATCTTTTAACGACAAATCAAGTTTCTGTTATGCACAACGGTAAAGTAACTACTCATTATGTCAATTCAAAACAATCATTGGATCCTGAAACACTTTTGCCCATTGATGAAGTTTGGAAAATGGATTCGATTTTTAATCGAATTTTCAATAACTTTATCGGAGCGCTTGCTCTGTTTGAATATCAAAATGGAAAGCTGCTTCTTATCCGGACAAATGAGTCTTTCCGCCAGTTGTTTGGTGCTGCTAATGAATATGTCGGAGAAAATCTGACTACACTTTTCTGCGCAGAAAATCCTCAACGATTTCGGGCAAAACTCTCTCTAGCAATAAAAGATAACAGTGTTGTCTGCGAAACTTTTTACACAATTCCTAAAAAAGACTTCGTAATTCATATTCGACTGCAGGTTATCAGCCACAACACACACAAAACACTTGTGCTGGCTTCTGCAAACCCGCAGTTATCCATAGCAGAAGAAAAATATCTGGCAGCTCAGCTTTAATAGCAGAGAAATGCCTAAAGTAAAGAAAATGATGGACTTGCTATTTATGAGTTAGAAGCAGCTCACAGAAAATATTTTCTGTGAGCTGCTTCTAGTTCGATATAAAAACATCATTATGGAAAAATGTGGGATTTTTCAATGAACTGTACAAAGCAAAACCGCTTAATTTCCACAAATAAGGTTCATTTCTGCAACCGCACATCCATGCTGATAATAAATGCGCGGTACACGCTTGCTGATTCCACAGACAATTTCATAATTGATAGTACCAGCCAAATTAGCCAGTTCCTCTGCCGTAATCGTCTCGTTTCCATCTGTTCCTATCAGAGTAACCTCATCTTCTTCTGTCACATCCGGAATATCTGTCACATCTACCATCATCTGATCCATACAGATACGTCCCATACTTCTGGCGCGTCTGCCACGAATAAGAACATCCGCTTTTCCAGAAAGGACCCGCGGATAACCGTCCGCATAACCGACAGGAATCGTAGCAACTTTTGTCTCCCGCGTTGTTTGGTAGGTACATCCATAGCTCAAACTCGTTCCGGCAGGTAATGTTTTCACCAAAGAAACCACACTCTTCAGCCGCATGACCCGCTGCAAATCCAAATCACTGCGCATTTTTCCGGATGGCAGCATTCCGTATAAAATGATACCCGGACGACACATATCCAGCTGAAACTCCGGATAATCCATCAGCCCAGCAGAATTGTCGCAATCACGGATACGGAAATGAATGCCGGCCTTGTCCAATTTTTCAATCGCGCCAGTAAAATTCTGGTACTGACGGCGCGTAAACGCTTCCCCATCGGTTCCTTCATCTGCAACTGCGAAGTGAGTAAAAATACCCTCCGGTATTAGGTTTTTCAATGCACAGACATTCTGGATTTCCTGCAATGACCTGCTGTCCCGTTCCGGTTCCTGATAAAGAAAACCAATTCGGCTCATACCCGTGTCCAGTTTAATATGCGCATGCACGCTTACACCGGCCGAGGCCGCTTCTCGGTTCAATTGTTCCGCATATTTTTTCGATAGAATTGCTTGTGCAATATTCAATTTGGCAAGCATTTTTGCCTCTGCCGGTGGCGTATATCCTAAAATCAGGATGGGAATTCCCACACCACAGGCACGGATTTGGATGGCTTCCTCTAAATTAGAAACAGCCAGCCACTGCGCACCTAGACGTTCATAAAGATGCGCAAGCTGTTCGGCCCCATGCCCATAAGCATCAGCTTTGACAACGCAGCAAATCTTTGTGTGGGGATGCAAGGATTTCCGAATGGCCAAATAGTTATGGGCAGCCGCATCTAAATCAATCTCCGCCCAAGTACGCTTCAGCGAATTATTCAAAATATTTTACACCCGATTCAAACAACTTTTGATCTTTTTCACCGGGCACATTTTTATACAAGTCAGTGCCGTGACGCTCGCTGTGGCCCATTTTACCCAGAATACGGCCATCAGGACTCGTGATGCCTTCAATAGCACAGACAGAGCCGTTCGGGTTCCATTTGGTCTTTCCATTTGGACAGCCGCAGGGGGCCGTATATTGGGTAGCAATTTGTCCATTCGCAATCAGGCGGTCCAGCACTTCATTGCTTGCGACAAAACGGCCCTCACCATGAGAAACCGGCACCGTAAAGACATCCCCTGCCTGCACAGCTGCAAACCACGGCGATTTGACACTGGTAACACGTGTATAAACCATACGGGAAACATGACGGCCCAAAGTGTTGAAAGTCAAAGTTGGTGCTTCCGCATTCGGTACAGTAATTTTTCCATAAGGCACCAGCCCTAGTTTAATCAAAGCCTGAAATCCATTGCAAATTCCTAATATCAAGCCATCGCGCTGTTCCAATAATTGGGTAACGGCCTCCGTAATCTTAGGGTTACGGAAGGTCGTAGCAATGAATTTCCCGGACCCATCCGGTTCATCACCGCCGGAGAATCCGCCCGGAAGCATGATAATCTGGCACTTTTGAATCGCCTCTGCCATGGCATCAATAGTTTCTTCAATGGCAGCCGGAGTCAAATTGTTCACAACCAGCACATCTGTCTGTGCACCTGCACGTTCAAAAGCTTTCGCGCTGTCATACTCACAGTTTGTTCCCGGAAACACGGGAATAAACACACGCGGTTTTGCTGTTTTGACCGCAGGTACTGCTTCATTACGCGTTTTATAAAGCGGAATTTCACGCGAAATCGGAACTTCTGCCGCATGACTTGGGAATACGTCTTCCAGAGTACCGCTCCATGCTGCCGTAAGATCGGCAAGCAGCATGCGTTGTCCTCCCAGCACAAAGACCGGATCTGGAATCGTGGTGCCAACTTTCACGGCTCCTTTCGGGAATGCTGAACCTGCAGCAAGCTCAACAATCAATGCACCAGAGCGGGGTGCAAAGAGCATTTGTGCATCCTCCATATTCCGGTCAAATGAAACACCGATCTGATTGCCAAACGCCATTTTAGAAACTGCAGCGGCAATGCCGCCTTCCTTGACCACCGAAGCGGAAAGCACAGCACCAGAAGCAATCAAGCTTTCAATCTTCCAGTAATATTTCCGCAGTGCTTCCCAGTCCGGCAACAAAGTTTCAGCATCCACAGGTATCGGAAAAGCAACAATTTCATGGCCAAATCCCTGCAGGGCCGCAGAAAGGGTCTTGCTTGCTTTCGTCATCGTAACAGCAAAGCTGACCAAAGTCGGCGGTACGTCCAGCTTTTCAAAAGTGCCGCTCATACTGTCTTTGCCGCCGATGGCAGGCAGGCCCATACCCAGTTGGGCAGCAAGTGCGCCCAACAATGCCGCTGTCGGTTTGCCCCAGCGTTTCGGGTCCTCTGTCATGCGCTCAAAATATTCCTGAAAGGTCAGCCGCGCTTTAAGCGGATTTGCACCCATAGAGCACAATTTGGAAAGGCTCTCTGTCACAGCCCATGCCGCACCATGGAATGGACTCCACTTGAAAATGCCGGGAAGAAAACCAAAGGCCATAGCCGTGGCATCATCCGTTTCGCCGGCTGTCGGAAGCTTGGCAGCCATACCTTCCTCCGGCGTAAGTTGATACTTTCCCGCAAACGGCATGAGCACCGTAGCCGCACCGATAGAAGCATCAAAGCGCTCGGCAAGGCCCTTCTGCCCGCAGACTTCCAGACGAGTTAAATTCTCGCGGAAAGCTTCTGCCAACGGCTTATTTTTGAGACACTCCGGTACTTGCTCCCGATAATTCTGTTCCGGATCAACTGGCCCAATCTCCACATCCGTTTCCTGTGTAACACCGTTGGTGTCCAAAAATGCGCGAGTAATATTGACGATCTCATCTCCACGCCAGAACATCTGCAGGCGTGGTTCTTTTGTAACAACTGCCACGGCGGTGGCAGAAAGATTTTCCTGATTCGCTTCTGTGATAAAGCGGTCGACATCCTTGGGATCCAGTACAACCGCCATACGCTCCTGACTTTCGGAAATTGCCAGTTCCGTTCCGTCAAGGCCCTCATATTTTTTCGGTACCTTATCTAAATGGATGCGCAAGCCGGGTGCCAGTTCTCCGATGGCAACGCTGACACCGCCTGCACCAAAATCATTGCAGCGTTTAATCATGTGTGTAACTTCCGGTTTGCGGAACATACGCTGAATTTTGCGCTCAGTTGGCGGATTCCCCTTCTGCACTTCTGCGCCGCACTCTTCCACACTTTCTTCCGTATGTGCTTTGCTGGAACCCGTTGCACCACCGATTCCGTCGCGGCCGGTTGCGCCGCCCAGCAGAACAATGATATCCCCGGGGACCGGTTCCCTGCGGATAACATTTGCCTTGGGAGAAGCCCCAACGACCGCTCCAATTTCCAACCGTTTGGCCACATAGCCGGGGTCATAGAACTCCTGCACCTGACCCGTTGCCAAACCGACCTGATTCCCATAGGAAGAGTAACCATGCGCCGCGCCGGTTGTGATTTTTCTGGTAGGCAGCTTACCGCGGAGGGTATCTTCCACGGAAACACGCGGGTCGCCGCTGCCCGTTACACGCATCGCCTGATAGACATAGGCACGACCGGAAAGCGGGTCACGGATCGCGCCGCCTAAGCAAGTTGCCGCACCGCCAAACGGCTCGATTTCCGTCGGGTGATTGTGTGTTTCATTTTTAAATTGAACCAGCCACGGCTCTGTTTTACCGTCAATCGTCACCGGTACTTCAATGGAGCAGGCATTAATTTCCGCACTTTGATCAAGGTCCGGAATCAGGCCACGCTTTTTGAGAACTTTCATGCCGATTACTGCCATATCCATGAGGGAAACCGGACGCTTGGTATCTTTTCCGTAAACTTCATCACGGACATCATAATAAGCTTTCAAGGCTTGTTCCATCACGCCGCTGACAGCACTTTCAGCAACGGAAATTTTCTTCAGGCGGGTACTGAATGTGGTATGGCGGCAGTGGTCGCTCCAATAAGTATCAATCACGCGCAGTTCCGTCACGGATGGGTCACGATGTTCTTCTTTTTGGAAATAATCCCTCACAAAATAGAGATCTTCAAAGGTCATGGCAAAGCCCATTTGGGTATAATAGCTCTTCATCTGCGCATTATCCCATTCTGTGAAACCCGCAACTCGTTTCACATCTGCAGGGCGCTGTACCTGCATCTGCAGAGTTTCAGGCTTATCCATAGAGGCAATGCGGCTTTCCACCGGATTAATCAGGTACTCTTCCATACGCTTCATGTCCGCTTCAGAAAGATTTCCCTGCACCGCAATAATTTTTGCAGTGACCACTTGCGGGCGTTCTTTCTGTGTCAAAAGCTGAACACACTGAGCCGCACTGTCGGCACGCTGGTCATACTGTCCGGGCAAATACTCTACTGCAAATGCCTGCCAGCCCTCTAATGGGCAGGTTTCCTCATAAACTGTATCCTGATTGGGTTCTGATAGAATTGTATCCCGTGCTTTGGCAAACTCTTCCGCTGAAAGTCCGGAAACATCATAGCGGTTGATAAGTCGCAAAGCAGTAACTTCCAGTCCAAGGTTCCGTACCAGATCTTCTTTCATGTGCTGTGCTTCTACATCGAAACCCGGTTTTTTCTCCACAAAAGCTCTGCTAACGTTAGACATCATTTCCCCCGTTCTGCCGGTTTCCCGGCTCTCTAAAGTGCTGAAATTCATAGTCTCTTCCACTGTACCAGCAGTGTCAAAAAGAGGTGAATGCATAGAAATCTTGCCGTTTTTTTATTTTATCATAAATATGGACTCAATAAAAGGGCAGAAAATGAAAAATCATTTTTTAAGTACAGAATATCAGATTTTGGCACTATAGCAGGCACGCTCTTACAAAATTTTATGTAAAAACCTTCCTGCAAACAAAAAGGACTGCCTCGGCAGTCCTCATGATCTGCAGAAAAGCAGACCGAATTTACTTATTTTGTGCTGCTTTCTTTGCAGCAATTTTTGCGTTATCCTCTTCAATGTCTTCTTTAATGACATCCCGCATCAAACGCACTTTAGAATGATCGATACGGTTCTGCGGAAGAATGGTATTTTCACAGCCAAGTCCGTGTTTGTTACCCTCGCTGTTTACCCACAAACGGTCGGCAACCGGCTGCCATTCTTTGGCACGTGCTTCGCACTTCGCACACAAGTCATGCACATCCTCTTTTTTGACCAAGTCCGTGGAATGAGCATCTGTTGCTTTTACAACTTCTTCAAGCTTATAAGGATTATCCAGCAGCGGACACGGGCGAAGCATATTCTCATTAAAGGGCTGATGCTTGTGGTACTCCATAAAGAGTGGAGAGCAATAAGCTTCCAGTAAAGTCTTGTCGTGAATATTCGAATCACTGTAATGAATAAACACACAAGGGTCAATGTCACCATTGGCATTGATGTGCAGATAGTAGCGGCCGCCTGCAATACAGCCATAAACATATTCGCCGTCAAGGAAGAAATCCATGGTAAAGAGTTCTTTTGTTTCACGGAACTTGCGAATCTGATGATACATGAATTCACGCTTCTCAGCCGGTACCATCAAATCCGTCGGAGCATCCGTGCCAATCGGCATATAGGTAAAGAACCATGCAAACAAAGCATCTTGATCAATCAGCCAATCAAAGAACTTTTCATCGCTGATTGCATCAACATTCTGGCTGGTATAGCAGCAGGAAACACCAAACGGGAGGCGATGGTTGCGCAGAATCTCCATTGCATGGATGACCTTCTGGAACGTGCCTTTTCCGCGGCGGGCATCCGTGGAGGCTTCCGTACCTTCCACGCTGATAGCCGGAACAAAGTTACCGACACGCAGCATATCCTCTGCAAATTTATCATCAATCAAAGTAGCATTGGTAAAGCAGAGGAAAACACAGTCATTGTGCTTCTCACACAATTTAATAATGTCATCCTTACGCACCAGCGGTTCTCCGCCCGTGTAAATATACATGTATGTGCCCATTGATGTGCCCTGATTGATAATATCATCAATCTCATCAAAAGAGAGGTTCAGCTTGTTACCATACTCAGCAGCCCAGCATCCGGTGCAGTGCAGGTTGCAGGCACTGGTTGGGTCAAGCAGAATAGTCCACGGGACATTGCAGCCATATTTTTTGCGCACAGTCTCCTGCTTTTTGCCGCCAATCAATGTTGCATTCACAATAAAGTTCGCGAAAATCGTTTGCAGCACGTGTAAATCCACTGTTGCGTACAGTTTCTTAATCAATTTGAACCAGTTGTTTTCAGGGTTATCAATAAAGCGATGGAACATCTCGCGCTGTCCCTTATACATATCATCCTTATCAAATTTGTCGATCATGTCAAGCAATTTAGGAATATTTTGGTCCGGATCTTTGCCCAAATAACCGAGGGCTTTTTTGATACCGAACTTTTCGAGCTGCTCTTTGAGTCCGAAATCTGCCATTCTTCTATTTCCTCCTAAGACAAAATAAATAAAGCCATAAAAGTTTGTGTGCTCTCATTTCCGTACAAAAAATGCTGTCTGCATTTGTTATGAATTTATTATAGAAACGAAAATTGTTTTTGTCCTTAGACAACCTGAAATTATAGTCAGAAAGTTTGACAAAATGATGAAATTGTCCTAAACCGAATCTCTATTATCATTTACCGGTTTGCTCCATATATTCTCGCAGCCGGTCAAATGTTTCCTCACTGATATCATGCTCCACCCGACAGGCATCCTCTGCAGCAGTTTTTTCATTTACGCCTAAGCCAGTAAAGAATGACGTAAGCAGTCGGTGCCTTGCATAAATGTTCTCAGCGATCTTCCTGCCAGCATCCGTCAGTGTAATAAGCCCGTTGTCCTCCATCGTGATATTACCAGCCCGGCGCAGAAGGGACATTGCACGGCTGATGCTGGGTTTGCTGAATCCCATCTCACGCGCAATATCCACAGAGCGGACGTAACCTCTGCGGTTCTGCAGGATGAGGATTGTTTCCAGATAATCCTCGCGTGATTTCTGCACCTTCAATCCTATCGTCCCCTTTTTAACGCATCAATCCTACATATTAGTTTATTGTATCAAAGTATCTGCCGGAATGCAAGCCGGATACCGCAGTTTCTTAAGGTTAAGAAGCATCTGCAGGAATTTCTTTTCAGATTACTCTAATTCTTTGCTGTACAGACACTTCTCAAGGGAAGACTTGAGGCCGCAGAAAAGCAAAATAAAGAATAGGAATGAAAGCTGTTGCGAAATCTGCAGTTGTTTTCTCTCTGTTAACTCTGGTCATACAATACCGTTCAGATAAATTCCCGTGAAATTCCTTCCTTTTCAGAGTATAATAGGGGATATGCGGTTAAAAAAGTGTAAAAAGCAGAAAGAAATCCTAGTATAAAAAAGGAGCAATCTGTTTATGACAAATCTTATATTTTGTTTAAATGCCACCGTTCCTATATTCCTCATGATGGTATTAGGCTGTGTTTTCAGAAAGTCCGGACTGATAAACGGAAAATTTGCAGATCAACTGAACGCATTTGTTTTTCGCGCCGCTCTGCCTGTCCTTTTGTTTCAAGATATTTCTGAATCGGATTTTTTTGCCACTTGGAATTTTAAATTTGTAGCTTTTTGTTTTCTGGTCAGCCTCGCCAGCATCTTAATTTCAGTCGGTCTATCCACTTTTTTGAAAGATCGGTCCATACGGGGGGAATTTGCACAAGCATCTTACCGCAGCAGTCTTGCTCTTCTCGGTGTAGCATTTCTGCTGAACATTTATGGGACAACAGGTGCCACCTCTCTGGTAATTATCGGCGTGGTGCCACTTTATAATATTGCCGCGGTCATTATCCTCACCATAATGAAACCAGAGCATGGTAAGATAAGCAAAGCGCTCATTTTGAAAGCTCTAAAAGGAATTCTCACCAATCCAATCATTATCGGCGTGATCAGCGGCATTGTCTGGGCACTGCTGCGGATTCCGCAGCCTGTAATCTTGAAAAGAAGCATTTCGACTTTTTCCGCTACAGCGACTCCTTTAGGACTCATTGCTTTGGGTGCAAGTTTTGATTATCACAAGGCATTTTCAAAATTGAAGCCTGCACTTGTATGCACAGTATTAAAGCTGCTGGTTTTTCCTGCCGCTTTTCTCCCACTGGCAGTTTTTCTCGGCTTTCGGCAGGACAAGTTGGTGTCTGTCCTGACGATGCTTGGTTCCTCCACCACAGTGACAAGTTTTACAATGGCACGCAGCATGGGACACGAATCAACTTTGAGCGCCAGTGCAGTCATGCTGACAACTTTTTTCAGTGCCTTTACACTAACCGGCTGGCTTTATATTTTAAAGATACTGATGCTCGTCTGAGTCCGTCTTCCGTTCACACATCATATGTAAAACGATATGTCCCGCTGCAGAAGTCATACAGAAGAATACCGCACTACACAGCAAAAGGGGCTGCAGGCAGGATACCTGCGGACCCCTTTTGTGAATCATTCTATAGCTCAAACTTTATAGAAAATTCAGCCTTTCAGTTTAGTCTTTCTGAGCGCTCTCGAAAACGACAAAGGATTGCCCACGCATTTTGAGTCTGCCATTTTCCAGCATACTTCTGCCAATTTGGAAAGCAATCTCTCCCTGCTCGTCCAACAGCGTATTTGTCTCCCGGCAGGAAGGATTCACCGCAATCACAAATTTGCCGCGCCGGAACACGAATGGATATTTTTTCTTTTCCGCATAAATGACCTCAAAGTTCGGCGTAGCCTGTAAATCCGGATTCGCATGGCGCAGGGCCAGCACCTTTCGCACCGTATTCAGCAAAGAATTGCTGTCCTGTTCCTGACTCTCAACGGTCGGAGCACAGTCACGGCCATCAACCGGAAGATACAGTTTTTCCTTTGCGGCGTTGGAAAAGCCGAGATTTTTTCCGTTCGTCCACTGCATCGGTGTGCGGCTTCCTGTTCTGTTGTATCCACCCTCCACGCTTTTGAGAGGAAAATACTGCATGCCGATCTCATCCCCGTAATACAGGAATGGTACACCCGGCATCAGCAGCAGGAATGCATCGGCAATTTTGCACTCCGATTCATCAAAGCTTCGTGTCATGCGGGGCGTGTCATGGTTGCAGGTGATGAAACTGATGTAGCCGGATGATTTTGACACGTTATATCTGGGAAGATAGTCATCCAGGAACTCCAGAATATCTCCTTGACCCTGCTTACTAAAAAAGCTTTGTTGGCTGCCATCATTTCCGGTTTTGCGGAAGAGCGAATAATATCCGCAGCCTTCATGGTTCAGATAAAAGTCCATATGAAAGCGTGCCTGACAAATTGCCTGCGCCGGATTAGACCACTCTGAAACCATAGCTGCCTCCGGATACTCTCGGTCAAGCATTTCACGCACATTTCTCCACAGTTCAGCGGTTGCCTGATGGTCTTCGTCATTTTTGACCAGAGAATCTGCCATATCCACGCGGAATCCATCACACCCTGCCTCTAACCAAAAGCGCATGATATCTTTCAGCGCTTCGCGCGTTGCCACACAATCCGGGTCTGTGTAATGTTTTTGCCACGGTGCCGTAATCTTGTTAAAGCCATAGTTCAGCGCTGGCTGCGAGGAGAAAAAGTTGAGCAGATAACAGCCGTCCCGCTCCGTTACACCGCACATTGAGCCGAAATCCGCAGGACGGTTCCAAACGGTATCTGTCCAGATGTAGCGGCTGCTGTAGGCATTCTGCTCTGCTTTTTGACTCTCCAAGAACCATGGATGCTGGTCAGAAGTATGTCCGGGAACTAAATCCAAAAGGATGTGCATCCCTCGTTTATGGGCTTCTGTAAAACAGCGCTTCAGGTCATCGTTTGTTCCATAGCGCGGCGCAACTTTTTTGTAATCGCGCACATCATATCCAGCATCCATAAACGGAGAATCGAAACAGGGATTTATCCAGATAGCATTGCAGCCAAGTGAATGTACATAATCCAGTTTCTCTGTGATACCATTAATATCTCCTATTCCATCTCCGTTTGAGTCATGAAAACTCTGCGGATAAATTTCATAAAATACTGCATCCTTCAGCCAGTTTGGCATTATAATTCCTCCATTATTATCTAGAATTTCATTCTTAGGGCTGTGCTGTGGTTTTTATGTAGGTGCAAACCTCTTTGAATTACACAGATTATACATCAAATTTGCTCTTGTATTCAATATTTTTATTAAATTCGTGATGAGTATCCGTAATAAATAGCAATAAATATAGAAATTAATTTTATAAATTGTACAGTATGCCGTATGATTGGACATCACATGTATGAATCCTTTGCCAGTACCGCAATAATGCAGAACGGTATTGCGACTTTTAGAATAGTAACTGCCGCAGAAGTTTTTCAAAAGGCAAAAACAGATATACCTTGAAGCGGTTTTTCCCAATCAAGGTGTATCTGTTTTGTCTTTTACAATTTATAATTTGTAAACTTTCGATATACAACTGCCATTATTTTTTCAGCATGAGCAAATCATATTTACATGCCTATCAGTATTTGTCGTTTCCAAGAGAAAAATCCTCTTCTTTAGGTTCCGGTGCTGCTTCAAGCACTGTATTTTCTGTCTTTGTATTTTGGTTTGCACCGTCACCGCGAATCTGGAAATAATCGACCAGTTTTTTCAGCACAGTTGCCTGTCCGGAAAGTTCCTCGCTTGCCGCTGCGCTTTCTTCGGCAGTTGCGGAATTGGTTTGAACGACACTGGAAATTTGATCCATTCCCTGGGAAACCTGCTGGATTGCTGTATTTTGTTGCTGAGAAGCACTGGAAATCTTGTGTACTAAATCTGTAGATATATTAGAAGACTCTACAATCTGGTTCATAGATTCTGCTGTTTTATTTGCTACTTCAGTGCCCGACTTTACAGACGCTATTGTATGTTCAATCATCTTCGTGGTTTCCTGAGAAGCTTCCTGCGTCTTATTGGCAAGATTGCGAACTTCGTCTGCTACAACAGCAAAGCCTTTGCCTGCTTCGCCAGCGCGTGCAGCTTCAACTGCTGCATTCAGTGCAAGTATATTTGTCTGGAAAGCAATTGTCTGGATGGACTTGATAATCTTTCGAATTTCTTCTGCAGAATTACTGATGTCCTTCATGGCATCAAGCATCTGATTCATGTTTTCCTTGCCGCGTTCCAGTTCTTGAGACGTTTCCACTGTCTTTCCAGAAGCCTTATCTGCATTTTCTGCATTCTTTTTAACCTGCCCGGAAATTTCCTGAATAGTAGATGCCAGTTCTTCCACAGAACTTGCCTGTTCCGTTGCACCTTGACTCAAAGCCTGCGCACCGGCAGCAATCTGCTCGGATCCACTTGTAACTCCGGAAGAGCTTTGATTAATCTGCTCGATGATTTGATTCAAATCTCCAAGGATTGTCCTAATAGACTTGGAAATCTCTGTGAAATCCCCATCGTATTCCGGCGGGTCATTCAAGGACAAATTCCCTTTTGAAATCTCCGTCAGGTAGGTATTAATTCCTCCAACAATTTTCTTTAATCGGTCAATTGTTAATTGTAACTGTGTAAGGAGGATTCCAGTCTCATCCGTTGCATCCGTCGTCGGAACATCCGAATGTAAGTCGCCATCAGACAGCAACGTCAAACGTTCTGCACAGTCTGTAATCGGTTTCGTAATTTTATTCACAGTCTTCACTGTAACTGCAATGCAAATGAGGGTGCAGAGAATAACAAAAGTAACCATAAGCAAAACTGTATAGCCGATAGAACTCGTCATTTCTTTGATTGGCGCAACTGCACCAATCGACCATCCATTTCCACCGGTAAGGGGCCGATAGGCACACACCCGCTTGACACCCTGATAAGAATATTTGTCAATTCCGCTTTTACCGGCTATCATTTCTGAGTAAACTTTTGCTGCCGTAGCTTTTGAAGAGTCCGATTTACTGTCATTGATAAAATTCTCTCGTTCGCTTACCAGTTCGGGACGTATATTAGCCACCATGGTTCCTTCTTTATCAACGACGAACACATTTCCCGAATCCCCTACTACGATTTTTTTCAAAGCATCACTGAAATATGTACCCGATTTACGCAAGACCAGTACAGACTGTCCGTTATTAACTGCTGTATAGACTGGGATAAAGACACCCCCTGAACTCGCCTTCACCGTCGTTCCAACCACAGGCTGCTGACTTTGCAGTGCCTGCTTAAAATAGGAATCTTCACTGTAATTCATAGACTTTAGATCATCATCCGTGCAGATTCCAGCTGTCCCAGAAGCAGAGACAACTGCTGCACCATCAAAGGAGTGGGCCTTGCAAAAATCTGTCAGTTGTTTCTGCAAATTTTTGTTTGAAGGAGCGCAATTAATGCTGGCCGCCTCACGACCATCCGTACTCAGATTTTCCAATGTTTTAGATACTGCCACATCTGCCATTTGACTAATACTGTTTAAGTCTTTATCAACATTCATCAGCAATCCATTATAACTGGCAAAAACACCAGTCAGAATGTTGACCACCGCAAGCAGAATCATACAGAGCGCTACCATACCTGTAATTCGGCCTCGCAGCGTTCTCTTTCTTTCTTTCAGCTTGGTACTCATCATTTTCCCTCCTTGGTAAAGCATTTACAAATACCATAATCATTTATTTTTAAATACATATTACCATAAATCTCTTATTTGTACAAGTTATTTGCAAATAATAATTTAATAATTATATGATATATCTATTAAAGATAGAAATGTTTTGTACAATTAGTGTTAAATATAAATTTCTTTTAATAAGTCCCCCTACCTGCAGGCAAAAAAACAGTCGTTTCTGTGCATTTTGCAGAAACGACTGTTTGAAAATTGAAAATTAAATATTGATAAACTCTATTTTACACAGACATGGTACATACAATATGTCATGTTGTTTACAGACAGGTAAATTCCTGTTTTTCCGTGCATTTTTGCCTTAAATCCAAAATAATAGGTATCTTTTCCACTGTCAAAATCAGTCTGCCTGTCATTGTTCTTTACCAACGTAGCTGCTACCGCAGCATTACCGGCACTGTAAGAAACTTTCGCACCCTCTGCAACAGTCACACGCGCCCAATAACTCCTGCCGGAAGGAATGGTAATGTCTTTCGTAGTGTCACAAACAAACGGGGCCTTTTTTAATTGAACGGTAAATAGATTCACTTCTGAATTATCTATCTGTACATATATTCCGGCTTTATCGCTTTTGCGACCTGAGGCAGATACCCCATATACCTGCCATATGGAAGTCTGCGTCTTCGCATCCCAAGGTTTGACAGGAGCATTTACACTGCCCACTAAACCATTTCCGCAGGTGACATGCTGCGGAGCGCTTTTGCTGTATACCTGAAAAGTAAGCAGACCGCCGCATGCAAGTGACTGCGTTCCTGTCAGACTAGAAACTGCTTCACCACTATAATGAACAGGAAAATTATTATTTCCCTCTGGCTGCGGCTGCATTGTCCCTTTCTCGGAATCTATCGGCGTATCCGCTACAGCAGAAATCGTAAAGTCTGCAGCCGCATACACTTCCGGCATCACATATGTGTAAGTATGCAGAAGACTGTCCTTCTCAACTGGGGAAAGTTGCACATGATTTGCGCAAACAGAAGGCACATGCTGTTGAAATCCTTTTTTCAAGGTCACTTGAAGTTCAAAACTGCTGCCTGCCACAACCCTGCTGCCTGTCGCTTTTGCCGTATAGCCAACACCAGCAGTGGGGAACGTCATCTGATAAACGGATATCTGACTTTTCTGAAACGTGCATGGAACGTCCCCGTCAGCAGCAAATGCGCTAATCATCATTCCGGAGCCCGTCATAATTGCCGCTGCCAAAACTGCTAAGAATCTTTTCCCAGTCGATTGCATATTATTCCTCCAAAACAAATTGTTTACACAAAGTTATGAGAGTAACTACCTGATAAAATTCTATCTTGAATACTATAACATAATTTGGATGATGGTGCAAGACGGTTCTTGAGGAATTTACAAGCTGCATAATTATGAAAAACTGAGCTGAGACTTTAGGAGCATCAGATGCTCACCTTTACTCCTCTCCGCCTATATGATAAAATGTGGATATCGCAAATATTTGCTGAACCAGGTTGGGAAAGTTTTCGCTTATTTTGCTGTGCTTCTCAACAAATATTATTTGAATAAGATTTATTGAGTGTATATTGATTTGAAAAGGATGTACTGCATAATGGCTATACGAAATATCATTTTTGATATGGGGCAAGTTCTCATTGATTACTGCCCAGAACGCTATACCGCCGCTTTTTTGTCAGACGGGTCATGTCATGAGGACTGTGAACTGGTTACAAAGGTTCTCTTTGAAGGTGAAGCATGGAAGCAATTGGACGCTGGCAAGATTACCGAAACAGAGGCATTGACAAAAATGCTGTCGCAGCTTCCCAGCAGACTGCATCGTTCGGCCCGTGCCCTGTTTTATGGCTGGCAAACTTACGTCCGCCCGATTCCAGAAACCAATTGCCTTGCATTTGCACTGAAAAACGCAGGCTACAAAATTTACATTTTAAGTAATACCGGTGTACGCCTGCATGTCTACAACCACCGCATCCCTGCTTTTTCTATTATAGATGGTGCCGTTTACTCGGCAGACGTTCAGCAGGTAAAACCGTACGCAGATATTTTTCGCACGCTTCTTTCCCGATATTCTCTAAAGCCTGAGGAAAGTTTCTTTATTGACGATAATGCTGATAATATCCAAATGGCAGCGAGTCTGGGCCTGCAAGTCCATCAGTTTGACAAAACAAAGTTTTCCACATTGGAGCAGGACCTTCACAGTGCCGGAATCAACTGGCAGTAAAGATGAAAGGCCCGTGCCAAATAGGTAAAAAAGTAAATTTCAGCAGAATGTCTTATAATGCTCGAATCATGCTGCCGCTTTTTCCGGTACACTTCCCCACAAGCAAAATACTGCGGGCAGCGGATTACGGAATGAAAAAACAAAAAATGGCCCTGCAAATAAAGCAATAAGCAAGGACCATTTGATATTTCAATGGTTTATGTATTTTTCATAATGATTCCCTCTACTAAATTGGCTACATGCTCGCAGGAGTCACAGCATGCTTCCAAACAGTCATAGGTTTGAACCCAACCGATTTTAGCTTCCGGCGGGACCGCAGCCTCTCCGTAAAGCTGATGAACGGTTGTTACATAAAGTTGGTCTCCGGTTTCCTCCAATGTATTGACTTCTACCACATTTCTATGGATGTGAGTGTTTTTTCGGAAATTGTAAAACTCCGAAAAAACAATTTTTAGGTGATCACAGCATTTTACAACCAATTCGGAAAACTGGAGAGCTTCCGGACAAATATGCTGGATATGGTACATATAAATCCGCATCAGCACTTCTTCAATATTATCCGTTATATCATCAATTGCCTGAGTCAGTTCAATAATATCTTCACGTTCAATTGGAGTAATGAATTCGCGGGCAAGATGCTGCATCATGTGATGCTTTTCACTATCCGAATTATGTTCAATGCTGTGCATTTCTTTCCTTTTATCGGGAAGCACATTGGGATTAAAATGATTTAGAATATCCTGCAATAAAGCTGCAGCCTTACAGGAATAGTCAATCATCGCACTAAAGCCATCGTAATAAAGACTTTTCTTCTTGGCCATGCTTCATAACACCCCGTTAATTCTATAAAAATCAAAGTAACTATTTTATTTTTATCTGTTAGTCCCTACAACAGCATGATACAGATTTTTGCGACCCCATAGCCAATCAGTCCACATCCGGGAAATGTCAGGATCCATGTAAGTGCCATTGTCTTGGCAACACCCCAATTGACGGCAGAAAAGCGTTTAGCAGAACCGACCCCCATAATGGCGGTTGTATTCGTATGTGTCGTACTCACCGGCCAACCAGTCAGATTGGAAATCAACAAACAAACTGCACCAGCCATATTGGCCGCAAACCCTTGATAGCGCTCCAACTTGACCATAGTCATCCCTACAGACTTGATGATGCGCGGCCCGGCAATGGCTGTCCCAGTTGCCATCGTAATTGCGCAAAGAACCATCATCCAAGTTGGAACATTCATAGCACCGCTTACAGTGGTAGCAGAAGCAGTTTTACCAATTGCAAAATACAGACCCATCAGAAGTACACTAATAAACTTCTGTCCATCCTGTGCACCATGCATAAAGGCCATGAGCGCCCCACCAAAGATCTGCGCACCTCGAAAAAAGGAAGATGTTCTGCGGCGGTCTTTTTTCCGGCAGATGAAACCGGTCAGCTTGGAAGCGAACCATCCAAGTCCAAAGCCGAGCCCTGCCGAAAGAGCCAAACCATACAGCACCTTTACCCATTCCTCACCATGGATACCAGCAAGTCCATTATGTACAGCAATTGCCGCACCGGTCAGGCCAGCAATGAGAGAATGACTCTGGCTGGTCGGAATACCAAATATCCATGCAACTCCCCCCCAAAGCACAATAGCAATCATAGCCGCACATAGTGCAATTGTTGCGCTGTGTGCATCATTTCCAAAATCAACCATCTTATAGATGGTTTCCGCCACTGTCGGACACAACTTTGTCATGACTATAATGCCAAGGAGATTGCAGCCAGCCGCCATAAAAATCGCTGCACGCGGTGAAATAGAGCGGGTGGAAACGCAGGTTGCAATCGCATTGGGGGCATCTGTACCTCCATTGACAAGTATAGCAGCCAAAATAAGTACCACTGATATGAGGAACGGCGGATTGCTGACAAGCTGCTGCAGAAAAGTGGAAAATGTGATCATCATTGCAGATCGTTTTCTCCTCGCCGAGGTCAGAAACTGACCAAGAATTTAACATGTTTTTTACAAAATCATAACAAGCAGTTTTATGATACCATGTTTTTCGGTGAGTTACAAGATTTTAATATTTATTTCTACTTTTTCTGCATCACATTATATGAGTTAATATAAATTCCTTTGAATCAGCGATATTCCAAAACATAACGCAAAAATGCACTGCTGTAAAGTTCCATATGCAGCAGTGCATTTTCGTGCAATTCAATTATTTTTCCTGTCACTTGAAGCTGAAGAAACCCGAGACGTAAATGATGATGCAGGAGAAAGACCAAGCAGAGAAGCAAATCTTGCTTCATGTTTATCACTGAGTTTAAAATTAGGATTGTTTTTCAATAAAGGAATGAAAGTCTGATTCGAAAAAGAATACATACTGGGATCCAATGTGCCATCCATTGCTTTAAAAGTGTAGCCATTCTTTATCCCATATTGAATAATATTTCCCACTTCGCTGAGTGTTGCTTTTTTTGTGCCTGCATTATGCATAAGGACAACACCACCACCGCGCTGCATTCCCCTTATGACATTGTCATAAATAGCCCGCCCGCTGGCAGCGCCCATTGCATCTTTAGAATCCACATCCCAGTCATAAAAGAAGAAACCGCGGCGCATCATTTCCTGAATAATTGCCTTATGGATACTTGCAGACATCCGCGGATTGTTGCTGCCGCCCGGAAAACGGTAAAACGGTGCACAGTGGCCATCTGTCTGCTGCTGAATAATTTGATGCATTTCATTGAAATCATCTAAGAACGCATCGACAGAAGCATAAATTTTCTTATAATTATGACAGGCACTATGCACAGCGCAAGTACTGCCTGCTTCATAAATATCCCGAATATAATGTATATCATTCTTCTGCCCCGGCTGATTGGTAAGGAAAAACGTAGCTTTCACATGATATTTTTTCAGCACATCCAATAATTTAGGGGTCAAAGCAGAAGGGCCGTCATCAAAAGTAAGGTATACAGTTTTATTTCCCACATTTTTCCATTGACCAACTTTTTCCCTGGCATACAGATTGGGAAACCTTGCTTTGTATCCAGTCAGGTTGATTTTTCTGACTTCAAAGGCTGCACCTTCCTCGGTCGGATCTCCTGTTGAAGCAGTGAATAAGTTGGATGTGCTTTTTTGATTGGTAGGAGAGGATGCAATATGGGCCGTATGGGCAGATTTTGTCCGCTGCAGCAGTATGGTGGTAATGCAATAAGTCCCGCCTATAACAGCCACTGTCAACAAAATACAGGCAGCAATAATCAACACATGGCGCTTATGTATTCGCTTGCGGCGATCTTGTGCACTCATCCTTCTATGGCAGAACATTTCTTTTACTCCCTTTTTGGCAAAATGCAAAGCAAACTTTTTTAGTTTGACATTATTTGACTGTATCCTTATTATAGTAACCCTCTGTTTTGTATTCCAGTTAAATGTTTGTTACTTTTGTTACAATTACTCTATTCAAGTTTCTGTTTTCTTTTAGACATGAATTTTCGGCTTTTTCCGGCGGCCGGTTTTTTCCGTAACATAAAAGATTCTGTTTCGTCCGTTTTCAGCCGGTACGCTGCTGACTTCAAACATATCTAGAGAGCGGATAAACAGGCTCAGTTTTTTAAAGCCATAATTGCGAACATCAAAATCCGGGTAACGCCGTACCAACATATTTCCAATGTCCCCAATCAGTACACGCCCATCTTCATCCGCGCTGTCATGCACCATATTATAAATTGTATTAATGACTTTATCCGGCGGAACCATCTCCGGCAAGGTTGGTTCATCTGCTTCTTTGCCATTTTCTTCTGCCTGTTGTGCCAGAACTTCTAAATAGCGAAACTTATTGCAGGCAGCAATAAAAGGGGATGGCGTTTTCTTTTCGCCCATACCAATAACAACCATGCCGCTTTCCCGCAGACGGGCCGCAAGGCGTGTAAAGTCGCTGTCGCTGGAAACCAGACAAAACCCATCCACATGGCCGGAATACAGAATATCCATGGCATCAATAATCATGGCAGAATCGGTAGAACTTTTTCCCGTCGTATACTCATACTGCTGAAAGGGAATAATGGAATTTTCCAGCAGCACATTTTTCCAAGAAGCCAGTGACGGTTTTGTCCAATCTCCATAAATCCGTTTATAAGTTGCGACACCATCGTTACTAATCTCGTCCAAAATATAGCGGATATATTTTCCGGAAACATTATCGGCATCAATGAGAACCGCAAATCGATTTTCTCCTGACATTGAAATCCCTCCTTTCGGGTCTATTAATCCTATTTTATCATATTTCTTTGATTTTCATACCCATAATCTGCTTTTATCAATTTTCTGTCAACTGTACCTGACAATTTATGCAATTCACAAGTTTTTAAAAGTCTGTAAAAAGCAATTTCCATTGACTCAGGAAATATTCTCGATTCCTTTATCCACATATATGCAGCAGCCGGCTTTTATAAACCATTTTTATGAGGACGTCCGGCATTGTTGCAGGCAGCTAAATTAACCGCCGGAATTCCTGCCCTGCAAATATATCTGCAAAAATGGTCGAAACGCACTAGGCATTGGATAACGCTTGACTAGATTCTCCGCATCCGCCCAAACCAGCTGGTTGTTTTCCGAAGGTGCCAACTGCACACGCCATCCAGTCATGTGCCATTCCACATGCGTAAAAATATGTTTTGAAGGGGCAAGCGGCTGCAAACGGATAGGTTCTAATCCTAACGATCGAGTGGCTGCCACAGCGTCGGCCTGTGAAAGGACTCCTTCAAACCCCGGCAGTTCCCACATGGATGCCAAAAGCCCTTTGGATGGCCTTCGACGGATTGCCAGCCTGCCGTCCATTTCCAGCAATAAAATTGTCTTCCGTTCCACACGGCGCGGTGGTTTCGGCTTTTTGACAGGAAACTGCAGTTCCTTTCCCATGCGGTGTGCAGCACAAAAATCAGCCACTGGACACAAGAGGCAATGGGGTGCCGCATGCGGGATACAGACCAACGCACCCAGTTCCATTAATGCTTGATTGAAATCGCCGCTGCGCGTGCCCGGCATGATGGGCAGCAGAACCCGCTCTGTCCGTCTTTTAACCGCTGGATCGGAAATATCCGAATCATCTGCTGTCAGGCGCATCCAAACACGCAGGACATTCCCATCCACTGCAGGAACCGGCTGCCCAAAAGCAATGGATGCCACCGCACCGGCTGTGTAGCTGCCAATTCCCGGCAGTGCAAGTAGTTGTTCATAAGTTGCCGGCAGTTTTCCGCCATACTGCTCCATCGCCTGTTTTGCTGCTTTCTGCAAATTTCTTACGCGGGAATAATATCCCAGTCCCTCCCAAAGCTTAAGGAGCTTTTCTTGTGGCAAAACTGCCAAAGAGGGGATGTCTGGAGCGGCTTTTAAAAAACGAGAAAAATATCCCTTAACTGCCTCTACCCGTGTTTGCTGCAGCATAATTTCGGAAATCCAGACACGATAAGGGTTCCTGTTATGCCTCCACGGTAAATCACGTGCGTTCTGTCCATACCAGTTCAGTAAAGGAGAAACTATATTTTTCATATTCATAATACAAGATTCCTATACAAAAAGCCTTGCCGGCATCTGCCGGGCAAGGCAACCTTTTTATAAAATATTTAGTTTTGCTAAAAGAATTTTCCACATTAGTTCAGCTTATCAGCGATATCACTGTACTGACTGTCCAATGCATTCTTCTTATCAGCCTTATTTTTATACACGTTTACCAATGCAGTCGCCTTTGTGACTGGTTCCAGTGTACCAGCGCCTGCCACACAACCGCCCGGGCATGCCATTCCTTCCAGCAGATAGCCATTTAGTTTTCCGGCTTTTGCCAAACGCATCATTTGACGGCATTCATTTAATCCCTGTGCCGCACGGACTTTGACTTCGCGGTCTGGATCCAGCTTCTTGATTGCCTTCACCACAGCATCAGCTACACCGCCGCTCACTGCAAATCCTCGTCCGGCTGCAGTAGCCTTATTGAGATCGCTGTCCGGAATATCTGCATTAAAGTCCACATTTTTGGCCTC
>DHDR01000003.1:0-9262 GCA_002399445.1 Ruminococcaceae bacterium UBA4871 | reverse complement strand
CGGCGGCTGGCCTCCAGCTTTTTTGCAGCACATGGACCCACAAAAACGACTTTGCAATTCGGATGCTCTTTTTTGAGCCGACGCGCTGTCAGCACCATCGGCGTAAGGGCCATGGAAATGCATTTTGCGTATTCCGGAAATTCCTTCTTGGCCATCACCGACCATGCCGGGCAGCAGGAGGTTGCCAGGAAAGGTAATTTGTCAGGAACATTTTCCAGAAAATCATGTGCCTCTTCAATCGTACAAAGATCCGCTCCAACTGCCACTTCCTCAACATCGGTAAAGCCTAACTTTTGAAGAGCACCGCGCAGCTTTTCCGGTGTCATCTTTGGACCAAACTGCCCTACAAATGCAGGTGCCACCGCAGCATAGATCTCGCCTCCCTGCATAATAGCATGTACGACCTGAAAGATTTGCCCTTTATCAGCAATAGCACCAAAAGGACAACTGACCAGACACTGCCCGCAAGATACGCATTTATTATGATCAATTGTCGCACGCCCATATTCATCAGAAGAAATCGCATTCATCCCACAAGCGGCTGCACAGGGACGCTCAACTTTAATAATTGCATGGTAAGGACATACCGAAATACAACGTCCGCATTTAATACAGGCATCCTGATCAATTACGCTTTTTCCGTTTTCCTCGGAAATTGCATGTTTTGGGCAAACTTGCCTGCAAGGGTGGTCCAGACAGTTCTGGCACATTTCTGTGACATGCACAGATTTTTCTGGACATGCATTACAAGCAAACTTAATGACATTCACCAGCGGCGGGTCATAATACTTCTCCGCAATTGCACTTTCAACAATTCCATCAGAAACCGGTGCATGCTGCTCAACTGAGCGAAGCGGCAAACCAATGGCTAAACGCAAACGCTCTCCAACGATTGCACGCTCCAGAAAAATGCTGTCGCGATAGGTTGCACGTTCCCCAGGAATGATCTTATAAGGCACTTCTTCAATGTTATGGGAATAATCGCCTCCTTCATATGCAAGGCGGGCCACCTCAGTAAATACTTTACGGCGAATCTCCGTAACGGGAGAGTGTACTCCTCTAGTTGCCATTTCACAATCTCCTTTAATTCTTTCAGTTTATAAGTTTAAATTCCAACTTCTCTTATTGATAAAAATTTGTCAAACTCCTCTGCGCTTTCTATTATAACAAATCTATTATCATTTGTCTTGTAAAAAATCAAATTATCGCAATTTTTTATAGAATCGATCTTATAAAAATTTGTTACGTGTTTTCTGTTCATGCAAAAGTTTTGACCGTATCCATTGATAAAGCTCTCTATTTTTGCTAATATTATATTGAAACGTATGTTCACAATCCAACAGAAAGGAGTTCTGCCTAGTGAATCGCATCATCTTGCACAGCGACTGCAACTGTTTTTATGCCTCTGTAGAAGCTCTTTATCATCCTGAGCTGCAAGGGAAGCCATTTGCTGTTGGCGGGGATCCGGAAAAGCGGCATGGCATTATCCTGACAAAAAATCAACTTGCAAAGGACTGTGGCGTTTCTACAGGAGAGGCCCTTTGGCAGGCACGGCGAAAATGTCCGCAGCTGACTGTGCTGCCTCCCCGATTTGCCCTTTACATGCGCTATTCCCAAAAAATCAGGCAGATTTATCTGGAGTATACCGATCAAGTGGAACCTTTCGGATTGGACGAAGCATGGCTGGACATCACGGGAAGTGTCCTGTCTGCGGAACAGGGAATTCATTTGGCAAATGAAATCCGGCATCGAGTGCATAAGGAACTCGGCGTGACCGTCAGTGTCGGTGTGAGTTGGAATAAAGTTTTTGCCAAATTGGGAAGCGACTACAAAAAGCCAGATGCCACAACCGTTTTTCTGCAGAAGAACTGGAAGGACCGCATTTGGCCACTTTCGGTGGAAAATCTGCTTTTTGTCGGCAGCGCTACCCATAAAAAGCTGCTCCAATTAGGTGTGCATACAATCGGCGATTTGGCAGCAATGCCTCAAAAAGTTCTGCAAGAACAGCTGGGAAAAAGTGGGAACACCCTGTGGGAATATGCCAACGGATTGGATACCACCCCTGTTGCTCGATGGAGTAATCAGACCGTTGTGAAATCCATTGGCAATTCCACGACAGCTCCGCGCGATCTTACAAATGAAAAAGACGTTAAGAAAACTCTGCTGATCTTAGCAGACAGCGTTGCACATCGGCTTCGAAAGCAAAATTTTCTGGCTAAGACCGTATGTCTTTGGGTTCGGGATACCAAATTCAATTCCTTTACGCGGCAGCATACTCGGCAGCAGTTCACCTGCATTACACGGGAAATTGCAGAAGATGCCTTTGCACTTTTCCACGCAAATTACCATTGGTCACATCCAGTGCGCAGCCTTGGCATCACCGTTTCAGACTTTGCACCATCCAGCCAATGTGTTCAAACTAACCTGTTCCATGATGAAGTCACACGCGAGCGGTCTGCGAAGCTCGATGCAACAGTAGATGATTTGAAAAAGCGCTATGGTAACTCCTGCGTTTACCCGGCAGTCTTGCTGGAAGATAAAAATCTTTCCAACTTTGAAGCCAGCAATATCTCTGCTGTGCCATCCTCTATAAAAACAACTGACTAAATACTGCTCATGCAGTAACGAATACCTCACAATTACCTTACCAGAATGAGCAAAGGAACATTAACAGTAATTCGGCAGCCGCTCCGGCTGACAATATTTCGGCAAAAACACCCGCCAACGAGGAACCTGTTTTGAGCATCTTTGAGTATAAATATTAAAAATACATTGATACACAAAAATCCCCGGAAAGCCGCATAAGCACTGACTTTTCGGGGATTTTTCTCTTGGAGCAGAAGAGGGGAATCGAACCCCCATATTCAGCTTGGGAAGCTGATGTTCTGCCACTGAACTACTTCTGCATAAAAACCGACCAAGGTCATAACACGAATGCTAGTATAGCACAAGCCTAAGAAATTTGCAAGTCTATCCGATATTTTCATCCTGCCCTTTATGTCATCTGTCCTGTAGGAAACGCTTGTCTGCAATTGATAGGAAAGAAAGATTTTAAAAATTGCAGGAAAATCCTACGTGAATTTCATATTTCCCTCTAAGTACTATAAAATTTATAAAGGAAATTTTTCTGTCTCCAATCAATTTCTAGATAAAAATCAGCAAAATTATCAATAATATATAAACAAGTTTTCATCCGCAAAAATTCCTTATCGGCAAGTCCCATAGACGCAATTTATGGAAATATGCAGAGTAAAAATTTTCCTGTTAAAAAGTCTTCAACATTTTCAACCATGTTTTCCACATTTGGAACCGATTATACCGCCGATTCCCACTTTTGTTGGGGAATTTTCATCAGTTTCAACAAATCAACTGTTAAAAATTCTTATGGTTCTAAGTTTGCTAACGAACAAAATAGCAAACCGCTGAAACAGCAACTGCAAATCCGCGGTAAAGTCCACACTTACAATATAATTTCATAAAAAAATTCCACTGCAGAAGTTGAAAACTGCAGTGGAACCTCTCGATTAATTCTTTTTACATCTTATGCCTCAGCAGTTTGTATAAATTGACTGTTATACAGATCAGCATAGAAACCGCCTTTCGCCATCAGAGATTGATGTGTCCCCTGTTCGACGATATCACCGTGATTCATCACGAGAATCAAATCTGCGTTCCGAATTGTGGAGAGCCGATGCGCAATGATAAAAGCAGTACGGCCCCGCATTAAGTTGCCCATTGCTTTTTGAATCAGAATTTCTGTGCGGGTATCCACATTGGAAGTTGCCTCATCCAAAATCAAGATCTGCGGATTCGCGAGGATTGCACGAGCAATAGTCAGCAGTTGTTTCTGCCCCTGACTCACATTGCTGGCCTCTTCATTCAAAATCATTTCATAACCGCCCGGCAGTGTACGCACAAAATGATTGACCTGTGCGCTCTTGGCTGCTGCAAAGATCTGTTCATCCGTTGCGTCGTGGTTACCATAACGAATATTGTCCTTAATAGAAGCGTTGTACAGCCAAGTATCCTGCAGTACCATTCCAAAAAGTTTTCGCAGGTCAGCGCGCTTAAAGTCTCGAATATCATAGCCATCCACTAAAATGGCTCCTTCATTTACATCATAAAACCGCATGAGCAGTTTAACCATCGTTGTTTTTCCTGCACCGGTTGGCCCCACGATGGCAACCTTTTGCCCCGGGTTCACAATTGCAGAAAAATCATTAATAATAATTTTGTCTGGTGTATAGCCAAAATGTACATGTGCAAACTGCACACTGCCCTGCACATGAATATTTGTTTCTGTATCAGGTTGATTGGTTGTGTTCAGTGTAATAGCATTTTTGCTGTCTTCTGGTTCTTCTTTTTCCTCTAAGAAATCGAACACACGCTCTGCCGCTGCCGCAGTCGCCTGCAGTATATTGGAAATGTTTGCTACCTGCTGAATCGGCTCTGTAAACTGGCGCACATACTGGGTAAAAGCCTGTATATCACCGACGGTGATAATTCCCTGTATGGCAAACCAACCGCCAAGGATGCAGATGACGACAAACCCAATATTTCCGATAAAGATCATCAGCGGCTGTAATAATCCAGAAAGGAACTGGCTTTTCCATGCAGAACTATATAGTTTTTCATTATATTGAGAAAATGCCTGTTCATTGCGTTCTTCTTCGTTAAATGCATGGACAATGACATGATTTCCATACATTTCTTCAATGTGGCTGTTCACATGGCCCAAATAATCCTGCTGCTGCTTAAAGTATTTTTGGGAATGTCTGACCACTATCGTAATGACAAGAGCAGAAAGTGGGACAATGCATAGTGCCACCAATGACATTTGCCAATTTATGGAAAACATCATAATTAAAATACCGATAAGCTGTGTAACGCTGCTGATAATCTGTGTCAAAGACTGATTCAAGCTTTGGGAAATGGTATCCACATCATTGGTCAGGCGGGAAAGGACTTCACCGTTTGTGGTTGTATCATAATATTGAAAAGGAAGATATTGAATTTTCCTTGCTATATCCTTCCGCATGCTGTACGTTACATTCATGGTAACATCCGTCATAATCCATCCCTGCAAATAGCTGAAGGCTGCACTAATCAGATAGATAATTAAGAGGAAGGTCAAGATTTGCGCAACATGAACGAAATTAATTCCCTGACCGGTACCAGCAACTTTATTAATCAGGCCGTTAAAAATCTCTGTTGTGGCATTACCAAGGATCTTTGGACCGACAATCATAAAAATCGTCGAAATGATAGCAAAGATCAGCACTAACAGGACCCGAATTTTGTAACGTCCCAAATATTTCAAAAGCTTTCGGAATGTGCCGGAAATGTCCTTTGCTTTTTCACCGGGCATCATTGCCATCTGGCCATGTCCCATGGGGCCATGCTGCGGCGGGCGCTTGGAGGTTTGCGGCTTACTCATGCTAATTCCTCCTTTGTCAGCTGGCTGGAAGCAATTTCATAATAGGTTGGGCAGTTTTTTAGCAGCTGTTCATGTGTGCCGCAGCCCACAATTTTTCCGTCATCCAGCACAATGATTTGGTCTGCATCCATAATGGTGGAAACGCGCTGTGCAACCAAAAGCACAGTAGCATCGCCGCTGTGCTTTTTCAAAGCAGCACGCAGAAGAGCATCTGTTTTAAAATCCAGTGCAGAGAAACTATCATCAAAAACGTAAATTTCAGCCTGCGTGGCCAGTGCACGCGCAATAGAAAGGCGCTGCTTCTGCCCACCAGAAACATTGCCGCCTCCCTCTGCAATAGGTGTTTCCATTCCTTCCGGTTTGCTGTCGATAAACTCTGTTGCCTGTGCAACTTGAGCCGCTGTGCGAATTTCATCATCAGTGGCATCTGATTTTCCGTAGCGCAGATTGGAAGCAATGGTACCAGACAGGAGCTGTCCCTTTTGCGGAACATAGCCAATGCGCGCATGCAGATCTTTCTGCGTCACTTCCCGTACATCACAGCCATCTACCTGCACACTGCCGGAAGTTACATCATAAAAACGCGGGACCATATTGACAAGGGTACTTTTCCCGGAACCTGTTGAACCAATAAAAGCGGTCGTTTTCCCCGGCCGAGCCGTAAATGTGATGTCATGCAGCACATCTTCTTCCGCTCCTTTATAGCGAAAACACACATTTTTAAATTCGACCAAACCTTTTTTATCCGAATGAAATGCTTTCGGCTGCTGCGGATCCACAATAGTCGGCTGAGTTTCCAGCACGTCTGCAATCCGTCCAGCAGAAACAGAGGCACGCGGTACAAAAATAAAGATGGAAGAGAGAAACAGGAAACTGATAATAATTTGCATAGCATACTGCATATAAGCCATCATGTCCCCTACCTGCATGCTGCTGTTTGCTACCTGGTGGGCACCGACCCAAACAACCAGCAGGGAAACGCCGTTCATGATCAGCATCATGGCCGGCATCATAATGGTCATCAGCCGGTTAACAAAGCGCTGGTTTTCAGTTAAGTCTGTATTGGCCTGATCAAAGCGGTTTTCCTCAAAGCTCTGGTTGCTGAAAGCCCGCGTCACCATCAGACCCGTCAGGTTTTCACGCGCGACAAGGTTCAGCCGGTCAATCAAGACTTGCATTTTCTTGAAATGCGGCATGGCGATGGAAAAGAGCACAGCGACCAGTCCCACCAGTACAATGACTGCCAACACAATAATCCATGTCATGGAAACGCTCTTTCGTACAGCCATAGTAATACCGCCAATTGCCATGATCGGCGAATAGACAAGCATGCGAATTCCTATCATAACAACCAACTGCACTTGTGTAATATCATTGGTTGTGCGGGTGATCAGCGAAGCGGTACTAAATTTATCAAATTCCGTATTAGAAAAGCAGTTGACCCGGTGGAACACATCTCGGTGAAGATCACGTCCCAGTCCGGATGAAATGCGGGCAGCCAGCAAACTGACCAAGATGGCAGCCACTACACTGGCTAAAGTAAGGGCCAGCATCTTTAGGCCCTCTAAAATAATGTAGTTCCGTTCAATGGCGCCAGTATCCAGTCCAAGTTCTTTATAGAAAGACTGAACCAGCACAACACCGCTCTGCAATTTAATGGAATCCTGCATTGCTGCTGCCTTTTTTTGCGCATCTGCAAAAACCTGCTGGGGAATTCTTGACAGCATAGGTTCCATTTGATAGAGCTTAGAAAAATCAATTTTGGTTAAGTCTGTCTTACTGCTCCCTGAAGGCGTAGGAGCCTTGCTCCCCATTTGTTTCTGCAGTGTCTTCATGGTATTAATAAAAGTCCATGTAGTTTCCCCAAAAATATTGTTGACAGCTGTACGGTCCGCATCAGATTTCAGGGTATAAACATCCTCTGTTTGATTCAATGGATAAGTTTTACTATTACTGCCCTTTGGGACAATCTGATAATTCTGGTCAATTTGCTTTTTCTGAGCATCCGTCATAAAGTGGCGAAAGAGTTGCAGTCCCTTTGCACTGACAGCATTCGGCACCGCATCTTCAATACCACCTTGCTGGATACCAACATTAACAATCTGGCTCATGTAATTCGGCAATGACAGATCACACATTGCCTGACCAAAAAGCAATAAAATGGCCAACAAAAATGGTCCAATATATGCTTTGAAATAACGGGAAATTCTAGTCATATGTTTATATTTCCTTCTTCACAATCATTTTCAGCAGTTAAACCGCTTGTAATTTCGCCACTGCGTTGACTGCATCAGCCAATTCATTTAACAGCACAGTCAGATGCTCAATCTTTTGATGGCCCATCTTTTCTACGACATGATCCATGTATTTTGAAATACTGGATATCATAGACCGATAAAACTCGCGGCCATTGTCCGTTATGTGCACATAAACGGCACGCCGGTCTTCCATGCTGGTCCTGCGCTCAATTAACCCTTTGCATTCTAAATTCCGAAGCAAGTGGCTGATACCGGGGCGGCTGATTTTCAGATGCTGACTCAGTTCGCTGGCACGCACGCCTTTTTGGCTCTGCATACACATAACATGGTTAAACACCATGAACTCTCCGGGAGTAAGATCAATCAAATGCCGAAAACCATTTGTGCTTTTACGCACCCTACAGACAGCCGCATAAAGTTGCTGCCTGTCATTTTTTCCCATTCTCCTCTTCCCCTTTCATATGAATTTTTTACCCTTCAAGCAGTAAAGTTAATTAGAGTCAATTGTTTATAAGGATAAATAGTTTACTATAATTAACTATTATCATTATAAGCATTCTTTTTTGTAAGTCAACTCTGAATTTTTTGCATAGCAAAAGCCATGTTATCCTTAGATATCGGAAACATTTGGTAAGGATCATTAATATTTCAGCCAACAGGCAAATTTCTCTGAATAAATGGAATATGGGGTTCTCTTGATTACTCAAATGACTCAATATAAGATAATTTTCAAAAATATATGAAAAAAAATGCAGAAAACTATTGACAAGCATGCTGAAAAATGTTATTCTTTTAAAGCTGATTCACAAATCGGGTACAAAATTATTGCAGCAGATTTCTTGAATCGTGATTTGAATCATTAGCTCAGTCGGTAGAGCACCTGACTTTTAATCAGGGTGTCCGGGGTTCGAATCCCCGATGGTTCACCAAAGAAATATAATCCTTGATAGATGGCTGTTTTAAGCCGTTTGTCAGGGATTATTTTTTATACTGATATGCGTGTTAATCATATGTAGGTTTTAGCATTATCATTTTGTACACCTGATTCTAAAGGAGTGTATCAAATGGAACGTCAACAGAGTATTACCAGTATGGCATCATTATTCCAACAGTTTCAAACGCATAATAAGGTGAAAAATTTATCAGAAAAACGATTGATTACTATTATTGGAATCTAAAGTCATTTATTGATTATTTATCCAGTGAGAGCATCGTTTCAATTAATGATGTAAATTCAAGTGTTTTGGATAACTATATTCTATCTCAAAAGGAAAAATATAAAAACACAACGAGTATTAACACACACCTAAGAGCAGTAAGAGCATTCCTTTATTGGTGCATGGATAATGACTTCCTTAAACCATTCAAAATTCATTTGCTAAGGCAAAAGGAAGAACCTTTAAAACTCTATTCAGATGATGATATACAAAAGTTGATTGCAAAGCCCAATCTAAAAGAGTGTAGCTTTGTTGAATATCGTGGTTGGATAATGGTGAATTGGTTTGTTGAAACAGGATGAACCATAGTCAAGTAAGTAGACACAATTGACCTGAACCCCGAAAACTGA
>DHDR01000026.1 GCA_002399445.1 Ruminococcaceae bacterium UBA4871 | reverse complement strand
GAGGCAATTGGCTGATTTCCCTTCTTAATGTTTCATGTTTACTTTACAATGCCTTTACAGATATATTTACTATAATATACCATAATTCGACAGTCAAGCAAATTATGAATATTTTTTAAACAAAATTAGCAGTGTCCCAATATTGGGACACTGCTAAAAATTCTTTTAGAAAAAATAGTTAATCTATTGCAAATTGAGAACGCATGTTCTATTATAAAAGTAACGCTATCTTAGCCAGTGCGGAAAACTGGAGAAATCAAATTGAACGAAAAAAAACGTTTGCAAGATCTCATCACAGAGGCCGTTTCTGAAATTAACGACGTGCCACTACTATTAAAACTATACAGCATGATGAAAGAATTTACAGGCAAATAGCTATTTATCTTTTTTATGTTCGAGACTTGTTATAAAGTCTTGAACTATTTTTTTGCCTTTTTCGTCAAGTGACATGTAAGAAATAATGAAATTCTTAATAAATGCATCGTCGGATTTTAGGACTTGCCCAATATACTTCCCAATTTCAGATTCGCGTGGAATTTCATTAAACATGGTTCCTTTTCCTGTACGCAGCCATTTCTCATTTACATTAAATTCACGGCAGATATCTTTGATTGTGCGATCAGTTACATTGCGTTGATTGCGTTCTATAAGCGAAACTGTGGAACGTTCCAAATAAATTTTAGATGCAAAGTCTGATTGACTTAGTCCCAGAGATTCCCTAAGTTGCTTGACTCTATCAGATATTTCCAATATAAAAAGCCTCCTTTCGGATATTATGATAGCACGTAATATGAGACAATGCAACATTTATTTTAATAAAAGTGTTGACAAACGAGACAAAGCAACTTATAATTGAGACATAGCAACGGAATGGGGTGACAAAGTAATGTTGACAATTACAGAGAAAGCGGAAATTGATGAAATATTTGCACTGGCCGAAAAACTTGAACCGAAAGATCGTCCGCAGGCGACACTGGTATTGCAAACACTGGTGCTTCGGGGCCAAATGGATGTAGCTCAGCAGACCGAAAAACAGCCCGCCTGATGCAGCGGAAGCAGGGGAAAAATAGCATGAAAGGGAGGAAGTACAAAAATGATACTAGCAATTTGTATTATAGCTGTTTTATGTTTTTTGCTCGGAATTCAAAGAAGAAATTTTTCTAAAAGGATTAGAGAAGATTATGCGGAAATCATGCACTTGGAAACAGGTATTAAGTGGAATAGACAAAATGAAGTTTTACCTCAGGCTGTTTGGGATAAGGACGGCAATGAATATCGTAGATTATCTGGTGAATATGGAAATGATGAATTTATTAAATGCGATTAAGATTCACTTGAAATTCAAAATTCTTTTTTGCGGTTCGTGCAATGATTTTTCCATGTAACTGGTTTTCAGAGTATTCAGGAGCACATGGAAACAACAAAATTCCTTCAGCGTAACCATATGGAGGAATCGTACAAGGCATTTTTAATACCGTTTTTCTACCTATTCTTTCCAACATAATTTTACAGAAGGAAGAGGCAGATTACAAGCCCGCCTGACACAGCGGAAGCGGAAAAGATAAAAAACCGCGTAATAGGACAAACGATGTATTGCGTAATTTAAAGGGAGGTGATTGCAATGCCAAAAACAGAACGATGGACCCTCCGGTCCTCTGTTATCGACAAATCGCACGGAGGCAAAACGCAGTTGATGACGGAACGCGTTGTAGAACTGCACAAAGACCCCAAAACAAAAAAATGGGTGGTGCATGAGATATCATGTCGGCAGGTGATGCCGGAGGAGGAACAGAAAAAGTTTAAAACTGCAATGATGAAACGTGCCTCTGAGCAGATGTCCGATTACATTTCCAATAATGACAGCGTACTTCTTCCCGGTAACTATAAAATAAAGGATTTGCTTGGATAAAGAAGAAATGTTTCATAGAACCGGACTGATTTTTTAAAACATAGGTTGCCGCAGAGGATTGTGGGGCTACATACAATCGACTGCGTGCAGTGTAATCAGGACAAGCAGCGGGAATTGGAGGGAAAAATATGGATGTAGTTGCTTTAATAGTTGTACCGATATTTATCGCTCTAGCCACAGCGGCGGCAGTAGAGGACTGGTATGACAAAATTCACAGCCACAAACGGCATCCGGTCCGGTGGAAAATCAGCAGTAGGGAAAGTGTAATAAAAATGATGAAGGAGGAAAAATAATGCAGGATAAAGAAGGTATTAAGCCCTATGAGAACTGCGAACATTGCGAATACAAAGGGAATCATTGTCATGTGAATGATAAGTTTCAGCGTCTCCCGCGTTCGGAAGGCGGACTGGGAATGTGCATTAAAATCGGCGGATACGGCAACTAAAAAAGCCGCCTCGACAAAATCGAAGCGGCGGCAGTCAATTCAGGAACCCTTGCAACTTGGTGGCCTGTTTTGCCTGCGTTTCTGCAAAATCCTTAAAGCACGTACTCAGATTTTTATCTTCAATGTGATCTGAATAATACATAAAATCGCGGACATGCTCCTGTAAATCCATAATGGCCTTTTTGACATAATCCTGTGTGGTTAATTCCATTTTGTTCACTCCTCAGATTGGTTATATGGAGTATGTTTACCGGATTAGCGGGTTTGATACGTAAAGAAGAAAAAAGGGAGCAAAAAAATGAGTAAAGGGAAAGGCTGCGCCGACTGTGGATTCCACATGACACGCGGCGATATCCAGTGTGAGTATTGTCTGATTACCGGACACCCGCGCGGCTGTCCGGCCGGTCCGAACTGCACCAAGCGGCAGACACGGGCACAAGTGGACAAGCTCCGTAAACAGGTACAGCGGGGAGCACTTTCTCCACGGGAACCGTGGGATGCGATATGGATATAAACATAAAAAAGTGGCGGCTGAGTGATGCAAACACCCAGCCGCCAAACCTTACGCGGTAAGAAAAATCTTATTTATATTATACCGCATAAGGCACAAAAAATCAACATTTTGACGGGGCAGATACCCGCCTTGCCTATCTTGTTAAAGGTATTAAGTTATCGACACACAGCGGGCAGAATGTTGAAAAGTATAGGAGTGGAAAAGGTGCCTTACGTGGAGGAAATCTGTCAGGCAGGCCGGGTGCGGGAAACGCGGAAATATTACACCGCAAGGTATCACAAGCCGGGCATCCAGCGGCAGAAGAATTTTAGACCAACCCCCAAAGAGCAGGTACATGTCAATGACCGTCACGCGGAAATGAAACTGCGCAGGCTGTTAAATGCAAACTACGGACCGGGTGATTTTCATATTACCTTGACTTATCGGCCAGAGGACCGGCCGTCTCCAGAAGATGTACCGGCGATATTGGAAAAGTTTTGGCGGGGAATGCGAAAGGCGTACCGTGCAGCCGGTCAGGAACTGAAATACATAGTCGTGACAGAATGGGGAAAACGCGGCACTGTCCATCATCACCTTGTGGTCCCGCAGCATGATTTGCGGGAGGTCCGAAAGTTGTGGCCCTACGGAGGGATGCATGTCAGCGTGATGGATGATACCGGACAGTATGCACAATTGGCAAGTTACCTGATCAAACAGACACGCCAAAGTTTCCGAGACGGAAAATATCCGTTTGGCCGCCGGTGGAACAGCAGCCGCAATCTGATAAAGCCGAAAATCAAAATAGAGGTGGTCGGGCGGAACAGCTGGCGTAAGGAACCTAAGCCGTTGAAAGGGTACTATCTGGAACAGAGCAGGACGGTCAATGGGGAATTTTTCGGGTTTGAATATCAGTTTTACAGCATGGTGCAAATTCCAGAGAAACAGCGCAGGAGGTGTTGAAATGCGTAAAAATGAGTTGATGGTTATCGTGTACAAAGCGCTGGATCAGGCAATGGACTCCTGCTCAGTGGACAACCCGCTGGAAGCATGGACAATTTTTATTGACCGTCTGGACGCTGCCGGTCGACGCTGTATCGGGGATCAGTTGCAGAGTGAGGGAAAAAACAGGTATACAGGAGATGCTGAAAATGAAAGAACGCTATATTGACATTAACGCGGTGCACTGTGAATTTCCACCATACTACGGAAGAAGCAGAATCACAGCGGCCTATCAGAAAGGCTGGAATAATGACGTTACAAGCATCAAAGAACACGCTGTGACGGCAGACGTGGAACCTAGAAAGCATCAATGCATGGGAGGCGGAGAATGAAACAGAACGAAATGGAGATAAAGCGCTTTCGCGGAATGCGGAGCAACGCACAGGGCCATATCTTTGAAGATCATATCAAGCGGGCGTGCCGGATCTATGCAGCGCATGGACAGGCTGTGATTGATAAAACGCCTGAGCCATTCCGCGTGCTGCGAAAAAATTCGGACGGCGTGTTTACCGGACGCTTCACAGCGCTGGCACAGCCCGACTTTCAAGGGACGCTAAAAAACGGGCGGTCCATTGTATTTGAGGCAAAGTACACTGGAGCAGACCGAATTCGGCGCAACGTGCTGACACAGGAACAGAAAGAAACCTTGGAGGCGCATCGGGTTCTGGGCGCCTGTGCGTTTGTCGTATGCGGTATACAGTCACGGTTCTACACAGTTCCATGGCAAGTCTGGCGGGATATGAAGCAAATTTTTGGCCGGCAGTATCTGAAACCGGAAGATATTGAACCATACCGTGTGAAATTTGACGGTGCTGTCAGGTTCTTAGACTACATACACAGCGGAAAAAGCGGGAAATGACCATCATCCAAAACGGTTACAATTCTTTTCAGGGGGAGTCATGAGAAACAATGACGCATTGCGGATGCCAGCCAATCACAGCGTATGGGATGATGAACACAACAATCCCTGTTGCGTACGGCGCAATGTCATATTGCTGATAGTAGATTGCAAGACCGCAGCGAGTGAGATAATAATTTTCTTTATTGAAATTCTTGACAATCAGTTCCCGGTAATTATCAAAATAAATACCGGAATTTTGTTGATATTGTTTATCAGCCTGCTTCAAGATCTGCTCTGTCAGCAATGCATCATTATCCTTGCCGGCTGGGAACAGGCAGGAAAGCGGAACGCTTTTTCCGTTGGAAAGGTTCCAAGTGTCGGATGACCGGACGGTGTTTCCATGGGCGCCTCCGGTGTATGTGTACTGATCTCGGTATACGCTGAGATAGCAGTTCCGATTGTAAGTCGTTTCATATTTTAGAACTGCATCATATGGGTGAAAAGGAAATCCCTGTTCCAGTGTGTCCTTGTAGTAAGCAATGGCCTGCTGGTACAGTTCACCGGATGTATACTGCCAAAATGCATGAACCTGCTTTTGAATTTGCGCATTGATGCTGGCTTGCACAGGTGCATTGTTCCGTAAGCATATTTTCGGATAGACAATGGTGAACGTGAGCATAGTTGTATGGTCATATGTAAGAGTGCGCTTTATTTTGCACGTTTTTATACAGGCACATGCGTTTAAAAAATTCATGAGTAGATCCTCCTGCTTTGGATTTTTACTATTTTATGTAATCAAAGCGGAGATTGACACAAAGTAAAGGGAGCAAGCCGCAAATACGGCAGAGGAAAGGTGGAAATGACAGTGCTACAGGGCAAAAGCACCATACAGGACAGCTTGCTGAATGCACTGAAAGTCAGAATTCATTGGGCGAAAGGAGAAAAGTAATGGCGACACCAGAAAACCAAGCCAAAATTGATTGGCTGAACCGATATCGGAAATTAGACAAAGAGGTGGGTCGAAAATGTGATGAATTGTCGAGATGGCGGTCGCGGGCGACAAAAATCACACCGGCATTGACCGGAATGCCGGGAGGAGGTGTTGCTGGAGACCGCGTGCAGGATGCTGTGGAAAAGATTGTGGCACTGGAAGGCGAAATCAATGTGGAAATTGACCGCTTGTTACAGGTGCGTGGGGAAATTGAGAAAGCAATCAAGGCTGTGCCGGATGATACACTGCGGACTCTGTTGGAACTGCGGTACATAGACGGACTGACGTGGGAAAAAATTGCGGTAAAGCTTAGTTACAGCTACATGCATATCTGCAGACTCCATGGAAAAGCAATACAAGTGATAGAATGTTATACTAAACCTGTGCTATAGTATAAACTAGGAATTAAAGGGAACGGGCTGAAAGGCCGGTTCCTTTTTCGCTGCCTGTGCGGGTCTCCAGAAAGGGGACACCATGGAAGAGTATATCGACCATATTTATAATGAAGACTGCATCGCGGGCATGGGACGTCTGCCGGACCACTTATCACACAGCGGAAAGCCGCATCAAAAGATTACAAGAGTCCTCCTAAATAATGCCGCCGTGATGGAGTGCACGGTGGCGCATATGCCGACAACGCCGCATGAGGCTGAGCCGGTACTCCTGAAACTTTTTTGGCAGCCGGAACAGACGGCACGAACCCGACAGCTTGGTTGCTGCCGGGCTTTCATTTGACAAAGAACATTTTGTGTGGTACACTAACTGAGTTGGAAATATCCAACAAGCCTATCTTTTCGTGCCAAACCGAAGGCTTTAATTTCGGCGTTGAAGTCATTTATGAACTGTTCCAAAGACCAATCAACAAAAGCAGGTATAGCAGTCGATAACCCGGGCGTTACACGGGACTAAATATTAGTGGGCATCCATTTCGGTGGGTGCCTTTTTCATATTCAAATTTTTATGGGATTAGCCTATTTCGGCTAATTTTTCATGATGCTTGAAGGAGAATTAAAATAGCTGGTAACTGTTGAAAAAGTTGGGCGGTAATTTTGCCGTATATTTCACAAATGTGTATTATTTCCTTCTAATATGCTACTTTCTGGATTATAATGGAGAAAAGTGTTTTTAGGAGGAAATGTTTATGGTTAACGTTTTTAATGATTATGATTTTTATTTTGGCGCTGTTCTTTCTGTCTTTCTAAGAGGTGCAAAGACACATTATACTCCAAGCTTAATCAGTTCTAATAACAAAAACGGAAGAATATATGAATTTGCAGTTGATAGAGAGCCAGATTTTATTTTAGTAATGTCATATGCTTCACATCCACGTCCGGATACTGCGGATAAAGATTATGATAGTTGGTTCTTTAACTTTACAGTTGAGCAGCAAAATATCATTAAAAGTTGTATCGATGATAAAAAAGGTATCAAAATTGCTTTAATGTGCGGAAAAGACAAGTGGAATCAAAGTGAATTAGCTCTTATGAATGACGATGATATAGCTGAAACCATTTATCAAAATAATAAGATAAAAAGTACTGTTACCATTCGCCGAGACAAAAATAAGCATAGCTATTTTATATATCGTGGGAAAAGTCCAAAGGATGCATACCAGCTTAAAGCTCAGTTACCAGAATAAATTATAGATTTCCAAGCTCTCCGCCCTTGCGGTCGGTGCCTTTTTTATACTCGAGAAGCCGGACAAATCAACGAATTTACGGAAGATCTGTACTTGAATGAAGTAAACATGCCCTTTTGGGATATGATAAGAATCATGATGGGTTAAAACTGAACGATCCGAAAGAGGGCATGAAAATGAAAAATTTAGGAACTATAGACCGAACGATACGAGCGGTGGTGGCGGTAATCCTGTTTAGTTTGTTCTTCGTGCTTCGGGGAAATGCAAAATGGCTTGGTTTACTTGGTTTTATACCGCTGGCTACTGCAATTTCTGGGGTGTGCCCCTTATATTCTTTACTTCATATTTCGACAAATAAGAAATAAAATAATATTTTGTTCGTTTTTTCGGCGACCTTCGGGTCGTCATTTTTATACCCAAAAACAAAAGGAGCGGATACCATGGACCGGATTGTGGACTATCGTCGGAAATTATATGATAAGTTTGGACGGATGCAGGGCAGTGAGAACCTATGAAAACCTATCGGACTTACACGCCTGCACAGTTATCCGTCTGGATTCCACAACTGGTTGCACGCAATGACATGCATGCCTTTTATATCAGTCACGCTTGGCTGCATCTCCGTGAGCAGGTACTCAGGGAGCAGCACTATGAGTGCCAACTGTGTAAGGCGCGCGGCCTGTATGTTCCGGCAACGACCGTACATCATATCCAGACAGTAAGGCATGCGCCGTGGCTGGCATTAACGAAAAGCAACCTGCTTGCTGTCTGTGATGAATGTCATTACAAAATCCATCACAAGCAGAATAAAAAGTGGGAGGATGAGCGTTGGTGACACTCCCCCCGGTCAAAAAAATTGAAAAAAATTTCAGCCACGGGAGAACGGGCGATAGGGTCGACAAAACCGGTTTCTCGCGCGCGCGTAGAAAAAATTGAGTAAAGGAGGCGGTAAACATGGCGAAAGCAAGAGAAGTAAAGGACTCTCTTATCAAACAGCTTCAGGCAAAAGGGGCGGATGTCACGCTTTACCGTGCCCTGATTGATGATTACATGTGGTTTTATCAGCAGCTCCGCCAGATGCAGTCCGATATCCGCAAACGAGGCCGAACGTATACAGCAAAATCTGCCGCAGGAAAGGACTATGAGAAAAATAACCCGTCTGTAGACGATGCATTGAAATACAGCAAACAGATGGTAACGATTCTGACGGCCCTTGGGCTGAGCACGGAAACGGTTGTGCCGCCCGATGGTATAGATACAGAAAAGGACAGTGATGAACGTGATTTGTAAAGAAGTTGACGACTACATTGAGCAGGTTTGCCACGGCGCTGTCCCAGTCTGCAAAGACCAGCTGCGGCTCTGCGAATATGTTGAAAAATGTTTTGCAACGGAAAATATTCATATTGACGGATCTCAGCTAAGACGCTATCTGGATAAGCAAAGATTTTTTCCATTCCGCCTGCTGCCTTGGGAAAAATTTGTATTTGCTCTTCATAACTGTACATATCGGGCCGACGGATTGCTCCGCTGGCCTATTTTATTTGTCATGGTCGGGCGGGGTGCAGGGGAAAATGGTTATCTTTCTTTCGAGGCCTTTTGCTGGATTACACCAATTAACGGTGTGAAGCAATACGATGTCGATATTTTCGCCACAGCGGAGGATCAGGCCAAAACCAGCTTTGAAGATGTGTATAACGTTTTAGAAGATAACAAGGCAAAACTTGGCCGGTTTTTCACTTGGAATAAAGAAGTCATTACTAACCTAGCGACCGGGTCCCGCATTCGCTTTCGCACTTCCGGAGTCAAGACAAAGGACGGCGGTCGGCCGGGCGCGGTCGTGTTCGACGAATTCCATGCCTATGAAAACTACAAGATGGTTGACGTCGCACGGACCGGCCTCGGAAAAAAGGCCTTTCCGCGCCAGACCATCATCACCACAGACGGCTATGTACGCGGCGGTCCGTTGGATGATAGCAAGGCACAGGCCGATCAGATCCTCAGCGGCGGCATGGATGACAAGGGTATGCTCCCATTTATCTGCCGACTGGACGATCCGGCGGAAGTCGATAACCCGAAGATGTGGTATAAGGCCAACCCGTCGCTGCCGTATTTTCCTGTACTGCGGCAGGAACTGGAGCAGGAATACGCGCAGTATCAGATCAATCCTTCCGGAAATTCTTCATTTGTCGTGAAGCGGATGAATCTGCCACAGACTTTCGATAATGAAAGTGTTACGGACTGGAACAATATTCTTGCGGCGAAAAGGCCGCTGCCAGACCTTGAATGGTGCGACTGTGCAGCTGGAATTGACTATATGAAAACAACAGATTTTCTTTCTGCGGGGCTCTTGTTTAAATACAAGGGCCTTTATTGCTGGATGCAGCATAGCTGGGTGTGCCGTGCATCGGCTGACTTACCACGTATCAAAGCACCTTTGCATGACTGGGAAGATGCCGGATATCTGACATTTTGCAACGGGCCGGAGATTCCCCCGGATGTGCCGGCCGCATGGCTCGCAGATAAAGCAAAGGAATACCACATTACGCTGCTCGGCATGGATAACTTCCGCTATACCCTGCTGACCCGCGCACTGCGGGAGGCCGGGTTCGATACCGACAAGGGCGGTGCAAACAACATCATGCTGACAAAACGCGTTACGGAAAACCGCTATGTGCCGGTTATCACCAGCCTGTTCAATACACACAAAATCATCTGGGGCAGCGACCCGATGATGCCGTGGTACACCAATAACACCTGTGTCATTACGGACCGTGGGAACCAGTATTACGGAAAAAAAGAAGAAAAATCGCGTAAAACTGACGGCTTTAAGGCAATGGCTGCCGCAATCTGTGCAAGTGAGAATCTTGCGGACAGTGGAGAAGAAACAAGTCTGGACGATTTCAAAGTTTACTCTTACTGAGGGAGGTGAGCGGTTGAAAATTCTAGATTTTTTTCGGGATATTTTTAAGCCCGGGAAAACATACAAGCTAAACCAGCAGTTGATGGGTGAAACAAAACTGCAATTAGATATTGAGGACTTTGCCATTCAGATGGCAATTAATATGCTGGCAGGGCTGATTGCCAAATGTGAATTTAAAACCTACGTTAAGGGGAAAGGAACCAAAGCGGATGAGTATTATCTCTGGAATGTCGAGCCAAATGTCAATCAAAACAGCAGCCAGTTCATCCAGCAGCTTGTTTCCAAACTGCTTCATGATAATGAGGCTTTGGTGGTGGAGGCCGACGGCCAACTGCTTGTTGCAGACAGTTTTAACGCAACCGGGTATGCCCTGTTTCCGGCAACGTTTTCCGACGTCACAGTGGAAGCCTTCGGGGACAGCTTTACATTTGACAAAACTTTCAGCATGTCCGATGTGCTTTACTTCCGGCTCAATAACCGGAACATACGGGCCTTGCTTTCCAATGTTATGGGCGGGTACAACCAGCTCCTCTCCATGGCGATGGGTAAATACAAACGCGCCGGCGGCCGGAAGGGCATTGCTCACGTCGATAAAACACTGTCCGGTGATAAGAAATATCAGAAACGGATTGACGATATTTTCGGAAAAGGATTCAAAAAGTACTTTGATTCTGAAAATGCTGTGATCCATCTGCCGAACGGCATTACTTACGATGAAATTACCGGAGAGGGCAGCAAGAAATCCACATCCGAAGTCAATGACATTGCCAACATTACAAAAGAAGCCTTTGCCCGTGTTGCGCAGGCATTCCGGATTCCGCCGGCGCTGCTGCAGGGTGACATTGCCGATATCAGCAAACTCATGGATGAACTGCTGACAGTCTGCATCGACCCGCTTGTGGACCTTATCCAGACGGAGATAAACCGGAAACGTTACGGCAAGGCGGCATTTCTCGCCGGAACCTATCTTAGAATTGACACCACGTGCATTAAGCATATTGACATATTCGACGTCGCGATGGTTGCCGACAAGCTGATTTCGGACAGCCTTTACAATGTTGACGAACTAAGACAAAAACTCGGTGACACACCGCTCAACACGTGGTGGAGCAAACGATATGTACTTACAAAAAACTATGAGCCGGTTGACGGGCCGGCAGACGGAGGTGATACAGGATGAAAAAATATTATTCTTTGGAAACCAATCAGCAGACAAGAACAGCAGACCTTTATATTGTCGGCGATATTGTAGACGCAGTGAATACGGGTATTGATGAGGCATGGGGCATTGACCTTGGTGAAACGTCTAGTCTGTCCATTGTTAAGGATATTCAGGGGCTGGACGTTGACACCATCAATGTCCACATTAACAGCATGGGCGGCTGCGTCAATGAGGGACTTGCTATTTACAATATCCTTAAAAATCACAGTGCAAAAGTCAATACGATTGTGGAAGGCTTCGCCTGTTCTGCGGCGTCCGTTGTATTTATGGCCGGAGACAAGCGGATTATGAACGCCGCCTCTGTCCTGATGATTCATAACGCATGGATGCAGCCGGATGCAGGCAACGGCGCACAGTTGAGACAGCAGGCCGATGAACTCGATAAGATTTCGCAGGCAGCCGGAAATGCTTATATGGAGCGTGTAAATATCAGCCGGGAGCAGCTGGACGCCATGCTTGACGGTGAAAGCCATGAGGGTACGTGGATACTGCCGGACGATGCGGTCAAGATGGGGTTTGCCACAGCGGTTTCCAGCGCGGTGCAAAGCAGTGCTGCACATCAAAGTGCAATGAAACAGGTCATCCAGAAAGTTATGATAAAACAGAAGAAATTTGAAAGTAATGCCATGACCGTTGACCTGCATCTCAATGCCAAAGATTTTTACGCCGAACTTGATAAGGCTAAGGCAGCCGCCGAACAGGCTGCGGAAGAAATCAACGGAAAACTCGAAAAACATAAACCACATGAGCCGGAGCAGACAAATGCTTCCCGGCTCAAATCTTTATTCGGAGGTAAAAACATATGAAATCGAAAGATGTGATTAAGCAGGACCTTAATGAAAAGCTCGGGAAGGCAATGGAAAGCAAAGACCCGGCAGCACTTACCGAAGCATTTGCGGATTTTGCGGTAAAACTGCAGTCGGATATTGTGGATGATTTTAAATCGTACCAGCAGACACAGGATTCCGCCATCCTTGCACGCCGCGGTGTGCACCAGCTGACGGCGGCAGAGACCAAATTCTATTCGGACGTAATGGGCAGCTTGAAAGCGCATTTTGACAATCCGAAAATGGCTTTCACTGGAATTGATAGCACGACACTTCCGACAACGGTCCTTGACAATGTTCTCAGCGATATTGGGACCACTTTTCCACTTTTGAATGTCATCAATTTTCAAAATGTTTCCGCAATTACGAAGATGATTGTTAACAAACAGGGAATGCAGCTTGCGACGTGGGGACCTATTAATTCAAAGATTGTAACGGAGCTCAGCGGCGCAATCAGCACAATCAACATTGAGCTGAACAAGCTTACAGCTTTTATGCCCGTGTCCCGCGATATGCTCGACGTTGGTCCTGAGTGGATGGACACCTATGTCCGCACGGTGCTTGCCGAGGCACTCGGTTATGGCCTGTCTCAGGGCATTGTGGCTGGCACTGGCAAAGATACACCAATCGGCATGACGAAAGACCTTAGTGCAGCCGTTGACCCGACGACGGGCTACCAAGACAAGACGCCGATTGTGATTACCGACCTGTCTGTAAAAACCATTGGCAGTATTGCCGCAACCTTGGCGCAGGGGCCGAACGGCAGAAAACGTCCGGTTCCATCTATTTTGATGGTTGTAAACCCCGTGGACTACTTTACGTTGGTTATGCCGGCAATGACTTACCTTACCAATTCCGGCAGCTATGTCAGTAATGTGCTGCCTTACCCGTCACAGGTCGTGCAGGACATCAACGTCCCGTCCGGCAAAGCAATTTTCGGTCTTGCAAGTCGTTACTTCATGGGTATCGGCAAAGGCGGCAGCGGCGGGCAGCTGGAATACTCCGATGAGTTTCAATTCCTCGATGACAACCGCGTCTATAAAATCAAAATGTATGGCAATGGCCAGCCGCTGGACAACAATGCTTTTGTGCTTGCGGATATTACAGGCCTGACTCCGCTCAAACATCAGGTGCTGGTTGTAAATCCGACTACAAATCCGGTCAATACGAAAACTGTAACGGCGTAACTGAGGAGGTAAAAACCTATGGCAACAAATGATGCAGGCCCGCCCACGGGCCTTTTAGAAACCGTCAAGGCATACCTCAAAATTACTTGGCAGAATGCCGATACAGATGCGGAGGTTACCGGTTACATCAATCGCGGGATGACGCGTTTGCAGCAGATTGCGGGTGCACCGCTCGACTTTACAGCCGAAGGTCAGCCGCGTGCCTTGCTGCTGGACTACTGCCGATATGCCAGAAGTCAGGCGCTGGAAGTATTCGAGAGAAACTTTGGGGCTGAACTTCTTGACCTCCATCTCAGCACGCAGGCGCCGATGATTGACAGCCTGACCGTTATTGTCTCCCCGGATTCTTCCGGAGGCTATGATGTAACGGTTGCACCGGAACCGGATGATGGTAACGGCTGCGTTTATCAAACTGGCGCTGGATTAACGCTGCCACAGCGGCTTGACACCTGCCTACCGGGTAATATCTGGACGGAATGGGACGGCTTTTCGCCGATTCCGGCGACGTCCGGACAGCAGATTATGATTGTGGAAATTAACAGTTGTTATGAGGCGGAACGCGCAGGGCAGGTGACAGTGCCATGACCATTCGAACACCCACACAGTTTCTTACATTCAATGATGGCTGGTGCGATATTTACTCGGTGACAGGAAATAAACTGGACACCAAAATGATAACACTCGGTTTTGGCAATCGGACAGTCGGGATGAAGCGCTTTTACGCTGCCCGTGCAGCCAGTACCGAAATCAATCGTCTGGTCCAGATCCCATTGCGGGAAGACATCACGCCAGAAAACAACGTTGTGATTTCCGGTGTCCGGTACCGCATTGAGCAGCTGCAGAATCTTTACGACACAAATCCGCCGGTAACGGTTTTAACATTACGGAAAATCGGGGTGGCACCATGAGCGAAACAATACCGGTGGATGGTCTTGCGGATGCAATTTCCGAAACGCTGCGGCAGTATTCAGACGATGTCATGGATGGAATCAAAAAAGCGGAAGACATTACGGCCAAAGAATGTAAGGGGAACCTTACGGCGGCCAGTCCGGTCGGGGCAACCGGCAAATACCAAAAAGGATGGAAGGTTACGGTAACAGCAAACACGCCGCTTAAAAAATATACGGTTATCCACAACAGGCAGGCGGGGCTTACTCATTTGTTGGAAAACGGCCATGCCACACGCAACGGCGGCCGGGCGCGCGCTTTCCCGCATATTAAACCGAATGAGGAAAAGGCAAACGCTGCCTTTGAAACGCGGGTGGAGGAGATCATTCGCAATGGACATTAAAGCATGGCTGGAACAGGCCGGGGAACCCGTTGCGGAAACCTGCTTTCCCCCGGGTGATGAAAGAGCAAAGCTCCCTTATATTTATTTTCTCGATGAGCAGGACCGCGGCGGCGCGGATATGCGGAATATCCTTACCACGCACAATCTCACGGTTGAACGGTATTCTGACACAGCGGAATATAACACAAAACTGGAAGCGCTTTTCGATGCCGCAGGCCTTGCCTTTACCCGCGAACAGATGTGGCTTCCGGATCCGGACGATATGTACGAAACAATATACACAATCAAAACCCCTGTTTTAGAAAGGACTGATCTTTAATGGCAGATAAAATCATTCACATTCCGATTGGCAGTGGATATTTGTATCATGATGTGTTTTCGGGGAACATTCCCGCTGATACTGATATTGAAACGGAAATGCACCGCCTTGGCTATATTGAAAAGGGCGGCGAAATTGATTATAAGCCAACGTATAAGACTTTTAAAGATGACTTTGGTGTTATGCAGCGCAACATTTTGACAGCGGAGACGGCAACATTAAAGGCATCTTTAATTGCATGGTCCGCATCGGATTTCAATACTTTTGTGTCTACAGCGCGGATTACGGAAACAGCAGGGCACAGGACGATTAAAATCGGCGGCCTTGGCAATGATGATGGGAAAATCCACCTTTTCCGGTTTGTACATCCGGATGCGAAGTATGGGGACGTGCGAATTACAATGGTTGGTACACAGACCGGCGGATTCAAACTGGCCTTTAAATCTGACAGTGCCAGCAATATGGATTTGGAAATTACCGCGCAGGCCAGCGATAATGAGGGTACTTTAATTATCTATGATGAGGAAGTCCTCGGTGACACGGTAAAAGCCAGTGGCCTGACGGTGTCCTCTGCGGTCGGCAGTACAACAGGTACAACGAAATTGACGGTAACGCCTGCACTTGGAGAAGGGAACAGCTATCGGTACATGGACGGTGCGCAAACGATTGCAGTGGGTGCGGTGCTGTCTAACTGGGCTGCATGGGATGGTGCGTCTGACATTCCGGCAGCGACGGGAGATATTGTTACAGTAGCAGAAGTTGACAGCGGCAATGCCGCAGTTAAGGCCGGTATTACGACCGTTACGGCGAAAGGGTGAGGTGAAATGAAATGTATGATATCACTTGCGTACCAAAACGTTATTTTCCGGTAAAACTCACAGCGGAGGATGATGAAGGAAAACTCCATACCACGGTTGTGGAAGTGGAGCCGCCGCGTCTCAAAACGCTGCGTGAAATGTTTGATGTTGTTGAGCAGTCCCAAAGTATGCAGGATAACGGCGGAATTACAGAAAACATCATGACAGCCCTCCGCAATTCCATCAAAACAATGCTGAGCAAGAATAAGTCCAGATACAAGGTTTCTGATGACTATGTGGAGGCCATGGATGTCGACCAGATGATGGGGCTGCTGAATGCCTTCTTTGCATGGATTGGTAAGACAAAGCAAGAAAAAAACTGACAGTCCCTTCCTGCCCGAATAACGAGCCGGAAGGGCATTATACAGCAAGGACCGGCAACGATAAATTTGTCGCTGATTATGCTGGCATCAGTCTTTCCCGTGTGCAGATGCTGGACATATTTACCTATTGGTTTCTGCTTCGTGAGTCTGTGATTTTCACCTGCCAGCAGACAGAACCGGGGCGGGACTATCTTGAAAAGTGCTGGTCAGCGGAACAGACGGAACCGGACCGGAAAATGCTGAGAAAGTATTTTGGAAATCATTGACACACTCCCTGCTATGCTTTAGTATGAATTTATATTTTAAAAGGAGTGTGCCGGACATGTTTGGAAAAAGCGACAATGCAAGTGAAAATGAAGTCAATGAAATCATTCAACGGTTTAATTTGCAAGGACTATCTGATGATGAAAAAAATGCACTTTTCTCTATGGCAAAAGACAGAACGCTTGTCACAATGTCTGCTACGGCGGTTACAGATTTTGCGTTTAAAAAGACGTTAGTCTATCAAAATTGGATGATCCTTAGCCGACTACTTAATCTTGAAAAAAAATAAAAAATTGGCTTTCATTTTTGCATCCTCAGTTGAGGATGCATTTTTTCTGCTGCTTTAAGAGGTGATGAAACATGGCGAATAATATTAAGGGCATTACAATCGAACTCGGTGGAAACGCAGAAAATTTAAATTCTTCCTTAAAAGGCGTCAACAAAACTGCCGGAGATGCGCAAAGTGAGTTACGCGAAGTTAATAAACAGCTAAAGTTTGACCCCAAGAATGTTACGTTGACGGGGCAAAAAATTGACCTACTGAAAGAAAAAGAATCGGCGCTTGTGGAAAAGCAGAAAACATTAAAATCTGCTGTTGATCAAGTTAAAAAAGATGCTGAATCTGGTGATTATGGAAAGCGGCAAATTGAAAGTGCTGAAAAAGCTCTTCAGAAGGTCAATACACAGCTTAGAGATGGAGTCGGAGATACTGAAAAGCTTAAAGCAAAGCAAAAAGATCTTGAAAACACATTATCTGAATTGCAGGAAAAAGCTGAAAGTGGAACTCTTGGTGCAGATAAAGTTCGTGCGGTGGAACGTGAATATGAAAAAACCAATTCACAGATTAAAGAAACCCAAAAAGATCTCGCCGCTGCAGAAAGCGCTTCCAGTTCCTTTACAGAAAAAGTGAAAGGAAAATTTTCACTTTTAAAAGATAAAATCAAGGATACTTTCAGTGCGGAAAATATTAAAGCAGGGATCGGTGCCATTGGCATTGCCGTTGGCGGATTTTTAGGATCATCGATTCAAGAAGCTGGAGAAGCACAAAAGTCAACATCTGACTTGGAGCAAACCTTAAAATCCACAAAAGGCGCATCTGGTATGACGATGCAGTCACTAAATGAATTAACAGAAGCAATGGTAAGCAACACCACGTTTTCCGCAGAGGAAGTAAAAGGTGGAGAAGCTATGATGCTTACATTCACCAATATAGGGAAAAATGTATTTCCCCAAGCAACTTCTGCTATGCTGGACATGTCCCAAAAAATGGGTACAGGCCCGAAGCAGGCAGCTATGCAACTCGGCAAAGCGCTAAATGACCCGGTCAAGGGCATTACAGCCCTGACGCGTGTTGGCGTTACCTTTACAGCAAAACAAAAGGCTCAGATTGCCACAATGGAGAAAATGGGCAATGTGGCCGGGGCGCAAAAAGTTATTCTCGCAGAGCTTAATAAAGAGTTTGGAGGACAGGCAGCAGCGGCAGCTAATACTTACGAAGGAAAACAAAAACAACTTGCTAATACAATGCAAGAATTAAAAGAAACAATTGGGGATGCGCTACTACCAACGATCGCAAAAATTGTAAAAGTAACAACTCCAATTATTCAAAAAATAGCAGAATTTGTGTCAAAGAATCCACAGCTTACAGCGGCAATACTGGCGATCATTGCCGTGGTGGGCACATTGGTTGGCGGGATGTCTTTGCTCAATACAGTAACAAGCACGTTTGGAATCACTCTTGATGCAGCTTTGCTCCCTACCATCGGTATTATAGCAGCAATTGTAGCCGCTGTGGCTGTACTTGCCATTGGCATTAAACATCTGTGGGACACAAACAAACAATTCCGCGATGGTGTCATGAGTATTTGGAACGGAATCAAAGGCTTTTTCACAGGTATTCCGGGATTCTTTGCGGGACTGTGGCCTAAAATATCGGGATTTTTCAGCCGGATTCCAGCATTTTTTAAGAGTCTGGGGAACAGTATCAAATCAGGTGCGAATGGGATTAAGTCAGGGGTTGTCGGTGCTTTTAATGGTGTAAAATCAGGCGTCTTGTCTGTCATAAACGGTATTAAGACCGGCGTAACAACTGCATTTAACGGAGTTAAGACAGCCGTTTTGACGGTATGGAACGGCATCCGCACAGCAGTCATGACAGTTGTAAACTTGCTGGTTAAGGGTGTATTGAATATTTGGAAGTCACTGTCTCCGGGGCTTCACACGATTATGTCGGGAATTAAAAATATGCTCAGTGCCGCATGGACAATTATCAAGAATGTTGTCCTTGCACCGGTGTTATTGATTTGTGATTTAATTACCGGAAACTTTGGGAAAATTCCCGGTGACCTGAGTAAGATATGGACCAATATCACAAATGCCGCACAAACTGCTTGGACAGGGATACAGCAATTTTTTACTGGAATTCTGCAGGCGATTGTGGCATTCTTTGCGTTGGAATGGAACGGAATTTATACAACTGCTACTACAGTATGGAATTCACTTGCCTCGTTTTTTACAGGACTGTGGGCCAGCATTACCGGGGGCATCCGGTCAGCGTGGAATGCGGTGAAATCGTTCTTTTCGTCATTATGGGCGTCAATTGTTTCTACTGCAAAAACGGCTTGGAATGGACTTGTTTCATTTATACAGTCCCTGCCGGGGCGGTTTCTTGCTGGGGTGCAGGCAATCGGAAACGCAATCAAAAATGGATTCCAAGCGGCGATATCCTTTTTATCTGGACTTCCGGCGCGCTTTCTGTCATGGGGCAGTCAGATGATTAGCGGCCTGCTGTCTGGGATTCGGTCGCTTATCGGGAATATCGGCAGCACGATTCGGAATGGATTTTCCAGTGCAATTTCATTTCTTACTTCTCTGCCCAGAAAATTTTTGAATTGGGGCCGAGATATGATACAGGGGTTGATTAACGGAATTACAGGAATGATTGGAGCTGTTGGAAATGCTGTGTCCGGCGTTGCCAATAAAATCCGGTCATTTTTGCATTTTAGCCGACCGGATGAGGGGCCGTTAATGGATTATGAAAGCTGGATGCCCGATATGATGGAAGGCATTGCGAGCGGAATTATTAGCAATCTGGATAAGGTTGGAAATGCAGCAAAGCAGATTGGAGGCGCGATTCGCAATTCTATTCCAGAAACATTTGACACCCATGTGCGGGTGCGGTCTGCTTTGATGGCCGCGTCAGGAGGCTATGCAGCTATACCATCCGGCGGTCCTGCCGGGAATTCGGAAACAATGAAACAGGGAGGTGTGAACGTTACGCAGTATATTTACAGTAAAACGCCGTCTCCGTCTGAACAGGCACGGCAAACCAAGAACGCCCTGCGCAAACTGGCTCTTGGATTTTGATTGGATGTGATAAATTGGCGACTCTGGTTTACAAAAATACATATGGACAAAGCGTAACACTGGCCCAGAATCATGCCAACCCGTTTTGGCTCTCCAAAATTGCAGGATTTGGCGGTGCAAAAAATGATGTGAACACGGTCAAAAGTCCGGACCAAGATGGAGAAACGGATGTCAATGCATCACTGGAAAAATCAGAACGAACGATTACGGGTACAATTATTGCAGCAAATGCCCGTCAGTTGGAAGAGTATCACCGCGAACTGATAACAGCCTTCTCAACTAAGCAGTCGGGAGTGCTGGAATATATTTACGGAGATGTGGATAAATCCTGCAGCTGCAAGGTGGAGTCTGTAGCATTTGGAGAAATAGACGGCGGAACACAGGAATATGACATTACCATTCTTTGTCCAAACCCGTTCTGGCAGGATATTTCTCCCACAGTGGATGAAATTGCTCTGTGGCTGCCGGAATTTGAATTCCTGCTGCCGGATGGTTTTGAGTTTCCGGATGATGGCATGGAGTTTGGCGAACGGGCGGAGTCCTTAATTGTGGATGTTCAGAATCCCGGCGATGTGCCGTGCGGGATGAAGATTATTTTTACAGCAACCGGTACGCTTGAAAATCCATCTGTATTGAATGTCAACACCCGCGAGTATTTTAAAATGCTCAAAACAATGCATGCTGGGGAAATGATTGAAATCAACACGAAGTTTGGGGAGAAAGCCGTTACTGGTTACCTGAATGGGGATTCCCTCAACTATTTTAATGATGCGGACCTGCCGGCCAGTACCTTTCTGCAGCTGCAGCCGGGCAGCAATCCAATCCGGTACAACGCCGACAGCGGGCTGGACAATCTCAATGTCACAATCCGTTACAGTCCGCAGTACTTGGGGGTGTAAGGATGGAAATCTACCTATTTGACCGTACTTTGCATATGCTTGGGATGCTCGAAGCTTACACATCCCTGCAGTGGGTGCGGCGTTTTTATAAGCCGGGAGAATTTGAACTGGTTATGCCAATTCCTGCCGCGGATACCGACGCTGCGTCGCTGCTAACGCTTCTGCAAAAAGAAAACATCGTTTGGCCCAAAGGCAAAGATGAAGCCGGGGTTATCGATTACACACATCCGGAGATGGACGACAAGGGGCAGGAAACGCTGGACATTAAGGGAACCTTTTTGACCGGATATCTTGGCCGCCGTATTGTGTGGGATAACCTGTACCTGACTGGCACAGCGGAAAGTATGATGCGAACGCTTGTGGACAAAAATGCAGTTAGTCCATCCGACAGCGGCAGGGTAATACCGATGCTGTCCCTTGGCAATACACACGGGATTGCGGATACAGGAATCTATCAGACACCGGACGACGGCAGGGACAACCTCGGGGATGCGCTGAATACACTGGCAGCTGCAGCGGATGTAGGCCAGCATATCTTATTTGACTTGCCAAACAAATCTTTAAAGTATGAGGTCTGGCGGGGGCTTAACCGCACGGTTGGGCAGTCAGAAAACCCGCGCGCAATCTTCTGCCGCGAGTATGAAAATGTTTTGACACAGGAATACAGTGATTCGAATGATGACCTGCGAAATGTTGCACTGGTAAATGGAAAATTTACTTATCCCGTCACAACTCAGAAGACAGACAGCGACGGCAATGTCACAACAGAAACGACAGATGTCGAGGAGGCAGTCGCTGCAACTGTAGGGACTGCCTCTGGTTTAGACCGTTGTGAAGCATATGTTTCTTCTGACAGTTCCAGTAAAATTGATACGGGGGCGCAAGACGGTGATGGAAATACTATTTATACCTATTTATCAAAATCAGATTTTCTGAATCTGCTTGCGCAGGACGGAACGAAAGAATTGGCGCAGCATGCTGAGGTACAGTCGTTTTCCAGTACGATCAATTTGTATGGAAATCTCAGCTATCAAACCGACTGGGACTTGGGAGACAGCGTGACATTTTTCAGCCGGCGCTGGGGTCTGCAGCTGGATACCAGAATTACGGAAGTCAAGGAAACGTATGAGGAAAACGGAATGACACTGGACGTTACCTTTGGAAACGACCTGCCGACGCTGCTTGATAAGATCAAAAGGGTGGTGAAATAAATGGAGCATAGCGGATTCTTCAACTCCGTCAAACATGACCGAAAGTATAAAGCCGAGGATTGGGCAGCGTATTTTAATGCATTTCTGACCAACGGTGTATTTCCAAACCCTGCAGCAAATGTACAGGTTAAGGCAAACGGCGACAGCATGAAAATTTATGTTGACGTTGGGAAAGCATGGATTAACGGATATCTGTACGATAATGATTCGCCATTGTACATACGTCTGACAAACGCCGACGGTGCGTCAAACCGTATTGACCGTGTAGTTTTGCGATGGAGCCGCGCAGACCGGAGCATCACAGCGGCGGTAAAGCAAGGCAATTATGCCACAACACCCGTTGCGCAGGACTTAGAGCGTGACGCGGATTCCTATGAGTTGGGGATTGCAGATGTTGCAGTCAACGCAGGTGTGACCAGTATTGCGCAGGCGGATATTACCGATATACGGCTGAATACAGAATTGTGCGGTATCGTAAACAGTCTGATTCAAGCAGACACCACGGCTATTTTTGACCAGTATCTTAACTGGTTCAGCACGAAAAAATCGGACTATGAAAATGATATGTCAGCTGCAGAAGCGCAGTATCAGGCATCATTTGAGGAATGGTTTTCTAATGTGCAGGATACGTTGGACAGCGATACGGCAGGACACCTTTTGAATTTGATTCATACGAAGGCAGTCCATTATTCCTTTGATATTGATTTGCCTGCTTCCGGTTGGACCGGTGACGGACCCTACACGCAGACAGTCAGTGTTTCTGGCTTGTCTGCCGCAATGTGTCCGGTGATGGATTTAGTGCAGTTGTAGTGGTATAGTGAACTTGTAAAACTCCTGCCTAATGGATTACAATATCTACTTAGAAAAGGAGTACGCCATGCAAACGATTA
>DHDR01000034.1:96116-132807 GCA_002399445.1 Ruminococcaceae bacterium UBA4871 | reverse complement strand
GTTTACTTTACAATGCCAATTTTGTTTGTTAAAAAGAAAAGACCGCAGGGCTTTATGCCTTGCGATCCTGCTCTTTTTCTGTTGATATTCTTCAGGGCCTAACCGGAGCGATGTGCCAGTCTGACCACAAGTTTCCGCTGATCGTCACCGAATCGGTCAGGTTCATACTGAGCATTCCGGCAGGCGTCCAGCAATCCTCCAGATAGGTGTACGGGGTATAGCTTCCGTCCGGCATCCATATCGGCGTGAAATGAGTACGTCGGTTATAGGTTGAATACCTGTTTTTCGTAAACTCAAACCTCGCGTTATATCCGTTGCCGGTTCTGTCCAGCAACCTCCAGTAGTTTTGATACTGAAACTCTGGGAAGTACGTTACGGCGGTTTGCGCACCGGTCACCGCCGAGGATTGATTGTTGCTGACGCCGGTGGATACCATCTCGTTGATCCCATAGCCGCTTTTCATCGTTTTTCCCGACGCGGTCGGTACCTTGGCATCTGGAGTCACATTCATGGATGCGGAAAGGCTCGCCGAGTAGGAGTTATAGTCAAAGTCCCACCAGCCACGGTCAACCCAATGGCCATCGTCACGCCAGTGGCCGCCGCCTTTTCCATTGCTGCACCAGTTCCAGTTGCTTTGCCAGATCCAGTTTGCATGCCATTTTGGCCGCCATACGCCCCATGAGGACGATGTTGTCTGCGGATTGCTGGGAACACTCGGGCGGGAATAAGAATCGTTCCGGTCGTCGGCGACAGGATTTGGCGGGTCTTTCCCGGACAGATCCACAATATTGGCTGTGATCGTACCTTCGCTTGTCCTGCCACCGCCTGTCACCGATGCATGGATCGTCATGGTCTGAGTAGTGGCTGGTGTTGTCCACCGTACCCACGCCAACTGGCTGTCGCCATTCGGGTAGTAAACATTGCCGACCGTATAAGTTCTGCCGCCAATACTAAACTGCACAGTCACCGGGCGGTCAGGATCGGACTGCCCGCCGCCAACCGTAACCGAGGTGATGACTTCCGTATTGACGCGATAGGTGTAATTATGTGTGCTGACTTTCGGAGGTTCCGCTTCGGAAAATCGAACGATACCAATTCCGAGTGAAGATATAATATCCGCGTCTGAGGCCGCTTTGGTTGTGCTGCCAGACCATGCTGGGTAACCAAGATCGGAAACTTCAAGGAATATGGCCAATGGCAGATTTTTATGCGTCAGGGACACCATCTTGCTGCGCAGCCCGCCACCCAGCTGCCGGTCATAAAGTGCCGCTTCGGTTGCAGTGGTGGCAATCATCACGCCTTGAAACTTGTAATAGGCGACAGGTTCAATCAGCAGTTTATATTCGCCGCTTATCAGTACGTCAAAGTTCATGCCGGTATGACCCGCGATACTGCGGATAACCTGCTCGTCGGTAAAATAGCTTTTGATTGCTTCAATATTATTGGTACCATTGGTGCTGATAATTTTGGGCAGGGCCTGCGATGGATTTCTATAGGCATATCCACCTTTCATCGGACTAAGCGATTCCCCACTGTTGTACTGCAATTTGCTGACTTTTCCAAAATGATAAATACCTGTCGACGGCGTCTTGTTTGTCAGATCAATCGGTGTTGTTACGATGGCATGGTCGCTTGCACGAACTACAGTGACACGCACACCTTCATTACCCGGTGTCCATGAATTCTGATCTGTTCCTTCTCCCATGCCGCCGCCACCTCCGTCCATATCACCGTCCCCGATGGCATAGGCAGGAACAGAAAACAGCGAGGAACACAGCAGAGTAAGCACCAATAAAATGCTGAAAAACCGTTTCATACAGCACCTTCTTTACAAAGAAAAAGCACAGCATTTTTCTGCTGTGCGATTCCTTAAAATATGTTTCATTTAATTCATTTCCCCAATTTTATTTCCGTTTTCATACATGTCACCGGCATATGAGCCTTGGTTGGAACCGCCGTTCGGCACATTATCGAATCCGGGCAGCCCACCCTGTTGCTTGCTATCCACAGATTTCTTTTCGGTGTCCTCCGGTTTGTATGTTGGAGCCTTGCTCTGATTGGTGGTATCACCCTGCGGTTTGGGAGTTTCCTTGGGCGCTTCCGGCTTTGACACATCCGACTGGATGGACTGTTTTGTCCCGCTGGAAACACCGCTGCCCGACGCCTGAGAGGATGACGCGGACGCTTCGCTTGCCGGGACGGTCACATCGGTTTGATCTGCTGTTTTATCGGATTCAGGTTTCACGTTTACCTCATCTGAAACAGTGAACGATGAGGCCGCCGTGTTATCCTTTGGCTTTTCAATATGAAATCGGGAAGATATCGCAATCATGAGGGCCACACACACTACGCCGAGTCCGGCGACGGTTAGCCGTCTCTTGTTTTGGTCTGATAGTTTTTTCATAACATTTGACCTCCTTTTGCACTTGCATCTGACATTTCCTTACAGCTCACACCATATCACAAGAGTTTTCCGAAGTCTATTGGAATTGCGAAAGTTTTTAGAATACAGGCATATATTTTGCCTGTACTCTGAGATTGACGCGCATCGGCGGCAAAGACTTGCCTCCGAAGGACACCGGAACCTCCAGCAGGATCGATGTATCGGCAAGAAAAGTCCGCGTATTTTTTGAATCAGAAGGAGCCAGCGGCGCGTTTCTGATATTTACCGACAGCCCGGAAAGCCTGAATTCCACAGTCTGTCCCGCATATTTCACATGGTACCCGCTTTCATCCCGCAGGCCGAGTGCTTTGTCAAGCCGTGTGTAAACATCGCCGTAATTGATGCTTTCATTCCACGAAGAGCCGTTTGGCTTATAGCCTCCGGAATAACCTTCCCGGACACCTTGATACACGCCATTATAGTTGTCGTTTACTGTCGAAATAACGGCGGACTGTACCGCGTCCCGAACACCCGATGCGATAATCATCAGCCGCATATACTCGGAAACCCCGCACAGAATGATGATAAGGGCGAGGGCGACAGCCACGATCAGAGGAAACGAAGTGCCTCGCTTGTCTTTCAAAGTTTGCTTCAGTGTCACACTGCTCATTTCCAGTACACCTCGCTCTTACCGGTGGCTTGCGCCCGTAAGGTAATAGGAAAGGAGCCGAAGCCTCCGAACAGCCCGATGTTTTTCTGCACGGATACCGTCACCGTGAATTCCTGATCAAGCTGGATCTTTCCTGTTTTCGACCATGCGACGGCGGGATCAAGTCCTGTTTTTTCTTTCAGCACCTGAGTCCTTTGGTTGGTTTCGCTGCCGACCCTGCCGCTGATCTCCGCTTCCCGGCACAGCTCCGTGGCAAAGGTGTCCAGCTGATTTTTTGCGATATATACTGGAAACACCTTCACTGCGAGGGCGATGACCAGCATAGCGCAAAGAACCAGCACCGCCACATCGATGTACCCCTCGCCGCGCCTGCTTTTGAGCTTTTTCAGCACATCCGCACCCCCTCTTCGACGCCGCCGCCCTGCATTTCTTCTTCCAGCGCGTAGAACTGTTCCGCGTCGCCCTTATCGGAAATTGACCAGAGGACATGGCTCATTTCTTCATCGCGCACAGTGTTTTGTTCCTCCAGCCATTGGTGGCGAACGACCTCCAGCGGATTCTCAAACCGGAGCAGATATTCAAGGTTTTCCGCAGGAAAATCACAGTCGCGGAGTTCGTCATAGACCAGCTTGGCGGCGGCGATTTCCGTCGCCTGTTCGATCAGATCCGGAGCGGGCCTGCTTTGAAGCTGCTGGATATACGCTTGATAATTGGCTTCCAGCCTGTCCTGAAGCTTTTTTCTGATTTCTTTTTCCGTCATATCGGGTACCTCCTTTACATCAGATTTTCTTTTCCATTCCGCTAAAACATCCCATTGAGGGATTTCATAATTTCAAGGGCGATGATCACTAGGTAGGTAAACAGGAAGCACAGCAGCATAATGAAGGAAAATACCCGGATTTTGGGCGGAATCTTCTGCGCTTCGCCCTTGAGCCTCTGCAGCTCCAGTGATTTGAAATCATGCGCCAGCATCTGAAAGTAAATCGCGCCGTCATCCCCGCGAAGGACGCCGATCAGCCCGCGCACCATATCGGACAGCTGCGGCGAGTTAAGCCTTGCCTCGAACCGGGTAAGCGCCGCCTCATAGGAAGACGAGCGCATGTCTGCTGTAACGACGTCCAGTTCCTTGGCGAAGGCCGCGCCCGCGTTCTTCTTGAAGTGTTCCAGAATGGAAAGCACATCACGGCTGTTTTTCAGTTCCTGTTCAACGGTGGCTACAAAACGTGGAAGCTCGCTTTCAATCTGCTCCCGCTTTGCTTTGAGCTGCTCATCCGCTTTTCGAATTTCCTTGAAATAGACCAGCACTGAAAGAAACACCAGCACCGGCGAAAGCAGCGGAAACAGGAGCATGCATGGAATCACGCCGAGCAGGATCGCTCCTGCCTTAACGATGGCGTAGGCCGTGTAAATTTCCGGCGTCATGGCAATGCCTGCCGCCTTGAGAACATTCTGCATGCGGCTCCTTTTGTACTCGTCCATGCGGATGATTTTTGAAAGTTTTACAGCGCCGGACATTAGATACGCTTCCACAGTCTTGGAAGCTTTTTTACTTTCCTTTCCGGCACTGAGCATGGCTTTGGCCGCACCCATGGTCGGCAGCTTCAGCACATCTGCAAATATAAAAAACAGCCCTGCGGCAAGCAGGACTGCGAACAGAAATAACAGTATCATCATATCCGCTACCTCCTGTACTCAATAGGCTTGGTCAGCTTGATGACAAAGGCTGCGGAGATAAAAATCGCCGCAGCGCAGACCGTGAGGATGATCTGCCCGACAGCGGTATGCATCAGCGTATCGTACCAGCTCTTGTTGAGAAAATACATCAGCGGAATGTTGCCGACCACAAGGAGCGCCATAATGATGAATTCCTTCCGAGGCTCAAACACAAGGTATTCCAACTCCGAGTTGACGATCCGCATGTCGGACAACTTGCCGACGATGGGAGTTAAGGTGGTCTTAAGGCTCCTGTCGTACTGGCAGGCGGCCATAGCGTCACACCATTCCTGAAAAACCTCGTTTTCGATCTTGGGTTTCATCGCCTTGAGAGCCGCGTCCACATCCGGATTGATGAGCTTTATTCTCGTGAGAAAATCCTTGAATACACCCTGAACGGGCGGGTTCAGATACTGGATGTTTTCTTCCACGGCGGTCAGAATATCTTCATTTCTGAGATAGGCCGTGGTGATGATGGAGAGCGCCGTTTCCAGCTCGGCTGCAATATTCTTCTTGTAATGCGTCGCGGTAAGCCGGATGTACCAGAACGGCAGGAACATCAGTCCTACTGCCAGCACCGGCATGAGGAACACATTTTGCATCAGGATAGCAATGCTCGCACCGACGGCAAACAACAGCAGCGAACATGCGCACACAAGAGAAAAACGGCTGCTCCGTCCAGTGAGGGCGAGGATGTCCTGTGCTTCCGTAATCTCCCGGCGCAAAAAGGACGGCTTTTTCCGCTTGGCAGCTTCGTTTATTTCATCCCGGATGCTTTTGGGACGTTTGGTCAGAAAGCTGAACAGGCCGTCCGTGAATTCAATCGGTGAAAGGCCAAGTAAAATAAAAGCACCGGCGATCAGGCCGATACATGCAATCAGTTGTATGAAAGTCATCAGGCAGCGCCTCCCTTCGCGAGCCGGTCAAGCACTTCCTGCGGCATACCGTTTTCAAGGAAGCGCTTCTGCAGACTGTCTGAAATCCGCCTGACCTGCTCATGGTGACCGTTGATGATGAATTTATCGCCTTCCACACGGTTCTCAGTAATCCGGAACCGGAAGAGGGTGCGGAAATTACGGGTGCCGTTCGGTGAGATTTCGCATTCCATGATCTCCATCATCTTTCTCTGTTTGTTTTCAAGCTGCTTTGTAAAAACGACAATCGGGAAAGCCTCGGTCACCAAGTCCATGAGCGTACCGTCGGCCATGTCGTATTTTCGCTTGCACAGGGTGACCATCCTGCGGTAGGTGGCCTCGCAGCTGTTGGAGTGGATGGTGGTCAGCACCGTATGCCCGGTTCGGGCGGCTTCCTGCGCGGAATAGGCTTCCGCGCTTCGCATTTCACCGACGCAGATGATTTCCGGATTGAAGCGGAGCGCTATGTCCAGAAGCAGATCCTGATCAATGTCCTGCTTTTCATTTTCGCTGGAGCGCGTGAGCGTATGGATGACGCTGTTTACAACCTTGCCGTCCTTCTTCCGAACCAGCGCCAGCTCACGCGAGCCGTTTTCTATGGTAAAAATCCTTTTGGTATCGGGGACGGTGGTCAAAAGCCAGCCCGCCACGGTAGTCTTGCCGGATGAAGTCGCGCCCGCTACGCACACTGATATACCGTATCTCAGGCATTCCGAGAGAAAATCCAGCATTTCCCCGGTAGCTATGCCTTCCTTCACAAAATCCTCTTTTTTTAGGTTCTGCGGATTGACAATACGGATGGATGCGCAGACGCCGACGTCTTCGTCCACAAGAGGCGTTTTCAGCACGGCGATTCTGATGTTTTTTGACAGGTGGCCGAGGATGGCAGGGCTTGCGTTGTCCAGCACCATGCCGGACACATGAAGCATCCTTCGGATAACGTTGACGGCATGCTCCGGCGAGTCAAAGTGTTCGTCAAGCTTCACGGTATTTCCGTTACTGTACTGGACTTCAACATCATTCCAAGCGTTTACGTCGATTTCCTCAATCCCTGTGCCGAAGATATATTTTGTCAAAAAACTGAACTCGGCCATTTCGGTATAGAGGGCATCAATAAGCTGTTGATCCGTCATGCCTTTCACGGCAATTCGGTGATCCATTAGGTATTTGCCAATGTACCGTTTGACCTGCGCTTTCCCATCTTCTGTTTTCCCATCAATGATGAGAGTGGAATATTTGCCGGAAATATACTCCTGCACTTCATGCAGAACAGCCCCGAAATCCTTAGTGCCATCGCCGGGAGAGAAAAACAGGCTGTGGTTGTCTGTCATGCTAATAGATTCGATGTTTTTCATTGCTTCTTCCGAAGATATCTCCGGCTCGACGGTTTGAGAACGTTTACGTTCTGTCGGCCTGCATTTACTTTTCATACGCCAAACACCTCCTTGCTGATTTTTTGGATCTCCTTTCGGAAGCCACGGCTGTCTTTAAGAGCCAGATCACGGAACAGATCCCCGGCGAGTGCCTGATTCTCCAGCTCATCGGAATGGGAAATTTTGAAAGCCACGCTGCCCAACACCTGCTCAACGTTCCCGCTGGCCTCATTGGTCTTTATATTGCTGGCTATCTTGTACTGCTTGTCAGCGTCCCATTTTTTATCCTTCAGCAGCGGAAGCTGTGAAGAGAGATAGCTGACGGATTTCAGGTCACAGTTAACAAGCCGCAGAACGGAATCGGCTTCCAAGAGCGCTACGGCTGACAGAATGTCGTTGGCGACATAGCTGCCGCAGTCGATAATGACATAAGGCGCGATATCCCGCAGATGCTCAATCAGCTCTGTCGCCAGTTCCGCGTTATACGGCGGGTAGGTGAACACATTTTCACCCTTGAGCATGCCGATCAGGGTCAGGTAACTGATTTTCTTGTGTGTGACGCAGTTCTGCCTGATCAGGGAATCCGTCACATGGGTCGCCGCGAGGATGCTTCCGAGGGATTTTTCGCACTCAAGGTCGGAGGGAGGACAGATGCACGGCAGCATGGGCGCGGTCATGTCGCACAGGAGCAGCAATACGTTTTTGTGTTTGTCGGCGAGGTATTTCGCCAGCTTGACGCTGACAGTGGTCTTGCCGGAGGAAGGGCTGCCCCACACGGCCAGTACCTGCACGCCTTTTTCAGGTTCCGCGTCCTGCGCTTCACAACTGGTGCTTCGGGAAAAAATACTCCCTGTTTTGAAATTGAACATATTACCTGCCTCCCTCGCCGGAAACAGCTGCGGCAGAAGAATCACTCTTTTCGCCTGCCGTTTTATCCGTGGCGGATGGATATAACCCGGTCAGCATCTTGTCCTGCGCCGCTATGAATTTGCCAGCGTTTTCCTTGCTGCCCCGGTACACAAGGGAAAGGTGCAGCTTGCCGTCCGACTCCAGTTCGGCGAGAATTTTGCTCTGTTCCGGTGTTGCCAGCAGGGTAACAGTGCTTGGCAGGCTTTTTTCTTTGTCTGTTGTTTGATCCGATGATTTGCTCTCACTGTTTTCTTGATCTGTATCATAACCGGTGCTGGCGGTCACTCCGATAACCTGCACATACTGCAGTTCCGGAGGAATGACGGTCGCGCCCTGTTTCTTGTAATCCGGTGCGATGACCGACACAATATCGCCGGATACCAGTTTGCCGGACAGACCGTTGGCAAGGCTTTTCACCGTTACGGAAATAGCCTGTTTTTCTCCGTTGAGGTTGTATAAATAGGAGTTGTCGGCAGCGGGTGTGTCGATAATCTTGGAGTTCAGAATATAGTCGCCGACGGATAAGTCCGAGGCGGCATATTTCCCGATAATGCTGTCTTTGTTTTTCAATACATTTTCCGGCAGATTGTAGCCACCGACTTCCACGGTCTGCACCATGTCCTTTGTAATCTGATCTCCGGATTTGATGTCTTTCGCGACGCGCACAATGCTCGTCTTTTGAGAAATTCCGGCATTAAAAAGCGGCGTGACCGCAAAGCAGATCAAAAGCGACAGTACAATGCAGAGCACACCGAGAACCGTTCGATTCTTAAAAAAACTCATAGGATGATCCCTCCATTCAAAAAATAGGCAGCGATACAGCCGACCGATAAAAAAGGCGCGAGGGGGAACGCTTTCTGACGCTTCCTCTTGCGCAACTTTTGTACGATGGAATAAATTAAATAGAAAAGAAGCAGGGCGGTAAGGCCAATTACCATAGCCGCCAAGCCTCTTTGCAAACTGAGGACAATCCCTGATGCCGCCGTCAACTTGATATCCCCGCCGCCCATGCCGCCCCACAAGAGGGCGGCCAGCAGAAGCGGAATGGCTGTAAGTATGCCGAACAGCTTCACCGGTTCAAAACTAATCAGGCCGGTCAAGGCAATCAGCAGACAGACGGTATCTGGAATCGTCCTTTTCCTGATGTCGAACACGGAAGCAAGGAACAAAAGGGTAAAAAACATGCCGCCCTGAAACAGGAACGGCAAATCAGCCCGCATAGTTGAACATATCCTTAATGCGCTGCGTGAGTGTAGGCAGGATCGTTTTTCCAAACAGGGCATACAATCCTGCGAGGATCAATGCGCCGATCACGACGGCCATTAAAATTTTGATCGCCGTATCAACAAAACCTTCCCCGCGACGGTCTAAAAGAGCGGCTTTAGCAGTCAGGATTTTCACAGCAACAGCATTTTCTACATTTCTAAACATTTTTTTCATATTGAGTAACCTCCATAAAATTTGTTGGCTTGGAATTTACATACCACCCATCTGCATGGTAGGCTGAAAAGCCTCCTGCTGCAGAGCGGCATTTTGTTTTTCTCCCTGATTGGGAACGGCAGCTTGATTTTGATCCGGCCTGATTTTTTCTCCTTTCGGCAAGATGGGTACAAAAAAAGACAGCCTGAGCTGTCGTTGAAACTTGGGTTATAGCTGCATGGCCTTTGTTTGAGCGGGAGGCTTGAAGTTGATCTGTTTGAAGCCGAAGCGGTCAACATAATGGAATTCGCTTCCGGCATCGTCGTAAAGCTCCACCACATCGGACATGGAGAGGGAATGTCCGGAAAAACCTTCGGGATGCTCTACGTTGAATTTGGCGTAGATGCTTTCCAGATCGTTGGTTTCCACCTCACCGTCATAGACCGCCTCGTAATCCCGCATATTGGGTTCCCCGAATTTTTCGACCATCTCATCGTAGCCGATGAAGCGCATCAGAATATCCGATTCCGGCTTGAGCTGCCAGATGCGGCAGTTTTTCAACGGAGTGATTTCGCGGTTTTCCCTTTGCCCGTTCATGAGCCGGTCAAACACGCCGTCCGTCCATTTCACCTCGGAAACATCTTTCTGCCGGGAGAGAAAATCCTTCAGTTCCTGCGATGCAAACAGCGGATCAACCACAGCCTTGCCGCCCGAAACATACCCGGCTGTGTTGCCGTAATACAGGATGATGCCCTTTTCCATTCGAATACCGCGCATGGCGATCCTCCTTTCAAAGGTTTAAATTAAACCTTTGTCATATTGCATTCCTCCGTTCTGCGGGTTACGGAAGGCTTCCAGTTCCTCTTGGGATGGATGCAGGAGCCTGCCGTTCTTCATTTCTAAAACGCAGAAATCGTCCCTGTCGCAGATCATGATGCGGTGCTGATAGGACTTCTGCATTTCCACATAGTTCAGCACTTCCTGTTCACTGCACAGCCAGACACCCGCCGCGTACCGGCCATCCGGCAGAAAACAGTAGCCGCTGTACTTCGCTTCATGATCCTTTAGGTCCAGCGTCCCGACCGGCCTGATTTGGGAAAGCTGCAGCTTTGCGCTGTCCGGCAGCAGCTCCGTTTTCAGAACGCCGATTACCTCATTGCGCTTTTTCAGGGAAAACTCCCCGGTACGCAGGGACACCAGAAATACGGCGCATCCGCTTGGATTGGCACCGGCCCCGTTTCCGCAGAGGCAGAAATACAGTTGATTTTGGTTACACGACGGCAGCGCCTCACGGTTCAGAATTACAACTTTGCCTTTGATGGAACAGGAAAAGGCAGTTTCCGAACAATCGCTTTTTGTATAGATTTCTTTTGCATCCAATTCTCACACCTCCTTTTTCTGCTTCAACAGTTCCGTCAGTTCGGCAATCAGACTGAGGCGGGTATCGTCCGGCATGGTCTTGAAGGCCGCGCGGACATAGGCTTCCACAGCCTCCGGGGACTGATCTCCAACTTCGATGATGTCCACCTTCAGCACGGACACCTTGCCGTTTGCAATGCCAAGGCGCACAATGTCGCCGTAATCCATGCTTGCGGCGACGCGCAATTCCTTGGGAATCAGGACGCGGCCTTTGCCGTCGATCAATTTATACATGGGCTTTCCGTTACTCATTTGGCAACCCTCCCTCCATCAGAACACTTCGGACAGCGGCATCGCTGATCCCCAAATCATGAAATAAGGCCATAAGCGGCGCGGGGACACCGTCCAGTAGATTGCTTGCAGTAATGATAATCGCACCGGGAACGCACTGTATTTCTAAGTCGCAGTTTCCGGTAATCTCTGCGGCTTCCAGAAGGCATCTTGGAATGACAAGATCGTCAAGCTCGCAGAGATCGATATTTTCTGTTTTCATAGGCTTTCCTCCTCACATCCCCATTTTGGGGGCAGTTGTTTGTTGTTCTTCTGTCGATTTCATTTCGCTGACAAAGGTGTTCAGCTCATCTCCGGTGAGTGAAATTTTAGCTGTTTCAAGCTGACTCAGAAGATTCGTGATGTTCTGATACTCGTCAGCAATAGCCTGCATTTTTTTCGCTGTGTTGTAGCCGCCGCAAGTGCGGATATATGCTTTAAACAGGCAATCATACAGTCCGGTTTTCCGGTTGGGCAGCACGGAAAGATACAGTCCGACCGTTGCCTTGTCCGAGGTGCGAATATACAGCTCGTCATGCATGTTGCCAACGATAAGCTCCTGCAGACCGTTTGTTTTTTCTGAGATCAGGTCTTTAGCCCATCTCATTTGTTCGATACCATTCATCCTCATCATCTCCGTTCTCATCAGAAAAAAGATTAAGCTGCTTCGGTTCGGCGTTCCGGCGCTCCTTGGGATCGTAATTGGTGATGATTACCTCCGGATATTCACAGCCGCCGTCATACCGCTGCGCGAGGTTGTTGATGCGAGTAACAGACAGAATGTGATATCCGGCATATAGCTCACGGATGTACTCACAGTCGTTGTAGGACACCATCCATTTTCCTTTGCAGCTTTTGAGCGTATCCCGGAGACGTTTATGATCTTCTTTCCGGAACACCACGGCGTAATGCCCCTCGGTTTCATAATAGGGCGGATCACAATAAAAAAAGGCATTGTCCCGGTCGTACTGCCGGATCAATGCCTCAAAATCTTTATTCTCCACCACCGTGTCGGCAAGCCTGCGGGAAGCTTCCCATATGAGGAAGAAGGTTTTCCGCACATCGCATGGCTGGCAGCTGTAGGAAGTGCAGCCGCTGCCATAGCTGTATCGAATGAGCTTGTAAAATGCGGAGGCTCGGCGCACATTGCTTTTTTCCGCGTTTTCCAGCATCAGCACCTTCATATCCTCAAAATCCGGAGGGGACAGGTTGTGCCGCGCCAGCTCCAGTTCTTCTGAGAGATAGTCCTGTGTAAATTCTTCCTTTTCAATGAATTTGCGGATGACATGGAATTCATCTCGTGAATTAATGGGGAGAAAGCCAAGGTGCCGGAGAAATTCCCATGTGCGGGTTTTGACGCAGTAAAAAAGATTAGCGAGGTTGGAGTTGAAGTCGTTGTAAACCTCCATTGCGTTTTGATCCGGCTTTTTGCCGAACAATACCCAGCCGCCGCCACCGAACACCTCAATGTATCTGCCGTAATCCTTGGGGAAGAGCCGGTATATAACGTTGCGGAGCGCCTTTTTGCCGCCGATCCAACTGATAAAGCTATTGATAAACATCACCTCTCTTCTTCCATAAATTTTTCTCCATTTCTATGCCGGGATTGCCACCATGCCGTGCCGCCTTATGAGAAAGGCGTTAATGATCAGGCGGAGCAGCTTATCATTGATCAGCTCCGGATCGCTCAGTTCCGAAATTGCGATATAGTCTGTACCGTAATACAGATCCCTTGCCGTATGGAATATGGCGTAGCCATCCAGATTCACACCGTGGATACGAATATCTTTAAAGTGGATACTGCTTTGATTGATGAAGTCTTTCGATTGCTTCCAAAGGAAGGCGTCGGAAGTCAGCAGGAAAACAGCCGCAGCATAGGCTTCGGAAAGGTTCAAAAACGGAAATAATCCGCTTTTTCGAAGGTTTTGAAATCTTCTGCAGTGTTCCGCGTTTCTGAAGAACGTTGGATTCGCCTCGCTTTCTTTGAGTAACTTCTCAATCCGCGTAGCGAATGTCCGAAGCTGGATTTCTTTGATAAAGAGCCGGAGCAGTTCCTCATAAGGTACGCATCCGGCCATGATTCGCTCCGGCAGGCAAACACAGCCTGTGGAGCCACAGCATTTTTTCTTTTCTGTTGTTTGTGTACAGAACCGGCAATCGCAGTCGGTGCCAGTATATTTATAACGGCTTCTCATGATTCCGGTACTTTGGGGAGAAAAGCCGGGAATTAATTGCATTTCTATTTCAGTTAAAGCGAGAGGCGTACCCCTCATAAACCTTGCTGGCATTGTTCTCATTCCTTTCATCACGCTCTGCAGGGCAGTAATTTTTGAAAAATGGCAATAAAAAAAGCGGCTGTGTTTTTCAGTTACGAAGAACACAGCCGCTCAAAGGTTACCCAGCAGGGTGCGTTATTTTGTTTTCGAATATATGAAAAAGAGGCCATACTATCTTGGCATGACCTCTGAGTATTTTAAGTTGTATATGACTGAACCCTCAAAAAGAGAGTTTGCATCCATGAAAAACGGGAGTCTTGAATTTCTCATTCAAAACTCCCGCAACCCGCATAAACACTGGCTTTATGGGCCATGCATCTATATTGGGCAAATGTCTTGGTCGAGGTGACAGGACTTGAACCTGCGACATCATGGTCCCAAACCATGCGCGCTACCAACTGCGCTACACCTCGAAATGCTCAAAATTCAAGAAGCAAAATCTATTATATAAAAAAGAGAAAGACTTGTCAAGCAATTATTTTCAGAAAGTTTTCATCAAATAAAAAACTTATAAATTTTCTTGAAAGGTGCCCAATGGAATGGTAAACTATAAGATATGCTGCATTGCCGCATAAGGAAGGGATCATGATGAAAGAAAAATTGCAAGCTGCATGGAAGTATCTGACCTCTAAAGAAATGATTCTATACATCGTTTTTGGCATTATTACAACGCTGCTCAACCTTGTGGTTTATTTTTTATTGACGGATGCAGTCAAGATGAACAAGCCACTGGCTTATTTTATTGCTTGGGCTGTTGGTGTAACGATTGCTTTCATTACCAACAAGAAATATGTATTTGAAAGCAAGGTCAAAAAGAAAAAAGGAATTCTGTTTGAACTTGGTACTTTTATCGGCGGCAGACTTTTAACATTCGGCATTGGGGAAGTGCTGATTACAGCTTTTGTCGTGATGCTGCATCAGAGTAACCTGTGGTGGAAACTTATCACCAATGTTATTGAAATTGTCGGTAACTGGCTTGTCAGTAAATATATTACCTTTAAAAAGAAAACAGATCAAGAACCCGCTATGGAGGAAGAAGTCAAATGAAAGCAACTGAAAAAACCATGGATAAAATTGTTTCACTCTGCAAGAACCGTGGCTTTATTTATGCAGGCAGTGAAATTTACGGTGGAATCTCCAATACATGGGATTATGGACCGCTGGGTGTTTCTTTTAAAAACAATATCAAGGCAGCATGGCTCAAAAAATTCGTGCAGGAATGCCCTTACAATGTGGGACTGGACTCTGCAATCCTGATGAATCCGGAAGTTTGGGTTGCCACTGGCCATGTGGGCGGTTTTTCGGATCCGCTTATGGACTGCCGGGACTGCAAGACACGTCACCGCGCTGACAAACTGATTGAGGATGCTACCGGTGAAATTGCTGATGGCTGGAGCAATGAAAAAATGATGGCTTATATTAAAGAGCATCACATCAAATGTCCAAACTGCGGCAGCGAAAACTTCACGGATATTCGGCAGTTCAATCTGATGTTTAAAACTTTTCAAGGCGTTACAGAAGACGCTAAAAATACCGTTTATCTGCGGCCGGAAACTGCACAGGGGATATTTGTGAATTTCCAGAATGTGCAGCGTACCACCCGCAGGAAACTGCCCTTTGGTGTCTGCCAAATCGGTAAAAGCTTTCGCAATGAAATTACACCGGGTAATTTTACGTTCCGGACTCGTGAATTTGAGCAGATGGAGTGTGAGTTTTTCTGCAAACCGGATACAGATCTTGATTGGTTCAAATATTGGAAGGACTTCTGTGAAAATTGGCTGTATTCTCTTGGAATGACAAAGGAAAATCTGCGTCTGCGTGATCATCAGAAAGAGGAACTTTCTTTTTATTCCAAAGCAACAACCGATATTGAGTATCTGTTTCCCTTTGGCTGGGGAGAATTATGGGGCGTTGCGGACCGTACCAACTATGACCTGACACGCCACCAAGAGCACAGCGGAAAAGATTTAACTTATTTTGATCAGGAGACAAATACACATTATATCCCATATGTTATTGAGCCGTCATTGGGTGCCGACCGTGTGACACTGGCATTCCTGTGTGATGCTTATGATGAAGAAGTTGTGGATGAAAAGAAAAAAGACACCCGTGTTGTGCTGCATCTGCATCCGGCACTGGCGCCTTTCAAAGCTGCTGTTTTGCCGCTTTCAAAGAAATTAAGCGAGCCGGCAAAGAAAATTTATGCGGAACTTTCCAAATCTTTTATGGTTGACTATGATGAAACAGGTTCTATTGGCAAGCGCTATCGCCGTCAGGATGAAATTGGGACACCGTTCTGTATCACGTATGATTTTGACAGTGCAGATGATGGCTGTGTGACGATTCGTGACCGTGATTCGATGCAGCAGGAACGCATTGCGGTGGGTGAACTGAATGCGTGGCTGAAAAAGAGAGTTGAGTTTTAACTTCTGCATAATATTATTTGATATTTGCGGATATTAAAAAAGGTTCCGGAAAACTGTTTTTACGCAGCTTTCCGGAACCCTTTTCTATTTCTTTGCTTTTTTTTGGTACTTATAAAACTTATAAAAGAGATAAGCTGCACTTCCGGTCAAGGCAGCGGTTTGAATGAGAATATGCAGCATCTGCTCCGGCGTAGCCGGAAACTTGTCCAAGAAAAGATCGCGCATTGGGTGCGAAACTTTTCGTCCAAAGAGGTCATGATAACTCAGCAATTCTGTATCGTAATGAAAAGGATCTTTTTCATGGAGGGTGAACATACGCACGGCACGGTCCGGACCGGGGCCATAGGTATTAAATCCACAGCAAGGTGCATAACCCGCGTCGATTCCGTGCAGCGGTCCCCAAAAGGAATTGCGATGGTCGTGTCCAACAAACAAGCCGAGCACATCCCCGGCTTCCGCCAAAGTTTCCAGTTCACCGGAGTTCGATTCCGGAATACAGGGCGCTTCTCCCAATTCGCCGCCGTAAACTTTACTTTTGTCAAGAAGGTAGCAGTGCCCTCGCCGGTTTCCAAATGCAGAAATCGCATGCGGTGTGCCCTTCGGAACCTCCTGCAGAAATTCATAAAATTCAGGAACTGGAATGTGCTGAAACACCAGCGAGGGAAGATAGTGTCCGCCGTTTTCATGGGCCAGATGGTCACGTGTACGGCGGTACCAGTCCAGCTGGCTGGACTTTACAGGAGCAAAACGGTCTGAATTGGAATCTATTACATAGATCGCAAATGCTGGTTTTCCGTCTTTTCCTGCTATTGTGACACAGCATGTTCCGCAGTCTTCCGGATTTTCCATCGTGTTGACACATTCCGGATACTGCAGATAATAGTACATCTGCTGACGATTTGTTAAACCGGATTGTGCATCATGATTTCCAAAAGTAACCAAAAAGGGTATACCTTTATCCGCGAAGGGCTTTAAAATTTTGTGCAGAGTGGTACCGGCTTTCAGTTCACCGCCAGGTACATGAAAGTAAGGGCTGTAGCCCTTTAACTGGTCACCAGTGAAAATAACGAGATCCGGTTTTTCCTGCTGAAGGGCAGATTTTAGAAATTCAAGAGAATCTCCGCAGACATTCGGACTTTCCTGAATATCAGAAACCTGCATAATTCGGAATGTTCCGTCTTGACGGAACCGAAGTGGCTTTGGCCTTTTGTCCATTTGAAAGTTCCTCCCTTTAGGGATTTCCAATTGAGGTATACTTTTATACTATGCCACAAACAGCGAATTTCTGCAAGCAAAAACGCACGAAAAATTCCATATATTGACTAATACATTATTCATTCGGAAGGTTTGACCTAACAGGTGCGTTTGTTTTTTTGCTGGGCAGTGTGTTATAATAAATATCAATAATTAGTTGGTGGATGTAAATAATAGGAAGGAGGCACTGAAGATGCTTCAATTTGAAACAACCGATAAGAGGAAGCCTGCTACATCTCAAATTCCAGAAACGAGTACAGCACAACAAAAGCAAAAACTTGCAGTGCTTTTTCCCGGAACCGGTTACGGATGTGACCGCCCGCTTCTTTATTATGCCCGGCGTGCGGCCGAACAGGAAGGGTGCGATGTTTTGCCGCTCACCTATACAGTATCTTTGGAGCGGAATCCGGCTAAAATGACTGAAAACGTGCAGCAGGCGCTGCCTTCCGTTCTGCACACCGTGTTAGCAGCTGTTGGAACGGCCCTTTGCAGGGGCCGGTACACTCAAATCTTTTTTTTCAGTAAAAGCTTTGGCACAATAGTCGCAGGAGAACTGGCACAGAAACTTCCGAAGCAAGACATCCGGCAGTTTTTTTTGACGCCGCTGGAACCGACTTTACCGTATATGCAGAAGCATTCCTGCTTTGCGGCATCCGGCACTGCAGACCCATGGGTACCCCAGCAGGTGAGGGAAAAAATACTTTCCCTTCCCGGCGTACGGATGAGTTTGTTCCCGGGGGCAAACCATTCATTGGAGGTTCCGGGAAATGTTGCAGCCAGTGTGCGGAATCTGCAGATGCTGATCGATTCTTATGTGGCATTTCTTTGTGAAAAATGATGGATTTTAGATGAAGGGGATACTCGATGAATTCAGCAGTTGAAAAATTCGGCCAAATCGTAGATGGGCAGCTTACAGACAGGCCGGAGGTATCCCGGAAACTTTTGATAACGGCTTTTCGCTTGAACGGCTGGTTTGGAAAACATATTTTTAAAAAGACAACGCCGGCACGTCTGGAGCTTGCTGATATTTGCAATCGTGTAATCATCCAGCCATTTGTTCATCCGGAGCAAAGTGCAATGGTGAATATCTTTACTCCCTGTGAGCTTTTGCAGAATTTCGGCCTGACACCGATGTTTCCGGAAGCACTGTCTTGCTATCTGTCTGGAGCAGGTGCGGAACGCGGTTTTATTGACGCTGCGGAGAAAGCCGGCATTCCAGAAACATTTTGTTCTTATCACAAAATTTTGCTGGGGGCTGCGGAGACCGGTGTCCTGCCCAAACCCCGTTTCATTTTGAATACGACCTTTGCCTGTGATGCCAATACCCTTACCTTCCGCAGACTGGCCCAATTCTATTCAGTACCGCATTTTGTGCTGGACATCCCGCAGGACCAGAGCGAGGAAGCTGTGCAGTATGTTGCGGACCAGCTCAAACAGTTTGGCGAAAAAATGAGTGCGCTTTTGGGGAAACCGTTGGATGAAGATGCGCTGCGGCAGGCAGTTGCCCGCAGCCAAAAGACAATTTCCATTTACCACCGCTATCTTACAGAACGCGCGAAAAAATCCATGCCGGATGAAATGACTTCGGAAATGTACGCTGCCTTTGCACTGCATGTGCTTTTGGGTACGCCGCAGGCCTTGCAGTTTGCTGAAGGAGTGCTGCACGAAGCAGAAAATGCGCCGGACAGAGGGGAAGAATTGCGCCTTTTGTGGGTGCACACGCTGCCTAATATAGATTCTGCTATGATTGATTTGCTGGACTTCAACCCCAATTGCCAAATCCTTTCCACCGATATGTGTTTCGATGCGCCTGTGCTGAAATCTGTGGAGGACCCCTGGCGTGCAATTGCACAGCGGGTCGTGCGGAATCATTTGAATGGTTCGGCACAGCGGCGAATTGATGCGGTACTGGAGTGCGCACGGCAGATGCAGCCAGACGGGATTGTCTGGTTCTGCCACTGGGGATGCCGCCAGACAAGCGGGGCAAGCCAACTTGCGCGCCGTGAGCTGGAAGCGGCGGGATTTCCAACTCTGGTGCTGGATGGAGATGCCTGTGACCGTTCCAACTGTCCGCCCGGCCAAATGACAACCCGTATGCAGGCATTTTTGGAATTGCTGGAGGAAAAACATGATCGCATACACCTGTAAGTATACCCCAACAGAGCTTTTTGAAGGCCTTGGGGAAAAAGCAGTCAAACTCAATCCGACTGTGGAACATTTTGAAAAAGCAGACCAGCTGAGTCATCAGAACCTGTGCAGCTTTTCACGTGCACTGCTGCAGACTTGTTTGGAATCAGGTGTCAAGAAGCTTGTGCTAACTTCCTGCTGTGATTCCATGCGCCGTGTGAGCGATGTCCTGCGTGCAGCGGATCCCAATCTGTTTGTTTTCCTGCTGGACTTGCCCCGTGATGACGGGCCATGTGCCAGAAAACGCTATGCCGCGGAACTAAAACGCTTTTTATGCACTTATGAAAACCAGTTTCATGTGCAATTTGACCTGCAAAAATGCAGAAAAGCTTTTACTCAGGCAGAAACCCCAAGCGGAGAAGATTATTTTGCGCTGATGGGCGCTCGCTCCAATGATTCGCTGCTTCAGATGCTTCAGCAGGAACTGCCGTTTCCCGTGCACGATTTAACCTGCATGGGAAACCGCTTGCTGCCTGCACCTCTGCAAACAGAAGATTTGGATGCGTTTTTGGAATGGTATGCGGGTGTGCTGCTCGGGCAGGTGCCCTGTATGCGCATGACGAAAATTTCAGAGCGGCGTTCTTTGCTGGAAGATCCACATATCAAAGGCGTTCTCTATCATACGGTCAAATTTTGTGATTATTATGGATTTGAATATGCGGATTTACAGAAGTCTGTTCATCTGCCGATGCTGAAGCTGGAAACAGACGGTACCGCTGGCGCACAGGAGCAACTGCGTACACGGGTGCAGGCTTTTGCAGAGAACTTTAGGGAAAAAACAGCACCCCGCAGCATATCAGTATCCGTTGGTACCGACAAGCGTTATGCGGCGGGAATCGACAGTGGATCTACCACTACCAACGCAGTGATTTTGGACGAAGGCCGAAAAATTGTAGGCAGTTCAATTCTCCCGACCGGTGCGCACGCTGTAACCAGTGCGCGTGATGCTTTGCAAGAAGCTCTGCGGAAAGCGGACCTTACACGTAGCCAGTTAAAGGATGTGGTCACAACAGGGTATGGACGAGCTTATCTTCATACCGGTGGCCGCGATGTGACAGAAATTACCTGCCATGCCAAGGGTGCTTTTTATCTCGATCCTCAAGTGCGCACGATTATTGATATTGGTGGTCAGGACAGCAAAGCAATCCGGCTGGATGAAACTGGCGCTGTTCGCACATTTGCTATGAACGATAAATGCGCAGCGGGAACTGGCCGGTTCCTGGAAATGATGGCGAAAACTTTAGAACTTTCTATAGAAGAAATGAGCCAATGCGGTTTGCATTGGAAAGAAAATATCAGGATCAGCAGCATGTGTACGGTTTTTGCAGAAAGCGAAGTGGTATCGCTGATTGCTCAGAATAAGAATACAGGAGATATTGTACATGGGCTGAATGAAGCAGTCGCTGCAAAAGCGGTGGCATTGGTTTCCCGTGTCGATCCGCAGCAGTGTTTCATGATGACGGGTGGTGTGGCATCAAACCGTGGTGTTACGCGGGCAATTGAAGAAAAGCTCGGCGCTGCGTTGGAAGTTTTGCCGGAACATCAGCTGTGTGGCGCACTTGGAGCAGCCTTGATTGCGTTGGGGAAGTAGATATTGACAAATTTCAAACTGAAAATAGGTTTTGCTGCAGCGCATTCGCACAGGAACTGTTCAATCAGGAATCCATAAAAAAACAACAGGAGACAATTACTTGCGTGGAAAACACGCATAACTGCTTCCTGTTGCTTTTTTGAGAGAGGAGAAAATTATGAAAAAAAGTTTTATGCAAATCCCACCATTGGGAGCTTGTCATCTTGTAACCGCGCAGAAGCGCGGTTTAAAAAGAGGAGAAAGATTATAAAAAGCCCTGCTAGGGCACTTATATTTATGAATTTCCGGTTTAATATTTCGCCGACTGTCGATATGGTGCTGAAAAATTCTTGGCTGTATTTGCTATATTGTCTTTCTCTTTTTTTAAGACTAAATACAGTATAAAGAACATTTATGTACAGAATTTTAAAATCATTCGAAGATTTGGTAAAGCTTAAGTGAAAAGATTGTGAAATTTTTGCTTTAAGAAGGTGTAGCTTAAAGAATGTTTCCCTGAAGAGCATGGAAATATTGTTATTTGACACACAATGCGCTATAATGAAAAAAATGCTGCTTGTCTAGTCGGCTGAAAAAGCAGTAGACCCTTTGGAGGATATAATGAGGAAATCGGATTATTCTCATATTGGAAGAAAAGTGAAGAGGGCCGTTCAGGATGCCGTACATTCTGGTAATTTCGAAAATGTCGGACGCGTTGTGGATGATACGGTTCGGGAGGTTGCTGATGAAGTGAATGAAGCATTTTCCGGCAGGCATTCCGAGCAAACGCATCCTCCGCATCCCTATGCCTCTAATGAATCGCAGAGCGGGAATCCATATTACGGTTACACATCACAGACGCCACCCCCTGCCCAGGGGTATCATGCACCATCACATTCTGATACAGTTTCTCCAGGATCTTCAGCCTATGAAGATCCTGCTGTGTGGCCGCGGCATTCCCGCCGGCACCGCAGTATGCTCCATAGTAGAATGCCCGGCGGTATTGCAGGGACTTTATGCTCCGTTTTTGGCCTGATCCTTGGGGTACCGATGCTGATAGCGGATGTTTCTCTCATTGCGGCTGCAGGCGCACAGATGGTGGCAATACACGCGTTTTTAGCTGGTTCAGCGGTTATGTTTCCGATGACGGCCGCTTCCTTTGGGGTGGCAGGATACGGGAAGCATCTGCGTAACCGAGCACGGCGCTTCGAGCGGTATCAGGCTGCTTTGGGCGGTGCCGCTTTTGGCAAGGTTGAAGATCTTGCGGCAGCAGCGGATGAAACGCCGGAACGCACTGTAAAAGATCTGAAGAAAATGATTGATACCGGCGTTTATCCGAATGGTCATCTTAATCAGGAAATGACCTGCTTTATGGTCGATGATGAAACCTATCAGGAATATTTGGATGCTGAACGGGCAAGGCTGAAGCGCGAAAAAGCCCGCCGCGATGTGGAAGAAAAGCAAAGAACAGATCCACAGCAGGCTGCATTGGAAGAAGTGCGCCGTGAGGGAAATGATTATCTTCTCGAAATTCACGCAGCAAATGCGGCAATCCCCGGAAAAGAAATTTCGCAGAAGCTTTCCGAACTGGAGACAGTTACAGGCCGGATTCTGGACTGTATTGAGCAGCACCCGAAAAAGCTGCCGGAGATCCGCAAATTCATGCGTTACTATTTGCCTACGACGCTTAAACTGGTGCAATCGTATCAGGAGTTCGATACGCAGCCGGTGCAGGGAGAAAATATCACGCAGGCAAAAACAGAAATCGCGCAGGCACTGGATACCATCAATGCCGCTTTTGCAAATTTGCTGGACAGTTTGTTTGCCGATGATGCTTTAGATATCTCGACGGATATTTCCGCTTTGGAAACGATGCTGAAGCAGGAGGGCCTGACAGGGAGCGATTTTCAGAAGAAGCCGGAAGATTCACCGGATTTAAAACTTTAGACAGATTCATATACAGAGAGAAGGTCGATTATGGACCAGAATGAAAATGAAATACCTACACCGGAACTGACATTTCATCCCGTTTCAGAGCAGCCGGCTGCTGACCCACAGTCTACGCTTGGGAAAACAGCCAGCACAGCGGTTGAAGAACCGCAGCTTACTCCGGAAGAGCAGAAGATGGTCGATGACTTTTCTGCAAAAATCGATTTGACGAATACTACACAGGTATTGCAGTATGGTTCCGGCGCACAAAAAAAGATGGCAGATTTTTCAGAAAATGCACTGGAAAATGTAAAAACCAAAAACCTCGGCGAAATCGGGCAAATGTTGTCCGGTGTGGTAACAGAGCTGAAAAGTTTTGATGTTGCAGACGATGACAAGGGATTCTTTGCACGTTTCAAACGAAGTGGAAATAAGCTGACGGCTTTGAAAGCACGTTATGCGAAGGTAGAGACGAATGTCGATAAAATTTGTGAAGCACTGGAATCTCATCAGGTTCAGCTGCTGAAAGATACTTCTATGCTGGACAAAATGTATGAAGTGAATAAGACTTATTTTAAGGAATTATCCATGTATCTGATTGCCGGCAAAAACAAGCTGAAGCAGGTGCGTACACAGGAACTGCCCGCTTTACAGCAGAAAGCACAGAAGACAGGGCTGCCGGAAGATGCACAGTCGGCCAATGATCTTTCTAATATGTGCAATCGCTTTGAGAAGAAACTGCATGATTTGGAACTTACCCGTATGGTGTCTGTTCAAATGGCACCGCAGCTTCGGCTGGTGCAGAATAATGATATTCTGATGAGCGAAAAAATTCAGTCTACCCTTGTGAATACGATTCCGCTTTGGAAAAGCCAGATGGTGCTGGCACTGGGTGTGCAGCATTCTGCTCAGGCGGCTAAGGCACAGCGTGAAGTTACCGATATGACCAATCAACTGCTCCGTAAAAATGCTGATACACTCAAAATGGCAACTATCGAAACGCAAAAAGAATCAGAACGCGGCATCGTAGATATAGGAACCCTAAAGCATACCAATGAAACCTTAATTTCCACTTTGGACGAAGTCATGCAGATTCAGCAGGACGGTCACGAGAAACGAGCGCAGGCTGAGCAGGAACTCGGCAAGCTGGAAAACGACTTGAAAAATAAACTTCTGCAGATTCGCCGCTGACTTTATATGCCGATTTTATTCCGTCAGGAGGCGGTTTTTTGCCCATAAAAATTCCAGATTCTTTACCGGCACGCGCAGTGCTGGAAAAAGAGCATGTTTTTGTCATGACTGAGCATCAAGCTCTGCATCAGGATATCCGTCCCTTGCGCATTGCCCTTGTGAACTTAATGCCAACGAAGATTACAACGGAAACACAGATTCTGCGCTGTTTAGCGAATACGCCGCTGCAGATTGAGGTGGATTTAATTCAGATGGCTTCTCATAAATCCATGAATACGCCTGAAGACCATCTGCTCCATTTTTATGAAACCTTTGATGACATCAAAGATCGTGTTTATGACGGCTGCATTATTACAGGTGCCCCTGTGGAACTTATGGACTTTGAAGAGGTGGATTATTGGCCGGAGCTGTGCTGCATTTTCGAGTGGACAAAGACAAATGTTCATTCTACATTCCATATTTGCTGGGCAGCACAGGCTGGACTTTATTATCATTATGGGATTCCAAAATATGTTTTGCCGCAGAAGGTGTTCGGTGTATTTCCCCATTATGCGCTGACAAAAAAGTCACGTTTGTTTCGTGGATTTGACGATGTCTATTGGGTGCCGCATTCCCGGCAGACCGAGGTGCATGCAGAGGATATTGAAAAAGTACCGCAGCTGCGCATTATGTCTGTTTCTCCGGAAGTGGGGATTCATATTGTCAGTGACCAGGAGGGCCGCCAATATTTTGTAATGGGCCATTCTGAGTATGACTTGGACACCTTGGGAACTGAATACCGGCGGGACTTAGAAAAAGGGGAACCCATTACGATGCCAAAGCATTATTACCCTAACGATGATCCATCCCGCCAGCCAGTGGACAATTGGCGTGCGACAGGACAGTTGCTTTATACAAACTGGCTCAATTATTTTGTATATCAAACAACTCCTTTTGACCTCAATACATTAGGGACAGACTCTCTTGACTGTGCAATGCTTTAGATAAATCAGGACGAATAAAATCGAAAAAAAATTGAAAATCTATTGACAAAATTATTAATCAACTGTATAATATATACTTGTCAGTCAGGGTTATGCTGGCGTAGCTCAGTTGGTAGAGCAGCTGATTTGTAATCAGCAGGTCGTAGGTTCGAGTCCTATTGCCAGCTCCAATCTGACTGACAAAGAAGCAGCTTAAGGCTGCTGTATATGGAGGAGTTCCAGAGTGGTCAAATGGGGCAGACTGTAAATCTGTTGCTTCGGCTTCATTGGTTCGAATCCAATCTCCTCCACCAAATTGAATTATAAAGACGAGACCAGCGGATTTCCGTGTGGTCTCATTTTTATAATAATATCTGTCATTGTGGGACGGACATTATCATAAAACTTTGCAAGTCTTGTATATGAGCATAGCGAATGCTTGTCCATTGCCGCTGAGTCAATTAACTCAACGGACAGCTCTTTTTCTGGGCACACACAATTCGGTGATGCGTTCAATGTGCAAGTATCATTGTCCTTTCCGGGATTATTGCCACTGACTGCCATGTCAGCTGGTGGGAGTTGTGGCTCGCTGCGAAAAGCAGGTCATGGCCGCCCACAGGCTGTGCGCTTTCACTGTCGTGTCCTCTCGGTACACGTTGGCGTTTGCGCGCCGGACAGGGATGAAGATACACAAGACTTCTGAGTTTTCAAGGTTCGGTTGATTTTAAGTAAAAAATGAAGCGATCTCATTTCCCTACGCCAAAAGGTTGATAAAAGTCGCTTGAAAAATTTATGAGCTAAACGCTATACTAGTAGCTTGTAACTGCATTTCACAAGTCACAATGGTTCCTTTTAAACCTTTATGGTGCAAGGCCGTTGAATGTCGGTTAAACATTCAGCGCCTGTGGATGCGCATTCAATTTTTATTAACCTCATCCTATTACCAACTTGTGATTTAAAAGAAATCAAGCAAAATTTTCCAGCCGCCTGTGAGGGCGGCTTTTTTGTGCCTTTCATCCTGATCGTGAAGCAACTGGGCATATGTAACGATTATCAAAAACATTTATTATATTTATAAATTAGTTAAATATCTCAAAACAGAGAAATACGTAAAGAGTCATCTTTAAAGCTAATCTGAGCTCAGTGGAAAATGCTACTATTCATTTTGAAAGGATAAGTACGACAAATTGTCATACTTATAGAGCAGAGGAAATGTGAATGATTTCAGGAGACTTACATATAATAAAAATACAGCATTTTATATTGCAAGCTTAAAAGTTTGACTTTTATTGTATTTGGTGGTATATTGCTGTCATAAAAAGTGCTTCGCGGCTTTAACGGCGGCTTGTAATGTGAAATAGGGGAAGGCGATTATTCGCCTTCCCCTATTTCTTAGGAGGGAAAAAATGGACCCTTTACTGTTGGACTTTTTCACGGTTGATTACTCATAGGTACAATATCTTCAAAAAGCAGGACAGAATAAAAGGGGATTTACCCATGTTCCCAATATAAATTACGGGAAAAACAGGAAGGATAAATTCCTTTGTGGAATGATATTGCATATCAATCATGTCAACTATTACGCTCCGATCTCTTCCTATCAAATTAAAAAGCCTGACAATTTGCTGATTCGATTGGTGTTTGAAAAAATCTTGCCCCCATAATCTTTGACTTTAATTTTCACGATTTAAGCGAGTATACTCCTCAAAATCATTTTCCACACTCTTTGTTGGTTTTGGGGTCAGCAAAGAAACGACTACAATACAAACCGTAGATACTACAAATGCCGGCAGCAGTTCATATAAATCAAAGTGTGGCCGAATCAAGTTTTTCCATGCAATTGTGACAATACCGCCTGACAAAATACCAGCTAATGCACCCTGCCAATTCATCCGTTTCCAATACAAGGATAACAGAATGGCAGGCCCAAAAGCGGCACCAAACCCAGCCCATGCATAAGAGACAATGTTGAGTACAGAACTGTTTGGATCGCTGGCAAGGAACAGTGCGATCACAGCAACGATAATGACGGTTCCACGGCTGATCCAGACCAGCTTTTTTTCGTTGATGGACGGAAAAATCTGCCGGCACAAGTCTTCTGAAACAGCAGAAGAGGTTACCAGCAGCTGGGAGTCTGCCGTACTCATAATAGCCGCTAAAATAACGGTTAACAGCAGTCCGGCAATAATTGCTGCGCCGGGTCCTTTTAACATATATTGCACCATATATATAAATACTTTTTCCGCATCTAAATGATGGATTTGACTGGCAGGAAGAATAGAGGAAAGATAGGCTCTGCCGACTACGCCGATCATTAATGCGGCACAAAGAGATAAAACGACCCATACAATTGCAATTCGTCTGGCTACTTTTATATCTTTAGCGTGTTGGATTCCCATAAACCTTACGAGGATATGGGGCTGTCCCATATAGCCGAGCCCCCACGCCAAAAGAGAAAGGATTCCTAGAACTGATAGACTGCCAATGCCTGTCCACTCATGAAAGCCAAGTCCTCCCGGTATTTTCGTGATTGATGCAACCAAATCAAATGTCTTGACTGTGCCGCCCATTTTTGCAATGGCAATGATAGGCAGCGCAATTAGGGCAACAAACATCATAGAACCCTGAATTAAGTCTGTCCAGCAGACAGCAAGGAAGCCGCCGAGAAAAGTGTAGGAAATAATGACAACCGCTCCGACTATCAAAGCTGTCTGGTAATTTAATCCAAAAACAGAAGTAAATAATTTTGCTCCGGCAGAAAACTGTGCTGCTGTATAAACCAGGAAAAAAACAACGATAAATACTGCGGAAAGCATTCGGAGCAAATGTGTACGGTCATGAAAACGATTTTCAAAATAGGTCGGTATCGTGATAGAATTGTTGAAATCGGAATAGATTCTTAAACGTTTGGCAATAATCAGCCAATTAATATAAGAACCTACTGTCAGACCAATGGATGTCCAGACCGCTTGTGCCAAGCTGTTATTTTTAGTCAACAAAAAGGCTGCTCCCGGAAGTCCCATCATCAGCCAGCCGCTCATATCGGAAGCTTCAGCACTCATTGAGGTTACGAATACATTGAGATTACGGCCGCCTAAAAAATAATCGGACTGACTTTTATTCTTTCGATAAAAATAAAATCCAATTGCCAGCATAGCAATTAAATAACAAATTAATACAACTACGTGGACCGCTTCATCAGACATTCTCATACTCCTTTATAAAAGGTATTTTTATCTATAAATAAACATAACAGTTTTAATTGTAGTACAAATTATAAAATTTCGCAAGGTTACTGTATGATAGCAGATAGCTTATCCTAAAATCCGAAAACAGTATTATGTGCTGTCCAATCTGTTCATGAATTCTTGAAGAGGAGTAAGCAGATTGTTTGGTTCATGGACTTCCCTTACTTTGCATAGACAGGGTTGCTGGAGGGAAAGACAATTTTTGTAAGTTTATATTCTGGGAAGGAATGATTAGGATTAATAAGCGCAGCATCTGGTTTGTTATCGTGCCGGTTCTCCTGTTTGCAATGCTTGCTGAAAGGATATCTACCAATGGTTTGATTCGCTTTGACGGATGGGTTTACCGTGAAGCAGTAAAACATATGACCCCGTTTTTGACTTCTGTTTTTAAAGCAATCACACATCTTGGTGATCCGGTTTTCGTCACCGCCTTCTGTTCGGTTTTGTTCCTGCTGCCAAGCTCAAGAAAGACAATTGCTTTACCGGTTTCCTGTGCAGTTATTTTATCAGCAGTGCTCAATACATTCCTGAAGCAAATGTTTGCACGGAATCGGCCGGATGGTTTGCGCCTGATTTATGCAACAGGTTACAGCTTTCCCAGTGGACATGCTATGATTAATGCTGCTCTCTATATGATGCTGATTTTAATGATATTTCGGTATAGACATCACTTGCTGTCCAAAATTATTCTTACCTTTTTATGTGCTGCTCTAGTCGGTTTAATTGGATTCAGCAGGATCTATTTGGGAGTCCATTATGCAGGGGATGTGCTGGGCGGATGGCTGCTCGGCCTTGCTGTATCTTCTATGATTTATCTCCTGTGGAAGAACGGTCCGCCGCCCAGACACAATTCCAAAACTGGAAGTGAGCGAATGTGAATTCATTGCAATCATGGTGCACATCTGTGCACATCTGTTACAATGGCTGTGAAATCCAGTCTGCGGGTCCACTTGCCGGTCCTTTTGACGATTGCCACAAATGATGCGCTTGCTGCATCTGCACAGAATATCGGTCGGTTGTTAAATGTAAAAAATGTGTTTTTTACACCTTTTCGGCAGGATAACCATGAGAAAAAACCTGCCTCTCTTGTTGCCGACTTTACGCTGCTTCCAAAAGCAGTAGAGGCAGCATTGGAGGGACGCCAGCTTCAGCCGGTGTTGCTGGCACCAGCGAAAAGGACTGGTGCATGACATAACTTCTGCTGAGAGCAGATTTTTTGTGCTGCCATTTTCTGACCACTGAATCAATTCTGAGCGTGTAAGCGGTACCTGATGGGGAGTGCCCAGATTGATTCAGTGGCTTTTGCTGTTTATTTTAAAGGGAAAGGGAAAAGCAGCATCGAACTCTTGTGGTATCCGGAGAATCATGGTATGATAATCATGTTGAAGTTTTACAGGAAAGGATGAACAAAACGTGCTTTATTGCCCAGTGTGTCAGGTCCTGTGTGAGGACCAATGCCCACTCTGCGGCAACCGGAAACTGGTGCAGCCAAAGGCGGAGGATCCGGCTCGTTTGGTGACGGCGCAGGGGCAACAGGCAGACCGGTTGGAAAATTTACTGCAGAGCAGGAAGATTCCCTACGAAAAACGTCCGGCACTTTCGGCTGGGGGGACCGGTGCAGCAAAAGCGTATAATTATTATGTGCCATGCTGCCGCTGGGAGGAAGGCATGAATGCTGAAACGGCCGCTTTTCCGGATGCAGACAGCGTGGGCAAAGATGCGCCGGATGTTCATCATCCGCCGGCAGGTTTGAAACCTCAGACTTACCGAGTGGGAGGAGAAGAGTTTGAAGTGCTTCCCCGTAAGAAACAGACTTTCTGGCGGGCTGTCTCCATTCTTCTTCTCATTGTTGTCGTTATTGCGGTTGTGCTTCTGACGGATGCGGCAGCGGGATGGCTGAAGAGCCTGTTTGCTTCCAAATCTGCCTCTTTTCCTTTGCAAATGATATTAAAGAACTGGAGTGTTTAAAATGAGCGATTCTTATCAGCTGGATACCCTGTGCATTCATGCCGGTTATTCCCCCAAAAGCGGGGAACCGCAGGTTTTGCCAATTGTACAGAGCACCACTTTTCATTATAACAGTGCGGAAGAGATGGGCCGCCTGTTTAATTTGGAGGATAACGGATATTTTTATTCCCGCATCAGCAACCCTACTGTCACTGCTGTAGAAGACAAGATAGCAGCACTGGAAGGCGGCGTTGGCTGTTTGGCAACATCCTCTGGTATGTCTGCCATTTTCCTTTCCGTATTGAATATCTGTAAAGCCGGAGATCATGTGGTGAGCTGTAATGCTATTTATGGCGGTGCGTTCAACCTGTTTAATAAGACAATGCGGGATATGGGAATTGACTTTACGTTTGTTCCGCCGGAAGTAACCGAGGAACAGCTGGAAGCAGCTATGAAGCCAAACACCCGCGCAGTTTACTGCGAGACTTTGACGAATCCTTCTCTTGTGGTAACCGATATTGAAATGTATGCCAGAGTAGCTCATGCACATGGCGTTCCGCTTATTGTTGACAACACATTTCCAACGCCCATTAACTGCCGCCCGTTTACCTTTGGTGCAGATATTGTGGTACATTCTACAACAAAATATATGGACGGCCATGCGGTGCAGGTAGGCGGCGCAATTGTGGACAGCGGAAAGTTCGATTGGACAAACGGAAACTTTCCAATGCTTACAGAGCCGGATGAATCCTATCATGGATTGCGCTATACCGAGCAATTTGGTAAAGCAGCCTATATTACCAAAGCACGAACGCATTTACTGCGTGATATTGGCTGTAAGCCTTCGCCGGAGGACGCATTCCTGCTGAATCTCGGCTTGGAAACACTCGCTCTGCGCATGGAGCGGCACTGTTCAAATGCTCAGAAAGTAGCAGAATATCTTGAGAAGGACAGCAGAATCAGCTGGGTCAATTACCCCGGACTGAAGAGCAGTCCGTATTACAGGCTGGCGAAAAAATATATGCCGCATGGTACCTGCGGCGTTATTTCCTTTGGGGTCAAGGGAGGGCGTGCTGCCGCTGCAAAATTCATGGAATCTCTGAAGCTTGCTTCTATGGTTGTCCACGTTGCAGATCTGCGTACTTGTGTGCTGCATCCAGCAAGTACCACACACCGCCAGCTGAGCGACGAGCAGCTGAAAGAGGCCGGTATCAGTGCGGATATGATTCGCTTGTCCGTCGGTATTGAAAATCCGGTGGACATTCTTGCGGATATTCAGCAGGCACTGGATAAAGTGGAAGCTTGAATTGTTTCCTTTAAACGGAGCACTGTCTGGCAGATTCGTTTGGCAGGCAGCGCTTTTTACTGCAGAAATTGAAATTACAGTCTTTTTTCTAAAATTTTTGGTGCATTGATTTTGATAGAATAAAAATGGAGGGATATATTTGAAAAGACAGGACTACCTATCTTGGGACGAATATTTCATGGGAGTGGCTCTGCTGGCGGAAAAGCGCAGCAAGGACCCACACACACAAGTGGGTGCCTGCATTGTGAATCAGCAGCATATTATCCTTTCAACAGGTTACAACGGTTTCCCCATTGGCTGTTCAGATGATGAGTATCCTTGGGAGCGGGACGGAAAAGAAACCAATCAGACGAAATATCCGTTTGTGGTGCATGCGGAGCTGAATGCAATCCTCAATTCCGGCGGAAAATCCCTTACGGGATCAACCATTTATGTTGACCTGTTCCCCTGCAACGAATGTGCAAAAGCAATTATTCAGTCGGGTATCAAAGAAGTGGTGTACCTGTCTGATAAATATGCCGATCAATCCACGACCATTGCCAGCAAAAAAATGCTGAGAAGTGCAGGAGTATCCATACGCCGCCTTGTTCCTCAAAGAAAAGAGATTATCTTAAACTTTTCCCATGAATGATTGATTCAACTAAAAAGAGCCTGCCAACTGGTTATTGGCAGGCTCTTACATTTTATCTTTCGGTTTTCGCAGAATGTGGATAACTAAAATTCCACACAAGACAAGGGCGATCAGGTATCCCAACAACCCCAGTACGGGAAGCCCGAGAATCTGCGGCTTCATTTCGGTGGTGCAGATAATACTGGAACCAAGAAAAAGAGAAGCAGCAATGATGCATACCACCAGTTTGTTGACCATACTATCTAATTTTTCCAGCGGCTCTTCTGAGCCGACGATCTCTAAATTGAGTTTGGTGTGCCCTTTGGAATAAGTTTTCAGGGCACTGGCAAGATAAGAGGGCAGTCGAATCCCGTTGCGCAAGCTGCCGTACAGAGCTTTTCCGTTGTGGAGCAGCTCTTTTTTAAAGTCGAATTGTTCTGCTATTTCTCCAACCATATGTGTCTTAATGATTTCAATTAGGCTTACGTTTGGGCAGCATTTCGCAATTACGCCTTCCAATGTTAAAATTCCGCGTGCCAGCATGGTAACGCTGGAGGGAATCGTAATATCAAATGAGGTGGCCAGTTGCAGCAGTTCCTGAATCATTTTGCCTAAATCCAGTTCGGAGAGACTGGCATCACCGTATTTCCGCAGGAGTTCATCAATCGCATCATAAAGACGGGAATAATCAATATACCGATGGACGGTACCGATTGTGAGCAGGCCTTCTTCCAGCTTATGCACATCATGTTCGGCGACTGCCTGAAACATGGCGCGGAATACCTGCTGATCATGTCGGGAAAGGCGCCCGACCATACCAAAATCAAGAAAGACAATTTTTCCACCGCTTACCCAAACATTACCGGGGTGGGGATCGGCGTGAAAAAAAGCATCATCCAAAATTTGTTTGGAATAGTTTTCCACAAGCTTTGTGCCAATCTCATCCATGTCATAACCGAGGGCTGTCAGACGGTCTGTGTCATCCACCGGAATGCCGTCAATATACTCCATTACGAGGATACGCTCGGTTGTTAAGTGACGATTTACTTTGGGACAGGTAACATAGGCAATGTCCTGATTCAGACGTGCAAATTCCTGTGTATGTTCAGCTTCCTGCAAAAAATTCATTTCCTGCTGGGCAACTGTCCACATTTCATCAATAATGGCGTTGAAATCCAGTGGGCTGTGAAGTGCCGGTTCTCCCATGTGACTGAGCAGACGCACTGCTCTGTGCATCAGTTTTACATCCTGCTGCATCTTTTCCCGAATACCGGACCGCTGTACTTTCACAACGACTTTTTGTCCATTTTCTTTTAGGGTTGCCTGATAAACCTGTGCGATAGAAGCCGAACCGAGCGGTTCTTTTTTAAATTCCGAAAAAATTTGTGAAATGGAACAGCCATATTCCTGTCGAATGACCTTTTCTGTTTCTGCAAAAGGTGCTGGCTGCACAGTAGCACGCAGCTTTTCAAGTTCTTCACAGTATTCCCGTGGCAGGATATCACTGCGCATGGACATCACCTGCCCAAGTTTGACATACGTTGGGCCAAGATCCTCCAACACCCTGCGCAGTTTTACCGGAGTCAAACCATGCAGAACATTATGCCGCCGCAGGACACTGAGCAGTTCCCGCAGGCGGGCTGTACTGCTGATGAAATCGGAATCTTTCATTTCATGCTGTCGAGCTGTTCCAGCTTCGCTTTCAGTTCAGCACGTTGCTCCGGAGTCATTTTTTCTACTTTGTTCAGAATTTCTTTTTCTGATTCTTCAGACGAGGATCCTTTTTCCTTGTTCTTTTCAGCAGCTTTCTGTTTGAGTTCTTCATTAAGGACTTTTCCCTGTGAAACCGTCAGCTCGCCTCTGCTTACCAAGTCGTCTACAATTTCTTTACTTTTTTCTGCAGTGACTGCAGCGGCACCAATTCCTGCCAATACAATTTTTTTCAAATCTCCACTGATATTCATAAAAATACCTCCTTGTTCAATATAAAAGGACGTTGATGAGAAACTGTTACCTAACCGGTTTCTTTTCTTAGCATAGCACAGGCTGCGTACAATAAAAAGTCCATCCTGAGAAAATTTAGAAATTGTACACAAAGTGCAGGTCCTTTGCAGATCTTGTCCTTTACGAAGACAGTTTAAAATTCCATTGCGAATATTTTTCTCAGCTTTGAGCAGACTATGCAGCGGAGGTGTTATTTTATGAGTCCAAAAGAATTAACTTATATCGAAGATGCACTTAATCATGAACAGTTTCTGAAGAATCAGTGTGAGAACGCTGCCTCTATGATAACAGATCAGCAGCTCAAACAAAGCGTGCAGCAGATGACCAACAAGCATCAGCAGATCTTTCAGCAGTTTTATGACTTGATCTAAGGAGGAACAAAACAATGGATGATAAAAACACGATGGAAAATCTGCTTCTTACGGAAAAGAATGCATGTGATCTCTATTTTCACGGCAGCATTGAATCCGGCACACAGAATGTCAATCAGGCATTTACCAAAGCGCTTCAGGATTCCCTGACGCTCCAAAGTGACCTTTACAAAAAGATGTCCGAAAAAGGCTGGTATTCTGCACAGCAGGCACCGCAGCAGCAGATGCAGCAGGTCAAACAGAAATTCTCTTGCTCTCAGCAGGGCTGATTGTTCGGAAAAAATAAAGAAAGGGCAGCTGATCAGGTGCTTATGGCACCAAAATCAACTGCCCTTTTTCTGCTGGGTTCTGCACAACTCTGCGGGTTACGCATATTCTAATAAAGAAACTTGCAGCTGAAAGGGGTTTTCAAAACATGTGTGGAATTGCCGGATGGATTGATGGGGAACGGTATTTGCCGGATCAGCAGACCGTTTTGGATAATATGTCAAAAACACTGCAGCGCCGAGGTCCGGATGATTCTGGCCAGTATCTGGAACCGAATGCCTGTCTGCTGCATCGAAGGCTGGCAGTTGTTGACCCTGAAAACGGCCGTCAGCCGATGATTGCTCAAGCAGGTAATGAAACTTACGCACTTGTTTATAATGGCGAGCTGTATAATACCGACGAGTTGCGCAGCCAGCTGGAACATATCGGCTGTACTTTTCAGACACACAGTGATACGGAAGTCTTGCTGAACGCTTATGCAATGTGGGGAAAGAACTGTTTGTCAAAGCTTAACGGTATTTTTGCATTTGCTGTTTGGGAAAAGAACAGCAGAAGGCTTTTTGCTGCCCGTGACCGGATGGGTGTTAAGCCTTTCTACTATTATGAATACCCGGACGGTTTGATTTTCGGTTCGGAAATTAAAGCACTGTTGGCAAATCCGCTGGTGGAACCCGTTGTAGATGAAGACGGCTTAAATCAGATCTTTCTGTTGGGGCCTGGTGCTATTCCGGGCAAGGCCGTTTATCGCGGCATGAAGGAGCTGGCTCCCGGCTATTGTATGACCTTTACGCCGGGAAACGGGGTCCATCTCCACCGTTGGTGGAAACTTCTTGCACGGGAACATACGGAAGATGAAAAAACGTCGATTGAACATGTGCGTGCACTTTTAACAGACAGTATTCGCCGCCAGCTGGTATCAGATGTTCCTCTTTGTACATTGCTTTCCGGCGGATTGGACAGTTCCATTATTTCAGCAGTCGCCGCAGAGGAATATCGCAAGCAGGGACGGCAGCTTACAACTTATTCGGTCGATTATGTTGACAATGCCAAATATTTTCAGCGTAACCGGTTTCAGCCGGCACCAGACAGTGAATATGTCGGGGAAATGGCAGATGCCATCGGTTCACACCACCAAAATGTTATATTGGACAATGCCGCGCAGGCGGATGCTTTGCTGGATGCTGTGCGTGCACGCGACTATCCGGGTATGGCAGATATTGATTCTTCTTTGCTGTTGTTTTGCCGGGAAATTAAAAAAGATTTTACAGTCGGACTTTCCGGCGAATGTGCAGATGAAATTTTCGGGGGGTATCCTTGGTATCATCGGGAGGAAATCTTATTTGAAGATACATTTCCGTGGTCACGCTCCGTCGATCTGCGCAAAAGTATTCTGCAGCCGGATGTTTTAAAAGGGGACAGCGCAGGGTATGTTCGTGCAGAATATTTAAAGACGGTAAACGATACAGAAAAATTAGCGGGAGAAAGCAAAAAGGAAGCACGCATGCGGGAAATGTTCCGGCTCAACACCGACTGGTTTATGCAGACACTGCTGACCCGGAAGGACCGGATGTCTATGTACAGCGGTGTGGAAATGCGTGTCCCGTTCTGTGACCATCGGTTAGTGGAATATACCTATAATCTTCCGTGGGAGTTAAAGAGTCTGCATGGCAGAGAAAAGGGCATCCTGCGGCAGGCGTTTCATGATATTCTTCCGGAACGGATTGCATGGCGAAAAAAGAGTCCTTATCCCCGTACGTTCAGCCCAGCCTATTTCAGCCGAGTCATGGAGCTTTTCCAGCAGGAGATGGAAGAGGGCAGCCCACTAAAAGACATGCTGAATTTTAACCGTCTGCAAGAACTGGCAGAGCATCCAAATGACCTGAAAGAACCATGGTATGGGCAGCTGATGCGTGTGCCGCAAATCTTTGCGTATCTGCTGCAGATTCATTGGTGGATGAAGGAAAATCATGTGCGGATTGTGTAGTGCTTTGAAAAGAATCATATAATCGAATTGCAGCGTTCGGAATTCATGATGAATCCTGAACGCTGTTTTTATGATAAAAATCAGACGTGAAT
>DHDR01000034.1:5562-95896 GCA_002399445.1 Ruminococcaceae bacterium UBA4871 | reverse complement strand
TCCATCAGTATCAAGTGCAACTCCATTTGCATCATATTGATACAATGCATCTGAAGAAACAACTTTTTGCGGCTGTGGCTTTGTTGAGGAAGCCGTTGTTGAAGATGTGTCTGCAGCATAAACTGGCAAAGAACTGATTACAGTAGCTGCACACAGAAAAACTGCAACCAGTTGTTTGAGTTTCGTTTGTATTTTCATAGTTTCCCTTCCTTTTTGTTAATATCTATTTTTATTATATGTTATTTTTTATTTATTCATTTGTTTCTTGATTGTGATATAAAAAAAGCTTGCAAATAGGTTTCTTCCTAATTGCAAGCTTTCTTTATTTTTTTGATGTGATATTGAACTTACTTTTGTATTTGAAAGTGTGATTAGTTGAGATAGACATACACGAATGTTGTATCTGAATCACTCTTGAGATTATTTAAGCCAGCTTCTCTCATACAATATTTTCCTTTCATATTAGGACTGGATTCTGAAATAACTGCATCATTATTGGGTAATAATTTTTCGATATAAATCACATGGTCTGAATCTTTATGCCTTAAATAGAAAAGCAATGAATTTGCTTTAGGAGTTGTTCCATAAGAAATATGATGTATTTTGAAATAGTCTTTATATGTAGAGTAATCGAATATACCAAAAACAATAGAATCAATCTTTGAAGCTTTTGACTTACCATTAATTTCGACAGCACGGCCATACGCATATGTGCTACACATTGGGATACCTCTAAACATATCATATACGGAGCTTTCAATATTAGGTAAGAATGTTGTCCCAGCTGAAAATGCTAAACTGGACTGTCCGTTGATGTTTACATACACACCGGTTTCCTGATAGCCATCCCCATTGCTGGTCCAGTGATTATTTGTAAAACTGTTATCTGCATCTTCATCAAACATTGTTTCTGAATATTTATAGTCCGAGTCCAGATTTTGTGTTCCAACTGGCCAAGCTCTCAGGCCATAAGGCGCACGTCCATAACTAGCTGTTCCTGTGCCAACAAAAACGTCATCAACGTAATACCTTTCAGCAGGTACCCAATCAAAGGTACGCAGTGTAGTATGCTGGATATCCAGTGGAATGGCTTTCATGGTAAAAGTCACGATTTTATTGTTTCCGGATATCTTACTGGAAGTCTGCGAAATGTCCACAACGCTGCCGTTTCCGGAAGATGCAGTGACCGAATTATTCTTATTTGTTGTTACCGTAAAAGTGTACGGTGTATCCGAATGATAATGAAGCAATTGATATTTTGAGATGCTGCATTTGTAAGGTGCAGTGCTGGAAGTGTTATCCGTTTTCTTGGCCTGTTCGTTTTCCACGCAGAAAGCATGATATGCCTTATTGTTGGCATTGACATAGATACCTGTTTTTGCGCCCACATTGGCAATCGGGGTTACATAGTATTCCTGTATCTGCTGTCCGTTTTTGTATGTCGTTTCTCCTACTTTGGAAACTACAACCGAACCAGAGTTTCCGGATGTCACATTTATAAAATCTCTGGCACTTGCCGTTACCTGAAAAGTATAGTTTGAAAGAATAGGCACTTTTACTGTTGAGGGAGCACTACAGGTAAACGGCAGTGCTGTCACATTTACTGTCAGAACTTTTTGGCCGTTTAGAGAAATGTTTGCTGTAGAATCAGCGGCTCCATTTGCAAGTAATTCATAAGTGGTTTCCTGATTTTTGTAATCCTCAATCGTCTGGACCTTGACAGCATTTGAATCCGAAGTCAAGGTTGGTTTTGTCTGAGAGTAAACCGTCACATAGGATGCTCCGCCACTAGGCAGACTGCTGGTTACTGTTTTATCATCGGAAAGGACTTTATGAGTGCCAGTGTTTTCAATCAGCATGGCCGAAACATCTGGATTTTTACCAAGCTGGTATTGAATGTTCTTCTGATAGGGAGAGCTGTTTTTTTGCATGGACTGAATGTAAAGCACCTTATATGCGATACCATTGTAATTAACATAAACACCAACGGTCTTGCCAGAGTTACCAACTGGTGTTACCCGAAAGTTCTGGACCAGCTTTCCGTTAATGGTTTTTGTATTTCCGTCCTTGGATACACTCAACGTGGAAGAATCCGCAGAATTGGCATCGATTGAGGACCCCAATTCCCCTTGGATTTGAAACACATAACTGGAACCGATGTGCATCCCCAGATTGATAGTAGTATCGCACCAGAACGGCCGTTCCGTATTTGTCACTTTCAAAAGAGCCTGTCCGTTTAGGGAAACATTGGCAGTTGCTCCGACTACACCGCGCGCAAAAACTTCATAAGTCGTTTTTCCATTGGATTGGCTGAGTGTGAATATCTGTACGGCATCTGTATCTGTCGTCAGGGTAGGGGATGTGTTTCCATTGACTGTCACAATGATTTTCTGGCCTATGGCAATTCCCACATCCTGTGCAGTACCTGGCGTAAGTACCGTATCCTTTTTCTGAACATCTGTCATAATGACTTCAGGAAGCTGGCTCTCCTGAGAAGTCACTGTACGGGAACTGCTCGTATCGTTTGCCGCAAATGCAGACATTGCGGTTGTTGGGATAATCATTGCTGCACAAAGGGCAATTACAATCATCCGCTTCAAAAGTTCTTTTTTCATAACTAACTCTCCTTCACTTTTACTTTTTTACTTTTTACATTTTTTACTTTTGGGGTTGACATTTTACACTCACTATACGATAATTCTGTTGTAAGATAGTGATAAAAAATTCTAAAATTTCAAACTGTGGCCTGATGTTTCGGAACGAAATTCAATAGTATTCAGTTTTGAATGGGGAAGTGTGCAGGACAATTTGCGACGTGTTTCAATACGATCGCTTTTTATGGCCGCAGTTAAAATATTTTGTGGAGTTAAGTAGAATTATGCATATAACAAAGTATAACACCGGAAAAACTATTTGTCTATATTTGGCATACACATGAGATGCTTTTCTTCATTATAAATATTTTTGTAGAGATTCCAACTTTTTGAATCCGGCAGCCATGACCGTGGAGAAGAAGATAACGGGCCGTGCTGATCCGGAAAATCGCAAATCAAAAAAGAACAATTCTCCGGATTTTCCACCAGATAATAGAAGACCAGCCCCAATATTCAAAAAAGAGCTGATAACGCTGTGTGAACTATTGGTTTTATGTAGTGCCTTAACAGTAACAATAATAAGTAAAAGCGTTCGGAAATCAGTTTCAATTTCCAAACGCTTTTTTATGCCTGCTCAACGACAAAAATCCCCGGAATCCGCATTCCTATGCGATTTCCGGGGATAACATTTTGGTGCGCGAGACGGGACTTGAACCCGTACGTCATACAACACACGCCCCTCAAACGTGCCTGTCTGCCAATTCCAGCACTCGCGCATTTCAGCAACGTGTTATATTATAGCACTAAAACAAGGAGAATGTCAACGGCATTTCACTGAAATAAGCTGAAATATTTTCACACAGACTCCATTTCCATTTCCGCAATGGGACCGAAGGGGTCGTCAACGGAAAAGTTGTGTCCTCTCTGTTTTGTCACCATCCGGCGTGCATTTCTTCTTCCACCGAATATAGCATGTTGCTGAATAAGGGATAAAAAGCTGTTTTACAGCTAATTTGAGATTGGAGGAATCAAAATAGGGACCTTTACTGTGAATATCACAGTTTTACTTCTTTTCCTTCTTTAATCCACTCGCGATATTCCGCAACTGCTGCGAAAAATACATCTCCGGAAGAGTTGAGTGCAGTTTCACAGGCATCCTGAATCACTCCAATGATGAACCCGACTCCGACTACCTGCATTGCAATGTCGTTGGAAATACCAAAAGAGGCACATGCCAGTGGAATCATTAGCAGAGACCCCCCTGCGATACCGGATGCTCCGCATGCAGCCAGCGTTGAGAGAGCACTCAAAAATAAAGCAGTCGGAATATTTACGGGAATTCCAAGTGTATGTACAGCGGCTAAAGTCATCACCGTTATCGTTACGGCAGCTCCATTCATATTGATGGTAGCCCCCAATGGAATGGAAACAGAATACATATCCTTATCAAGTCCTAATTTTTCACAAAGGTCCATATTAATGGGGATGTTAGCTGCAGAACTGCGGGTGAAAAATGCAGGCAGCCCACTTTCTTTCAAGCACCGAAGTACCAAGGGATAAGGATTCCGCTTTAAACAAATTGTTGCAATCGCCGGATTTGATACAAATGCTACGAACAAAATACAGCCGACCAAAATTGCAATCAATTTTCCGTAAGTCACAAAAATTTGCAGACCGCTTGTGGAAATTGAATGATAAATTAATCCCATGATTCCAAAAGGCGCAAAACTGATAATCCACCGAACAATTTTTGAAATTGCGTCAGAAAGATCTACCAAGATTTGTTTCGTGCCAGAAGATGCAGCCCGCAGTGCTAATCCAATCAAAATTGCCCAAACGAGTATACCGATATAATTGGCATTTGCTAAGGAACTGATTGGATTTGCAATGATATTTTGCAGCAAATTTGAAAAGACTTCCCCAATTCCACTGGGCGCGGTTTGTGCTACCTTCGTTTGTGTAAAGGTAAGTGTAACGGGAAATAGAAAACTAACGAAAGTGGCTATTACTGCTGCCGTTAACGTACTAATCATGTATAGCAGAATGACCGTTGCAAATTTACGGCCGAACTTGCCAGTAGCCTGCGCAATCGAACTACAAACCAGTACAAATACTAAAATTGGTGCTATTGCCTTTAATGCACCAACAAACACGGTTCCCAAAATACTTAGCCAGCCGATTTTTGGGAAGATGAGTGCTAAAAGGACGCCTATGACAATTCCTCCGGCGATACGCACAATCAAATTTATACTGTTCCATTTTTGAACCAACTTCTTCACATTTTTCACCTTATCCTTATAAGAATAGACACATAAAAATAAACGCAAAATGCTGACCATTCACTTGGTACAGCAATTGCGTATATTACAAATTCTCTTATATTTGTGCAATAGTGGAGCAGATTTGCATTCCTTTATCGTATTTCACTATTTTGTTTTGGTTCGATCAGATGAAAACTTACGGAATATAAAAAACAAGATGGATCAAACTTTTTATTGCTTTTAAAAGATTTTCATCATTGCAGTCATGCAAAATAGTTATTCTTTCAAACATTGCTTTTCATTATAATACCACTTTAAGCTGTGAAATTCAATAACTGCATCAAATGGACTGTCTGTATTCAATTTGACAGTCTATTTGATATCATGATTATTTCCCTGCAGGCGGTGCAGTGTATTTGCTTTTTCAAAAGTCAATATTTTTTTACTCGTTACTAAAAGGAACAAATTTATAGGCACAAATCATACAATATAGAGTGAATATTACAAATTTGTTTATTGACAGAAACTTTTCATGCAGGTATAATCAAAAAAAGGTAATATTTTCTGGAAAATTTGAATGAAAAATATTTTTTGGATTATTGAAATTACCTCTTGCAAATTATGCAGTGAGGAGGAAATATTTGTGAAATTTTCCTTTCCTAAGATAGAGCTTCATCTGCATTTAGATGGTTCTTTGGTTTTAGAAGATACCTGGGAAATGGCTCTGCAGCAGGGACTGGTGAAAAAAGAAGACGGTTTTGAAAGCTTCCGACGCAGGATGCAGGTTCCACAAACCTGTAGAAATCTTGCAGATTATCTGAAATGCTTTCAGCTGGCAGATGCCGTTTTACAAACACCGGAAGCGTTGGAACGAGCTTCCAGAAGCCTTTTGCTGCAGCTTTCCCGGGAAGGCATTATTTATGCGGAAGTCCGTTTTGCGCCGCAGCTTCATTGTGAAAAAGGCATGACGCAGGAACAGGCAGTACAGGCAGTTCTGCGCGGTGTAAAACGTGCGGAACGGGAAACGCAGATTAAAGCTGGGGTATTGCTGTGTGCGATGGTGACAACAGGGAAGCCGGATGTGGATCAGCAGAATGAGCGTACTTTCCGCCTTGCGGCAGAATATCGGAAAGAGGGTGTAGCCGGTGTGGACTTAGCTGGTGCAGAAACGGCACGCCCGATGGAGGATTTTCGTACCCTGTTCCAGCTTGCCTCCGCCCTAAGTCTTCCCTTTACGATTCATGCGGGAGAAGCGGGGGGACCGGAAAATGTGCGCACGGCTGTAAACTTTGGGGCCCGGCGAATAGGACATGGCTGCAGTGCGATTCGTTCTCCTGCTGTGATGGATTTACTGAAGAGAGAAAAAGTTACCTTGGAAATGTGCCCGACCAGCAACCTGCAAACCTGTGCAGTTCCATCTCTGCAGGAACACCCCATCCGGCAATTTGCGGAGCTTGGGATTCCGGTGACAGTGAATACAGATGACAGCACCTGCTCCAGCACAACTTTGGATCAGGAGTATGAAAAGGTGATGAGTCTCGGCTTTACGCAAAGAGACCTTATAAAAATGAACTGCAATGCAGCAAGAGCAGCATTCCTGCCTGAAAAAGAAAAGGCCGTCCTTTTAGAGCGGCTGCAGGCATGGCTATAAATGGTTTTAAAGCTTCCATTTAAAAAGTAAGACACCGCAGATCATGAGTGCCACCCCAATGAATTTCTGCCAGCCGAATGGAATGTGTTCGGCGCCAAACCAACCGAATGCATCGATCATGGCAGCGGCGACTAACTGTGAAATTAGGATGATGCTCACGGCAATTGTCGGCCCGAGTCCCTTGATGGCCAGCATAACGGTAATGGTAATTACAATGCCAAGTATGCCGCCCATCAGGTACACTTTATTAGTACCGGATGTCGCGGCAAGGTTGCCTGTCCCCAAAAATAATACCGCTAAGACGGACAGAAGAAATGCGATCCCCTGTACAATCATGTTGGCTTCATAAAGGCCAACCCGCTCTCCAAGACGCGTATTCATGACTCCTTGCACACTCATTGCAATGCCGGCCAGCAAGCTGCAGATGAAACCCAGCAAATCTGTCACCCCTGATATGAAAATTTGATTACTAACAATTTTCCCTGCAGGGGCGAAAAAATGCAGCTTTTTGCCGATAAAGGTTTTTCAGTATATTGTCGACTTCCTTTGCTAAAATTCATGTTTACATTTTATAGAAAATTATGTATACTTATGGAAATAAAAGCACAGTATGCCGAAGAAACTGGGATACTGCAGGAAAGGCGGTCTTAGCAATGCCACGTAGAAAAAAAGAGGAAAATATGTCTTTTGAAGAGCGGATTCAGCAGGTGGATCAGCGGATTGCAGACTGTAAAGAAACGCTTGTTTCCTTAAAAAGTCAACGAAAATCGCTTGAAACTGCCCGCGATAGCGAAGCCATGCAGAGCATTTATGAGCTCATCAAAGCGTCCAACATGAGCCCAACGGAATTTTTAACAGAATTGCAAAGAAAGACTTCCTTACAGGAGATAGAAGAGTGACTTAAAAATGGATCTGAAATCCGCGTTCACCATGCTGATCAGGGATTGTCTGGTATTTTAGTGGGTCAACTTCTGCCCACCGGTTTCCGTGCTGCACGTCTTTTAGAAATCGGTTTAACTTCCAGATGCTGCCCTGTGCTTCTATGGAGACACTGGAATCCCATTCGTTTTTTACCCAGCCGGTCAGTCCAAGGTGTGTCGCGGACTGACTTACATAATATCGAAAACCGACGCCTTGTACAACTCCGGTCACTTTTATTGCATATCGCAATTCAATGCACATCCCTTTCATTTTTTTCATAACCTATTTTATTATACGCAGCATGAATAGCTGTTTGCAAGTTTAAGTGAATCCGGTGTTTTATCACTGTGATATAGCTAGGAGAGAAGAGATTATGCGAAAAAAAGAGCCCAAAGGAAGATATGCTGCGCTGATTACGGCAGTAATGCTGATGATTGGTATGTTTACACCGGTGCATGCTGCTGAGAAGAGCAGCACTTTACCCAATGAAACGGTACCCGTTTCTTCTCAAAGCAGTTCGTCTGCTTTGCCGTCCGAAAAGATAAACACGGAGCCTGTCTTGGAACTGAACCGCAGTTCCTTGTTCTTTGGCGAACCCGGTACTGTCCATTCCTTCACAGCCCAAGCCTCTAAGGATGCAGTATTGACAATTTCCAGTTCTAATCCGGAAGTTGCCCAAGCCCAAATTGGGGAATGGGATGAACAGCAGGGGGGATTTATCTGTACAGTTTCAGCAGAAGCTGCAGGGAAAACAACCATTACGGTAACGGATGGAAAGGTTGTCAGGGAGCTTTCTGTAACTGTGGCCGAAAAAGCGGCTGGCAGCAACATTGCTGTTTGGTTAGATACGACCTGCCGCTATACATTTAAAGGAATCGGGAAAAGCTATACCGTTAAAATTTGTACAACACCGGATGCAGTTCCCCAATGTACCAGCATGGATCCTTCTGTCATGACCGTTTCCAAACCGGTATGGAGTAGTAAAGCTAAAGGCTATTTCTGCACGCTGACTTCGGTTGGAGAAGGCGACGCGGCGTTGGCCGTACAGGCTGGCGGAACCAGAAAAGTCCTGAACGTATCAGTCGTGATTCCTCCTGTGTACCTGTGGGCAGATACTTCTTCCTATCAGTTTGGCTCTTACGGCCAATCCTATATTGTTTTCATGCGCACATCCCCAGATACAAGGCCGGTGGTTACCAGCGACGATCAAACGGTTGTGACAGCGGGACTGCCTGTTTGGGATCAAAATGTAAAGGGCTATCTCTGTCGGCTGACAGCTGGAAAAGAAGGGGAAACGGTTGTTACAATTACCGCAGGAAAAACAGTGAAGAAAATTCCGATAAAAGTTGCTTATCAGCCTGCAGCCATTTATCGGGATACATATTCTTACAGATTTCAGACACCGGGTCAGGAATATACCATGCTTTTCCGCACCGCAGGTAATCTGCCTTTGCAGATTACCTCCTCCAATCAAGATTCAGTGACAGTTGGAAGTATCAACTGGAATGCCAAATGGAAGGGCTATCTTTGCACCATGCGAGCAGGGGGAAAAGCGGGCAGTGCTGTTGTGACGGCGACCGTGGGAAGTTCTTCTGTAACAATCCCCGTTACGGTGGATTTAAAACCTGTACCCATTTCGTTGGATACCACTTCTTATCATTTCTATTATCGTGGTCAGCATTATACGCTGTTGACGAAAGTTTCAGCTTCTGTTCCTGCCTTGATTTCTTCCACGGATTCTTCTAAAATCTCAATTCAAACTGTGCAGAAAGGGAACGGTGTTTATTTAACGAACATCACGGCTCTTCAAGAAGGACAAGCGGATGTTATTGTGCGGGCAGGAAGTCGTGCCGCGCATATGTCTGCACAGGTCAGCTTTGTACCGATTCAAATTACTGCGAGTGAATCAAGCCACCGTTTTTCCAATCTTCACCAAAGCTGTACAGTTCTGTTTCATACTTCTTATAATCTTGCACCGCAAATTTCCACTTCCAACAGTTGGATTGCTTCTGCTCAAAGTCTTGGATGGGATGCAGGGCGAAAAGGTTACCTTTGCCGCGTTACCTCAACCGGTACAGGGGCTGCTGCTATTACAGCCCAAATTGGCCGTGCAGCCTCCAGTACAATCCACATTACAGTGACTTGTCCGGACCCAATGCTGTTGCGGGCGCAAAATTACAACAGCAGCACAGGCTATTTGTTGCTGGTCGATACAGCGCACCATAAAGTGGGTGTCTACAGAGGCCGGAAGGGCAGCTGGAATCAGGTATATAAATGGGACTGTGCAAATGGCGCGGCAGCGACGCCAACTGTTAAAGGGCAATTTCAAGTTGGGAGCCGCGGTTATTATTTTGACTCTGGCTATGTTCGGTGCTTTTATTATACGCAGATTTATGGCAACTACTTGTTTCACTCGGTTCTCTATCGGCAGACATCTTATCCGGCTGTTGTGGTTGACGGACGTGTCGGGATGGCATTATCCCATGGCTGTGTCCGGCTGAAACTGGAAAATGCGAAATGGATTTATCAGAATATTCCGTATCGTACAAAAGTAGCTATTTACTAATTTAAAACGATAGTACAAAAGAAAAGGAAGAACTGCCATGGAAGGCTTTTGCCTTTATGGCAGTTCTTTTCGAATACAAAAAATTTGTTTTCGTGTGCATGTTCTCTTTAGTTCTGGGCGATACTTTCAGAAAAGGGCTGAAAACGGCGCAGACGTTTAACAGCATCAGGAATAATCTGCAGCAAACGTTCAATTTCTTCTTCGGTGTTTTGTATGTCGAGTGAAAAGCGGATCGAACTGCGTGCCTGTTCATTACTAAGACCGATTGCCAGTAAAACATGGCTGGGGTCTGTACTGCCGGCTGCGCAGGCAGAACCGGAAGAAGCGTAGATGCCTGCCTGATCCAGCAACAGCAGCAGGGCTTCCCCGTCAATGCCGTCAAAGCGGAGATTCAAGTGACCGGGCAGACGGTTGTTCCCTCCGTTGCGGAAACAGCCGGGTATCGAATTTAACAGGCCGTTTTCCAAACGATCACGCAGAGCTTTTACCCGGGCAATATTTTTCAACAGAAAAGCACTGCGTCCTTTTAGCGCAGCTGCCATCCCAACAATTCCGGCAACATTTTCTGTACCGCCGCGGTGTGCCTGTTCTTGCGCACCACCATCCATAAAGATTTCCGGGTACAGTCCGCGGCGGATATAAAGTGCACCTGTTCCTTTGGGTCCGCCGAATTTGTGTGCCGAAAAGGAGAGCATGTCTATTTTTTGTTGATGAACTTGAATGGGCAAATGTCCCACCGCCTGTACGGCATCTGTGTGAAAGGGGATACCATGTTTGCGGCAGACAGATGAACATTCTTCAATGGACTGAATCGTTCCGAGTTCGTTATTTGCATACAGGATGCTGACCAGTGCGGTTTCCGGTGTAATCGCTGCTTCCAGCTCATCCGGCCGGACCATTCCATCGGAATGAACCGGCAAATAGGTGGCGGAAAATCCGTAATGCTCAAGTGCTTTACAGGTATGCAGAACTGCCGGATGCTCGAAAGCGGACGAAATGATGTGTTTCCTGCCTTTTTTCGCTTGTTCTCGGGCCATTCCCTTAATCGCCCAGTTGTCACTTTCGGTGCCGCAGGATGTAAAGTAAATTTCTTCCGGGGATGCGCCAAGGCAATCTGCAATACTGTCACGTGCCTGCTCCACAGCTTTACGTGCTTGACGGCCAAGTGAATAGAGGGCAGAGGGATTTCCATATGCGCTTGTTAAAAACGGCTGCATAGCAGTCAGCGCTTTATTAGAAAGTGGGGTGGTTGCTGCATTGTCCACATAAATGGGATGTTGCAAGTCTAATTTCCCCTTTCCTTTATCCGTGTCCATTGTGCCACAGCCAGTTTGTCGCAGCGCTCATTTTCAGGATGGCCTGCGTGACCTTTCACCCATACAAAAGTAACTTTGTGTTTTTCTAGAAGTACCAGAAGATGTTCCCAAAGATCGCGGTTCAGAGCCGGTTTGCCATTCGATTTTTTCCAGCCGCGTCGCTGCCAAGAACGTACCCAGCCTTTGCTAACGGCATCGCAGACATACCGGCTGTCAGTGGCTAAGCAAACTTCACATGGTTCTTTTAGGCAAGAGAGGGCTTCGATGACTGCGGTCAGTTCCATCCGGTTATTGGTCGTATTGCGTTCGCCGCCGGAAATTTCTTTTTCTGCTTTTCCATAGCGCAGAACAGCGCCCCATCCGCCGGGACCGGGATTGCCGGAGCAGGCTCCGTCTGTGAAAATTTCAAGATGCTTCATCTGGTTCCCTTCCTTTTTCAAAACAGGGTGCAGCAAGGCCTCAATGCCTTTCTGCTTTGTACAGAAATTTATCTTTGGAGAGATTTACTATTCAGTATATCACAAAAATTCTCCTGCAGCAAAGAAGCGGCCGGTTATGCTCTTGACACTGGAAAGAATTCACGCTATTATAAAAATAAATCATTCTTGTTGGTGTGTTATTATTTCTATTACGGATATGGAAATGCAATTTGGAATATTCTATCGGATTATTTTTTTATATATTTGATATAGATGTATTTATTATTTTAATTCAATTCATAAATAAAAGTATGGGTTCGTCAAGTTTGAATTTCAGCGCAGATGCGCTTTTTTGCAATTGACAGAGCGAATCGGTTGACAGCTGATTCGGAACGGTGGGGTTTTCGGCTTTTGCAGCAGAAATTCTGCCGCTTTTCTTTGTTGCAGGAATTTCAGCCAAGATGACAATTTCTATTTTTGCAAGTCAGTGAATTGGTTTTCTCTCGATTGAATCTTGAGCTAAACTTTCAAATAGCGAAGAATCGAGTAAATCGTAAATAACAAATTGAGATTTTTAGTCGCTGCTAATTTTAGGATTGCAGCGGGGAGAATTCCTACTTTCTTATTGTATTTGTAATTTGTACACAAATTTTTATTACTGTTTATCGAACTGGATAGTTCATCCTGATCAGGATGATACTGAAAGGTGGAGGACTGCTTTTCAGGAAACGAATTATGGAGATTTGATATCCCGATCCTGCAGCGGATACGGTACAAAGGGATGTCTGAAGATCATATATACATAAAAAATATTGGAATGCTTGTCTGCTGTGTAACTTTTAAACAGAAAGATGTATGCATCCATAAAAATGGAGGTTTTTTTGTGTCAGAAGATAAAAATGACAGAAGTGTTCAGCATGACTTGGCGCAGAACTCTGTCTCAGGGCAGGAACAGCAGCGTCAAAAACCGGCCGATCAGGTAATCGGTGGAGAAACAATTGCGGCACCGGTTCCTGCCCCACAGCAGCCGCACCGTCCGCGGCGCCCGCGCCGAGCGCCGAAGAAGCTGCCGACACAGCAGAATGCAGCACATGGTGAAGAAGCTGCGCATGCTCAGACAGGTCTGCAGCAACCAGTCAAGCGGCGCCCGCGCCGCCCGCGTTCCAAGCGCGAAAGTTCTTCCAAGCCAATCATCCGCATAGCATTTCTCGGAGGGCTGAATGAAATTGGCAAAAACATGACGCTTTTTGAATGCCAGGGAGATATGTTCCTGCTGGACTGCGGCATGGCTTTTCCCAATGATGATATGCTGGGGGTGGACTTGGTCCTGCCCGATTTTACCTATGTGGAAAAGAATGCCAGCCGCATTAAAGGAATTGTTCTTACGCACGGACATGAAGATCATATCGGCGGGCTGCCCTATCTGCTGAAGAAAGTCAATTTACCGCTCTATGGTACACCACTTACCCTTGGACTTGTCAAAGGCAAACTTAAGGAGCACGGACTTGCGAATAAAGTCAAAATGTTTGTCACCAATCCGGGAGATACGGTTCGCTTTGGCTGCATGAGTGTGGAGTTTATTCATGTGAACCATTCCATTCCGGACGCAGTCGGCCTTGCGATTCATTCTCCGGCAGGTACGATTGTGCATACAGGGGATTTTAAGATTGACTGTACACCGGAATGGGGAGAAATGATAGATCTTGGCCGGTTTGCGGAACTTGGCCATGAGGGCGTTTTGGCTCTGATGGCAGATTCCACAAATGCAGAGCGGCCCAGCTTTACCCAGACAGAGCAGAAAATTGCCCGTTCATTTGAGAGCATGTTTCAGCGCGCGGAGCATAAACGTATTATTGTGGCAACCTTTGCCAGCAACATCAGCCGTGTGCAGCAGATCGTGGACTGTGCGGTCAAGTACGGCCGCAAGGTTGCTTTATCCGGCCGCAGCATGGTCAATGTTATGAGTATCGGCGTGGAAATGGGTTATCTGCATGTGCCGGAGGGCGTATTAATTGATATTGACCTAATCAATAAATACCCTAAAAATAAAATTGTGCTGATTACCACGGGCAGTCAGGGTGAGCCGATGAGCGCTTTGTCCCGCATGGCTTTTGCGGACCACCGCAAGGTGGAGGTTGGGCCGGATGATTTCATCATCATTTCTGCCCGCCCGATTCCCGGAAACGAAAAAAGTGTCGGCAATGTCATTGATGAGCTGATGAAGCGCGGCTGTGAAGTGGAATATGGCTCGATGTATGAAGTCCATGTTTCTGGTCATGCATGTCAGGAAGAGCTGAAACTGATGCAGGGCATCGTGAAACCAAAGTATTTTATTCCTGTCCACGGGGAACAGAAGATGCTGCATCAGCATGCAAAATTAGCATATTCGATGGGAAAGCGGCCGCAGGATGTCTGCATTGCGGACATCGGGGATGTGATTGAAATCAGTGCGGACCATATGAAGCGTTTGCCGGGTGCAGTCCCTGCAGGCAATGTGCTGGTGGATGGTCTCGGCGTCGGCGATGTAGGTAGTATTGTCCTGCGAGACCGCAAACGGCTCTCAGAAGATGGCCTGATCGTTGTGGTCTGTACTATTTCTTCGGACAACGGCCATGTCGTTTCCGGTCCCGATGTTGTTTCCCGCGGATTTGTTTATGTGCGGGAAAATGAAAATCTTATGGATGATGCAAAAGACTTAGTCTTTAAAGTCTTGGAACAGTGTGCTGACAATGATATTCATGACTGGGGAACGCTTAAAACCAATATTAAGGATTCTCTGTCTCGTCTGCTGTATGACCGTACCCGCCGGAGCCCGATGATTCTGCCTATTATTATGGAAGTCTAAGTTTAAGTTGGCTGGAGTTTGCAGAAAAGCAGGAAAAAGTGTATAATGTGTCCGAAATCAATGCTGTGCAGAGTTTTCAGCATTGGCCTGCCTTACTTTCAGGTGAAATTGGGAAACAGACATTCGTCTGGCAAGAATGAGGGAACCTGCTGTGAGAAAAAAGATCTGGTCTGCTTCACCGGTGTTTTTTATCCTGTCGGGAGTTATGTTCCTGATGGCCGGTGTTTCTTGGCAATACAGTCAGCCGGTGGCTCTGGTGGAACTGGGAATTTCCATCGCTTCCGTAGCGGTAATTTTGATATCCGTCAGTCGGTTTAAAGCTTATGTCGCTTTATCGGTCAAAACGGCAAAACGGGTTTTGACTGCTGGAGAATCCGAATCGCTCGAAACTTTCAATATGCCGGTGGCTCTGGTGGGAGAAGCCGGCGATATTGTCTGGGTGAATCAGGCCTTTTCAAAGCGCGTTTCTTCCCAGCATGAGGTACGTGGAGAAAATGTGCAGCGCATTATCTACCCCAAAACAGTGGAACAGATTCTTGCGGCATCTGGTACAGATGTGACAGTGGAAGACCGCCAGTATTCTGTCTACGGTGCGCGTGCAAAAGATCAAATCATCCTGTACTTTATCGATGATACCTACTATAAAGAAGTAAACAGGGAGTACACGGAAAGCCGCTTAGTGGTTTGTCTTGCTCTTTTTGACAACCGCGAAGAACTTGCCCGTGATGCGAGCAGCAGTGAGGACAGCCGTCTTGCTTCTGATGTGGAAGATGCTTTGAACACTTGGGCCCAGCAAATGGGCGGCTTTTCAAAAAGGCTGTCCGGCGGGCGTTATTTGATTATGACCGATGAGCGGCATGTGCGCGTAGCCATGGAACACCGCTTTGAAATTTTGGACAAAGTGCGGGAGATTAAAACCAGTGATAACCGCAGCGCGACTCTTTCTATGGGGCTTTCCCGCGGTGCTGCTTCTTTACAGGAAGCAGAGCAGGGAGCACGCAAAGCGCTGGATATGGCACTTGGCAGAGGCGGTGACCAGGTGGCGCTTAAACAGAAAGACGGGACCTATGAGTTCTTTGGCGGTCTTTCTAAAGGCGTGGAAAAACACGATAAAGTCCGTACACGCGTTATTGCGGCGACGCTTTCTGACCATATAAAACAGAGTGACATGGTCATCATTATGGGACATAAATACAGCGATCTTGACTGTATCGGGTCGGCTGTAGGAATTTGGAGCGCGGTAACCAATGTGCTGAAACGCCCCGCTTATGTTGCTGTAAACCGCAGACAATGTATGGCAAATGTGCTAATTGATTATATGGAAGCAGCCGGAGAGAATATTTTTATATCGCCGGAAGAAGCATTGCCTAAATTAACCTCCCATTCTCTAATGATTGTAGTCGATACCCATAATCCGGATGTAGTGGAGAGCCCTGAATTGCTGGCTGCAGCGCAGCGCATTGTGGTAATTGACCATCACCGTATGATGGTTAAACATATTGAAAATGCGCTGGTGTTTTACCATGAACCCTACGCAAGTTCTGCTTCTGAATTGGTGGCGGAACTGGTACAGTATATCGGTGACACTGCACTGAGCCGGGCAGATGCCGAGGCACTGCTTGCCGGAATTATGCTGGATACTAAGAACTTCGTACTCAAGACCGGCGTCCGCACGTTTGAAGCAGCAGCTTATCTGAAGCGGCGCGGTGCCGATACGGTTAAGGTTAAGAGTCTGTTTGCCGACAATATTGAAACGTATAAGGCAAAATACAAAATCGTTTCCAGTGCACAGGTTCATGACGGCTGTGCAATTGCCTATGTGGAAAAAGAATTTCCAGATATTCGCCTGAGTTGTGCACAGGCGGCAGATGAACTGCTGTCCATACAAGGGGTTTCTGCATCTTTCGTGATTTTTCCGTCCGGAGGACTGGCAAACATTTCCGCACGAAGCCTTGGAGATGTAAATGTACAGTTAGTCATGGAGCAGATGGGCGGCGGCGGCCATTTTTCCATGGCTGGCGCGCAGATTTCTGGTGCAACCATTGAGCAGGTGCATGCTAAGCTTTTGGAAGTGCTTGCATCTGGAGCTGGCCGGCCGCCGAAAGAATCAGGCAGCGGCTGAACCAATTCGTCATTTCTGTCTGACAATAAAGGAGGTCTTTCCATGAAAGTCGTATTACTGCAGGATGTTAAGGCACACGGGAAGAAAGGGGAATTAGTGAATGTCAGCGATGGCTATGCGCGTAATTTTTTGATTCCACACAGCCTTGCAAAAGAAGCAAATGCACAGGCAATGAATGAACTGAAAAATGCAGAAGCGTCCAAAGCCTATAAGATCAAAACCGCAACTGCTGCAGCGAAGGCTGCAGCAGCCCGTCTGGAAGGAAAAAGCGTACAGATAACGGCGAAGGCCGGACAGAATGGAAGACTTTTTGGTTCTGTTACACCGAAAGAAGTCGCCGCAGCGATTAAAAAGCAGTTTCAAATAGACGTCGATAAACGGAAAATTACGCTGAACCTTGAAATCAAGGCATTCGGCACTTATAAATGTGAAGTAAAACTTTATAATGGCATTACTACAAATGTAAATGTCGTTGTTACAGAAGCCTGAGCAAAAATTGGAGAGCAGCTCTAACTTGTGCCCTTTTTTGGGGGATAAGCGGGCTGCTTTTGATTCTGCAGGAAAGAGAGTGTAAAGCATGGCAGACAACATTTCTTCATACAGCGGGGCCGGGCTTCCATTCGATCTGGAAGCGGAGCAGGCAGTGCTGGGCGCTGTTTTGCTGGATTCTTCCTGCTTGGATACCGTAATGGAAATTTTGCCGTCTTCCGAGTACTTTTATCAAAGCAGTCATGCAGTTATTTATGATGCTATGCTGGAACTTTCCAATGAAGGCAGGCCGGTCGATTTTGTTACGCTGCTGAATCGGCTGCGCCGTGATCCTAGTTTTGTGGAAAATGACGGGAAGGGATATTTGCTGGAACTGGCGCAGATTGTTCCCTCTATTTCCAATGTGGAAACTTATGCGCGGATCGTGCGTGATAAATACGATGTTCGCACACTGATTTTGACAGCCCGGCGAATTCTGGAAGATGCTTCTGCAGGAGCGGAAGATGCTTCTGTTTTGCTGGATGCGGCTGAACAAAGCATTTTCGACATTCGACGGGGCCAGAATATGCAGGGCCTGCAGCGGATTAATCAAACCCTGTTGGAAACCTTTGACCGTTTGGATCACATTGCTTCTCCGGAAGGAGAGAAATACCGCGGTATTCCAACCGGTATTCGTTCGTTAGATGATACCATTACCGGGCTGAACCGGTCCGATTTGATTTTGCTGGCTGCCCGCCCGGGGATGGGAAAAACCAGTTTCGCGCTAAATATTACCCGGCATGCCGCAGTCAGCTGTCACAAGAGGGTTGCTTTCTTTTCACTGGAAATGACACGGGAACAGTTAGCTTCCCGACTGCTTTCCACCGAAGCACAGGTCAGCGGTGTAAAACTCCGGACCGGCAAACTGGCCGATGATGAATGGACACGCTTGGTGGAGGCTGGAGATGTGCTGAGCAAAGCGGAAATTTATTTCGATGACAACTCTGCCATTACCGTCCCTGAAATGAAGGCAAAGCTGCGGCGGCTGCGGGATGTGGATCTTGTTGTGATTGACTATCTGCAGTTAATGTCAAGCGGACATATTGAAAATCGTGTACAGGAGATTTCCGCGATTACTCGAAACCTTAAGATTATGGCCAAGGAACTCAATGTGCCGGTCCTCTGTCTGTCGCAGCTTTCTCGTGAAAGTGAAAAGCGGACAACACATAAGCCGATGCTGAGTGACCTGCGTGATTCCGGCTCCATTGAACAGGATGCAGATATTGTGCTTTTCCTGTATCGGGAAGGATATTATGCAAATACAGGTGACCATGCGGAACCTGAACCGGATGAAGATCAGAACAGCGGCGAATGTATCGTGGCCAAAAACCGACATGGCGAAACACGCAGTATTCCTTTGCATTGGCAGGGGGAATTTATGCGTTTTACAGCGCAGGAATTGGTGCGGCAGGAGCCTTAAATGGGACCGAAAGGGGACAGAAACATGACAATGCCTACAACTGAAAGCAGAATTTTATCAACTGTTTGCGAGTATAATATGCTGCAGGGGGGTATGACGGTGATTGCCGGTGTCTCTGGCGGAGCGGATTCCACGGCAATGCTGCATTGGCTGGTGCAGCATGCAAAAGCTTTTGACATCCATGTGATTGCGGCGCATGTCAATCATGGGATTCGTGGTGCGGAAGCCGACCGAGATGAAGCCTTTGTGCAGAAACTCTGCGGCAGCATGGATGTTCCGCTGCGGATTTTGCATGCAGATGTGTGCGCAGAAGCGAAAAAGACAGGAGAGGGGCTGGAAGAATGCGGCCGCCGTGTGCGGTACGCATTTTTTTATCAACTTTGCGAACACTACCAAAATGTGTGTATTGCAACAGCACATACTTTGTCGGACTGTGCAGAAACAGTGCTGCTCCATTTGACATGCGGTGCAGGTGCTTCCGGACTTGCCGGTATTCCGCCGGTTCGAGGGAATATCGTGCGGCCGCTGATTGCGGTGACCCGCACACAGACCGAACAGTATTGTGAAGATTATGGACTTCCTTATGTGACAGACAGCACCAATGCAGATGCATCCTTTTCAAGGAACCGAATTCGTTTGCGTGTTATTCCGGAGCTCAAGGAAATTGACCCGAATTTTGAACAGGCTGCCGGGCGTGCGGCCCGTTCTCTGCGAGAAGATGAGGACTGTTTAAAACAACTGGCCAAGCAGGCACTGCAGACAGCTGTCTGCAGAGACGGATGGAAGGCGCCGCTTTTGTGCGGCCAGCCGCGCGCCGTGCGTATGCGGGCACTTTACTTTGCTGCCAAATCTGCCGGCGCAGGAAGGCTGGAACAAAAACACTTAGATGCCTTGGATCGTCTGCTCTTTTCGGGCGGAGGCTGCACATTGCCGGGAGGCTGCACAGCAAGGGTGGAGCAGGGAATTTTACTTTTCCCCCAAAAGACAGCGAATTACTGTGTGCCGTTTTGTTTACCGCAGACGGTTTTGCCGGATGGGCGTGTACTGGAAATAAAGATTCTGGACCGCACAACCTTTGAAAAAGAAAAACCTAAAATTATCTTTTCTAATTGTTTAAATTATGATACAATAACATCTGATGCTGTTGTTCGAACACGCAGGAGCGGTGATTCTTTTTCTCCGGCTGGCAGAGGAGTGACAAAATCCCTCAAAAAACTACTGAATGAACATTGCATACCACCGTCCATGCGGGCAGGGCTTGCTATTCTTTCATGCAGCACCGAAATTTTGTGGATCGAGGGCTGCGGCCCCAGTGAAAAGGCAAAAGTGACACAGACGACACAGCATATTGCGGTGGTTAAAATAAAGGAGTGCGTAGGAAATGGAAAATCAGATGCTCGGTGATATTCAGGAAGTGTTATTCAGTGAGAAGCAGCTTGCTGAAATCGTGGAACGCATCGGCAATCAAATCAGCGAAGACTATCTGGGAAAGAACCTGCTTTTAGTGAGTGTGCTGAAAGGCTCAGTTGTCTTTATGGCAGACCTGATGCGCGCGATTAAAGTTCCCTGTGAAGTGGATTTTATGTCTGTTTCCAGTTACGGAAACGGTACGAAAACTTCAGGAATTGTCAAAATCACAAAGGATTTGGACATCAATCTGGAGGGGTATGACTTGCTGGTTGTGGAGGATATTTTAGACAGCGGGATGACTCTCCACTACATACTGGAAATGATGCAGGCGAGAAATCCGAGAAGTATCCGTCTATGCACTTTATTTGATAAGCCGGAGCGCCGCACGGTAGATGTTCAGGCAGATTATGTTGGTGCTGAGGTTCCAGATGCGTTCATTGTTGGCTATGGTTTGGATTATGCTCAGAAATACCGTAATCTTCCCTTTGTCGGGGTGTTGAAACCGGAAGTTTACGGCGGATAAGGAGTGATGGTGGCTTGAATAATAAAAAATCATTGCGGAACCTGATACTTGTCATTGCAATACCGGCCTTTTTGTTTATTCTGTTGACGGCCCTTTTCGGCAGCACGGCGACGCCGTCGAAATCCTACAATTTTTCTGATATTATCAATTATTTTCAGAGTGAAAAAGTCACAGAATATTCACTGGATTTTGGAACTGGGGAAATGAGCATCAAAGTTCAGGGAGAAAGCGATGCAATTTCATTTGTTGCGCCGAATTCACAGTATATGCAGGAACGTTTAGATCCATATGTGGAAAAGTACAATAAAGATCATCCAACAAGCCACATGATTCAAAAACTCCAGCGTCCACGTGAAACCAACTGGTTTGTTTCCCTATTGCCCTATATTGCAGTCCTTGCCGTGATGTTCCTCGTCTCTTATCTGATGATGCGCAAAGTGAATGTAGGGCTTGGCGATGCCGGAAAGCAAATGAATTTCGGAAAAGCCAAAATTAAAAATATGGAAGATGAGAAACGCAAGACGACTTTTGCGGATGTTGCTGGTGCAGATGAGGAAAAAGAGGAACTTAAAGAAATCGTTGAGTTCCTGAAAAATCCGAAAAAATACAATGAGCTGGGTGCACGAATTCCGAAAGGAGTTTTGCTTGTTGGCCCTCCCGGTACAGGTAAAACTTTGTTGGCGCGTGCAGTTGCAGGAGAAGCAGGGGTCCCGTTTTTTTCCATTTCCGGTTCGGACTTTGTGGAAATGTTTGTTGGTGTCGGTGCTTCCCGTGTACGTGACTTGTTTGAACAGGCCAAAAAGAACAGTCCCTGCATTGTCTTTATTGATGAGATTGATGCGGTTGGCCGCCAGCGTGGCGCCGGTTTGGGCGGCGGCCATGATGAGCGTGAACAAACGCTGAATCAGTTACTGGTAGAAATGGACGGCTTTGGTGCCAATGAGGGTGTCATCATGATTGCCGCAACCAACCGGCCGGATATTTTGGACCCCGCATTGATGCGCCCCGGGCGTTTTGACCGTCGCGTTATGGTTGGTTATCCGGATATTAAAGGACGCGAAGCAATCCTGCGGGTGCATGCACGCGAAAAACCGCTTGCGCCAGATGTAAATCTCAAGGTTATTGCGGGTTCCACGGCCGGCTTTACTGGGGCAGACCTTGAAAACCTTTTGAATGAGGCAGCTCTGCTGTCTGCACGCAGAAATCTTAAAGCGATTACGATGAAGGAAATTGAAGAAGCCACGATCAAAGTAGTAGTTGGAACGGAGAAAAAGAGTCATGTCATGAGTGACAGAGAGAAAAAGCTGACCGCTTACCACGAAGGCGGCCATGCAGTTGCCACTTATTACAGTCCTTTGGAAGATCCGGTCCATCAGATCAGCATTATTCCACGCGGTATGGCTGGCGGTTTTACCATGCAGGTCCCTACTGAAGACCGCTCCTATAAATCCAAAAAAGAAATGGAAGAGGATTTAGTAGTCATGCTGGGCGGCCGTGTGGCGGAGTCTTTGACAATGGGCGATATTTCCACTGGTGCCAGTAATGACATTGAGCGGGCCACAAAAGTCGCACGTTCCATGGTGACAAAATATGGCATGTCCTCTGAACTCGGACCAATCACATACGGCCGGGATGACAGTGAGCCATTTCTTGGCAGAGATATGGGTCATATTCGTGACTATTCCGAACAGACTGCTGCATTAATTGACAAAGAAATCAAAAATATTGTGACTGTTGCCTATAAACGTACGGAATCTATTTTGCAGACGCATATGGACAAACTGCATGAGGTTGCCCGTTACCTCTTCCTGTATGAAAAAATGAGCGGCGGAGAGTTTAAAAAAGTCATGGAGGGAAAGATGGACGGTGAAGGGAAAGAACTGCCATCGCCGGACAGACCGCAGTCGCTGCCGGAAGCTTAATGAATAGTTAGGATTTGTCAGGGGGATGCAGTCATTCCCCTGATTCTTGTTTTCAAGGCTTGAAAAAGCTTTTGCTTGATTTTTGGATACAGCAGATCGTTAATGACAGGAGACAGGATATGCCAAAGAAAGAACAAAAATATAATAATGAAAGTATCTCAATGCTGAAAGGTGCTGACCGTGTGCGCTTACGCCCAGCTGTTATTTTCGGCTCAGATGGCATTGAGGGATGTGAACATTCCATTTTTGAAATCATCTCCAATTCAATTGATGAGGCACGGGAGGGCTATGGCAAGGAGATTGTGATTACTCGCTATGGTGACTTCTCTGTCGAGGTGGAGGATCACGGCCGTGGCTGCCCGGTGGATTATAACCCAAAGGAAAAGCGCTATAACTGGGAATTGGTTTTCTGCGAAATGTATGCCGGCGGCAAGTACAATAATGATGAGGGGGGCAGCTACGAATACAGCCTTGGTCTGAATGGCCTCGGCCTGTGTGCTACCCAGTATGCTTCCGAATATATGGATGTGGAAATCCACACTGGCGAAACAAAATACACTCTGCATTTTGAGCACGGTAAAAATGTGGGCGGCCTGCACAAGGAACCGAGTACGGCAAAGAGCGGAACCAAAATTCGGTGGAAACCGGACCTGCAGGTTTTTACGGATATTCATGTGCCTGTGGAATACTATATGGATATTCTGCGCCGTCAGGCAATTGTCAATGACGGCCTGAAGTTTGTGTTCCGCAATCAGAATGGCAATCGCTTTGATACACAGGAATTTTTGTATGCCCATGGCATTGAGGACTACATGAAGGAAGCGGCAGGAGAGGATGCCCTGACTTCTGTGCAGTTTTGGCAAGCGGAACGGAAGGTGCGTGACCGGGTCGACAAACCAGAATATAAAGTGAAAATGAATATTGCTTTGGCTTTTTCCAATAAAAAGCATATGACCGAGTATTACCACAATTCCAGCTGGCTGGAACATGGAGGTGCGCCGGACAAAGCCGCACGTAATGCCTTTGTTTATCAAATTGATTCCTATCTCAAGCAAAATGGAAAATATAATAAAAATGAAAGCCGCATTACTTTTTCAGATGTGGAAGACTGCCTGATGCTTGTCATTTCTTCTTTCAGCAACCGGACTTCCTATGAAAACCAAACAAAAAAGGCAATTACCAATAAAGGCATTCAGGAAGCAATGACAGAGGTGCTTCGCCATCAGTTGGAAATTTACTTCATTGAAAATCCTTTGGAAGCGGACAAGATTGCCGCGCAGGTACTGATTAACAAGCGCAGCCGTGAAGATGCGGAAAAAACTCGGCGGAATTTAAAAAAGAAACTGACTTCCAACATGGATATTACCAGCCGGGTTGCCAAATTTGTGGACTGCCGCAGCAAGGATGTTTCCCACAGGGAAATTTTCATTGTGGAAGGGGATTCGGCTCTTGGCGCCTGCAAACAGGCACGCGATCCCGATTTTCAGGCCATCATGCCCATCCGTGGTAAAATCCTTAACTGTCTGAAAGCGGACTATGACCGGATTTTTAAAAGCGACGTCATTACAGACTTAATTAAGGTATTGGGCTGCGGTGTTCAGGTGAAAAGTAAATCCAACAAAGACCTCAGTTCTTTCAATATGGACAGCCTGCGGTGGAATAAAATTATCCTTTGCACGGATGCTGATGTGGATGGGTTCCAAATACGCACCCTGTTGCTCACCATGCTTTATCGTCTGACGCCGGAGCTGATTCGGCAGGGCAAAGTGTTTATTGCAGAGTCTCCGCTCTATGAGATTCAGTGCAAAGAAGAAACCTATTTTGCATATGATGAAGTCGAAAAGGAGAAGTTTCTCCGACAACTGGAAGGCAGAAAGTTTACCATCCAGCGCAGCAAAGGATTGGGCGAAAACGAACCGGATATGATGAACCTGACTACCATGAACCCTACTACACGCCGGTTGATCAAGGTGATGCCTTCTGACGCACTGGCTACCGGAGAGACTTTTGACCTGCTGCTGGGGGATAACCTGAGTGGCCGCAAAGCCTATATTGCGGAACATGGCAGGGAATATGTCGATGAGCTGGATGTCAGCTGAGCAGACATGGAAAAAGCATTACTGTATTTTATTTTTCAGAGAGGCAGGTAACTTATGCCAAGACGGAGAAAAACAGAACATAAAGCTCCTGTGCCAAAAGCGCACGGTGTGATTGAGGGTGCCGGAAAAGTTGTAGAGCAGCCGATTGTTTCCACACTTGAAACGAACTATATGCCCTATGCTATGAGCGTAATTATGAGCCGCGCTATTCCGGAAATAGACGGCTTTAAGCCAAGCCATCGGAAGTTGCTGTTTACGATGTACAAAATGGGACTGCTTACCGGTGCCAAAACCAAAAGCGCCAATATTGTTGGACAAACTATGCGGTTAAATCCGCACGGAGATGCGGCAATCTATGATACCATGGTTCGTCTTTCCCGCGGCTATGAGGCGCTGCTCCACCCCTATATTGACAGTAAAGGCAACTTCGGAAAATTTTACAGCCGGGACATGGCATGGGCGGCATCCCGTTACACGGAAGCAAAGCTAGACCCCATTTGCAATGAGCTTTTTCGGGATATCGACAAGGATACCGTCGACTTTGTCGATAATTATGATAATACCATGAAAGAACCGACACTGCTGCCGGCCACCTTTCCGAGTGTACTCGTAAATGCCAATACCGGTATTGCGGTGGGTATGGCGAGCAGTGTCTGTTCCTTTAATCTACGGGAAGTCTGCGAAACGGCCGCTGCACGTATTCTGCACCCAAAACATGATCTCCTTTCCACGCTGCAGGCGCCGGACTTTCCCGGCGGCGGGCAAATCCTGTATGATCGGGAACAAATGGAGAAAATTTATCGAACGGGACGCGGAGGAATCCGCGTGCGGAGCCGTTACAGTTATGATGCCTCTGCGAATTGCATTGACATTACGCAGATTCCCCCCAGCACAACCGTGGAAGTCATTGTTGAAAAGGTCATTGACCTTGTGAAGCAGGGCAAAGTGCGGGAAATTTCCGATATTCGTGATGAGACCGGCCTTGCCGGCCTGAAGATTACAATTGACCTGAAACGCGGTGCGGACCCGGACAAGCTGATGGCCAAACTTTTCCGTCTGACGACACTGGAAGATACTTTTTCCTGCAATTTTAATATTTTGGTGAATGGTGTCCCGCGGGTCATGGGTGTTGGCGACATCCTGAATGAATGGACAAAGTTCCGCATGAGTTGTGTCCGCCGCCGTACGATGTTTGACTTGCAGAAAAAAATGGATAAACTGCATCTGCTTAAGGGCTTGGAAACTATTCTGCTGGATTTGGATAAAGCCATTGCGATTATCCGCGGAACCGCAGAAGAAACAGAAGTGGTGCCCAATTTGATGACGGGCTTTGGCATTGATGAAGTGCAGGCAGAATATGTGGCGGAGATTAAACTGCGCCATTTGAACCGGGAATATATCCTGAAGCGTACGGAAGAAACTGCGCAGCTGCAGCATGACATTGCCGAACTGAATGCTGTGCTGGATGATCCCGGGAAAATCAAAAAAATTATTGTTCGAGAACTGAAAGAGGTCGCCTCCAAATACGGACAGCCGCGGCGCAGCATCCTTTTATATGAGGATGAGCTTGCAGATGTCGAGGAGAAACTGGATGAGGTGCCGGACTATCCCGTCAATTTGTTCTTTACAAAAGACGGCTATTTTAAAAAAATCACGCCTCAGTCTCTGCGTATGAGCAATGAGCAAAAACTCAAAGAAGGCGACCAAGTTACCCAGCACATTGAATCAACCAATTCCAGCGAATTGTTGTTTTTTACAGACAAATGCCGGGTTTATAAAGCAAGGGTCAGCGACTTTGAAGATACGAAAGCCAGTGTTTTGGGCGATTTTGTTCCTGCAAAGCTGCAGATGGAGGAGGGAGAAAATATCCTGCAGATGATCGTTACGAAGGATTACAATGGTTATGTACTGTTTTGCTTTGAAAATGGAAAAGCAGCTAAAATTGCACTTAGCTCCTATCAGACAAAAACGAACCGGAAACGGCTGATGAATGCTTACAACGATAAAAGTCCGGTGATATCCATTTTGAACTTTGGTGCGGACTGCGAAGTGTTGTTCACGGCAACCAACGGCAGAAGACTTCTGGTGCACACGCAAAAAATTGCGGCCAAATCCACGCGCAGTACACAGGGCATTCAGGTGATGACTTTACGCCGTCATGCTTTGCTGAAGTCTGCTAAACTTTATGAAGAGGGCGATGTGGAGAAACCGGAACGCTGCCGAAAGTCCTCTATTCCCGCCATTGGCGCTCTGCCAACGGTTCAGGAAATGGAAGGGGAACAACTAAAATTAAAAGAATAAAAAACACCCCGATGCGATTGCGCCGGGGCGGGTTCCCCCGGCATGCAAACGCTCAAATGCTAAAGGTTCCGAAATCTAATATGTGCAGCCCGTTTGTCATTATACCAATTCTGCAAAGAAAAAAGCTTGCATTTTTCAATAGATTGTGGTAAACTAAAATAAGTTTATGGTGGCTTGGATAGTTTTCTATGTTGATTGATGAGCTGCCGGTTATTCGGAGGTACCATTCATGTCTGTTCCTGAAATTGTTATGGGAATTATTTTGATTATCGCATCTCTTGCGATTATTGTGGTCGTTTTGCTGCAGGAAGGCCATGAAAAAGATGTGGGAGTTGTCACAGGTGGTGCGGATACTTTCCTGAGTCAGAACAGTGCCCGTTCCATTGATACGTTCCTTGCGCGTTGGACAAAGATTATTGCTCTTGCTTTTTTCATTTTTGTTATTGGTACAAACATCTATATGTTCATGGCGCACAAGTAAGGAAAGTAAAAGCCCCGCAAAGTGCGGGGCTTTTTTACGTTACATGCGGTTTCTTATGTCAAAAATGACGGATGGAGGTCCAGTATGGTCGAAGACATCAAAAAAGGGATTTTGGAAACCCTTATACATGCAGGAGAAGACCTTTCTTCACGGTTTATCATGCGAAAGCTTGGAATTTCAGAAAAGTACAAAAATACGTTCTATTTAGCACTGAACCAGTTACGCCATGAAAAAAAAGTCAGTGTCAATAGTCGGCACTTAGTTCGTCTGTGTGCAGACAACGATACCAAAATTCCTGCTACGATTATTTCACTTTCCCGTGGCTTCGCCTTTGCGCGTCCGGATGACGGAGGAGACGACATGTTTCTGCGTGCAGAGGATCTGCACGATGCATTTTTAGGTGATTCTGTTGTCCTTGGAAATATTCGGCAGGGACAAAAAGGGCCAAGCTGTGAAGTGATGGAAATTACGGCACGCGCTAGCACAGCCGTCAGTGGCACAATTGTGGACGAGGGATACGGAGAAGAGCTGCACCCGGATTCAGCCATTCGATTTAACATTGCAATTGAGGATTACCCGCACTGCGGAGCGAAAATAGGCGATAAGGTGCAGGCCGATGTCAGCCGTCTGCCGCATTCCTCTCGCTTTATCGCGCGCGTTCTCAAGCGCTATGGTCAATCGGACTGCGCTTCGATTTGTGCAGATGCCATTATTGATGCCAATGGAATCCGCCCGGAGTTTCCGGCTGACGTAAAAGCTGAGGCAAAAGCGATTGGTTCACGTCCAATTACAGAGGCCGATTTGGTGGGCCGCGCAGATTACCGCAGCTGGCCGATTTGTACGATTGACAGTGCCAGTGCTAAAGATCTGGACGACGCCATCAGTGTTGTGCGCACAGAAACGGGTTACCGCTTAGGCGTCCATATTGCAGATGTTTCCTATTATGTGCGTTCCGGAACGGCGTTGGACAGGGAAGCCCGTCAGCGTGCGACTTCTGTTTATCTGCCTGACCGTGTCATTCCCATGCTGCCAGAAGAAATCAGCAACGGTGTCTGTTCTTTAAATGCCGGAACCGATAAGCTCACTTTTTCTGCTGTCATGGAATTTGACAGTGAAGGGAACATGAAGCATTATGAATTCCACAAATCCGTTATTGACAGCAAAGTCCGCGGTGTTTATGAGGAAGTCAATCGTATCTTTGATAACACAGCAGATGAAGCATTGCTGAAAAAATATGCACCGGTGTTGGAAAGTCTCTCTGCAGCTCGTGAACTTGCCGGAGTTCTCAAAAAGAAGGCGCGCGCAAATGGAAATTTTGATATCGACAGTTCCGAATCGGAATTTGTCCTGGACGAAAATGGGCGCTGCATTGATGTTCTGCCGCGGCACAGCGGTCCTTCGGAACAGATGATCGAACAATTGATGATTGCTGCCAATCAGGCTGCGGCAAAACTGGGCAAAGAGAAAAAATTGCCGTTTGTTTACCGCATACATGAACATCCGGATCCGGACCGCGTTGATTCGTTGAAAGACCTTTTGGTTGCCATTGGCTTAAATCCGGCTTGCCTTTCTCATACAGCGGATATTACGACCAAGAATTTTGCACAGGTCATGGATCAAGCAGCAGGGACACCAAAGGAAAAGGTCGTTTCTCATCAGCTTTTACGGACAATGGCAAAAGCGCGCTATGACACAAAACCGCTTGGCCACTTTGGACTTGCACTGCAGGATTACTGCCATTTTACTTCCCCGATTCGTCGCTATCCGGATACCTCTATCCATAGAATTATGAGTGCTTACCTTGCCGGGGAAAGCAAAACGGAGATGGACCGGAAATATACAGAATTTGCGCAGGAGTCTGCCAAGCATTCCAGTGAGCAGGAGATTCGGGCTATGAATTCGGAACGCAGTGCGGACGATTGCTTTGCCGCGGAGTATATGGAGCAGCATCTTGGAGAAGAATACGAAGGCATTATCAGCGGCGTTACCATGCGGGGTGTGTTTGTTCAGCTGCCCAATACGGTGGAAGGATTTGTTCCGGCAGCTTCTTTTACGGACAAACACTTTGAATTTGACGGTCAGCTGTCACAGGTCGATTCGGCTACAAAAGAGCGTTTGACGATCGGTGATGCGCTGCGTGTGAAAAGTGTGGCAGCCGATGTTTCCAGTGGCCGCATTGATTTTGCCCCCGCCGGTTATAATTTATAGGTCTAAAATTCCATCTCAAAGTATAATTTGTCCCTCATTCCCATATAGTTGTTAGAAAAGGGGGTGAGGGACATTCTGTTTGCAATCCTTATTCTTGCAGCCTTCCTGTTAAGTGCAGCGCTTCTTGCGGCAGGAAAAAGCAGAAGACCATTTGCAGGAGCTGCTGGCAGCGTGATTGCAGGGTTGGCTGCTCTGCTTGCCGTTAACCTGACAGGAGCGTTTACCGGGGTGTCGCTTCCCATCAGTCCGCTTGCCGTGGGAACTTCTGCTTTTCTCGGTGTGCCGGGTGTAACGGTGCTGCTTTTGCTCAATCTTATTTTCTAAAAAATCCGACTGCAAGAGCATTTTCATGCGCTGCGGCCGGACCTTTTTTATTCTTCTTTTTCTTGTTTTAGGAGACTAACTGCCATTTCATGGTCGTCTGTCAACAGTGCCAGAAGCATTTGATAGATGCGCTCTGGCGCTTTTTGGAAGTTATGCTGGACTAGCTTTGCCTGCCGCAAGTCCGGAACAGTCAGTACAAAGGACATCATTTCTTCTTTTCCACCGGAAATGTGGCACTGTACGGAGTAACCGGACGGACATTCCGTAATATCTACGGTATTTTCCCGTTCTCGGCGTGCCTGTGCCAGCAATCCAAGAGCTGCACGCACCGCTTTATCACGCACGGTGAGCGGCAGAGCCGTATCAAGCTGACGTGCAATCACGCGTGCCTGAGGACTGGCTGTGTAGCAGTCGTTTTCAAAAATCAGATTGCCGTTTTCAGTTAACTCTTTCAGTGCATCCGTCAATTCAAAGTAGTTTACCAACCCCATACCCTGTATACTTTGCAGAATATCTTCGCGGGAGAGGGGGGCGTTTACGCTGGAAAGCAGATAGCATAGCAGGATGCGAATCTCATCCTTTGTGCGTAAACCCCCGGGTTCCACACCTCCTGTAAAAGCATCATACGCCATTCCGTCAAACACCTCTATCCTGCTTTTCATTTTATCACAAATCGAGGTTGCTGCGCAATGGGGAATCAAGGTTTGTTATTTTGATTTTGTATATGCTTGGAGAGCCCTTTTAAAATGCTCTTTTTGGTTTTGGGGTCTGACAGGCGGAACATTGCAATAAGCTGACGTTCTTCGGGCTGCAGTTCATAAATATGGGAGAGGTTATGATCCAAGTCCGTGAAGGTTAGAGCATCCGGGTCAAAAACACTGGGCTGATTTTGCTCATTTTCCAACAAAGAGGAAATGGACACATTGAAAATACGGGCAAGCTTTTTCAGAGTGCTCAGTGGTGGGGTCGTCCGATTTGTCTCATAATAAGCATAAGTGGAGCGGTCAAGACCGAGAAAATCGCTGATCTGTTGTTGTGTGTAGCCATTTTTAATGCGAAGTGTGCGCAGCTGCGTACCGAGGTAAAGAGAGGATTTCATTTTCGTGTCACTCCAGACAAATTTGAATAAATAATTCCCAAACACTACAGGCTAACAGATAATTTTACTGGAAATTCATACAAAAATCGCGAAAATGTGAAGCCAATTCACTTTGGCCTGCCATTTGTTATTCCCAAAAATGACAGGGAATAAAGCGGAAAGAATCATATTTAAAAATTGATAGGAATTAATTTCTTTTAAATCTTGCTTAAATATCTATAAACAGTGGCAGACATAAAATACCGATTCATTTATCCAGCAGACTCCGGCAGAAGTGCAAAAATTATGCTTGTATTTTTCCCCGATTTCTGATATAATTACTTTTGCATGTAAAAATGCAGAAATTTATTGGAATATTAATTTCACACGCTGTATTTGTGCAGGAAGGTGTCCCGGTGGGATTCCCTGCACGGCAAGTGCGGCGGAGGAAAAACCAAGGAGGAAACAAAGATGTCAGTCGTATCAATGAAACAATTACTGGAAGCTGGTGTCCATTTCGGCCATCAGACACGCCGCTGGAATCCAAAGATGAAGCCCTATATTTTTACAGAACGCAACGGTATTTATATTATTGATTTGCAGAAGACCGTACGGAAGCTTGAGGAAGCTTACAACTTTGTCCGCAATCTTTCTGCAGATGGGAAAAGTGTTTTGTTTGTTGGCACCAAGAAGCAGGCTCAGGACTCTATCCGTGAGGAAGCAGAGCGCGCAGGAGCTTTCTATGTCAATGCCCGCTGGCTGGGCGGTATGCTCACCAATTTCCGCACGATTCGTCGCCGCATTGACCGTCTTAAACAGTTGCAGGCGATGAAAGAAGACGGTACCTTTGATCTGCTGCCGAAGAAAGAAGTTGTCAAGCTGAACCTCGAAATTGAAAAGCTTGAAAAATTCATGGGCGGCATTAAAGATATGAAGACTCTGCCGGGTGCTTTGTTTATTGTTGATCCACGGAAAGAGCACATCGCTGTGACAGAGGCCCGCAAACTTCATATTCCGATTATCGCAATTGTTGATACCAACTGCGACCCAGATGAAATTGATTATGTTATTCCCGGCAATGATGATGCAATCCGCGCGGTTCGCTTGATTTCCGCAACTATGGCCAATGCCATTTTGGAAGGCCACGAGGGTCAGCAGGGCGCTGATGAAGAAGAAAATAAAGATAAAAAGGCCGAGGGCTGAGTTCCTGCAGGTTTATTGAATAATCAATCGGAGGATGAATAAAATGGCTTTTACAGCAAAAGACGTGAAAGAACTGCGTGAGAAAACCGGCTGCGGTATGATGGACTGCAAAAAGGCTCTTACCGCTTCCGATGGCGATATGAACAAAGCAATGGACTTTTTGCGCGAAAAGGGTCTGGCTGCTGCTACAAAGAAGGCTGGACGTATTGCTGCCGAAGGAATTGCTTATGCAGAAACCAGTGCGGATGGTAAAGTTGGCGTTGCAATTGAAGTGAATGCAGAGACAGACTTTGTGGCTAAAAACGCAATGTTTAAGGGCTTTGTTAAGACTTGTGCAGACACCGTCATGGAGCAAAATCCCGCTGATGTTGAAGCACTTTTGCAATGCAAGGCTTGTGGTACAGATGAAACAGTGGATGCACTCTTGAAAGAAAAAATTCTGACCATTGGAGAGAATATTAAAATCCGCCGTTTTGAGCGCTTAGAAGGCCATGTAGCTTCTTATATCCATGCTGGTGGCAAGATTTGTGTTTTAGTAAACTTTGATACAACGGATGAAATTGCTGCAAAGCCGGAATTTGAAGAGATGGGTAAAAACATCGGAATGCAAATTGCCGCTATGAACCCAGAGTACCTTGATGACGCACATGTTCCAGCAGAAGTTGTTGAACATGAAAAGAAAATTGCAAAAGAGCAGGCCGTTGCTTCTGGAAAACCGGAAAAAGTAATCGAGAAAATGGTTGTTGGCAAGGTTAAGAAAACTTTAAAGGGGATCTGCCTTGTTGATCAGGAGTATGTCAAGGAAGGCAAGCAGTCTGTTGGGCAGTATATTGATTCTGTGGCTAAGACACTGGGCGGAAAAATTACAGCTTCTGGTTTTACCCGCTTTGAAAAAGGCGAAGGCCTTGAGAAACGCAAAGATAATTTTGCAGAAGAAATCACAAATATGGTCAAGTAAGTTTCTCTTATCCTAATATTTGAAGTGAGCACACCATGTCAGCGATACTTGCAGACATGGTGTGCTTTTTTATCTTGAAAGGCATTCATTTATCAAATGCATCGGAATGTCCTCTTCGCAATGCAGCAAATAGAACATAACTTTGTGATGGCAGATGACAAAGATTGATCTACCGGTTGAATAGTTGATGAACAAATCGGTGCAATGGAGAAAGCGGTTTAGAGGAAGCACTTATTAGCCACTCCGGTTTGATGCTTTCCATAACAGCCTGTGGGATTTCATAATGTGAAGGGCTGCGCTGTTCTTTCAGGTTTTTTTGCAGAGCATCAAATCTGCGCTGTGAATATTCTTCATTGGGAATTACATGGGTGTAATTGTGTGGACGTGTGTAGTGCATGACACAGTACATGTAATCTGCCCATACATTATATTCTGTAAGCCATACACATTCATCCGGCACATTGAGTGTTAAGAGGACACTGCTGCTGATTTTACCATCTGTACAGCCTTTGTGCCCTTTTAAATAGCCGAAAATTGGTGATACACAATGTTGTAATCCAAGTAGATGAATGAGACCCTGATAAGCGGCATCAAATCCTAAATTTCTGCGGGCATAGTAGTTTTGACCATTCTGCAGAGTTTCTAAAACAACATGTGATTGATAGGTCTTTACAATCAAAGAAGGAGCCACCTTTCTAATCAGGCCAGCGCGTGTTGTCTGTTGTGGCCCAATCATATAGGAAAGTATCAGCTTGTCCAACCGCGAGCGGCTTGATCAAATACTGACGCAAAAGGAAATCATTGTCAAATCCGGTTTGATGGTAATAAGCTTCCGCAAAGCCGCCGGCAATGCATCCGACTGTATCCGTGTCACAGAGACAGCTGAAAACATTTCGGATACAGCTTTCAAAGTCAGTACTTTCCAAAAAACATCTAAAGGCGAGGGGCATCGTTCCCATACAGGTTAAATTGATTCGGCTGAATGGCCGGCGCGCTGCCAGTGGTGTTGTCAAATTATAACCGTATCGCTTTTGAACGAGACGACGAATTTCTTTTTTGCTGCAGCCGGTACGGGCCAAAAAGACGCCGGCTGCTGCGGCTTTAGCTCCCATAATTCCTTCTGGATGATTGTGTGTGCATTGGGCACTTTCAGCAGCTTTGGCTTCCACTTGTTCCAGTGTGTCATAATATTCTCCAATTACGCCAGCCCGCATTGCCGAACCATTTCCATAGCTTTGGTAAGGCCGTCTGGCATCGGATGTGAGCCAGTTTTGAAACATAGAGCCATAGCCAGCATGCGGATAACGATGACCGAAAAGGCGGTAAGCTCCTTCAAAACTGCATCCCTTCAGAATAGCATATTTACTGGCAACAGATAGGACCGTATCATCTGTGTAGCGACAGTCAGAAGCAAAAAGCGGTTCTGTGCGCCAGTCAAATCCTTTTGGCCGACTGAATTCAAACCGCGAGCCTGCGATATCTCCAAGGATAGAACCAACCATTCAGCTTATCTCCGTTCTGAGAAATATTTATTTCCAATATTATAATCTTCCTTTAGTATAGCGGATTTTGCAGTGGAAGGGAAGAGATAAACCGCAGCTTTGATGCAAAGTTTTTACTGCTTCAGACAATAAAACCACCGGGGTAGCCGGTGGCTCGGTTGTGGACTGGACTTTTTCTGCGCACAGAAAAGCGGTGGAAAGCATTTCGCTTTCCACCGCAAAACTGACTTAATCAGACAGCCTGAACATTTGCAGCACGGAACTTGCTGCTGTTCTTTGGATCGGGTTCAATATCATACGTTACTTTCTGGCCCTCAGCCAAGGTCTTGAAACCCTCGCCAAGAATGCTGGAAAAGTGAACGAACACATCGCCGCTGCCGTCATCATTAGAGATGAAACCGTAGCCTTTTGCTTCATTAAACCATTTTACTGTACCAGTGTTTGCACCCATGTAGGTACCTCCTTGAAAAAATTGAACTTTGTGGTATTTTACTGCGGAGAAAAAAACACATGGACCGTAAATCAAAAACGATCTTTGATCTACAATACCATGTGAATCAAATCGTGCTTTAAAATACTATCCTAACTATAGCACGAGCTTACCTGTTTGTAAAGCTTTTTTTCATAAAAATTTAAAGATTTTTTCGACAAGTTTTTAACTTTTGCAAAAAATGAGTTGACAATTTTAAAATGCTATGATATTATATAAAAGTTGTCGGCAGTGTAATATAAGTGCAGATAATTAATATAATGCGAGAGTGGCGGAATTGGCAGACGCGCATGGTTCAGGTCCATGTGAAAGCAATTTCATGAGGGTTCAAGTCCCTCCCCTCGCACCACTATAAAAGCCGCGTAGGGCGCATTCCTATGCGGTTTCTTTTTATCTGTATTTCTATTTGTTGTCCAATTTGTTATCTGCGTATATTCTAAAAAGAAACTCCTTTATGAAAATACGAGGGAATCGATTGCTTATTAACTGCTTTTTCGGTATAATAATAAGAACGTCAGCGAAAAGGGGTTATTTTATGGAGAACCAGACAGTCAGGACCCGTTTTGCACCAAGCCCGACAGGGTTTATGCATGTTGGCAACCTGCGTACAGCTTTATATGAATATTTAATTGCAAAATCCATGGGCGGAACCTTCATTTTACGTATTGAAGACACGGATCAGGAACGTTATGTAAAAGGTGCCACCGATGTGATTTATCATACTTTACAGCAGGTGGGCTTACAACATGATGAAGGACCGGATATCGGCGGCAAATACGGGCCTTATGTACAGAGTAAACGAAAAGATATTTATTTACCGTATGCACAGCAGCTGGTGAAAGAGGGAAAAGCTTATTACTGCTTTTGCTCCAAAGAGCGTTTGGATTCTCTTCATGATGCAAACGGTATCGGTGGTTATGATCGGCATTGCCGGAACTTGCCGCAGGAGCAGGTGGACAAACTCCTGCAATCCGGAACACCGTGGGTGATCCGCCAAAAGATGCCGATTGAGGGCAGCACGACTTTTACTGACAGCGTTTTTGGTGACATCACGATTGAAAACAGTGAACTGGAGGACCAAGTCCTGATTAAGTCGGACGGTTATCCAACTTATAATTTTGCAAATGTTGTTGATGATCATTTAATGCATATCACACATGTTGTTCGAGGCTGTGAGTATTTGACCAGTACACCGAAATATAACCTTTTATATGAAGCTTTTGGTTGGGAAATCCCGACTTATGTGCATTTACCGTTGATTATGGGGCGCAATGCCGATGGAAGCACCAGCAAACTCAGCAAACGGCATGGCTCTACCGGTTTTGAGGATCTGGTAAAAGAAGGCTACCTGCCGGAAGCAATTATTAACTATATTGCCCTGCTTGGCTGGGCTCCAAAGGACAATCAGGAGCTTTTTACCTTACAGGAGTTGGTGCAAAACTTCAATATCCATGGCATCAGCAAAAGTCCGGCTATTTTTGATTATGATAAGTTGACATGGATGAACGGCGAGTATATCAAAAAAATGCCGCAGCAGGAATTTATTGAAAAAGCAATGCCCTATTTCCAAGAAGTATTCGGAAATGCGGAAAAGGACTGGACCGTGCTGGCAGATGTCCTGCAGCCGCGGGTACTGAAAATGCCGGATATTCCGGGCCTTATCCGCTTTTTCAAAGAACTTCCGGATTATGGAGCCGATCTGTTTATTAATAAAAAAAGTAAAGCAACCCTTGAAAATGCTCCGGTCATGTTGGAAGCAGCCATTGAAGATTTGGCGACACTCGATGACTGGAGTGTGCCGTCTCTTCATGAAAACTTGCTGGGACTTGCGAAAGAACTGGGCGTGAAAAACGGAACTTTACTTTGGCCGGTGCGTATTGCAGCAGCTGGGCAGAAAGTAACGCCGGGCGGAGCAATGGAAATACTCTCCCTTCTCGGGAAAAAAGAATCGCTGTACCGACTGAAAGCTGGACTGGATAAAGTCAAAAAATAAATAGAAAAGAAGAGGCATGAAAATAAGATGAACGAAACGAACGGAAAAACGTCTGCGCCTGAGGATGGCAGCGGTAACTTTATTCATACGTTTGTTGCAGAAGATCTCGCAGAAAACGGTCGATTTGCCGGACAGCGTGTTCATACCCGTTTTCCTCCGGAACCGAACGGATACCTTCACATTGGCCATGCGAAAGCGATCTGTATTGATTTCGGCACAGCTGAGAAATTCGGCGGCCTGTGCAATTTACGGATGGATGATACGAATCCGACAAAAGAGGACACCGAATATGTGGATGCCATCAAGGAAGATATTCACTGGCTTGGCTTTGACTGGGGTGACCACTTTCATTATGCTTCAGATTACTTTGACAAAATGTATGAATTAGCGGTCCAATTCATTCAAAAAGGATTTGCTTATGTTTGCGAACTTTCACCGGAACAGATGCACGATAACCGCGGCGATCTTACTCATCCGGCGGTCAGTCCTTACCGTGACCGTCCTATTGCAGAAAGTCTGGACTTGTTTGCCCGCATGAAAGCAGGGGAGTTTGAGGATGGCCGCATGACGCTTCGCGCAAAAATTGACCTTGCTTCCGGTAACTTTAATCTGCGCGATCCGGTCCTTTACCGGATTAATCATATGAAACACCATAGATTGGGTGATAAATGGTGCATCTATCCCATGTATGATTTTGCCCATCCGATTGAAGATGCCCTGGAAGGAATTACGCATTCGCTTTGCTCTTTGGAGTTTGAGGACCACCGTCCGCTGTATGACTGGGTAATTGACCATATTGATTTACCGGCTAAACCCCGCCAGATTGAATTTGCACGGCTTGGCATTAACAATTTGGTTATGAGCAAGCGTAAGCTGCGCAAACTGGTGGAAAACGGCTGCGTTTCTGGTTGGGATGATCCCCGTATGCCAACCCTTTGCGGTTTGCGCCGCCGTGGTTTCACACCGGCTTCCATTCGTAATTTTTGTGAGCGAATTGGCGTTTCTAAAGTGAATTCAACTGTTGAATATGGCTTTTTGGAGCATTGTCTGCGGGAAGATTTGAATCTAAAGGCCCGTCGTACGATGGCTGTTCTGCATCCGATAAAACTGATTATCACCAATTATGCGCAGGACAAGACCGAAGACTTTGAAATTGAAAATAATCCGGAACGCCCGGAAGATGGTACGCATCTTGTCACTTTTTCCCGTGAGCTTTGGATTGAAGCCAATGATTTTATGGAAACTCCTGTAAAGGGGTATCGCCGCCTTTTTCCCGGGAATGAAGTTCGCCTGAAGACAGCTTATATTGTTCGTTGTACAGGCTGCAAAAAAAATGAAGACGGTACTGTCAATACTGTTTATGCGGAATATGACCCAGCAACGCGGGGCGGAAATACGCCGGATGGGCGGAAAATTCGCGGAACGATTCACTGGGTGGATGCTAATCACTGTGCAGATGCGACAGTTCGGCTTTACGATAGTCTTTTTACAGTTCCGGAGCCGGAGCAGGAGGAGGACTTTATGAAAGTGCTGAATCCGGATTCCCTTACCGTTTTGCATGGCTGTAAGGTGGAGCCGTCTCTGCAGGATGTTAATCCGGCAACACCATTTCAGTTTATGCGAGAGGGCTATTTCTGCTTTGATAAGGATTCTCAGCCTGATAAATTGGTCTTTAACCGTTCTGTTTCTCTAAAGGATAGCTTTAAAATGAAAAGATAAGATATGCCATTTATCATGTGGAGTTTTTCCATTGGGCCGCCGATATTTCGACGGCTTTTTTTGTATTTAAAAGTAAAGCAGCAAATTTTAAAATTAACCTGTTTCAAACATAATTAAACTAAGATTTTATTATTTTTTCAAAAGTATTGTCAAATTTGCTGAAAATATGTTATAATAAAATGGCCGTGACTGGACACAGACAATGAGAAAGCAGAAAGTAAAATTGTCTTTATAGACATTGCTAAAAATTTAACAAAATCCTTGCAAACACGCTAGAGTTGTGATATATTTAACTTGTGAATATGAGCTGCTTTTTCGTGCCCGGTTGCGTCGAAAATTCAGTGATGTCCAACAACATATTAATTGAATGGAGGAAAATTAAATGGCTAAAAAAATTGTACTGGCAGGTGCTTGCCGTACAGCTGTCGGTAAAATGGGCGGTGCACTTTCTACAACTCCTGTAGCGGATTTAGGTACAGTTGTCATTAAAGAGGCGCTGAAGCGTGCAAACGTTCAGCCTGATCAGGTGGATGAAGTCTTCATGGGTTGTGTTTTGCAGGCAGCCCAGGGACAGAATGTCGCCCGCCAAGCTGCAATTCATGCAGGGCTTCCGGTGAGTGTGCCAGCTACAACCGTGAACAATCTGTGCGGTTCTGGCCTAAAGTGTATAAACATTGCTGCAGATCTCATTGAAGCAGGAGAAGCAGACATAATTGTTGCAGGCGGCATGGAAAATATGTCTATGGGTGCTTATGCATTAAGTAAGGCCCGCTTTGGTTATCGTATGCGTAACGGCGAATTGATAGATACAATGGTTAATGATGCATTGACAGATGCATTCCATCACTATCACATGGGCATTACAGCAGAGAATGTTGCTGAAAAGTACGGCATTACCCGTCAGATGCAGGATGAGTTTTCTGCCAACAGCCAGCAGAAGTGTGAGAAAGCACTTGCTGAAGGTAAGTTTAAGGATGAAATTGTTCCGATGGAGATCAAGAAGAAGAAAGAAACTGTTGTGTTTGATACCGATGAGGGTCCTCGTAAAGGTGTTACAGCTGAAAGCATTTCTAAACTGCGTCCGGCATTTAAAGAAAATGGTACAGTAACCGCTGCCAATGCATCTGGTATTAATGATGGTGCTTCTGCTATTGTTGTGATGAGTGAAGAGAAAGCAAAAGAACTTGGAGTCAAACCAATGGCTACTTGGATTGCAGGCTCTTCTGCAGGTGTTGATCCGGCATACATGGGTCTTGGCCCGATTGCGGCAACTAAAAAAGTTATGGCAAAGTCCGGAATGTCTGTCAAAGATATGGACCTAGTCGAGGCAAATGAGGCATTTGCTGCACAGTCCATTGAAGTCTGCCGTGAACTGAACTTCGATATGGATAAAGTTAATGTTAACGGCGGTGCTATTGCACTGGGTCATCCGGTTGGCTGTTCTGGTGCCCGTATTCTTACGACTCTTTTGTATGAGATGCAGAAGAGAAAGAGCAAATATGGTCTTGCCACTCTTTGTGTTGGCGGCGGCATGGGTGTTGCAACGATTGTAAAACGCTACGAGTGATTCTCAGAATTCAGGAAAGAAGGCTGATTAAGAATGAGCTTTGTCAAATATGAGCAGAAAGACTTTGTCGGTATTCTTACGATTGATCGTGAAAAGTCTCTCAATGCTTTGAATGATGAAGTCCTGGCGGACCTTGCGTCTGCTATTGACGGAATTGATGCGGAAAAGACTCGCTGCCTTATCATTACTGGTGCTGGCAAGAAGGCGTTCGTCGCAGGTGCTGATATTGGTGCAATGAGCACAATGACTCCTGATGAAGGTCGGGCATTTGGTGCGCATGGCAATGCTGTTTTCCGCAGAATTGAAAAGCTTCCAATGCCTGTTATTGCAGCAGTCAATGGTTATGCACTTGGCGGCGGCTGTGAACTTTCACTGAGCTGTGATATTCGCCTTGCTTCTGAAAATGCTGTCTTTGGTCAGCCGGAAGCGGGCTTGGGCATTACCCCGGGCTTCGGTGGTACACAGCGTCTTGCACGTACAGTTGGTGTTGGCAAAGCCAAGGAAATGATTTATGCCTGCCATAATATTAAGGCAGACGAAGCACTTCGTGTTGGCCTTGTGAATGCAGTTTATCCAATTGAGCAGTTGATGGGTGAAGCCATGAAACTGGCCGAGCGGATTGCTGGCAATGCGCCAATTGCAGTTCGCCAATGCAAAAAGGCTATTAATATGGGTCTGCAAATGGATATTGATTCTGCAATTGCACTGGAGCCGGAGCTGTTTGCAGCTTGCTTCGGAACGCAGGATCAAAAGAATGCTATGAGTGCTTTTTGCGAGAAGCGGAAACACGGTCCGTTTGTCAATAAATAAATCAACATATTGAAATTCTAAAATTCTAAATTCAATTTGTAGGAGGCTATTTTAATGTTAGTGGGCATTATTGGTGCCGGAACGATGGGTTCTGGAATTGCACAGGCCTTTGCTCAAACTGACGGTTGTGAAGTACGTCTTTGCGATGTCAAACCGGAATGGGCTGCAGGCGGAAAAGGAAAGATCCAGAAGAGCTTGGACCGCTTGGTCAAAAAAGGCAAAATGGATCAGGCACGTGAAGATGCAATTTTGGCAAAGATTACAACCGGCACAAATGAAATTGCAGCCGATTGTGATTTGATTGTTGAAGCTGCTCTGGAGAAAATGGATATTAAGCAGGGAATTTTCAAGCAATTGGATGAACTTTGCAAACCGGAGTGCATCTTTGCATCGAACACTTCTTCTCTGTCCATTACAGAGATTGCTCACGGAATCAAACATCCAGTTATTGGTATGCATTTCTTTAATCCAGCTCCTGTAATGAAGTTGGTGGAAGTAATTGCTGGTATTAATACACCGTCTGCAATTGTTGAAAAGGTCAAGAAAATTTCTACAGAAATTGGTAAGACTCCAGTACAGGTCAAAGAAGCTCCCGGCTTTGTTGTGAACCGCATTCTGATTCCAATGATTAATGAAGGCATTGTTGTTTTGTCTGAAGGAACGGCAACTGCTGAAGACATTGATACGGCTATGAAGCTTGGTGCTAACCATCCAATGGGACCTCTGGCTTTGTCTGACCTGATCGGTAACGATATTGTTCTGGATGTTATGGATGTGCTTTATAACGAGACCGGAGATTCCAAATATCGTGCGGCTCCGCTGCTTCGTAAGATGGTCCGCGGCGGTCTGCTGGGCAGAAAATCCGGTAAAGGTTTCTTTGACTATTCCAAATAATTTCCATCCATAACGATAAGATTTGGAGGAACAAACGAGTATGGACTTTATATTGAGTAAGGAACAGGAGATGGCTCGCACCCTCTTTAGAGAGGTTGCGGAAAATGAAATTAAACCGTTGGCTGCGGAAATTGATGAAGAGGAGCGCTTTCCAGAAGAGGCTCTGAAACTATTCCGTAAGTACAAATTCATGGGTATTCCCTATTCCAAGGAATATGGTGGAGCTGGCTGCGATACCCTTACATATGAAATGTGTGTAGAAGAAATCAGCAAGGCTTGCGCTGCGACAGGCACCATGCTTTCTGCACACACTTCGCTGGGTACGTGGCCGATCGTAAACTATGGTACCGCGGAGCAAAAGGCAAAATATCTGCCAAAGCTTTGTTCAGGCGAATATCTGGGTGCTTTTGCTCTGACAGAGCCTGGTGCAGGTACCGATGCTTCCGGTCAACAAACAAAGGCTGTGCTTGAGGGCGATCATTATGTTCTCAATGGCAGTAAGATCTTTATTACAAATGCCGGTTATGCAGATACTTATGTTGTCTTTGCTATGACAGATAAGAGCAAAGGCAATCATGGCATTTCCGCTTTTATCGTTGAAAAGTCATTTCCTGGCTTTTCTGTGGGCAAAAAAGAGAAGAAAATGGGTATCCACGGTTCCGCAACGTGTGAACTGATTTTCGAAAACTGTATTGTCCCCAAAGAAAACTTGCTTGGTAAAGAGGGCAAGGGCTTTAATATTGCAATGGCTACACTTGACAACGGCCGTATTGGTATCGCTGCACAGGCATTGGGCATTGCAGAAGGTGCTCTTGACGAAACGATCAAGTATGTTAAGGAAAGAAAACAATTTGGTCGTCCTCTGGCAAAGTTCCAAAACACGCAGTTCCAGTTAGCTGATATGGTTACAAGTACGAAGGCGGCTCAGCTTTTGCTGTATCGTGCAGCGATGGCTGAGGATACGAAAAAACGTTATTCTGAAGAAGCGGCAATGGCAAAGTTGTTTTGTGCCTCTAATGCAATGGATGTTACCACTCGCTGCCTACAGCTCTTTGGCGGATATGGCTACACAAGAGAGTATCCGATTGAGCGTATGATGCGTGATGCCAAGATCACTGAAATCTATGAAGGCACCAGCGAAGTGCAGAGAATGGTTATTTCCAAATACGCCTTAAAATAAGACGAAGCTAAGGAGGGAATTTCTTTGAATATTGTCGTTTGCGTTAAGCAAGTTCCTAATACAAATGAAGTAAAACTTGATCCAAAAACAGGTACACTGATTCGTGAGGGTGTACCAAGTATCATGAATCCTGATGATAAAGCAGGCTTGGAGGCTGCACTTGAGCTGAAAGATAACTTGGGTGCACGTGTAACTGTCGTTTCCATGGGCCCGCCGCAGGCGGACACAGTGCTCCGTGAAGCAATGGCAATGGGTGCAGATGAAGCTTATTTGGTTACCGACCGTGCTTTTGGCGGTGCCGACACATTGGCAACTTCCACAACCATTGCTGCTGCTCTGAAAAAGATTCCATATGACCTGATTATCACAGGCCGTCAGGCAATTGATGGCGACACTGCTCAGGTTGGTCCGGAAATCGCAGAGCATCTAGGCATCCCGAATGTCAGCTATGCAGAGGACATTCAGGTTGAAGGGGACACTGTTACTGTAAAGCGTCAGTATGAAGACCGCTATCATATTGTGAAAGCAAAAATGCCTTGCCTTATTACGGCATTGGGGGCCATGAATAAGCCTCGCTATATGACTCCTGGCGGAATTTTTGATGCATATCGTGAGCGTGAAGTTAAAACGCTTACCCGCAAGGATCTTGACGTTCAAGATACTGAAATTGGCCTGAAAGGTTCACCAACCCGTGTTGCTAAGTCTTTCCCCAAACAACTAAAGGGAAGCGGCACAGTCGTTACTCCTAGTGACGCTGAAAGCGCAGCGGAGTACATTGTTGATCGTTTGAAAGAGAAATTTATAATTTAGTTGAGGCGGGGTGAGCAAAATGAGTTTTGAAGACTATAAAGGTGTGTACGTTTTCGTACAGCAAGTAGAGAGCAAAATTGACAATGTTTCTTTTGAACTTCTTGGGAAGGCAAAGGAACTGGCAAATAACATGGGTACGGAAGTTACTGCTGTATTGTTGGGCAGTAAGGTTTCAGGTTTGTATGACGAGTTATCCAAGTGGGGCGCAGATAAAATTTTAGTTGTAGATGATCCAGCATTGGAGCCTTATACAACAGAGCCTTACGCTTATTGTATGGATTCTATTATCAGAAAGTACAAGCCAGCTGTTGTACTGTATGGTGCAACTGCAATTGGCCGCGATTTAGCTCCTCGGGTTGCGGCACGTGTGGGAACAGGTCTGACTGCTGATTGTACAAAACTGGAGGTAGACGCTGAAACAAAGGATTTGCGCATGACACGTCCGGCATTTGGCGGCAATATTATGGCGACCATTCTTTGCCCGGAGCATCGGCCGCAGATGGCGACTGTTCGTCCAGGCGTAATGGAGAAAGCAAAACCGCAGGCAGGTTTCAAAGCACCGGTGGAAGTTGTTGATCTTAAAATCGGTGCAGAACATAAGAATGTTGATGTTGTGAAGATTATTAAAAAAGTATCGAACAAGATTGATATTCAGGATGCCAAGATTTTGGTCGCTGGTGGCCGCGGCATGGGAAAGCCTGAAAACTTTAAGATGCTGCGTGAACTGGCGGATGTTTTGGGCGGTGAAGTCGCTTCGTCCCGTGCCTGTGTTGATGCTGGTTGGGTAGAAAAGGATATTCAGGTTGGTCAGACTGGTAAAACAGTACGTCCAAGCCTGTATATTGCTTGTGGTATTTCTGGTGCAATTCAGCATTTGGCAGGTATGGAGGAATCTGACCTTATCATCGCCATTAATAAAGATCAGTATGCGCCTATCTTTGAAGTCGCTGATTATGGTATTATCGGCGATGCATTGACAATTGTTCCTGAATTGACAGCGAAACTAAAAGAGGCGATTGCTGAAAAGGAAGCTGTCTAATTCCGTGTTTTCCTTTAAAGGTCTCGGCAAGCAGATCATTGATTTGCTGTCGGGGCTTTTTTTAACCTATTTTTATATAGACAACAAATTAAATAAAAAAAAGACTTCCTTTATGCAGTTCCCTGCCGTTGGAAGTCTTTTTTTATAAAAACAAATCCATATGTAAAATTAAATCTTATTGCTTTGACGCCAAATGCCCTGCTCCTCTGCAGATTGAATCAACTGCTCACGGAATTTTGGATGGGCAATGCTGATCAATTTTTCAGCACGATCCCAGCTGGAAGCACCTTTTAGGTTCACCATACCATATTCCGTTACAACATACTGTACATTTGCACGAGTGTCCGTTACGATTGAGCCAGGGTGCAGTACAGGAAGAATCCGGGATTGTAATTCTCCCTTTTTGTTCGTAAAAGTAGAGGAACAGCAAATAAAGCTCTTCCCACCGTGAGAAAGGTAGGCACCGAGGACATAATCCAATTGTCCGCCGGCACCCGTAATTTGGCGGGTACCGTTTGATTCCGCATTAATCTGTCCATACAAATCCATATTGACGATATTGTTAATGGAAATCATCTTATCATGTGCTGCGATTGTGCGAACATCATTTACATAATCAACAGGAGCGGTCATACATGCGGGGTTGTCATCGAGATAATCATATAGCTCTTGCGAACCAGAAGCAAAAGCATAAACTTGGCGTCCTTTGTTGATGTTTTTATTAAGACCGGTAATTTTTCCAAGCTTTGCCATTCGGACAAATGCATCCACATACATTTCTGTATGGACACCTAAATCTTTTAAATCAGATTCTGCAATTAAAGAACCTACCGTATTCGGCATACTGCCAATACCCAGTTGCAGGCAGGCCCCATTTGGAATTTCCTGTACAATCATTTTTGCGACAGTTTTGTCAACATCAGTAGCTGGCTTTGCTGGTGGTATGCAACGTACAAAAGGTTCTTTCATTTCAACAATCGCATCCACTTTAGAGATGTGAATGTCATTTTCAAAACCGCCTAAGCAACGTGGGAGTTTTTCATTCACTTCTACAATTATATGTTTAGCACGTTCACAGGCTGCTGCTTGTATAGAGGCAGCCGGTCCAAAGTTGAAATAACCATGTTTATCCATCGGACTAACCTGTAGCATAGCAACATCTAATGGTTCAATGTTTTCACGATAGTAACGAGGAACTTCGGAATAACGCATAGGAGCTAAAGTTACACTGCATTGCTTTCCCAGTTTGCGCTCAACAGCGGAATAATGCCAAGAGTAAATGGAAAAGTGCTTCTTACTATCTGGCACTTTAAAAATCTCAGGAGTTTCCATCAAAATACCGCAGCGGACTTTTACATTGCTTAATTCCTCTGCCCGTTTTGCTAAAGCAATATCCAAATCATGTACAGTTCCCGCATTCCATCCGTAATCCACCCAATCTCCTGATTTAATTACTTTAACGGCATTATCTGCAGTTGTCAGTTTTTGTGCATATTCTTCTTTGTAATTCATTATGAAATAGCTTCCTTCCTGTAAAGTAACGAATAATTTTTAGAGAATCCAATAAAGATTGTGAAACTTTCAACGATATTATTATATCATTTTTTTATATGAACGACAAGATATTTCAGATATCTTTCTTGACCTTCGCGCTTCCATCATTTAATTTCTGCAATTTCATTGAAAAGTATGGTAAAATGAGTCTATAATTTTACCGCAGACAACCAGAGCATTTTTGCGGCGGGACAGAAATTTTTGAGGGTGGCAGAATGATTTCATCGGATATTACCAGGGCAAGGATGCTTGCTGTTTTGCAGATGCTCATCAAGGAATCATCAGCGGAGAAACCGCTGAATATGAACCGCATGCTTGAGATTCTCGAAAAACAGGGAATTCAATCTGAGCGAAAAGCTGTGGGCAGGGATATTACTTTTTTGCGTCAGGCTGGGTATGATATTATTTTTACCCGCACTCCTCATCCTGGCTATTACCTTCTCCATCGTAGATTGGAAACAGCGGAAGTCTGTATGCTGATTGATGCTGTGGAAGCGGCACCATTTTTGACAGAAGCGATGGCTTCGCATTTGACAGAAAAACTGAAAGGAATGCTTAACAGCAAAGAACAGAATGAGATTCAGCAGCAGGTTTACTATGATTCTGCCCATAAACTGCAAAATGACGAAATCAAAGAAACAATTACAGTGCTTCACCAAGCAATCTCACGAAAACGGAAGGTACTGCTTTATTATCACCATCATGTACTGTGCGGCGGTACTGTACAACTGGATCAAGGCCGGATGTTTTCTTTGAGTCCCTATGCGCTTTTTTGGCGGAATGACCATTATTATCTGGCGGCAAATTATGAGAAATATCCTTCGGTCAGCAATTATCGGTTAGACCGTATGTTCTGCGTTAAAATGCTGGAAGAAACCTCCAGACCATTTACTGAAATAACACCTTATTCGGACAGGTTCGATACAGCAGATTATCTGCGGCATGAATTCCAGATGTTTGGCGGCAGAGAGGAGCAGCTTTTGCTTCGTTGTGATAATCACTTTTTAGATGTGCTAGTTGACCGGTTTGGCACTGAATTGGAAATCCTCGAATGTGAGCGGGAAACATTTAAGGCACATGTCACGGTTTGTATCAGTGAGGGGCTATATGATTGGATTTTGCAGTGCGGTGCACGGGTAACGGTTATTTCTCCAACCTATGTACGTGACGAAATCCGGCGCAGGCTGCAAGAACTGTATCATGTATACCGTATTCCTGAGGAGTGTGCAGAAGAGCAGGAACTGCCGGAATAGGCAGCAAAAAATCGTTTTAAGAGAACCACATGTGTTCCACAAAAATTTTAATGCCCATTGCAATCAGGACGAGTCCACCGATTATCTCTGCTTTTGAGCTGAAAAGGCTGCCAAATTTTTTACCAATATAAACGCCAATATAGCAGAAGCAAAAAGTAATGATGCCAATGATACATACAGAGAGTACCATTAAATGCGGGGCAGAGGCCCCTACTGCACTGGGCAGAAGAATTCCGGTTGCCAGAGCATCAATACTAGTTGCCACAGCAAGGGACAAAAGAGTCTTTAACGGAATATCATCCTGCAGACAGTCCACACTGCCCTGTTGACAGCTATGTGCCTCACGCAGCATTTGAATGCCAATGAAAGACAGTAAAATGAGCGCAATCCAATGGTCGACAGCATTGATCATATTTTCCCCTGCTTTGCCAACCAGCCAGCCGATAATCGGCATAACTGCTTGAAAAATGCCGAAGGTTGCCGCCAGTTTTATGGCAAAAGCAGGCTTTGCATTTCGTGTGACGGCACCATTTGTTATACTTACAGCAAAGGCGTCCATACTTAACCCAACAGCGATTCCAATCAGTGAACTATAATCCATATCTGATTTCTCCGATTCAACTCCAGTTTAATATGCTTTTTATCATAACGTATGGTCGCTATTCTGTCAAACTGTTTTTATCTGTTTTCTATACCTATGTTCTGCCTCCTCCTTTTATTTATTTCACAATAAAATCAAATTGACTTTAATGATGGAATATGATAAACTGTTGGCAGATTTGTAATGGATAAATCGGGCAGGAGGGTGCTGCGATGATTGCAGTAATTGACTATGGTGCAGGGAATCTGCAGAGTGTATTGAAAGCTTTTCAGTACATTGGCAGTGCGGTAAAAGTAACAGCAGACCCAGCTGTTCTGCGGTCAGCGGATGCTGTTGTGCTGCCGGGTGTGGGGGCATTTGGCGATGCTATGGAAAATCTCAAAAAAACCGGATTGACAGACACAGTTTGTGAATTGGTTGCGTCCGGTAAGCCGTTTCTTGGGATTTGTCTTGGGCTTCAGCTGCTGTTTGAAGGCAGCGAAGAGGCACCGGGTGTCCCGGGCCTTGGCATTCTCCGTGGCAGGATTCATCGCATACCGGAAGGCAAAGGCCTGAAAATTCCACATATCGGCTGGAACAGTCTGCATATCACCGATCCATCCAGCATCTTTGCGGGCCTGCCGGAAAACCCTTATGTTTATTTTGTACATTCCTATTATTTAAAAGCGGAATGTCGGGAAGAAGTTGCGGCAACGACACAGTATGGTGTGCAGATTGACGCTGCCATCCACCGCCAGAATTTATATGCCATGCAGTTTCATCCGGAGAAAAGCGGAAAAGTCGGCTTGCAGATTCTGCGCAATTTTACCGCTTTGGTAAAGGGGGACTGAATGATGTATGCGAAGCGAATTATTCCCTGCTTGGATGTCAACAATGGCCGTGTGGTAAAAGGAACCTCCTTTGTCCACCTGCGTGATGCCGGCGACCCGGTAGCCTGTGCTGCTGAATATGACCGGCAGGGGGCGGATGAGTTGGTTTTGCTGGACATAACCGCCTCTGCGCAGGCACGTGGTACACAACTTCATTATGTCAGCAGTGTGGCACAGCAGATTTTTATTCCCTTTACGGTTGGCGGCGGTATCCGCACAGTAGAAGATTTTCAGGTCCTGCTCCGTGCCGGTGCCGATAAGGTTTCGGTAAACAGTGCCGCCGTACAGCATCCGGAATTGCTGACCGAGGCAGCGGAGAAATTTGGGAGTCAGTGTGTCGTCTGTGCCATCGATGCCAAACGCCGCTCCAATGGCGGCTGGACGGTTTATATTCATGGCGGTCGGATTGATACTGGTTTGGATGCTGTTGAATGGGCGCAGAAAGCCGTTTCACTTGGCGCAGGTGAGATTCTGCTTACCAGCATGGATGAAGATGGGAAAAAGCAGGGCTATGACCTTGCCCTTACTGCAGCCGTCAGTGAAACGGTCAGCGTGCCTGTGATTGCTTCCGGCGGTGCAGGTAAACTGGAGCATTTTTATGATGCCTTTACAAAAGGAAAAGCGGATGCGGTTTTAGCGGCGTCTCTGTTCCATTTTGGCGAGATTACAATCCCACAGCTAAAAGAATATCTGAGTTCCAAAGGAATCCCTGTCAGGATATAACAAAAATAAAATTAAATTCTTGCTTTTTTATTCAAATATGCTATAATAAGACAACAATCAGTCTGCTGAAACCAACAGCTTTTTGTTGCTTTTTCTTTGGACAAATGGGAAACTATTCCTATGTCAATATTATAAATTTGCGCTGCATCCTTATATAGGAGCGGCAGCAAGGAGGTCATTTTTATGAAAAGGCAGAAAACATTTCAAATGGCGTTACTGGGTTTGTTTAGCGCACTTATCATCTTAATGAGCCTAACGCCGATTGGTTACATCAGGACGGGGATTGTTTCAATTACTTTGGTCCATCTTCCTGTCATTATCGGTGCAATCCTGCTTGGCTGGCAGGGGGGACTGGTTCTCGGCGGTGTCATGGGTGTACTCAGTATGATTATTGCCTATGTCATGCCGGGTGGAGCAATGGATGTCTTTTTTCAGAATCCATTGGTGGCAATCCCATCCCGTATGGCTCTTGGACTTATCACAGGACTCTTATTTGCAGGATTCAGCAAAATCATTCGAGGCAGGGCCAAAACAGCGGCAAGCATTGGTCTTGCTGCTGCAATCGGTAAACTATGCAGTACGGTTCTGACCCTTTCGATGCTCGTTGTCGTTTATCATAATCAGATTGCACAATTGACACATGGCAGCGCAATTTCTTTCTTAATTGGTTCTATTATTACGATAAACGGTTTAGTGGAAATGGTGGCTGGTGTTTTAATTGCCATTCCTGTCTGCACAGCTTTGTTTAAGGCGCAGCGCAAACTCATCTGCATCAACGGCAACTGACGATTTATCATAAAAATTTTCAATTCATCAATATAGAATAAAAAGGGATCTATGCTCCAGAGACTTTCTTTCTGAGACATAGACCTTTTTTATATGTTGTTTTTCTACGGATTTCCAGAACGCCACCAAGGCACTATACGGCGGGAAACCTGATTGCAGGGGCTAGTTAATGCAAGGCCCCTTGCGCACCAAAGTGCTGTTGGGAAACGTCATAAATTTTTTGAATGGCTTTTCCAATCACAAAGAGCATGGCAATTTCAAACGGCAGCAAAGTCAGATTCTTTGTAAGACGAACTGGGAAAATTGCCATGAATCCTTTTCCGTATAGTATGGAACACCAAATTGTATTCAGCAGGATGTTGGAAATAAAGGTAACGGATGCTTTCGCAGCAATCACGCGCGGGAGTTTGGCGTTGCTGTGATACAAAAATATGCCGTACAGGCATCCGCTCAGCATAGCCGTTAAAGTGAAAGGGAAGAAAAAAGCGTCCCCGCCGGATGACAAAAAATAACCGATAATATCTCCCAGCCCGGCTGTCAGCATTGCCACGACTGGTCCAAACAATAATCCGGTGATTGCATTGGCTAAAAAAGAAACACCAATATGCAGAAAAGGAGTTACTTTAATCGTTATGCTTCCTAGGACTAGACCGACTGCCATGAGCATAGATGCAATTACCATCGACGGTAAGCATTTTAGCTCTGCAGCAGAATCATGGAACAGTGTGAGAAATTTTTGCAAAATAAAACCTCCTGTCAGATATGTAGCATACGCAGGATGACACAGAACTGTGCCCATCAAGTGCTGCATATCTTATTGGAGGTATGCAGCAGCGGGATGCGAAAACCACACCGCAAACGGATACGAACTCCCGTTTTTCGTCTTGCCGACAACTCCCCGTTCGGCAGGCACTTGACGCATGATTTTCTACTCTGCTGGCTACGATTCAATTTATAATTGCATTATACCACTTGCATTTGTAAAATGCAAGTGTTTCGGCGTATTCTGTCATTTATCATAATTTTCCAAAAAATTATGGCGCTCTTTTTGACACCGCCAACTGATAAGGGTTTCAAGGTTTACATTTTGAGCACTGCGGAAAATATTTTGGTCCACCTGTGGATTCTCTGCACACAGTGAAGCAATCAGTGCTTTGACTTTTGCACGCTTGCCTGCATTTGGGGTATCGTAAGTACCCTTTTCAGTAAAACGGCAGGCACATTGCAAAAACTCCAGCCCGTTGTAGTGTTTCCACGCCAGAATATCCCGCTCATGTACAAGATACAGCGGGCGGATGAGTTCCATGCCGGGAAAATTTTTGCTGTGCAGTTTGGGCATCATGGTGCGCATTTCGGCGCCGTAAAGCATGCTCATCAGGATGGTTTCAATTACATCGTTAAAATGATGGCCGAGTGCAATTTTGTTGCACCCAAGTTCCTGTGCATGGCGGTAGAGATAACCGCGCCGCATACGGGCACATAAATAACAGGGCGATTTCTTTTTCTGCGCCACAAAATTAAAAATGTCCGTATCAAAGATATGCACAGGAATGTGCAGCAACGTACAATTTGAAAGCAGCAGAGCACGATTTTCCGGACGGTAGCCGGGGTCCATTGCTAAAAACTCCAGGGAAAAGGGGACTTCTGTGTATTTATGTAAGTGCTGCATACAGCAGGCCAGCAGTGTGCTGTCCTTTCCGCCTGAAATACATACGGCAATTTTGTCACCGGGCTGAATCAGCTCGTAATCTTTAATCCCACCAATCAAGCGGTTCCAGATAGGTTTCCGGTATTTTTTTATGAGGCTGCGCTCAACTTTTTCATAAGTTTCCATTGCAATTTCCTTTGCAGGTTATATAATGAGAATGGTTATCAATTTTATCTTCCATCAGATACTTTTATCTGCTGCCCTTCTATTCTAACGCTTTTCATACTATACCGCAATACTTTGTAAATTGAGAAAGGATTTTAAAATGCATATTGGTTCTCATCTTTCCGCGTCGGCTGGTTTTCTGCATATGGGAAAAGAAGCCCTGTCAATCAATGCGGATACTTTTCAATTCTTTACACGAAACCCTCGAGGAGGCAAAGCCAGACGGTTGAATATTGCCGATGCGGAAGCACTGCGGGATTTTTTGGCGGAACATCACTTTGCCCCCATCATTGCCCATGCGCCTTATACCTTGAATCCATGTGCGGCCAAACCGGAGATACAGGCGTTTGCGCTGCAAACGATGCGGGATGATCTTGCGCGTATGGAATATTTACCGGGAAATTATTATAATTTTCATCCGGGCAGTCATGTGGGGCAGGGGGTGCAAATAGGCATCCGGAAAATTACTGAGGTTCTCAATCAAGTGCTTTGGCAGGAACAGCGCACAACGGTTCTGCTGGAAACGATGGCGGGAAAGGGCACGGAAGTCGGACGTAACTTTGAGGAGCTTCGTGCCATTTTAGATGGTGTTGAACTTTCTGAAAAAATAGGTGTTTGTCTGGACACCTGTCATGTTTTTGATGCAGGATATGATATTGTTCATGGCCTAGACGCTGTACTGGAACAATTTGACCGCATTATTGGCTTGCAACGTCTGAGAGCCGTTCATCTGAACGACAGCAAAAACCCTGTAGGAAGTCATAAAGACCGTCATGAGGTTATTGGAGGAGGATACATTGGTATACAGGCATTACTGCGCATTATCAAGCATCCGGTACTATGCCAATTACCGTTTGTGTTGGAAACTCCGCTGGATACCGCCGGACATGCACGGGAAATTGCCCTGCTGCGGGAAGAAGCGGGGAGTGCGCAGTAAAAGTCTAAAACGGCCGAAACAAATAAAAGGCGGCTGAGCCTAAAAAACGACAGCGTCCGCCAAAAGCGTGCTGCCGTTTGAGTATTCATATTCTTCATTTAGTATTGTTTAAATACAAAGCGTACTGCGAGCGGTGCGATCAGGCACGCTGCCATGTCGCCCACAAGCGCTGCAGGAAGTGTATGCCGCGTTTTATGCACTTTAATACTGCCATAGTAAACAGCAATACAATAAAATGTAGTTTCTGTGCTGCCGGAAAGAACGGCGGCAACCCGCCCGACAAAGCTGTCTGCGCCGTTTTGCTGCAGAATTTGTGTGAGAACAGCGGTGGAACCACTGCCGGATACGGGTTTCATTAATACTAATGGAGCAACTGCAGAGGGCAGCCCGATGGCATGCATGAGAGGTGCAAGAGCGTCTGCCATCAAATCCAAAGCGCCGGATGCCTGCAGCATGGTGACGCCGACTATTAAGCCCACTAAGGTTGGGAGAATGGTGAAAGAGGCCTTCATTCCTTGGCGGGCACCCTCGGTAAAGGAATCAAAGACGGGAACTTTTCGAATCAAGCAAAATAAGACGATCGCGGCTGCAAATGCCGGTACGGCAAAGATACCTACTTTATTCACAGAAATGCCTTTCCATCAATTTTGCTGCCGTAACAGCAGCAAGCAATGCACACAGGGAAGTAATCCATACGGCTGGCAGAATATCAAACGGCTGAACAGCACCATACTTTCCGCGCAGCGCTGCCATGAATGTCGGAATCAGCTGCAGGGAGGATGTGTTCAGTACGACAAAAAGGACCATGGCATTGTCTGCAGTCCCTGCGGGTACATCCGACTCCTTTTTTAGTTCCTGCATAGCGGCCAGACCGAGAGGAGTTGCCGCGTTTCCCAGCCCCAGAAAATTTGCAGTTAAGTTCATGCAGATGGCACCAAGCGCCGGACTGTTGTGCTGCAGCTTTGGAAATAGTCTGTGCAGAAGGGGAGAAAGTGCTTTTGCAAGAAGCTGTGTGAGTCCTCCCCGTTCGGCGGCATGCATTAGACCTGTCCAGAAACACATCAGGCCAAGTGTCGTGATGCAAAGTTCCACGGCACTGCCGGCGCCGGACAGCACAGCGGACGAGAGCTGCTCCATCCGTCCTGTGCAGACTGCACAGATAAAACTAATCAAAATCATTCCCGCCCAAATCCAATTTAGCATTTCCACCACCTCTCAGCATCCATATGAAAATAAGTGTAAAAATATTCGCCAATAAAAAAGTGCTTGAAAATATTGACTTTATTTGGCGAATATACTATTATTATGGAGTGAGGGTATTTTTTTAATAATAAAACAGGAAGGACACTAAGAATGAAATCAACAGGAATCATGCGTAAAGTCGATGAACTGGGCCGTATCGTGCTGCCAAAGGAGCTTCGTAAGGCACTTGACATCAAAGAAAAAGATCCATTGGAAATCTTTGTCGGAGAAAGTGGAGAGATTATTCTTCGCAAGTATCAGCCGGCTTGTATTTTCTGCAACAGCATGGATGGAATCATTACATACAAAGGCCACAATGTTTGCCGCCACTGTATGGAAAAACTGGCACGTCGTCTTCATGATGATGACGAAGATGATGATTAATGAAAAGCCTGCAAGAAACTGCTAGGGCTAGGCGGTATCTTCAAGCATGAAGAAGAGGGGCGGCACTGCATGATATGCAGCAGTTGTTCCTCTTTTTTATGCTGTTATCAATCAGGTATTACCAGAGCTGTTTCAGTCGTTTCTTGATTTTTTTCCAGTTTATGGCCATTTTCTATTTCATTAAATTCTGTTCCATTGGTGGTAGTAATTGTAATATTGCTGAAAAGAGTCCCTGAATTCATTTAGTATAAAGGCCATCATAGCTTCCGGCATAGCTTTGATGGCCTTGTTTTATGTGTATGCGCCGATGTAGTTGTCAGTTACTCTTTCCATGTGTGTAAGCACCACGGTTCCTTTGCCGTTTGTTCCACATTGATATTGGCATTTCCGCTTTAACTTTCCTGATCAGTGCTTATTTAATTGATAAAGGATTTCATCCGGAATTTGATCTAATGAAAGCTGTTTACACACAGCCCCCATTTTATAGGCTTCCATGGGCATGCCGTAAACCACACACGACGCCTCATTCTGCCCAATTGTAAAAGCACCGGCCTGCCGCATGCGGAGTAGTCCCTTTGCACCATCAGCTCCCATACCGGTCAAAATCACACCGATGGCATTGCTTGTGTGCAGGTCAGCAATCGAATTAAACAAGACATCCACTGCAGGACAATGTCCATTTACTCGTTCACCTGGTTGACTGCGAATATAATAGCCGCGGCTGTCTTTCAGCACGCGCATATGATGTTCACCGGCAGCAATTAAAATGCGGCCCTGCTCAATGCGGTCATTGTCAGACGCTTCTTTAACTGTCATTTTACAAATCTTGTCCAGCCTTTGTGCATACATGTTGGTAAAGACTGGAGGCATGTGCTGTACAATCACAATCCCGGGTGTATTTTTTGGCAGGTTTTTAACCACTGCCAGAATTGCTTCTGTTCCCCCGGTGGAAGCACCAATTGCAATCAGGGTGTTTTGATTTAAAGCCTTTACGGCAGATATCCGCTGCGTTAAACTAGGCACTACAGCAGCTGCGTTAAATTTCTTCACTTTTGCATGGGAAGCAATCTTAACTTTAAACCGAAGGTCGCGCATGAATTTTTGAAGATCTTCCGGAGATTTAATAACCGGCTTTTTTACAAAATCAACTGCTCCGGAACTTAATGCATTCAATGCACTGGTTGGCGTGGAAGTTACGACCACTACAGGAACCGGATACTGAGGAATCAGCTGTTTCAAAAAATCAATGCCGTTCATGTGAGGCATTTCTACATCCAATGTGACGACATCGGGATGGAGACTTAAGATTTTCCGTTTGGCATCAAGAGGGTCAATTGCTGTACTAATGACATCAATCATTGGATCTTGAGAAAGGCTCTGTTGAAGCTGCTTACGGAAGACAAGGGAATCATCAACAACAAGTACACGAATCGCTGGCATCCTTCACTACTCCTTTCGCTGATAAATTGCCGGACGGATATAGTGATATTTTGTGGCTTCTTTATTAATGACTTCTGAATGGCCAATAAATAAATACCCACCTGGAGCGGTCACATCATAAAACTTTTGAATAAGTTGGTCTGTGGTTGGCGCATCAAAATAAATCATGACATTTCGACAGAAGATGATGTCAAAGGGCTTCACAAAATGGAAAGGCTCCATTAGGTTCAGCGGCTTAAAAACAACTTCTTTCCGAATTTTATCGCAGACTTGATAAGTGCCGTTTCCTAATGAATGAAAATACTTTTGTTTCCACAGGGCAGAAATATTTGTCAGGTTGCTTGCCGGATAAATTGCTTTTTTGGCACGTTGAAGAACATCCATAGAAATATCCGTTGCCAAAATGGTTGTATCCCACCGTGATTTATGTAGTCCGAAATACTGATCAATGGTCATTGCCATATTGTATGCTTCTTGACCTGCAGAGCACCCTGCACTCCAGATACGCAGATCATAATTATGGCGCGTGCGCTCCATATAAGGAAGAACGGTGTCTGATAAATACTCAAAATGTTCATTTTCTCTTGCAAAATAGGAATGGTTTGTTGTGATTTTATTGAGGAAGTGCGTCATTTCTGTGCCCGTTCGGTCTGCTTCCAGCAGATCGATATATTGGCGGAAAGAGGTAAGGCCCTTTTGACGGAGAGTTTGGGAGAGACGCCCCTCAATCAGCACCCTTTTTTTAATGAGGTTGATGCCATACTTCGTATGAACAAAATTGACAAGCTCTTTAAATTCCTGATCGGTCAATTGGATTAAGCCGCTGTTTGCGCTGTTTAAAAACATATTAGAGACCTCTCTTTAAAAAATATAGGATCTAATATTGCCGTAAATCATCTGCCATGAATTTTTCCAAATCAATGTTTAGAACGGTATGGTTATCGCGTTCCACAACTGAACTTAAAAATTGTTTGTCTTCCATTCCGGCTTTTGGGGGAACGGCTGCATGTTCCAAATCAATAGAAATAACTTCTTCTACCCGGTCGACAATCAGTCCAATATGCATATCCTGAATGTCAATAACAATAATGCATGTGAGGCTGTCATAATCACGTTCTTCCTTTCCCATCTTGAGCCGTGTGTCAATAACCGGAACGACTTTACCGCGCAAATTGATCAGGCCTTTGATATGCTGGGGAACATTTGGAACAGCCGTAATGTCTTGAATCCCGATAATTTCCAGAACATTTGTCAAGCTGATGCCATAGACTGCGCCATCAATCCCAAAAGTCAGAAAGCGGTTACTCAAATCATCTGATGCCTGAAGAATCGCCTGAGTTGTATTTTCTTCCATGTATGGTCACCTTACCTTTCGGAGCTTAAAAGATTGCGGATATCCAGAATCAGGCTGATGCTGCCGTTTCCAAGAATCGTGCATCCGGAAAGACCGCTGTTTTTTAAATTATATTTGTTAAAGAAAGGTGGGAACGGTTTCACAACGACCTGCTGTTCGCCAAGCAGTTCGTCGGCAAAGATACAAGCGACATCGCTTCCGCTCTCCACTTGGATCACAATGCCGTCTTTCAGATCTGTTACCTGTGTTGGGATGTTGAAATATTCATACAGACGGATGATGGGATAACATTCGCCGCGAAGCATAATCATATCCGAGCCATCTGTATTATGCATGATTTTACTATCATCTGTGAGTTTGAAAGACTGTTTAATGGAAGTAATTGGAATACTAAAAGTTGTTTTGCCGAGAGAAATATCCATGACATCCATAATAGCCAGTGTCAGCGGAATTTTCATCGTAAAAGTGGTACCCTTGTTTTTTTCGCTGTGGATCGAAATGTTTCCACCGACATTTTCGACATTTTTGCGCACAACATCCATTCCTACGCCCCTGCCCGAATATTCCGTCACATTGTCATTTGTGGAGAAACCCGGCAGCATGATTAGATGGAAAATTTCTTTTTCTGTATATTCGCTTTCGGGTTTTGTCAGAATGTCGTTCTTTTTTGCCTTTGCCATGATACCATCTGTATCCAGACCGCGTCCGTCATCTTTCACATCAATTAAAATTTCACCGCCGACGTTTCGTGCAGAAAGTGTAATTTTACCAGTTTCCGATTTTCCAAGGGCAACACGTTCTTCCGGCGTTTCAATCGCATGATCCATCGAATTCCGGATCATGTGCATCAGTGGGTCGGTCAGCGCATCACTAATTGTTTTGTCTACTTCAGTTTCGCCGCCGATAGTAACCAAATCGACCTTTTTGTTCAGCTTTTTGCTCATATCCCGTACAATGCGGTTCATTTTCTGGAAATTTCCGGTTAGCGGAACCATGCGGATTGACATGACAACATCCTGCAGTTCATCGGTCAGTTTGCGCAGTTCCCGAAAAGACTTTGTGAAGTTGTCCAATTTCAAACCGGCAAGGTCTTTGTTGCTGGCAACCATCGATTCAGCCGTTACCAGTTCTCCCACAAGATCCATTAGATGATCCAGCTTTGACTGATTGACGCTAATGAGACTTTGCAATGCGCCATGTCCGGAAGAGGAACCCGGCTTTTTGGCTTTTTTAGCTGAAGAAGCAGCTGGCGCAGCAGGTTTGCCTGCAGAAGCTGCGGCCGCTTTTTCTTCTTTTTTTGTATTCCCGCTTGACGAGCCGAGAACTTCATAAGATTTGATGCTGCTGCTGGCCTCAATAACCTTGATAACATCATCCAGAGAATATGAAGGCTTTACCGTGATAATAAAGCCGTTTTTAATGATGCTGTCACACAATGAAGAATCCGTTTCTGGATGCGGCGGGTCTGAATCAATAAAATCGCAGTGGTCTTTTAATTGTGTCATCAGCATGAAAGCACGAATATTCTCCATTTGCGAATCATCAGCAAAGAAGACACGGATTTGCGTGGTATCTTCGGGAGGAACAGCTTCTTTTTTATCTCCTTCTGGTTTTGCTGCCGCTTCCGGAGCGGCTGGCTTTTCAGAAGCGGGAGATTTGGCTTTTTCCGGTGCTTGCCCTTTCATAACAGCAGCCTGTGCTTCCAGTTTATTGATTAGATCTGTCGGGTCGGATGGAGAATAATCGCTGCCGTTGTTTTGGATGGACTCAATTTCCTGACGAAGAAAATCTGAAGATTGAAAAATTAAATCAAACAGTGTGTCAAAAACTAGGTTCAGACGCGATGGATCTTCCCGAATCAGGAAGAAGACATCTTCAACCGAATGGGCAAGATTTGAAATTTCATTAAATCCCATCATAGCTGCGGAACCTTTTGTAGTATGCATGATACGGAAAATCTCGTTGATATTATCTTCGCTCAGGCTTTTCTGCTTCTCAGAGTCCAGCATGATTTCGTCGAGCTGATCCAACAAAGATGAGGTTTCATAAATGAAAGCTTCTAATAGGGAATCCGTACTCGAATCATCTGTGCTCATATTTACCTGCTCCTTTTAATACGAATTGGGTGGATTGGATATTCACGATAATGGTATAAAATTTTTTTCAAAATACTATTTGCCATATTTGGGAACAAAATCACTCAAATTTTCAAATCAAAAATTTTTAAAATTATAAACTCAGTTTAAACCCACTCATAAAAGGTTATTGCATTTTTTTTGAAAAACTTAATAGAGAATGTTGAGAAAAGGCAAAAAAAATAGGATAATTATAAATGGAGTTTATTTTATTTTCATAAAAGATTTATTGAACAAGTATGGTCACAAAAATGGGGTGATTCGTTGGCTGATATTCTAAAGATTACCAGCCCTGTAGCAGATAAAAATCAGCAAATCCCGGTTCGCCCTGGTTCCAGTACAGAGGCTACAGCACCATTTCAGATGCAGGATGTTACCAAAGTCGCTCAGCCTCTTCCGCAGCCTGCCATTCTTCAGCAGAATACAAAACTTCTTCAGGAAGGCAGCCCTAATATTCTGGAAAGCCTGCTGAAAGATCCTTCTGTGACGGAGACCTACCTGAAAAATATATATGTTCTCGAAGAGATCGTGAAGCTTCTGCCGGAAAATAATCGCACGGTAACGGATGGAATTGAGCAAATGTTTAATGCCATGCTGGTTCAACCGGATGCGGTTGCTGATGAAATGAAAGCGCAGGAACAAGATTCCACTGCATTCCGCGGCGAATTGTTTACGCTCTTGCGGCAGGTCAGTAATGAGATGGGAAAAGACTCTGAGATCCAGCCGGCTATTGCAAACCTGCTGCGGGCAATTAATTATAATATTGGGAATCGTGATATTCGGGATGCTGTGGCCAACAGCCTTAATTTCCTTGCAAATCGGCTTTCTTCGAGCAAGAATTTGGCACCACGCCTTACGGAACTGGCTCAGCGCTTTCGCGCTCCGGATGCAGAACAGAACTTTCAGGCATTGAAACAGGAAACACTGGAATTGCTGCAGGATGTGCAGAACAGCATCCTCTTTTCGCAGGAATTGGAAAAAGTAGTTTCCATTACAATCTATAACCTTTCCCGCCATAACAGCAACAAGCAGTTTTTGCAGGAAAGTGCCATTGGAGTCTGGCGCTTGCTGAATTTTCAAACACGAGATCAGTTTAAAGCTCTTCTGTCGCAGTATCTTCAGTCTGTGTCGGAGGGGAAAGAAGGAACAACAGGCACTTCCTCCAAGGTTATGGATACATTGGTCCAATTGCTTTCCGGGGAAATTAAAGGGGAAAATAATCCCGCTGAACAGGAGCGAATGGAAAAAATTATTCGCAGCCTGCTTTCTTCACCCAGCAATTTCACGCCGCTTTTACATTATGTGGTTCCGATGGCTTATCAGGACCTCCGCTCTTTTGCTGAAATCTGGATTGATCCGCAAAGTCAGGACCGCGGAGAAAAAGCTGATGAGGAAAAGGGAATACACATGCTTTTGGTAATTGATGTGGAAGCGTTTGGCCGATTTGAGGCAGAAGTTTATGAGAGAAATAATCAAGTCGATTTTACCTTGTACTGTCCGGAAGCACTCATCAATACTTATCAGGACTTTGATAAAACCGTGAAAAAGGTGTTAGACCAGACACCTTACCGGGTAGGTACCATTCGTATTGAGAAACTGGAGCGTCCCCGTTCCCTGATGCAGGTATTTAGAACTTTACCCTATAGGAGGACTGGCGTAGATGTCAAGATCTGAAGAAGAAAAAGCAGTAGCACTGAAATATAATGCCAAAGAAGATAAAGCACCGGTTGTGATTGCAGCAGGTTATGGAGGAATCGCGGAACGTATTATTGACCTTGCAGAGCAGCATGGCATTCCTGTCTTTCGAGATGACAGTGCCGCTTCTATGATGTGTATGCTGCAGGTAGGGACAACCATCCCGCCGGAACTGTATGAAGCGGTTGCAAAAATCTATGTGGAGATTCTGAAAGTAGCAGACCGCGCCACGCATCCGGAGGGTGTGGCGGAAGAGTCTGCAGCACCTTCTGCCGCATCAGACGGTGAAAATGTGGAAAAGATGGCACCACCAGTATGAATTATTATGAACGGCGGCAAAAAAGGCTGCAGGAAGAAGAACGGAAAACACAGAGAATACGAAAGTCGTCTAATCGTGCAAGTCTATTGGTTTGTGCTGCCGGAATTGTGATAATCCTTTTGATGAATTTCTGTGCGCCGGTTTCTTCGGTTGGAGACAGTTCTTCTGCAGCAAAATTGTTATCATCATCTGCAGTATACAGGGAATCACAGCAGGACCGGAATGCGGAAGCACAAAAGGCGTTGATTTCCGACTGGCGTCTGATTCTTGTGAACCGCCAGCATCCGCTTCCTGAAAATTTTAAGGTTTCCCTGTTTCAGCGGAAAGATGGGTTTCGTGTCGATTCACGTACCGAGAAACAATTGGAACAGATGCTGGCTGCGGCAAAAGCGGATGGAGTGGAATTAAGGCTCAACTCAGCATTCCGCAGCATGAGCGAGCAGGACAGTCTGTACCGGTCCCAAATGTCCAACAGTTCAGGATTTGTGCAGCCTGCCGGATACAGTGAGTATCATACCGGGCTTGCCGTGGATTTTGTGACGCCGTCGCATCTTACGCTGGACTCAAGCTTTGCGAAAACGGCCGCATTTACATGGCTCTCTCAGCATTCATGGCAATATGGGTACATTCTGCGCGATCCCAAAGAGAAAGAAGCTGTCACGGGTGTTCCCTTTGAGCCGTGGCATTTTCGATATGTGGGCCGGGAATATGCAGAGGATATGATACGAAAAGGGATTTGTCTGGAGGAATACCGCCGGTCACTCGGCATTTGATTTTCTGCGAATTAGCAGGGAAATAGATTATATTATTTTGTTATCATGTATGAGACAAAGGAGGAAAGGCAGAAATGCAGACTTGTATTGTTCGACAGCCCATTATGAACCGCGAAAAGAAAGTGGCTGCCTATGAAGTACTTTTTCAAGAAGATGAATCTTCGCTTTACAACCAACAGGACAGCCGCGCAGCCAACGCAATTCAGGACTTTTTTATGGGGCTGGATCAAAATAACTTTTTGGGAGACAAAGATGCGTTCATCACATTTACGCCCAATCTGCTGATGAAAAATATTCCCCGCATTTTTTCAGAAAATCGATTGGTTATTCAGATTGAAGATAATGTGATTGTGCATCCACTGGCGCAAAGGATTATTTGCCGCTATAAAAAACAGGGCTATCGGGTGGCGCTGATGAATTTTGAATTCACACAGCGGTGCTTTGGAATTTTGGATGATATCAGTATTATTAAAATTGATTTTTCCAATCCGGAAGATCCAAAGATTCGACAGAAAGTCATGGTTGCCCGCAGCTTCGGCAAGCAGGTGGCCGCTTATAATGTCAATACGGAAGCAGCCATCGAGAAGGCTAATGAACTGGCTGTGGATTTCTATCAGGGTGAGAATGTCGCCAATCTGCTCAGTACAAATGTTCACCGTATGGATCATCTGCAGTCTAACTTTTTCCAACTCATGGTTGCTGTTACAAAAGAAGAACCTAATCTTGATGAAATTGAGCGGATTATCAGTCAAGATGTTACGCTGACTTATTCTTTGCTGAAAATGGTGAATTCTAGCTACTTTGCCCTTCGGAATAAAGTCAAGTCGGTTATGCAGGCGCTGACCATTTTAGGCGTGGGGCAGTTGAAGCAGTGGGTTTATTTAATGAGCTTCAGCGGTGAAGATGATAGTGTCAATAATGAACTGATCCGAACAGCATTCCTGCGCGGCAGCATGTGCCAGGCACTAGTCGATTTTCTGCCGGACTTCCCACTTTCTCGTTCCGAGTCTTACCTGTTGGGTATGTTTTCTACTTTGGATACACTTCTGCAGGTTCCGCTTGAAAATGCAATGGAAGCGCTGCCGGTGGCGGACGAGCTGAAGCAGGGACTGCTCACTGGAGAAGGGGAACCCGGTGCGCTGCTCCGTTTGGTTATTGACTATGAGAATGCTGATTGGCGCGGAGTTTCTGAAGCTGCAAAAGAGCTGGATTTAAGTATGACTTTTGTTGCTCAGAAATATTTGGAATGTGTGGAATATGTCAATGACATCTGGCAGGACCTGATGCATCCGTTTGAAGATCAAGTTGATCAGGATGAGAAACCAGCAGAACGTGTTGGCACTCAGTCTGCCGAAGGTACAGAAGAAACCAAACAACAGGGTAAGAAAAAATAAACATATCTGACTTACATTGAAACCACTGGGGAAACTGGTGGCTTTTCTTTTATTTGTGCATGAAAATACAGTTGGAAACTCATCACGTGACGATGCTTTCTGAGAGTGAAAAGTCAATTTTGCCGCAAAGAGAAAGGGCCGTTCTGACTTTTTGCTGTATTATTCATAATTTGTCTATTGAATTTTCCTGTCGGCTGTACTACAATAATTTTAGCACTTAAGGCAATAGAGTGCTAAAATTATAAAATAAGAGGCGGTCGTTGAAATGAAACAGTTTCAGGCAGAATCAAAACGTCTTTTGGACTTAATGATTAATTCTATTTATACGCATAAGGAAATTTTTCTGCGCGAGTTAATCAGTAATGCAAGTGATGCAATGGATAAGCTCTATTATCAATCTCTGCAGAAAAATGATACAGGCCTTTCCCGCGATGATTTTGCGATTCAAATTACACTGGACCATGACAACCGGAGAATGATCTTAGAAGATAACGGCTGCGGTATGACAAAAGAGGAATTGGAGAAGAATCTCGGCACAATTGCGAAGTCCGGTTCCCTTGCATTTAAGGAAGCCAATCAGAAACAAAAAGATGTGGACATTATTGGCCAGTTCGGCGTTGGTTTTTACTCTGCCTTTATGGTTGCCAAGCGTGTGACAGTTGAGAGCAAGGCCTTTGGCAGCGACGAGGCGTGGCGCTGGCAGAGCTGTGGTGTGGAAGGCTATACAGTCGATTCCTGTGAAAAAGAAAGCCGCGGCACAAAGATTATTTTGGACATTAAAGATAACACGGACGATGACAATTACGATACTTATTTAGACCAGTACACGATTAAAAACTTGGTCAAAAAATACAGCGACTATATTCGTTACCCAATCCGTATGGAAATGAAAAAAAGCCGTCAGAAGCCAAAGCCGGAAAATGCACCGGACGATTATAAGCCGGAGTATGAGGATTATACCGAGATGGAAACACTGAATTCCATGGTTCCGCTCTGGCGCAAGAATAAAAATGAGATTACGCAGGATGAATACAATGACTTTTATAAGAGCAAGTTCGGCGATTATGAGAATCCCCTCAAAGTTATCCACAGTTCTACAGAGGGGGTAGCCACTTACAATGCCCTGCTCTTTATTCCGGCCCATGCAAGTTATGACTACTATACCAAGGATTTTGAAAAGGGTTTGCAGCTTTACAGCAACGGTGTCCTCATTATGGACAGATGTGCGGATCTGCTGCCAGATTATTTCAGCTTTGTTCGCGGTTTGGTAGACAGTCAGGATTTGAGCCTTAACATTTCCCGTGAAATGCTGCAGCATGACCGTCAGCTGCAACTGATTGCCAGCCGGCTGGAGAAAAAAATTAAGTCTGAACTGGAAACGATGCTGAAAAATGACCGCGAGAAATATGAGCAGTTCTTTAAAGCCTTTGGTCTGCAGCTAAAGTATGGGGTCTACAGTGATTACGGTCAGCACAAAGATTTACTGCAGGATTTGCTCCTCTTCTATTCCAGCAGCGAGAAGAAGCTGGTTACCCTGAAAGAATATACCGAAAGAATGAAAGAAGACCAGAAGTTCATTTACTATGCGGCTGGCGAATCCGTGGCAAAGATTGATATGCTGCCACAAACGGAAGCAGTTAAAGACAAAGGCTATGAGATTCTGTACCTTACGGATAATGTGGACGAATTTGCGCTGCGCATGATGATGAAATATGATGATAAGGAATTTAAGTCTGTTTCCGCAGATGACCTTGGCCTTGAAACCGAAGAGGAGAAAACGGCCGCCAAGAAAAAAGTGGAAGAAAATAAGGACATGCTGAACTTCATGAAGGATTCTTTGAATGGTCAGGTGAAAGAAGTCATCCTTTCTACAAAATTGAAGAGTCATCCGGTTTGCCTTTCCACAAACGGTGCTTTGTCAATGGAAATGGAAAAAATACTGAATGCGATTCCCAATAGCAATAATGACAAAGTAAAGGCACAGCGGGTGCTGGAAGTTAATGCAAACCATCCGATTTTTGATAAACTGCGTGCACTTTATAAACTGGATACGAATAAACTAAAAGAATATACACAATTGCTGTATACGCAGGCACTGCTGATTGAGGGAGTGCCGATTGAGAATCCAGTATCCTTCAGCAATGAAATATGCAAGCTGATGGTAAACGGCTGATTAAAAAGATTGAATAGGAGTGAGCTTTTTCCGGCTTAATAGTTGGCGAAAGCTCATTTTTATTGACGAGGATATCATAGGAGCGTATAATTGGAAAATATGAGGAAAATCCAATAGATTTTATAAATTTGCTGAAGGGTGGAGAAGAAGTGGGCAGAAAACAAGAAAGCGGGAGACGCTGGATTCTCTTTATCCCGTTTTTGGCAGCGCTTATTTTTTGGATGGTGATCTACTCCCATACATTCCTGCAGGGGGATGATTATCGGTTTAGCGTAAATGGAGGCAGTTTTCCACGAATTTGGGACAGTTATCTGAAATACTACACGTATGGCGGCGCCAGAATGGGGAACCTTCTCGCCGGCGTTTTTTTGATGATGGACATGCGTGTGTGGAAAATTTTAACTGCCGTTGTGGTGGTACTGCTCTCATTGCTATTTTTCTATTATGTCAGAGGTTCACTTCATTCGGACGGCATGCCGGACAGACAGGAAATCCTTTTAGCGTGTGTCTGTGCGGTATTTCCCGGACTGCTGCCGATGTCTTCGCATCTCTTTTCCGACACATTTCTATGGCTGGATGGCTCCACAAATTATCTCTATCCGCTTTTACTGATGATGGTAGGATTTTTACCATTTTACAATAAGATCCGCGGCAGATCTCTTCCAAAAGTTTTTTCATGGTTGTCTCCAATTTGCTTTTTAGCTGCAGCACTGCTGCATGAGCAGGTGACGACGATGATGCTTCTTATGTGCATAGTGACCTTGTTATACTTGAGAAAAAACCGTGCAGAAAAAATACCACTCAGTTTTAAAGTCCTGACGTTTCTCAATGCTGTTGTGCTGGTTTTTATGTTAACGGCTCCCGGCGCTTATTTCCGGATGAAACAAGAAAATACTGTGCAGGAAAGTGTGCTTAGAAAACTGACCGATAATTTTATGCGGTATTTTAGTCCTTTGGTCAATGATTACTGGCCTTGGTTGGTTGCAATGGGATTTGTGGCGATATTTCTCCTTGAACGCAAGGGGAAGGGAAAAAGGAAATGTTTGTATAAACTTATACAATTTTATTTATGTTTTGGGGCATTGCTGGCACCCTTGAGCCGGAGCCTTCACCTTCCTATGCTGCAATTCTTGCCAAAAATAGATCGGCACAGCCGTCTTCAGATGGGGGCAGAAGCTGTCCTGACTGTTTTCTGGCTCCTGTATATTTTGCTGATTTTTGCGGCTTTGTTGATTTGCGCACATGAGAAAGAGCCGAATCGGGAAAATCCTTGTCGCTATCTGCCCGTTCTGTATGCTGGTATGTGGGCATCACAGGCGATACCGGCAGTTGCGACCCACTGCTGCGGCCGTGCAAGAATGCTTTTGTATGCTTTTGCTCTGCTGATGATTTTCTGCGTCCTTTGGGATTATGGCAGATCTATCCGTTGGGCTGACATTTTACAGAGCGCGTTGATACTAATAGGCGTGCTTTCCTTTGCCTGTATTGCGCGTGGTGCCATCATCAATGGTACTGCCGCTTCTCATATCGAGCAGCAGATTACAGAAGTACAAAAAGGTCAGCGGAATACCGTGTTGATTGATTACAATCAGTTTGACTGGACATTTTGTAATGTGACATTTAACTTTAAACCAGACAGAAGTGCTTTGGGTTATGAGACGGCTATGCGCAAATATTATCACTTACCAGATACTGCAACATTTCAATACACCAGAGCCAGAACCGGACGTGGTATTGCAGCTTACATAGACAGTTTGTCATAAAAGGATATAAAAAAGGAAAGGACTGCTGCTAAACGAAAGTGAAGCAGCAGTCCTTTCCTTCTGTCGTTTTATGTCCTATTCTTTTCTTTATTATTCAAACAGTCGTTTACTGTTACGTCCTTCAGCACTGTGGATGGCTACGCTTTCCACTAGGCCGAATCCAAAGTACAGGCACATCACTGAGGAGCCGCCTGCACTAAAGAAAGGCAGTGTAACACCCATAACCGGCAGAAGATTGAGGCACATACCTAGATTAAAGAACATCTGCGCTAAAATCATGGCGAAGAAGCCGACACAAATGCTGCTGCCAAGCAGGTCAGTAGCACGACGTGCATTCCTTATGCACAGAAGAAGCAAGACAACCAGCAAAATAATGATGGAAATGCATCCGATGAAGCCCAGCTCTTCTCCGGCAGCAGAAAAAATGTAATCACTTTCCTGCACAGGCACGGTTCCTGAATTTACCCGCGGAGAGACAAATAATCCGCGTCCGGTTAATTGCCCGCTGGAGATGCTCAGTTTGCCGGCAAGCTGTTGAAAACCATAGTTGAGTGGGTCTGCTTCCGGGTGGCGGAAAATCAGCATTCGCGACTTTTGGTAATCCTCCAGTCCGAAATTCCATATGATGGGTGCGGCCATTGCACCAATACCTGCCAGAACCGCAAAATACCGCAGCTGCACGCCGGCAGAAAAAGCCATGAACAGAAACATAAACCCAAAAATAATTGCAGTTCCGGTATCCCCTTCCATCTGTACCAACAGAATCGGCACAGCAGCGTGTACGGCTAAGAGCAGGACATGCTGCAGACTGTGCATCTTGTTTTCCTGCTGCAGGAGTTCCAGATGTTTACCGAAAGTAATCAAAAATCCAATTTTTACTAGTTCACTGGTCTGAAAAGTTATTTTGCCTGGCAGCTGCAGCCATGCTTTGGCATTTACACCAGCAGCTCCCTCTATGGAAATTCCTTTGAATAATGTAAGCAGAATAATGAAAATGCAGAAAGCTGCAATCATATACCAGTAATTTCCGACAGTTCGGTAATCAACCAGCGTCAGCAAAAAGGCACCAATGTAACCGGCAATAATTGCCATCAGCTGTATGGAGAACCAACTGCGGCCGCTGTCTTTATTGGGGATTGTTTTCAGAAGAATTAGGCTGTAAATGGAAATAGCAATCATAATGAGCCAAAGCAGTTTATCTGTGCGCCGAAGGTACTCGATTGCGCGCGAACCAAAATTATGCATTGCACACGTCCTTTCGCCGCAGGAGCCTTTCCGTGCGGCACAGTTTCCACGCTATTATAGCACAAAAAAGTTTTGTACACCACCGGACAATATCGGAATTTCTTTTCGGACTGCTCGAAAGGCAGAATGTGCATTCATATCATTTGTTGATTGGACAGTTCAGGTGTGTGGATCTATTTCACTGCTTTGATTTGGCTGCGGCGGCTTGCTGAGTGGAAGGTTAACTTCCGCCGTAAAGAGATCTGCTTGTGCAGAAATTGAAAAAGTTCCGCCGCAGGCCGTTGTAAAGCTCTGCGCAATCGAAAGTCCCAGTCCGCTTCCTTCTGAAGAGCGGGTGTTATCCCCGCGTGTAAAACGCTCTAACAGCGCCTGTGCATCACCAATCTCATATTTAGAAGTGTTGCGTACACGCACACAGGCGTGTGCTGGGTCAACCTCCAATGTAACGAAAACACGTGAACTTTCAAGTGAATATTGCGCTGCATTTTGAAATAAATTTTGGAAAACACGATACAGCCGGTCGCCATCCGAAAAAATCCAAACGGGATTTTCCGGAAGCTGGGTACGAAACGTGACGGGCGCTGCTGTAATCTGCTCATCCATATCTGCGAGCGTTTGGCGCAGCAGTTTTGCAAGGTCTAACGTTTTGCAATTGACGGTAAGGTTGCCGCTGACCGCTTTGGAAATGTCAAAAACATCCTGCACAATGGATTTTAACCGGTCGCTTTTCTGTGCAAGAATTTGAACGTAGTCGTATGCAGTAGGGGAAAGCTCTTCTTCCTGCAGCAAATGTACATAGCTGATGATGGAAGTAAGCGGTGTTTTCAAGTCATGACTGACATTTGTGACGAGCTCTACTTTCATGCGTTCGCTGCGTACACGTTCATTTACAGCGGCTTCAATGCCATCCTGTACGGCATTGAGGTCATATGCTGCTGCAGAAAGCTGGTCACATCCGCCCACATGGAAGGGCGGCGGCTGCACACCGCTGCGAATCAATCGAATTTGATTGGTCAGCTTTGCCATCTGTGAGCCAAGAAAATCTGCCTTTTTCCAACAGCGGTACTCTAAATAAATGGTTAAAGCGGCAAGACCACCGAAAAAACAGAATCGCAAAAGATGGTGATAACCGGACGGCGAATAAAATAGACTGTCGGAAAAAGAAAAAATCATTACACATGGTATCATACAGATGTTAACAAAAATGTACAGCGGCAGAAGCCAGCGCTGGATCAAATGGGTGAGTGGGGCCTTTTCAGCATTTTTGTACAAGGCGTTATGCATGCTCCGCCACAGATGGCGTATCAAACTGTGCATGGCAAAAGTTTTGTACAGAATGTCATTGATGAGGAAATAGGTGAGCCATACATACCACAGCAAAAGGAATAAACAGTGCGACAGAGCAAAACTGGAAAGAGAAGAAAGCATGATCATGCCAAAAGCAAAAGGGCTAATATACAAGAATAACAATAACACTAGTTTTATTTCCACAGGAATGTGACCTGCAAAGGAGGCAAAGGTACGGTCACCGCTTTGCTTACCGGGATAGAAAAGAATTGCAATCGCAAGCAGTATTGCGGGTATCAGAAAGCCCAAATTATTGATAATGCCGTTATACAGCTGCTTTTCAGCGGCATAGGCATTGTAAACAGACGTATTCGGAAGTGAATCGGTTAAGGTGAAATAAAGAGTGCGGCCTTTATCCGATGTGATGCCGGAAGCTGGTTCCTTGCCGTTATCGTCCGTCATGTTTGGTATCGTGCGGTGCAGCAGCGTATTGCGAAGTTGGGAGACCCATTCAATATTGTTGTCCGGATCAACTGTATTGCCGTTCTGCAGGACTTCCATCCCCGTGATGGCGTGGCTTTGCAAGGTGATTTTCAGTAAGGGCATTTTTGTGTGAAACCCATCTGCGCAGAGTGCGTGATAATTCATCCCACCGCGTTGATAGATAAGCTTATCGTTTTCGACTGCTGCACATGGGAAAATATTTTTTTCCTGCTCAGCAGAAGTGCAGGAGTGAAAATTATATGGGCTGTAAAGGCTGCCGAAATAACTGCCGTTTGCATGTACATATGTCATCGCATAGATACCGGACATAATGGAGTTCCTAAAAAGGTTAGTCTTTTTATAATTGTCCTGCAATAGGTCTTGATAGGAAGAGCTGCCGATGGAAGCTGCAACCTGTGGACCGAAAAAACATGCGGCCACGGTCAGCAAAATGCTGGTACCTAAGAAAAAACCCAACCACCCGACGAACCTGTTATTTCGCCAGTGCTTTTGTAAATGAACCGTATTCTTGCCTTCATTTCTTTTCCATTTTATAACCAAGTCCCCACACCACCTTTAAGTATTCAGGTTCTTTTGGATTCAGTTCGATTTTTTCGCGGATGCGCCGGATATGTACCATCACTGTGTTTTCCACGTTGTAGGCATCTTCGTGCCACACCCGGCGGTAAATTTCCTCGGCGGAGAAGACACGCCCGAGATTTCGCATCAAGAGATTAACAATTTTTGTTTCTGTTGCGGTTAAATGCACAGGTTCACCGTCTGCAGCCAGTTGTTTTGCAGCAGGATCAAAGGCGAGCCGGCCGGTACACAGAATACCGCGCTGCATTTCTTCATTCCGGCTGCCCAGCGTTTTGTAACGTCTGAGATGAGATTTTACCCGGGCTGTCAATTCTAGGGGGTTAAACGGCTTGGTAATGTAGTCGTCTGCCCCCATAGAAAGGCCGAGTATTTTGTCAGAATCCTCACTTTTTGCAGACAGCACAAGAATCGGAAGGTTTCGCTTTTCGCGGATGCGCATTACAGCAGAAAGACCATCTAACCTTGGCATCATCACATCAATAATCAACAGACAGACCTGCGGATCTGTTACTTTTTCTAACGCCTCCATTCCATTGTAGGCACACTCAGTCTGCAGCCCTTCTTTTTGCAGCAGCAGAGCAATTGCCTTTGTAATTTCGTGATCATCGTCCACGACCAGAATTTTGTCTTCACTCATTTTTTCTCCTCCTGTTAAAAGCATATCGCAAAAATCTTACGAAGAAACTAGCAGATTTCTTACAAATTTCTTACAAATCAATCTGGTTATTATTTTATTATAAATGATAAAAACAAAGACAGAAATACTTGACGTGTGACAAAAACATAAATCTGCAGAATCCGTACTTCCGAAACAGCACCGGTTGTGCTATACTAATAGCCAAGAATGTGTAAGGAGGAACCGTATCGTGACAGATATTGAAATTGCGCAGCAGGCGAAGATGGAACCTATCACGACGATTGCAGGGAAGCTTGGCATCCACGATGAGGAATTGGAACCTTATGGACGCTACAAGGCAAAACTGAATCAGTCCTTATTTGACCGTTTGTCAGATGCACCAAACGGGAAACTGGTGCTTGTGACAGCGATTAACCCAACCCCTGCGGGCGAAGGAAAGACAACAACCAGTGTCGGTCTCGGCGAAGCAATGGCCAAGATTGGAAAGAAAGCGGTGGTTACACTGCGTGAGCCAAGCCTTGGGCCGGTTTTTGGCATTAAAGGCGGTGCAGCCGGAGGCGGATGGGCGCAGGTCGTCCCTATGGAGGATATTAACCTGCATTTCACAGGAGATATGCACGCGATCACAGCGGCAAACAACCTGCTTTGTGCGATGCTGGACAACCATATTCATCAGGGAAATGCCCTGCATATTGACACCCGCCGTATCCTGATTTCCCGCTGCATGGATATGAATGACCGTGCTCTGCGCAGCGTGGTCGTAGGTCTGGGCGGAAAAACGAATGGCTTTGTGCGTGAGGATGGATTCTGCATTACCGTTGCCAGCGAGGTCATGGCAATTTTCTGTCTTGCAAAAGATATGCATGATCTCAAAGAACGTCTGGGGCGGATTCTGGTTGCCTACTCTACAGAGGGAAATCCGGTCTATGCAAAAGATCTGCATGCACAGGGTGCTATGGCAGCTCTGCTCAAGGATGCCATTAATCCAAATTTGGTGCAGACACTAGAAAACACACCGGCAATTATGCACGGCGGTCCGTTTGCCAACATTGCGCACGGCTGCAACAGTGTGCGTGCCACCCGCATTGCGCTGAAGTTGGCGGATTACTGTATTACAGAGGCAGGTTTCGGCAGTGACCTCGGTGCAGAAAAGTTTATGGACATCAAATGCCGTCTGGCAGGGCTGCAGCCGGCCGCGATTGTTTTAGTCGCCACGGACCGCGCACTGAAATACAACGGTGGTGTTCCCAAAACAGAAACGGCAAAGCCCAATATGGATGCACTTAAAAAAGGAATTGTTAATCTGGGTGCACACATAGAGAATATGAGAAAATACGGTGTGCCGGTCGTTGTGGCAATCAACCGATTTGGAACCGACCCTGCTGAGGAGTTGGAGTATATCGAGAGCTACTGCAAAGATCTTGGCGCCGATTTTGCTCTGTCCGAAGTTTTTGCAAAAGGCGGAGAGGGCGGAACAGCATTGGCTCAGAAAGTTGTGGAAGCGTGTGAAAAATCCAATAGCTTCCATTATCTGTATGAGGACAGCTGCACGGTAGAGGAAAAAATCAACCGGATTGCAACTGAAATTTACGGTGCAAAAGAGGTCGCTTACACGAAGAAAGCGAAAAAGGCGCTGAAAGAAATCAAAGCGCTGGGTGGAGACAAACTGCCGGTTTGTATCGCCAAGACGCAGTACAGTTTATCTGACGATGCGTCTTTGTTGGGACGTCCGCGTGATTTCACGCTGCATATTCGGAATCTGAAGCTCTCAAACGGTGCCGGATTTGTGGTTGCTTATGCCGGGAATGTCATGGTGATGCCGGGACTGCCGAAAGTGCCGTCTGCAGAGAAGATTGATGTGACGGATGATGGACGGATTACGGGGCTGTTCTGAATGAATACGCAGAAAAAAGTGCAGAATGTGCAAACGCATTCTGCCGCAGAGACAGAAGCGCTTGGGAAACGGATTGCACAAAAACTTCAGGGCGGAGAAGTGCTTGCACTTTTTGGCCCGATGGGAATGGGCAAGACCGCCTTTACCCGTGGAGTGGCCGCCGGACTTGGCACAGGCGGTGTTTCCAGTCCGACTTTTGCGTTGGTACATGTTTATGACGGGGGGCGTCTTCCGCTTTACCATTTTGACATGTACCGTGTGGAAGGCTGGGATGACCTTTCCTCTACCGGATATTTTGATTATCTGGAGGACGGCGGTGTTATGATCGTTGAGTGGAGCGAGAATATCGAAGAAGCGCTGCCGCCGGAAGCAGTGCATATTACCTTTGCGCGAGGTAAAGAGGATGATGACCGTCTGATTACCATCGAGAGTTCTGGCTCTGATATTCTGTAAAAGGAAGGTACTATGAAGATATTAGCGATTGACTGTTCGGCCGGCGCAGCATCTGCCTGTGTCTGGCAGGATGGCAAGGTGCTGGGCGAATGTTATACCAATGTTAAGCTGACACACAGTCAAACATTGATGCCGATGGTTTGCGGTGTGCTGGAGTATTCGAAAGTTGATTTGCAGCAAATTGATTTGTTTGCGGTCACAGCGGGGCCGGGCTCCTTTACAGGTGTACGCATCGGGGTTGCCAGCATTAAGGGAATGGCTTTTGCACAGGATAAACCTTGTGCGGGTGTCTCTACTTTGGAGGCAATGGCAGAAAATCTGCGTGTGCTCGACTGTACTGCCTGTTGTGTGATGGATGCTCGTTGTGGGCAGGTTTACAATGCGATGTTTGAAATCAAAGACGGTCGGATTTGCCGTTTAACACCGGATCGGGCACTTTCCATTACAGAACTTGCGAAAGAATGTGCGCAAACTGCAGCACCAGTGGTTTTGGTCGGGGATGGTGCGGAACTTTGCGCAAATTCCCCTGATTTTTCGCCGGTCCATGCGCGTCTTGCGCCGGAGCCGATTCGCTTTCAGCGTGCCTGCGGTACAGCGTCCTGTGCAGCTCGTGCGGCAGAAGCGGGTACTTTGGTATCTGCCGAGGAATTAATGCCAGTTTATCTGCGTCCGCCGCAGGCGCAGCGTTCCCTGAAGCGCAGGCACGCATAGTAAGAAAAATATTCGTATGTTATTTTGGCTGTAGTTTAAAGCCTTATTTGAGAATACCATTGGATTAAACGGAGGATACCAATATGTTAGCAATTGGCTGTGATCATGGTGGATTTCAGCTCAAAAAAGTGATTGAGAGTTATTTGGCAGATCGTGGGATTGATTATCAGGATTTCGGTACGGACAACGAAGAAAGTGTAGATTACCCGCCGATTGCGGCAAAAGTTGCCCACAGTATTGCAGAGGGTAAGTGCGACCGCGGAATTCTGTGCTGTGGAACTGGAATCGGTATGTCGATTTCGGCAAACAAAGTGAAAGGTATCCGTGCAACGGTTGTCACGGAACCTTACGGCGCAGAAATGGCACGCCGCCACAATAACAGCAACTGCCTGTGCCTTGGCGGACGCGTTTTGAATGCAAAAGAAGCGCTTGAACTCGTGAAGATTTATCTGGATACGCCGTATGAAGGCGGCCGTCATCAGCGCCGTCTGGATGAGATTACAGCAATTGAAAATGGAGAATTGTAAGATTTCCTTGAGGAGAATCAAAAGCACAAATGGAGAATCAAAATGTATTGATTATGGATCATCCGCTGATCCAGCACAAACTGACTTATTTGCGTGATAAAAATACCGGAAGCCGGGATTTTCGTCAGTTGGTCAGTGAAATTGCTATGTTGGAGTGCTACGAAGCAACGCGGGATTTGCCGCTGGAGGAAGTGCAGATTGAAACTCCGGTCTCCACAGCAACGACAAAAGTCCTCGCCGGCCGCAAATTGGCTTTTATTCCAATTCTGCGTGCAGGACTCGGTATGGTAGACGGTGTGCTGTCCATGGTACCTGCAGCGAAAGTCGGGCATATTGGCCTGTATAGGAATCCGGAAACACTGGAACCGGTTGAGTATTACAGTAAACTGCCCAGTGATATTGAAAAGCGTGAGGTCATTGTGCTGGATCCAATGCTGGCCACTGGTGGTTCCGGAATTGATGCGGTCAGTATTATTAAACGCAGTCACCCGAAATGCATCAAGTTTATGTGTATTATTGCAGCACCAGAAGGAATTAGAGCTTTTACCAAGGCTCACCCAGATGTTAAACTCTATTGTGCAGCAGTGGATGATCATTTGAATGAGCATGGCTATATTGTGCCGGGTCTCGGTGATGCAGGAGACCGCATTTTTGGAACACTTTAAGAAAGAGGATATACAGGAAATGTCCGTATTCTGGGAGCAGAGACGGACATTTTTGTAGTTTAAATGATAAATTAGCAGCTCAGTTTATCCAAAGTCATCATTTGCATAAACTTATTAAAATCTCTTTTTTTACAAATTTGTCTTTTTAAATATGCTATGATACTTTTAACGGCAGAACTTTTTGCTGAGGCTGCACTTGATCATGTGCTTTGCAGAGCATAAAAAATGTGCTATACTATTTTCATTCCCGTGATAATGGAGTGGAAGTGTCCTTGGTGGTTAAATTTAAGAAATTGAAAAACGGGTTTTGCATATGAAGAAACCAACAGGACAACATGTGTACCATTGGATTTGTTTCTTCATGGCCCTATGCTGTATGGCGGTTATTTATTATTGTTCCGCGCAGAATGGGGCGCAAAGTGATGGGATGAGTGTTCCCATTGCACAGTGGCTGCAAAAAACATTTCGCCTAAATCTTACGCAGGCTGCAGCAAACCATATCGTCCGGAAAACGGCACATTTTTCGATCTATTTTTTACTTGGTGTGTTTGTTTCCGGCTGGAGTTCCGGATTTCACTGGAAAGCATCGGTATGGGTGCCTGTAAGCACAGCACTTTGTGCGCTTTATGCTGCAAGTGATGAATTCCACCAGTCGTTTGTCTCTATGCGCTGCCCGTCGGGCTTGGATGTTTTGCTGGATACGGCGGGAGCGCTTGTCGGTTCTATGATGGTGCTGCTGCTTTATTATATCTGCCGCCGTTTTCATTCTGCAGAAGGAGGGTCCTCTATGATATGCCCAAACTGTGGGTATGACAATCCGGATGATGTTCTTTGCTGTGTAAAATGCGGAGAATCGCTTGTTGACAGCTCCACTCTCTTTTCACCGGATGGAAAAGAAATTGATATGAGCGAACCGGATGTTTATGAACCCTATGAAGAAGAAAAGGAAGCACCGCACAAGTCCCACGCTCCGGCGGTCGTCTTGACAATCTTGCTTTGTTTGGTTGCGGGTGCCGTCGGCCTTTCTTTTGCATGGCATCAGGAGTGCGGTGTCTGGCCGTGGGAGCAGCTCCTTGCAGGAAAAGGAGCTTCGCAGGTTTCAGCGGCACAGCAGAGTTCACCCAAGAGCTATACAGCAGCAGATTTGGCTGCAGTGGTGCATGACAGTGGTTTTGAAGCTTTTGAGGTGTCCGAAGCCGAAATCAGCGGAATTAAGACCGATGTTCAAACTCTGCCGAATGCGGCTTTGGTACAGTTTACTGTCACAAAGGCTATGGCTGTTATCCACATGCAAGTGCGCATTCCTACACTTTCTGCTTCGTCAGCTGCAGAAACAGCAGTTTCCTCTGCTGCAACATTGGACAAGCCGGCTGTCACCGCATGGAGCGTGGATCCATGGAAACTGACGGGAACATGGAATGATACTGCCGGAAATACGCTTTTGATTGAAACTTGTTCAGGCGGCAGCCTGTCAGCTTATTATATACCTGCCGGAACGACGGACAGCCGGATGATATCCGGCTCCATTTCAGAAACCGGATATATTTCTCTCGTAAGCAGCAAAATACAGATCAGCGGACAGTTTTCTCCCAATGGGACAGGTTTACTGACTGTGACGATGGACGGGGACAAATCACAGACACAGCAGTTTGTAATGTTGTCCACTGCCGTTGCTAATCTGCCAAAGACTTCTTCCGCGTCGGGACCCTCTTCTGACAGTTCCAGTTCGGCCCTGCCCACTGAATCGGTTCCGGATGGAACACTCACTTCCAGCGAAGCAGTTTCTTCACAGGATGATTAAAAGAAAAGCCCGCAGCCTGATTTGAATGGCTGTGGGCTTCCTGCTTGACAGAAAAAATGGAAATGTATATAATAATTAATTAGACAAACTAATTATTTTCGTGAGGAGGGGAAATGGCATTACACCGTTGGAAACAGAACTAAACGATCTGCTGACATTGGCTTTCCGTTCTGTTCGGGAAATTGAAGAGGATATGCTGAAGAACAGTAAAGGGCTGAATTTGTCAATCAGCGAAATGCATTTGCTGCAGACAGTTTATGATACCGGGCAGGGCTGCACCATCAGTATGCTGTCAGCCAGTCAGCGTATCAGTTTGCCAAGTGTGACTGCGGCTGTTAATAAACTGGCACATAAAGGGTATGTGGAAAAACAGAAGAGTCCGGCCGATGGCCGTGTTGTACTGGTTACGTTGACAAGAACAGGCCGCAAGGCGGTGATGGCTCATCGGTATTTTCACACACGAATGGTGCGTGCTGTTTCTCAAGCTCTGAATACCGATGAGCAGGAGGCTATGTTGAAAGGAGTGCAGAGACTGAATCAATTTTTTGCAGACAAACTGCACCATGAGGAGAAAAAAATATGAGTTTTTCTATTTTGGGTACAGGCAGTGCCTTGCCAGCCCGCACGGTTTCAAATGATGATTTATCAGAATTTTTGGATACAAGTGATGAATGGATCAGCTCACGTACAGGTATCCGGACGCGCCATGTACTGACGGACGAATCACTTACACAGTTGGCTTTTTCTGCAGCACAGGCAGCATTGGAAATGGCACATACCCGTCCGGAAGAGCTGGACTGCATTATTTGCCCAACTGGCGCCGGAGATTGGTATACCCCCAGTACGGCATGTGTGCTGCAGAAAAAGCTAGGTGCTTCTTGTCCTGCTTTTGACCTCAATGCGGCCTGCAGCGGTTTTTTATATGCACTGGACGTTGCAGACGGCTTTTTTGTGCGTAAAAAAGCCAAACATATCTTGATTGTCGCAGTTACAGGCATGAGCCGGCTGATGAACTGGCAGGACCGTTCCACTTGTGTTTTGTTTGGAGATGGCTCCGGCGCTGCTGTTTTGGGGGAAGGAGATGCGCTGAAATACATCGATCTTACTGCGGAAGGTTCCTTGGCAATTCAGATTCCTGCACGGGCTGGCGTATCCCCCTATGACAAGTACCCGTACCAGTCCCCGGGGCTTTGGATGGATGGAAAAGAAGTTTACAGGTTTGCGGTTCGCTCTATCTGCAACGGCTTGCAGAAAGCCAGCGAAGCGACCCATATTCCACTGCAGAAAGTGGACCATTTTTTACTGCATCAGGCGAATCAGCGGATTTTGAATTCTGCCGCCAAAAAGCTCGGCATACCGCCGGAAAAAATCCCGACGACTATTGCAGAGACTGCCAATACATCAGGAGCCAGTGTCCCAATCCTTATGGATCGTGAAGTGCGTGCCGGACACCTGCATCGGGGCGAAACAGTGATGCTGTGCGCATTTGGTTCCGGACTTACCAGCGGAACGGCTGTGCTGCGCTGGGACTTGGATTGAAGAGGTCCTTATAAAATTCCATATCTTTATTTAAAATTAAAGGAGAAGAATACGATGAACAAGCAGGAAACCATGAAAAAGATTGAGAAAATTATCAGTGAATACAAAGATGATTTGAAGCCCGGGGAATTAAAACCAGAAACAACATTTGCTGACTTAGATTTTGACTCTCTCGATGTTGTGGATATGGTCATGGCATGTGAAGATGAGTTCGGCATTGAAATCCCCGATGATGCCAATCTCAAAAGTGTTCAGGATTTGCTGGATTTGATCGAGAAAGCTGAGGGAAAGTAATGCTGCATACACCAATCTGTGATATTCTTGGAATCCAATACCCTGTCTTTCAGGGTGGTATGGCTTGGATTGCTGATGCCGACTTGGCTGCGGCAGTCAGTAATGGCGGTGGACTGGGTATTATCTCTGCCATGAATGCGAATGGGGAATGGCTGCGGGAGCAGATCCGTAAAGCAAAAGCGCTGACAGACAAACCGTTTGGTGTCAATATCATGCTGATGAGCCCCTTCGCAGATGAAGTGGCGAAAGTGGTCGTAGAAGAAGGCGTCAAAGTCCTGACAACCGGCGCCGGAAATCCCGGAAAGTATATGGCTGCATGGAAAGAGGCCGGGATTCAAGTGATTCCGGTAGTGGCCAGTGTTGGTCTTGCACGAATGATGGAACGCAGCGGTGCTGCCGCTGTTGTGGCAGAGGGAAGTGAAAGCGGCGGACACATAGGTGAGTCCACAACGATGGCGTTAATCCCGCAAGTGTGTGATGCGGTGTCCATTCCGGTCATTGCTGCTGGCGGTATTGCAGATGGCCGCGGCATGGCGGCAGCCTTTATGCTCGGAGCGGGCGGAATTCAGATGGGAACCCGTTTTCTGGTTGCTAAAGAATGTAATGTACACGAGAATTACAAAAAGCGCATTTTGAAAGCAAAAGACATCGACACAATTGTGACGGGCCGCAGACAGGGTGACGCAACCCGCAGCCTAAAAAACCGTTTCAGCCGCGATTTTGCAAAAGCAGAAATGTCAATGGATGTGACGGTCGAAGAACTGGAAAAGCGGGGAACCGGCGCACTGCGCCGTGCAGCGATTGACGGGGATGAACTGAACGGCTGTTTCCTTGCAGGCCAGATTGCCGGTTTGGTGAAAAAAGAACAGACTGCTGCAGAAATTATCCGTGAAGTTTGTTCGCAGGCGGAAGATTTGCTGAAGGAGGCACCCCAATGGGTAAAATAGCTTTTTTGTTTGCCGGACAGGGAGCGCAGTATCCGGGAATGGGTAAATCTTTATATGAGCACAGCCCAGCGGCAAAGTCTGTTTTGGAAATGGCAGAATCCACACGTCCCGGGACACTGCAGCAGTGTTTCAGCGGAACAAAAGATGAATTGATTCAGACTGTGAATACCCAGCCTTGTGTCTTTTCAGTGGACTTGGCTGCGGCTCGTTCTCTGGAAGAAGCAGGGATTCATGCTGATGGTGCTGCCGGCTTTTCGCTCGGGGAAGTGGCTGCACTGACTTTTGCCGGTGCTTTCCAAAACGATGCGGCGGGTTTTTCACTGGTTACAGAACGCGGACGCCTTATGCAGAAAGCAAATGACGAAAATCCGGGCGCAATGGTAGCCGTTTTGAAATTGCCAAATGAGAAGGTCGAATCCATTTGTTCTGAATTTTCAAAAATGTATCCTGTAAATTATAACTGCCCCGGCCAGTTGGTAGCTGCCGGAGTGAAAGAAAATATAGAGCCTTTCTGTGCTGCGGTTTCTGCAGCAGGCGGTCGCGCAAAGCCGCTGAAAGTCGGCGGCGGATTTCATTCCCCGCTGATGCACAGCGCAGCTCAGAGCTTTGAAACGTTATTAAACCAATCAGATATTCAAATGCCGAAGTGTCCGGTTTATGCAAATTTCACAGCAAAACCGTATCAGGAACCTTTGGTGCCGCTGCTTGCAAAACAAATTGAAAACCCGGTGCGTTGGCAGCAGACGATTGAAAACATGACGGCAGATGGCTTTGACACGTTTATAGAAGTCGGTCCCGGAAAGACCCTTTGCGGCCTAGTAAAACGAACTGTTTCTCAGGCGAAAATTCTGCATGCGGAAACATTTGATGAGGTCAGAGCCGTTGTGCAGGCTCTGGAGCAATAAGGAGCAGCAAATCATGAGCAATGAAAAGAAGACTGCACTCGTAACGGGCGGAAGCCGCGGAATTGGTCGTGCAACCGCGCTGGAACTGGCCAAATCTGGGATGAATGTCGCGATTCTCTATGCCGGTAATACAGCGGCGGCAGCGAAGACAGTAGAAGAATTGAAAAACCTGAACGCGGAGGCCAACGCATACCAGTGTGATGTTTCAGATGCAGAGGCAGTGAAGCAAACGGTGAAGAAAGTTTTGGCAGACTTTGGCGGCGTTGATGTGCTGGTCAATAATGCCGGCATTACACGGGATGGTTTGCTGCTTGCTACGAAAGAAACAGATTGGGAGCAGGTGAATGGCGTCTGCTTAAAAGGGGCCTATCATATGATCCATGCATTATACCGGAATTTTATGAAAAAACGGGCGGGCCGCATTATTAATATTTCATCTTATGTCGGTTTGCACGGAAATGCAGGTCAAGCCAGCTATGCAGCGGCAAAGGCCGGTATTATCGGTTTGACAAAAAGCGTAGCGAAAGAACTTGCCGGACGCGGAATCACCTGTAATGCGGTGGCTCCGGGGTTTATTCAGTCCGACATGACGGCTGTACTTCCCGAGAAAGTGCGCGATTCTATGACAGCATCTATTCCGCTTGGCCGTTGTGGTCAACCAGAAGATGTGGCAAAGACTGTTGCCTTCTTGGCAAGTGACAATGCATCTTATATTACAGGCGTCGTCCTTCGTGTGGACGGCGGGCTTGGCATGTGAAGGGAGCAATTTTATGCGCAGAGTAGTAGTAACGGGTTTGGGTGCTGTGACACCTGTTGGGAACACTACCGAAGAAACTTGGAATAATTTGGTCAAAGGTAAAAATGGGATCGGGCCAATTACGCGGTTCGATTCATCTAATTTAAAAGTTCATCTTGCCGGTGAAGTAAAAGGATTTGATCCGCTGCAGTATTTTTCAAAAAGTGAACTTCGTAAAAATGACCTTTTTATCCAGTATGCGATTGCTGCAGCTGAACAGGCTTTGCATGACAGTGATATTCAGGGAAAGATTGAGCCGGAGCGACTGGGTATTTACGTTGGCAGCGGTATTGGCGGTATTTCCACTACGCTTCAAAATTATAAAAAACTGCTGCAGGGTAAACACGTTTCTCCCTATATGGTCCCCAATATGATTGTCAATATGGCAGCCGGTGCAATTTCTATCCGGTTTGGTGCGAAAGGCCCTTGTGTTCCTATTGTAACTGCGTGTTCGACCAGCACGAATACAATTGGAGAAGCCTTTCACTGCATCCAGCACGGCGATGCGGATGCAGTCATTGCAGGCGGCAGTGAGGCGGCTGTCAATGACTTGACAATTGCGGGCTTTTCCAGCTGTATGGCACTTAGCAGTAATCCAGACCCCCAGACAGTCTGCCGGCCCTTTGACAAAAACCGTGACGGCTTTGTGCTGGGGGAAGGCGCGGCAATTTTGATTCTGGAAGAATATGAGCATGCTCGGGCGCGCGGCGCTAATATATATGGAGAAGTTTTGGGCTATGCGAATACCAGCGATGCTTATCATATTACGGCTCCTCAGCCGGAAGCAGAGGGGATTACCCGCTGCATTAATCTGGCTATGCAGGAAGCCGGCGTGAAAGCTGACAGCCACACTTATGTGAATGCGCATGGAACCAGTACGGTACTTAATGACAAAACAGAGACGCGGGCATTTAAGCAGGCATTTGGAGAAGAAACTGCCCGTCAAATTAAAATTAGCAGCACGAAAAGTATGATGGGGCACCTGCTGGGGGCAACCGGTGCAGTAGAAGCAATTGTCTGTCTAAAGGCAATACAGACCGGAATAATTCCGCCTACTATTGGGTTGAAGGAACCGGATCCTGAGTGTGACCTCGACTATACTCCGCTAAAAGCGGTCTCCATGGATGTGGAAACGGCTCTGTCAACTTCTATGGGATTTGGCGGACACAACGGCTGCCTTGTTTTTGGCAAAGTTAAGGAGGCTTGAAAGATGGATTTGCAGGCAGTCAAACAACTTGCGAAGCTGATGGAAGAAACCGGATTGACCACTTTGGAAGTGGAGAAAGATGGCGAACGCATCAGCCTAAAAAAGGAGGTGCCCGCAGCACTTTCACCAATTCCTGCAGCTGCGGTATCTGCGTTGCAGCAGCCACAAATAGCAGCACCAGCTGCTGCACCGGAGGCTGCCGAAAACGATTCTGGTGAAGTTGTCAATTTCAATGACGTCAAAGAAATCAAATCTCCGATGGTTGGTACAGTTTATGTGGCGTCTTCTCCGGGAGCGGACCCCTATGTGCATGTGGGCGATAAGATTAAAAAAGGACAAGTTTTATGTGTCATTGAGGCAATGAAGCTGATGAACGAATTTACAGCGCCGCAGTCCGGTGAAATTGTTGATATTTGTATCGAGGATGGCCAGCTCGTAGAGTATGGCCAGTGCCTGTTTAAAATTTATTGATACAAGTTGATTGCTTTACAGGGTTCTTTAATTATTATTTTGCTGTAAAGTCTTGTTCCTTATCGAAAGGAGACGAAAGTCCGTATGAACAGAGAAGAAATTAAAAAGATTCTTCCACACAGAGAACCGATGCTTTTGGTTGATGAGGCTGAACTTTTGCCGGATGGTTCTGCTCATGGCCGCTATACCGTGCGGGGCGACGAATGGTTCCTGAAAGGTCACTTTCCAGGCAATCCGACTGTTCCCGGTGTGATTCTCTGCGAAATGATGGGACAGTCCTGCTGTGTCATGCTGGCGGAGACAATGGCTGGCAAGACACCGTACTTTACAGGAATGGATAAAGTCAAGTTTCACCACCCAGCCAAGCCGGGCGATACGCTGGACATTCACTGCAAAGTCACCAAAGAATTCCGAAACTTTTATTTTACAAGATGTGAAAGTTCCGTAGATGGAAAATTAGTTGCTGCTGGCAATCTCAGTTTTGCCATCGTTGGATAACATAAGGAGAGGTGAAATGATGTGTTCTCAAAAATTTTGATTGCCAACCGCGGTGAGATTGCAGTGCGTATTATCCGTGCCTGTAAGGAAATGGGAATTGCAACGGTAGCGGTCTTCAGTGAAGCGGATCGTGATGCGCTGCATGTCAGCCTTGCAGATGAAAGCGTTTGCATAGGGCCTGCCAAAGTACAGGACAGTTATCTGAACATGCCTGCGATTATTTCGGCGGCAGTCAAGACCGGAGCACAGGCAATTCATCCCGGCTATGGCCTTTTGAGTGAGAATGCCCGATTTGCAAAACTTTGTGAGGAATGTCATATTTCTTTTATCGGCCCCAATGCTGAACTGATTTCCAAACTCGGCGATAAAGATGAAGCCAAACGGACCATGCGTGCTGCAGGAGTTCCCGTGGTGCCGGGCAGTGGATTGATTGAAAGCGAGGACTCTGCTGCAGCGGCTGCAGACCAGATTGGATTCCCTCTTTTAGTGAAAGCACGGGCAGGTGGAGGAGGAAGAGGCATCCGCCTCGTCAATTCGAAAGAAGAACTCATACCGGCTTTTCGTGCCTCTTCCCAGGAAGCGGACAGTGCTTTTGGAGACGGGGCCTGCTATTTGGAAAAGTATTTAGAACCGGTTAAACATATTGAGATGCAGATTCTTTGTGATGACTACGACAATGTGCTTTGTCTGGGCGAACGGGATTGTTCTGTGCAGCGAAAGCATCAGAAACTTTTGGAGGAAAGTCCTGCAACATGTGTTACTCCGCAATTGCGTGAGAAAATGATGGAAGCGTCCCAAAAAGCAGCAAAGGCAGTACATTACCGGAGTTTAGGGACCATTGAGTATCTGGTGGACAACAGCGGTAATTTTTATTTTATGGAAATGAATACCCGATTACAGGTCGAACATCCGGTGACAGAAATGGTGACTGGAATGGATCTTGTGAAATGGCAGATACGTGTCGCCGCTGGAACAGAGCTTCCATTTGCGCAGGATAATATCCATCTTCTTGGGCATGCAATCGAATGCCGAATCAATGCGGAAGATCCAGACAACAATTTCACACCGAGCTGTGGAAAAATCAATCTTCTTCACATTCCCGGCGGACCATGGGTGCGTTTTGATACGGCCTTGTATCAAGATTATTCTGTTCCGCCTTTTTATGATTCTCTGCTTGGCAAATTGATTGTTCATGCGCCAACTCGGGAAGAGGCGATCCGAAAAATGCAGGCAGCACTGGCTGAGCTGGTGATTGAGGGAGTCAGCCATACAGCAGAATTGCAAATGGATATTTTGTCTGATCCTGCCTTTTTGGATGGAAGCTATCATACCGACTTTATGGAAAAGAGGGGTGCCTCATGCTGAGACGGGCAAACTTCAAGCCCAGCAGGAATAAACTGGAAAATATTGGGTCGGCCACCGCCGGAAGCGGAATTTCAGAACAGCCGCAGATTCCGGACCGCCTTTGTGTCAAATGTCCCGGCTGTGGGAAAATGGTTTTTACCAAAGATGTCAAACAGAATGAGCGGGTGTGTCCGGAATGTGGGTATCACTTTAAAATGCCGGCTCGGGAGCGCATCCTTTCTGTCTGTGATGAAAATACCTTTACAGAGTGGGATCCTTTTTTAATCAGCCGGGATTTTCTTCAATTTCCGGGATATGCGGTAAAACTGAAAAGCAGCCGGCTGAACAGCCGGGAAAATGAGGCTGTTATTTCCGGTTATGGAAAGGTGGAAGGCTCCCCGTGTGCTTTGTTTGCAATGGACAGCCGCTTTATGATGGGCAGCATGGGAAGTGTGGTTGGCGAAAAAATCACTCGTGTCTTTGAGCATGCAACAGAACATCGGCTTCCGGTCGTCGGCTTTACGCTTTCTGGCGGAGCGCGAATGCAGGAGGGGACGGTTTCCCTCATGCAGATGGCAAAGACCAGCGGTGCTGTCAAACGTCACAGTGATGCAGGTCTGCTCTATATAACGGTGCTGACGAATCCAACGACCGGCGGTGTCACGGCAAGCTTTGCAATGGAAGGGGATATTCTTTTGGCAGAGCCGAAAGCTTTGATTGGTTTTGCAGGTCCGCGTGTTATTGAGCAGACTATACGGCAAAAACTTCCTAAAGGGTTCCAAAGTGCTGAGTTTCTGCTGGAGAAAGGCTTTCTTGATGGGATTGTTGTTCGTCAGGAAATGCGTAAAGTTTTATCACAACTTCTGAAGCTTCATGAAAAGGGGGCTGACTGATGGAAGCATACAAAAAATTGCAGCTTGCCCGCAAATCAGGCAGGCCAACCGGACTGGATTTTATTCAACATATTACCACTGATTTTTTTGAAATGCACGGCGACCGGCGTTTTGGAGATGACCCCGCAATCGTAGCCGGTATCGGGCGGTTGTGTGGGCGTCCGGTTACTGTCATTGCACAGGAAAAGGGCCATACCATGAAAGAAAGAGGATTCCGGAATTTCGGCAGCGCGAATCCGGAGGGGTACCGGAAAGCGCTCCGGCAGATGAAACTTGCGGAAAAGTTTGGCAGACCTGTCTTGTGCTTTGTGGATACAGCCGGTGCTTACTGTGGTATGGGAGCAGAAGAACGCGGCCAAGGAGAAGCCATTGCGGAAAATTTGTGTGAAATGATGACTTTGCAGGTCCCCATCATTTCTGTCTTCATCGGAGAGGGCGGCAGCGGCGGTGCGCTGGGCCTTGCGGTTGCGAATGAAGTCTGGATGCTTGAAAATGCCGTTTATTCCGTTATCAGTCCGGAGGGCTGCGCCAGTATTCTTTGGAAAGATTCCAGTAAAGTGCGTGAAGCAAGCGACAGTTTGCATATGCGTCCGGAAGACCTCTTTCAGCTGGGAATTATTGAGCGCATTTTGCCGGAAAGCGATCAGGAAGCGCTTTGGCAAACACTGCCGATTCAGTTGGACCAAAAGTTTACCGAGCTGCTGAAAATGTCGGGTCAAGAATTGAGTGAAGCCCGCTACCAGCGTTTCCGCAAGATAGGAGTGTATGGGGAATGATTGCAATTGTAACCGACAGTACAGCTCCTTTTACCCAGAAAGAAGCAGAACAACTCGGGGTATGTGTGGTGCCGCACAGCTATTTTGCAAATGGAACGGTCTATCTGGAAAATTATGCAGATTTAAATGTTCACTATACGGAGCGGATTACTGCTGCGGGAGCCGGTGCAGTTACAAGCCAAAGTACTCCGGCAGCTTTTTCTTCGGCTTTTCGGCAATTGCTCGCACAGGGCTATGAGGTGCTTTGCATGGTCATTTCCTCGCGCTTGAGCGGCGCATGGACCAGCGCAGTCACTGCAGCCCGTGAAGTTGGCAGCGCAAAGATTGCGGTTGTTGATTCTCATGCAACAGCCGGTGCCTTGTATTATCAGGTACGGCGCGCCCGTGAACTGGCTGATTCCGGTCTTCCCCTCAGTGAGTTGGCTGATCACTGCAATAAACTCTGGGAAATTTCCAATGTTGCTTTTTCAGTGGAAGACATGAGTGCGCTCCGCCGCAGCCGCAGACTTGGCCCGCTCAGCCAATCAGTCAATACCATTTTAAATTGCAGACCGGTGTTTTTGCTGAAGGATGGCACCATTGTTTGCCGCGGCCTTGCCCATGGACGCGGAGAAAGAGTCCGTATGCTTGCTTCTCTGGTGCCTAAAAATGCCCAATATATTATGGTGCAGGGATTCGGCCGTCAACCGATTGAAAACAGCCTTACCCGTATGCTGCAGCGCCGTTTCCCAAATCTGACAGTTCAGCGGCGTGAAATTGGTCCTATTCTCAGCATTCACATCGGTGCACAGGCATTAGGTGTGTCTTGGTGCTTAGACTGATTTTTCTCTGTCCATATTTACAATCCAGAAAGAAACTGTTATAATCCTAATTGAATGTAAGCAGCAGAAGATGCGCAGGAGTATCTCCTGCTGCTTTTTGGCCTCCTGCTTTTATGTGATGAACAGTCCTTTAGCAGCTGAATGGCTCAAAGACTCTTTTCAATTTGGACTGACAAGTCTTTCCCCTGCAGCTGAGTCTGTGCTGTTAAAAGCTGAGGAACGGCAGAAAATAGGCATAAATTATAAGAAATCACCGTTTTTGCGGCTGGAGGGATAAGAATGCGGTTAAGAAGTTTACTTGCGGTTTTTGCCGCACGTGGTGTCAGTTGGATAGAACGGCATTTTTTGCACGCAAAAGCGACGTCTATGCCTGGGAAAATTGCCTTGAGAATTGATCCCCATGTGCTGGGGCCACTTGCCGGAAAATTAAAGAAAGGCTCCATTGCAGTTTGTGGAACGAATGGAAAGACAACGACAAATAATTTGATTTGTAAAGCAATTGAAAACAGCGGAAATTCTGTGCTGTGTAATCGTGCCGGTGCCAATATGGAGTCCGGTGTTGTCACTGCGCTGTTGTTTGGCAAAGAAGCGGATTGGGGCGTTATGGAAGTAGACGAGCTGTCAACCCCTCTCGTTTTCCCAGCGCTGAAGCCGTCTTATATGGTTTTGCTTAATATTTTTCGGGATCAACTGGATCGGTGCGGAGAAATTGATACCGTGATGCAGGCCATTATTTCCGCACTGGAAAAGACACCGGAAACTGTCTTGATTTATAATGCGGACGATCCTTTTTGTTCTTATATTGCTTCCCATGTGAAACGCACGATTCCCTTTGGAATTTTAGAAGACCTCCATCTTCCGCAGAATCGGGTCGTTGGGGGAAGATTCTGCATGAAATGTGGTACAATGCTGGAGTATGATTACCACCAATATGGGCAGCTTGGTGCTTTTCACTGTCCCCAATGTGGATTCCAGCGTGCACCGCTTGCTTTTGCGGCAACGCAGGTGAAGCTCAGCGGGGGTATCAGCTTTCAGGTAGGAGATAACCTAATTCATTCCCATTACAGCGGTGCCTATATGGTTTATAACCTCCTTGCCGCATTTGCCGCATCCCAAAC
>DHDR01000034.1:0-5385 GCA_002399445.1 Ruminococcaceae bacterium UBA4871 | reverse complement strand
CTGCAGAAATTTGCAGTCCATGGTACGTCTGTTGTCTTGAATCTTGCGAAAAATCCGACTGGTTTTAACCAGAATATGAGTTTGCTGCTGCAGGACCCAGATCCCAAAACTGTCTATTTTATTATTAATGACCATGACAATGACGGCAATGATATTTCTTGGCTGTGGGATGTGGATTTTGAATGGCTGGCACAAGAAAAAGATCTGGTCGTTTATGCCGGAGGGCATCGGATGAATGACCTGCAGGTACGACTGAAGTATGCAGGCATTTCCGCACAACTGGTCAAAAATGTTACTGAAGCCGTCAAACTGACACAGGCACTGCCACAGGAACGGAAGTTATATGTATTGACAAATTATTCTGCGCTTGCTCCGGCTCAGCGGGAGTTGCATGCGCTGAGCAGTCAGGAGTGATCAGATTATGGAAATTCGAATTTCCCATCTTTTTCCGGAGCTGCTGAATTTATATGGCGACGGCGGCAATATTATCTGTATGCGGAAACGCTGTGAATGGCGTGGGATTGATGTGCAGGTGCAGCAGGTCCATTTGGGGAACTCTGTGCAGTTTTCAGATACGGACATTGTTTTTATCGGCGGCGGCACTGACCGCGAACAAAAAATTGTGTGCGGTGAATTGCTGGCTGTGAAACAGCAGCTGCATGACTATGTGGAAGCCGGCGGTGTTTTGCTGGCAGTTTGTGGCGGCTATCAGCTGCTGGGGCATAATTATTTGCTGGGCGATGAACTGGTAGAAGGGGTCGGCGTCATTGATTTAAAAACTGAACGGGGAGAGGGCCGCTTAATTGGGAACGTCATGATTCAGAGCGATATTTGTTCCATGCCGATTGTCGGTTATGAGAACCATGGCGGCCGTACTTACCTTGGCGACTGTGAACCGCTTGGTAAAGTCGTTTCTGCCGGTGGTTATGGCAACAATGGAAAAGACGGCCACGAGGGTGTCCACTATAAAAATGCAATTGGCACGTATCTGCATGGCCCGCTGCTTCCTAAAAACCCGCAGGTTTGTGATTATCTGCTGAAAACAGCGCTGACCCGCAAATATGGAAATGATTTTGACTTTCCTGAACTGGACGATACTGTCGAAAATAATGCCAATCTTGTTATGCAGGAGCGTCTGAAAGCCACTGCAGTCAATAAAATGGAAGTCAATGCCCGAGGCAGAAGCTGAGAATAAAGTACATAAAAGAATTTTCAACAAAAGCAGGACCGGAATCCGCATATCCGGTCCTGCTTTTGTTTTTTGAATCCTAATTTTTTGAAATTTCTGCAAAACGGCGAATGATTCCCACAATAATATCCGTGCAGGTGTCCATATCTTCTGCCGCGATGTGCTCATATGGGCCGTGGAAAGCATGACCGCCTGTACCGAGATTCGGACATGGAAGGCCGCATGTGCTGAGCTTTGCACCATCTGTGCCGCCACGAATGGGCATTTCGTTTGGGATAATACCGAGTGCATGCATGACTTCCCGAACATTTTCAATGAGTTGAGGGTAAGGCTTTACATATTCGTACATATTTTCATACTGATCTGTTATTTCCAGTTCAGCCGTACCGCTTCCATATTTTTCATTTAACAACTTTACAATTTTGCGGAGCATGGTTTTGCGAATGGCAAAGTGCTCTTTCGAGTGGTCACGGATGATATATTCGAGATGTGCCTTTTCAACGTTTCCGTCCATTGTGCAAAGATGAAAGAATCCTTCTCGGCCTTCTGTATGAGCTGGTGTTTCGGCAGCGGGCAGCATTGCATTTGCTTCCATTGCAATCAGGGAAGCATTTTTCATGGCATTTTTGGCGTCGCCTGGGTGAACATTAAAACCATGTATGGTCAGTTTTGCTCCTGCGGCATTAAAATTTTCGTAGCTGATTTCATTTGTCTCGCCACCGTCAACTGTATAAGCAAAATCGGCACCAAAGCCTTTCACATCAAAATGCTCTGAACCTCTTCCGATTTCTTCATCAGGTGTAAATCCAATGCAGATTTTCCCATGTGGAATCTTTTTCTGCAGGACTGTTTCACAGGCTGTCAGGATTTCCGCAATACCGGCTTTGTCATCTGCACCCAATAAGGTAGTGCCGTCGGTGGTAATCAAGGTCTTTCCTTTTAGCTGCTTTAAATCCGGAAAGACACGGGGGGAGAGGGTACGTCCGCTCCTGCCGAGGGAAATTTCGTTTCCGTCGTAGTGCGGATGAATTTGAGGATTCACGCCTTTGCCATTAAAATCTGGTGCGGTATCCATGTGGGAGATAAATCCAATTGCCGGTACATTTTCACAGGCTGCTGTTGCTGGAATTTCGCCATAAACATATCCGGTGCTGCTTAAGCGGACATTTTGAATACCAATTTGACGCATTTCTTCTACCAGCAGGCTGGCAAGGTCCAGTTCCCGTGCAGCGGAGGGGCTTGTTTCTGATGATTCGTCAGAAGTGGTAAATATTTTGATATACTTTAAAAGACGTTCGGATGCTTCCATTTTTATCCTTCCTTTTATACACATTTGTGCAATAGAATACCCTACCAGTATACGCTGTTCCTTTTTTAGACGCAAGAAAGTGGCAGATTCGCCTCCATTTGCATTTTTATAACCATCCAAAGCTAGGTGGGATCGTTCGCTTATGTAATTAGATTCTATTTTTTACTGTTCAAATTTTTTATGCAGGGTTTCCAGTGCCCTTTTTTCAATCCGTGAAACATAGCTGCGGGAAATTCCAAGCTTTTCTGCTACTTCCCGCTGCGTCTGCGGATCATCGCCGTCCAGTCCATAGCGCAATCTCAGAATTGTCTGTTCCCTTGGGGAAAGTTCTTTTAGAAATTTATAAAGTTGTTCACACTTTATTTTTCGGTCCAAATCATCAAAAATATTGTCATCAGTAGCCAGAACATCCATCAGCGTCAGGGCACTGCCGTCTTTATCGCTGTCAATTGGCTGATTCATCGAAATATCCTGTGCGGATTTTTTTGTGCTGCGGAAATACATTAAAATTTCATTTTCAATGCATCTGGCCGCATAGCTGGAAAGGCGGATGCCCTTGCTTGTGTCAAATGTATTCACGGCTTTAATGAGACCAATTGTCCCGATAGAGATCAGATCCTCCTGATTTGTGTTGCAGGAACAATATTTTTTAATGATATGCGCAACTAAACGCAGATTATGTGCAATCAGCGTATCACGCGCTTCTAAGTCCCCTTTTGCAAATCGTTCCAGGCAATCATGTTCCTGTGCTGCTGTCAGCGCCCGTGGAAAGGAGCCGGAGCCTGTTACATGAAGAATGAAAAACAGCAGACCGGAAAATAACCCAGAAAGAAGTGATTCCAACAAAGCACATTCCCCCTTTTCCCATCATGATAATATTGTATGCAGGCAACAGGAAGTCTGTTGCAAGTCCAATCAAAACTAAACAAATTCTTATGAAATTTGCATACCTTCAATGGGAATATGTGCTAATATACAATCAAGCGGTTTTTCTGATAAAAGACAGAAAAGAACATGTATCGTAAAAATCAAGTTGTGTGTTTTCTTATGCAGTGAAAAAATGAGCATAAACTGGCAGCAGCGAGTTTTTGTTGGACAAGGAGTGTATGTTTCGATGTATAAACAGAAAGCAAAAAAGTTCCCACGCTGGATTCTTGTTTTCTTGATTGCAGCTGTCATTTTTGGCTGTAATCCGCAGGGAAGACATTGGATTCTGCAAAAAGTGTCCAGCACATATGCTTCTCTGCGGACTCATCCAGTTGCTTTTAAAATCGCAAAAGTCAGCAGACAAGTCCACACAACCGGACTTTCCAGTCCGCATGCTATTTTAATTGACCCCGCCAACCACACCATTTTGCTGCAGAAAAACAGTGATGCCAAAATTTATCCGGCATCTTTGACAAAAATGATGACAGCAATTGTCGCAATTGAAAATTTACCGGATTTGAATGAAAAAGTGACGCTTAATCCTTCTATTTTTCCACCGCTTTATCGGGCGGATGCTTCTCTTGCCGGATTTTCCCCCAGAGAAACTGTGCGGGTAAAAGACTTGCTCTATGGAGCATTGTTACCGAGCGGGGCGGAGTGCAGTGTGGGGCTGGCAGATCAAGTTGCTGGTTCAGAGCAGAAATTCACGGCTTTGATGAATCAAAAAGCAAGACAACTGGGAATGAAGCATACGCATTTTGCCAATGCAACAGGGCTGCAGAATCGGGAACATTATTCGACGGTTCAAGATCTTGCAAAGCTGTTATGCTATGCTTTGCAAAACCGGACATTCCGAAAAATTTTTACTACTCATGTATTTACATCCATGCCAACCCGTCAGCACCCTGATGGTGTCACTTTTCAGAGTACGCTGTTTAGAAAACTGAAAAATCCGTCAGTTGCAGGCGGAAAAATCCTTGGGGGGAAAACTGGATTTACGAATGAAGCCGGCTTGTGTCTTGCTAGTTTGGCAGAAAAGAAGGGGAAAGAGTATATCTTTATCACTGTTGGTGCCAAAGTAAAATATGGTACAGAACCGTGCAGCATTCGGGATGCCTGCAAAGTTTACAATGCATTTTAAATCGTACGGAGAGCAGCCGTGGCTCATCCATTTCATAAAGCAAAATTTATCTTTAACTTACAAAGCAGATGTCATTCGATATTGTTATTCTGACGGCATCTGCTTTGTTTTATCAAAAAATGCATTTTTTAATCGATTATATCTGTCCGACTTTGAAATAAAAAATAAAAAAATCTCAAAAACCTCTTTACAAACTTAAAGCTTTGTGGTATTGTATGAGTAAGGAACAAGAATAGTTATCATTATTGATTTGATTGCTGCGACTTTACACAACATTCTGTATATGATACAATAATTGCGAAAAAAATAATCATTCTTGATTTGATTTGGAGCATTACCATTATGGAAAAAAAGAAAAATTTCAGCCGCAAAAGAGAGGCAATTTTAGAAGTATTGCGCTCGACAAAATCTCATCCGACAGCCGACTGGATTTATCAGCAACTCAAACCATCTGTTCCCGATTTAAGTTTAGGCACTGTTTACAGAAACCTTAATCGGTTTAAAGAAGACGGCACGATTATCAGTGTCGGTGTTGTAGACGGACAGGAACGGTATGACGCCGATGTTACGCCGCATTCGCATTTTATCTGTGATACCTGCGGCGCTGTTCTGGATGTCAATGATGAATTTGTGGATCCGGAATCTGATGAAGAGGTTTCCCGCATTCTTGGCGTTTGTGTTGTCAGTCATCAAGTCGTTTTTCATGGTCTGTGTGGTGCCTGCTTGGAGAAGCTTAAGGCAGAAAAGGGGAAATAGCCCTTTCTAGTAAATTTGTCAGTAAAAATCATAAAATCATTTGGCATTGTAAAGTAAACATGA
>DHDR01000025.1 GCA_002399445.1 Ruminococcaceae bacterium UBA4871 | reverse complement strand
CTTCCGCTGCTCCCTCTGAAAATTCCAGAACATCTTCTGCACAACCGTCATCGGTACCGTCTGTTTCAAAACCAGCATCCTCCCCGTCCAGTAAGTCCGCATCCAGTAAACCGGCAGCGTCCAGTTCTCAAAATCCATCAAGTTCTGCACCTGACATAACGTACCGTCCCATCAAGGGCTGTGTAACGCCGCGTATGGCTGAGTATCATCCCGTTATAAAGATGTATTCCTATGCCACCGTAAAACGCATATACACAAAGAAGCTGGCTTCCGGGAAAGCAAATGTCCTGCTGTACTACACCCTGTCTGTTGCCGGGGACAGCATCCCAACCAATACATCCAACCGTATGATGAGTCTTACCATGCAGGACAGTAAAAATGTTGGCCATTGGATAGTGACAACTGTAGAGCTGGATACAAAAGTCAACTACTCCCTGCAGCCGTTTCAGTCTGAAAAATAAGGGCCGTTAAGTCCGACAAATTGTCGTATTGATTTTTAAGCGGAAAGGAGCCGGTTATGAATAAAAAGATTGAACAGTTGACAAAGAAAATTCAGGGAAACCAACAGAAACGGGATACCCTGACGGAACAAATCAAAAAGGATGAAACCCGTCTGAAAGAACTGAAAAACGCTGAAATTGTGAGTGAGGTCAACTCTCTTGTACAGGACGGTGTTGACATGGATAAAGTCATGGAAGCTATTCGCAGACAGGATATTGATACCTTACTGGACTTAATATCAAAGGAAGGAGAGAAGAAAAATGAGCCTGTTTGACCTCATCACGAAGTCTGACTATGAAATTGAGACAATTGGAAACCATACTCTCCCCTGCACCATTATGAGGAACAGCAATCCTATGGCAATCCTGATGCCGGATCTGTCTCTTCGAATGGTCAGCGGTCAGGAAAAAGTGCAGCCGGAATTGGACAGCATGGTTCAATTTTCGCTGGATAATCAGGGCATGGAACATTTTCAGGATGGATATAAATTATCTCAATATAAAAATGTATATTTGACCACTACATACGATCTAGAAAATCACAAGCCTCTTTTTAATGTGTACCAGATAAATGACAAATCTCCGGATTTACTGTTTTCTTCAAATGAACAAGCTAAAGCTGCAGAGCTGTATGCGCAGCGTTCCGGCCTGATTCAAGGTGAAGTGCTGAACGAACAGCAGCAGGCAAAAGAAAGCCGCCTGCAAAATTTTCTGAGACAGCTGCAAACGCATGGGTTCCATGTTCAGAAAGCAAAGGAAAAAGAACATCGTTATGAAATTATGGACAAAAATGGGAAAAGCGTTGGCTTTATTGGGACAGACAATCGTGCTGTGATTACCTCGGATGATTTCCACGAACGCCGCAGGCTGACGAATCTTTATCAGCAAAGCAATGAACCGGTTGCTTCACAGCCGCCGCAGCTTTCACGCTGGCGGCAGCTGCTGCAAAATCTTGGTTACTCGGTTCGTATGTTTTTTAGCCGCTCCGGTACGCAGGTCGATATTCAAGACACGCAGCACCATGACGTTGCATCCATAGCGGATAATCAAGAAATTCATTTTACAGAACAAGCCGCTGCCCATGACCGGGAGCAGCTTTCCAGCGCACAGGAAGAGATTCGAAAAGACCTGCAGGCTGGAATGGAACAACAAGCAAAAGAATCCAGACAAGTGAAATCAGAAACAGTCACTCACGAAGCCGCTGATCAGCATGCTGTTGAAAAACTGCAAGCAAAGGAAGAAGAGGAAAAGCATCAGGAACAACAGCAGGAGCAGGACTACAAAGAGGAAAGTCTTGAAAAAGAAACGCCACCGGAGGACGGAGTTTTCCTGACGGCTGCGGAAGTACAGGCACTTTCCACTCTGCTCTATGAGAACCGCGGCTTACTCACCCATATGGATTCCTCCCTGTTGGACAAACTCAGTCAGCCGGAAGTTTCGAACAAAGAAATGGAAAAGGCGGTTCCTCTCCCCGAACAGTCTCAGCCAGTTATATCGGAAACACATCAGTTGAACCGTCAGGAACAAGCTATTCAGGCTAATTTCCAAAAAGCATATCAATTACTGCAAACCATGCAGGGATTTGAATCTCCACAGGCCCTAAGTCTCCAGAAAGCAATGATGCAGGATTATGGAACCATATCTCCACAGGAATTTCAGAAAAAGCTGGAACATGGAGATTATGCAGGACAGCCAACTCTGGAACAGCAGCTGCATTCGGCCAAGCGGGAAGCACAGCAAGTCAACAACAGCCGCACACAGCCACAGCAGGAACATACACAGGAAAGGGGCGTTTAACAATGGATCAAATTGCTGCTTATCTTGAAAAGTTAGGATATGAAGTTGAAGACCAGGGCAAAATCAAGCGTTTCCTGCTTGTGCTCAAAGATGGGCTTCCAATTGGGTTTATTCTTTCAGATTTTACCGTAAAGATGATTGCCGGTGAAGAGGCCCAAAAAGCCAGCGAGTTAAATAAAATTGTCGCATTCGTTAAAGCAAATCAGCATTCTGAAACAGCCGGTCATAATTCAGCCGAGTATATCATGGTAACTTACCGTGGGAATCAGCTGACGACCTTTTATGATTTGGAAGCAGAAAAAAGTCGGTATGCAATTTATATCATTGATAAAAACGGCGAAGTTTCAGATACTCCTCCCTTATTTGATTCTTATAAAGCCGCCATGCATGAATTTATTTTGCAGACCGGTATGATTGATCTAAAAGCAGTGTTCAAAAAAGAACCTTTTCGCATTCGGTGGAGAAGGAAACTGATTAATCGGTTGATGAAAAAGCTATTGTAAACGTGCTTCCCAAGGGGAGGCACGTTTTTATATAGGAGGGAAACTCAAATGAAAGAAAAAATACTATCGAGGAATGAGTACTGCGACTTGTTAGATTCCGTTTACGAACTGCGAAAAGAGGTCAGCAGACAGCATCGTGTGATGCAAAAGACTTTATTTTTAATTGAGGATATGCTATTATCTAACCGAATACAATTGAGCGAGATTGCGCGTTCCGTCCGGTTGGAAATTGGTAACATCGCATACATTAACGCGATCCGTGTTGCCAGAGATTATTACCATAGCCGGGAAAAATACCAGAGCGTTCTTGATATTTGGAAAGAGGATATCGATTCGTTAACCACTTCTTCACAAAAAGAGGAATTGAGCGAGCGCTGGAATGATTATCGACAATCACTGAATTCTACATTTCAGAAAGGACAGCAGAAATGAAACTTCACTTTTGTAAACCAGACAAATGTGAATATTTGGAAGAAGCTCATTACACGGTGGAAAAATCCGCTCAAAAATGCTGCCGAGAGTATGAGAAGGCATTTTCCGGGCTGCAAAAGTTTCATGGCCTTTCTGAAAAGATCATAGAATTCTCACACGTTGGTGAAGAAAGTGATTCTTTTCATTTTTATTGCGTATCTCAAAAGTTGGAATTGGACGAAAGCGGGCATCCATTCCGTATAAAGTCGGTCGCTTATTATTTTACAGATCTTTTAAAGCAGCAACCCTTATTAGACAGGATGGAATTAAATGCGAGTTTTCATTATGACGATGACAGCACCAAGGAACTGAAAGGTGAAAGGAATGACACGGCAGAACGGAAACCGGTCTATGGTATCCTAAAATACGTGTGGATTAACGATTTTAAGGGAATCATAACCGGACAAGGACAAGGCTCAGCATTAATGAGAGCTTTTCTCAAGGAGGCCAGACGATTAAAAATCCCACAAATCCGCGGAAAATTATGCCCGATGTCACCCGAATACCGCGAACCACTTATCCGATTTTATAAACGGTTTGGATTCTCCCTTGATGATCAAGACCATTTACAACTCGATTTGAATTTTCAAAAATAATGGATGAACGTGCTTCCCAACGGGAGGCACTTTTTTGTAGGTGCGACAATTTGTCCTACCTACTGAAAGGAGGCCGCAACACCTTGTGAACCACACACGCAAATGTAACCGTGTCCAGATGATTATTTTATTACTGCTGGGAATCGTCATGATTCTGTGCGCTGGTTATCTGCTCAATATTTTTGTCGTGCAGCCCCGTAAGAGTGAAGCCGATCTGCAGGAACTGAACCGCATTATTTCCGAACCAATTCCACAAATCAGCAAGGTAAGTTCCGCATCAGCGGCAAAAGCGGTACCGGACAGCCGCACAAAGTTTCAGCGCCTGCAGGCGGTAAACAAGGACATCAAAGGCTGGCTGACCGTACCCGGTACTAATATCGATTACCCGGTGCTGCAGAGTACCAAAATGAATCCGGATTTTTATCTGCACAGAAATTACAAAAAGCATTATCGGGAGGCAGGCAGCCTTTATCTGCAATATGACTGTAAGCCGCAAATTTCCCGCAATTCTGTAATCTATGGACATCATATGCTGTACAACGCTATGTTCACGCAACTTACCCAATATAACTATTTCAGCTTTTGGAAAACACACCGAAGCTTTTTTTACGAAGACATTTCCGGTAAACATAGTTATGAGATTTTTGCGGTGCTGCATGTTTCGCCGGATCATTTTCAGTTTAACCGGACACAGTTCGTGGATGACGCGGACTATGCCCGGTTTTTGTCTGCCCTGCAAAGCAGGTCTATTTACAAAACGGGGATGGTCATTACAGCGAAAGAGAAAATCATGATGCTCGTTACCTGCTCCTATGAACAGCGAAACGGGCGGACAGTTGTTGTAGGAAAACTTGCATAGAAAGGAACTGAAATAATGATATACCATATTCTGAATGCTGGAACAGACATGGCAGGGCATCGGTTTTTACAGCTGCAGCACAAAGAAAAAGGAACAATCGTCGCCGCCGTTGATACTGAAATTGAAATGCGGAAACTCTGCGGAAAAATGGTTTATATTTTAAAAGCAATAACACAGGATAACCGCCGCATTTGGCTGTGGATTACAGGAGATCCTATGGCGGCATACCACAAAAAAGATGGTTTGGACAGGCTGCTGGAAAGTACCTGATGACAATGCATAGAAAAATAGTAAGGACTTTAAGTAGGACAAATTGTCGCACCTATTTGGAAAGGAGGATACTGCTATGGCAATCAGCCGAAAGACAGGAAAACCATACTATACAGACGAAGAAAAAGAAGCAGCACTGCAAAATAACAATGCACTGGAATATGCGTTATCTCATGGATACAATCTGGTCCGGCACGGCAATACCTATCAGATGAAGGAACATGACAGCATGGTGTTTAAACCAGATGGCAGCTGGTTCTGGAATTCACAGGGAAAAAGCGGGCATGCAATTGATTTTCTGATGGAGTATGAAGGGTATTCCTACACGGAAGCAATTTTGGAACTTGCTGGTGCGCAGGAACTTCCTGCGCCAAAACGTCAGGAAATTGAGCAGTCCATGAAAGACCTGCAAAAGCCAAAACTTTTCATTTTGCCGGAAAAGGCCGCAAACTACCGCCGAATGTTTGCCTACTTGGTAAGACAGCGCGGCATTGACCACAACTTGGTAAGTCAGCTTGAAAAAGAAAAGAAGCTATATCAAGGTGTAACATACGCTCACTTTGACATTGCCGGATATGACAATCAGGGAAAAGCATGGTATACCGTAAAAGACCGATTTACAGACAAATTTCAAGATGTTCCGCGTCAGAAAATGACTCTCTATACACATAATCTGGATGGTGCACACATCATTCCCTGCATTCCGGCTCATGTTATTCATGATCTGGTACGTTCCAATCAGACACTTGCCTATCAAAATGTAATTATGGTTGGATATACACCGCAAAAGCAGCCTTACTATGCTTCTATGCGTGCCATGACAGGTAAATACAAGGTCGATGTTACTGGTTCCAGAAAGGATTATGGTTTCTGCATAAATGAAAACGCAGACAGCAATACTGTCTGCGTTTTTGAAAGTCCGATTGAAGCAATGAGTTACTGGTCTATGTGCAGGGAATTTCATAGCCCTCGGCTAAATTGCCCGATGATTTCCCTTGGCGGTGTCAGTACATCATATGCGCTTAAACAATTTGTGCAAGACCATCCGAAAATACAAAATATTATCACTGGGCTGAATATCGACACGGTCCAAAATGGGCACACAATTGCAGCCGGGCAGCTTGCAACTGACCGTATCCGACGAGAATTCGGAAGTAAGTACAGGATCTCCACTCACAAGCCAAACCTAAATGATTGGAATGATGTTTTGGTAAACTATCGAAAAGATCTTGCTGCTATTACACAGCAGCTGCAACCCGCACGTTCTGCATCGGTGATCCATCATCCGCAGCGCGGCGGGCTGTCTTTATGAAAGGAAGGATATAGAAATGTGCCAAACAGATTTTAAAGGATGTATTACGATACAAGCAGCCGGTATTATCCGACATATGGATAACGCCGGCCGTCTGGTGATTCCAAAAGAATACCGGGACCAGTTTCAAATTGGAAGCGGAAACAAAGTTGAAATTTTAGGGACTGACGAAGGACTGCTGGTTCGGCCAGTAGTAAAAAAGGAGTAAAAAATATGAGCCATTATTGGGCAAGGGCATCCCCATAATCATTGGAGAAAATGTTGTTTGAACACAGAAATTTTAAAGGAGTTAAGATGAGAAAATATAAACTAATCTATACGGTCTGTGAAGGTAATTATGAAATGGATGTATTTACCGGATATACGATTTTGGCTTCTGACCATAGAGAAGCTATGCAGGCAGCGGGCAGACTAAATACGATCCTTATTGAAGAAAAAGATTTTAATCATTTTAAAGTTAAACTGCATTGTAACGAGCTAAAAAAATATTCCATTGACATATTAGTCAATGATTTACCTGTCATAAAAAGCAAAATTCAGAAATTTCGGATTCTTAAAAAGAATTTGAAAAAAAGTTGCACAGAAATTGACGATTATGAGGAAGTGTCTGAAAAAATGTTTTTGAAGTCAATTCAAAATGAATATGAAACCAGCACAAACGTTTTAACATTTGAACCTATTAGCTACGGTGTGGATGAAGCTAACTAGTCTTCTTCTGCTCTAAGTTGTTTCCAAATTTTATACTTTTCATTGGAGGTAATTACGTTGCTAAACTATACCCGATTGCTGAATTACTTCATAGGCAGTGATTTATTTGACTATTTCATTGATTCATTTTTCACCACTTATCAGCATTTCGGTAAATGTCAGACTAAAACAAATATCATTTGTAAATTCTATTCAGACACTTATAAAGCTGCATTTTCAAAAGGACAAATATGGAATAGAATATCCATCCCTGAAAAAACAATCGAACAATATTTCAATCAAAACTACAGTGATGAGCAACTTTTTGCTTTGGTGTATGGTCACTGGCTTGGATATACCACTAAAGACTTAAAAGCAGTAGGCAATATTGAGCAATCCAAACACTCATGGAAACAACTCAATCAGCTGTTATTTTCAAAGCCGATTGGAAAACCAGATTTATATTTTGTTGATTTTGATGGTCATGAGGAATCAGCTTCCATGAACCATGGTGTGCTTTTTACAGCAGACAATCAATTTCACATCATAGATTCTTAATGTGCAGAGAAAGACAGAGAGCAATCTCTTCAAACATAATATAAGAAAGAAAGCATGGGAATAACCCCATGCCTTCTACATTAAGCGGAAATCCCGCCATACTGAACCCTTAAACAAATTCAGTATAGGCGGGATTTCTCTATTTGTCAATCATTTCAAATCAAATTGTTACGGAGGAATTATCATGCAGAAATATTATATTGCTTCCACAGCCGCCTATCAGGTATCCATCAGCAGCACTGCTTATAAAGTTCTGTCTTATTTGCAGCAGTGTGCAGATTATAAAACCCGCACCTGCTATCCAAAACGTAAGACCATTGCTGCCAAATGCGGCATCAGTGTACGCAGTGTTGTCCGTGCTGTCAACGATCTATGTGTCGCTGGTCTGCTGAAACGCAAGTTCCAATTTGCGTTCTTTGTCGGTGACAATAGTATTCGGCAGAAAGAAAACCTCTATACCATCATTGATTGCCCTCAAATCAGCTTACAAGAAGCAAATTGCATCGAAATGAGTAATTTAAAGGGCAAGTCGGGAGTCCGCTCAAAGGGCCACATAGAACACAATATTCTATATCGGGCGCAGTCGGCTGATTTGTCCAAGCTTACCGGAAATGAACTGAAAGTATATAACTACATAACGTTGCGCGCAGGAAAAGGATGCAGCTGCTTTCTGTCCAAAAAGGAGATTGCTGCTGACTGCGGAATCAGCACTGTCACGGTTTATCGCTGCATCAAAAAGTTGGCCAACAAGGGATTGCTGGACGTGCAGGCACAAACACGCAAGTCCATTACTGGGGATAATGGTACAACGTCCAATCTTTATACTGTTCTGCCCCTCCCTCGTCGGCCAAAGCTTGCCGCTGCAAAGTTTCTGTTTGCATTTTTGCTAAACCGTACCCTGGGCTACTCCCCCATTTCACCCGATTTTGTCACGGGGGGCCATATCAAGCTTGTCACCCCAAGAACACGTTCCCTAAAGAACAAAGCCTTAAAGAAAGAACCTGAATGGAAAACAAAGTTTATTAAGAGTGGGCGCAGCTGGCTATCAAAAATTTTGAATACTAATGGGAAAGCATGAATTGTAATGCTTTTTCAGTTTCTTTTTCCTGTTTTTAATAGCAAAATCACTGTCATGCGAATATTGTACAATATTACCAGTGAATTCGTTGAATTGTTTCCTGTATAGATATTCTCTAGAATTTATGGCCTTATTATCTGCACAAGTGCAAGCTTTTTAATGACTGGTTTATTCAACAGACATTATGTAGAATTGCCGGAAAGGAGCAACTGTATGCCGATAGAGGTTTCCTATAACCGCACCCGCGCGGTTGCATATGCCAAAACGTGGGCTTTGAAAAGAAATCCGAATTACTTAAACTTTGATAAACTGGGAGGTGACTGTACGAATTTTGCCTCGCAGTGCATCTTTGCGGGAAGCGGTGTAATGAATTACACGCCGGTGCTGGGATGGTACTACAACAACAGTCAAGACCGAACCGCCTCATGGAGCGGTGTGCAGTATCTGGCAAATTTTTTGATTTCTGACCTGCCCCCCAAAACCGTCCATCTAGAAAGTTAGTAATCACCTGAGATTTTCAAGGCATATTCTGATGGCGTCAAATTATTTAGAGAACTGTGCG
>DHDR01000009.1 GCA_002399445.1 Ruminococcaceae bacterium UBA4871 | reverse complement strand
AAAAATGCTTGACCATTACACTTCACTACATTTCAAATTACTACCTGCAAACTGCATGAAATACTTATCAGCAAAAAAATAACCTCGGATGGTTGTTTCAGATAAGTTTTTCAACTTACATTCATTTTCGTACAGCAGATATAGATCATGATAAGGAATGTCTGAAACCTTACTAATTAGTAGATTTTTACGCCGTTTTACTGTAGGTTCTTTGATACCGTTTTTCACAGGGAAGACCTCCTAAAAAATAAAAAAATAGATGGCTATGATGTCACCTAAGCAGGTAAAACATAGTCATCTATTCCTATTTCCACTAACCCTATTTGTCCTGAAATTAGTGCGTTATAAACTAATTAATTGCACTAATTATGAAATTTATTGGACATAATATACAAAAATTCACTCCCACTCGATGGTAGCTGGGGGCTTGGACGTTATATCATAAACGACACGATTAACACCATTTACTTCATTGATAATACGTTCTGATACTTTTCCAAGCACATCATATGGAATATGTGCCCATTCTGCAGTCATAAAGTCATTGGTCGTTACACCACGTAAGGCAACGGTATAATCATAAGTACGGCCATCACCCATAACACCAACACTGCGCATATTCGTCAACACAGCGAAATACTGACTGATTTTCTTTTGTAATCCTGCTTTTGCAACTTCTTCACGAAAAATCGCATCCGCTTCCTGCAAAGTTGCAACTTTTTCAGCCGTAACCTCCCCCAAAATTCGAATACCAAGACCAGGGCCGGGAAATGGCTGACGCCAAACTAATTCTTCAGGAATGCCAAGCTGAGTCCCCACTTCACGAACTTCATCTTTGAATAAATTACGCAGAGGTTCAATAAGGCCTTCAAAACCAATATCTTTTGGTAATCCGCCTACATTATGATGGCTTTTAATAACAGCTGCGTTTCCAGTTCCGCTTTCCACAACGTCTGGATAAATCGTACCCTGGCAGAGAAATTCTGTTTTCCCAATTTTGCGGGATTCGGCTTCAAAAGTACGGATAAACCCTTCTCCGATAATCTTGCGTTTCTGTTCAGGATCTGTAACTCCTCTTAATTTTTGAAGGAACTGCTCCCCAACATTGACCCGAATTAAGTTCATATCAAACTGTTTGCGGAACACAGTTTCCACCTGGTCGCCCTCATCTTTGCGCAGCATGCCATGATCCACAAATATGCAAGTCAGATTTTTTCCAATTGCTTGATGGACCAGTACCGCCGCAACAGAACTGTCTACGCCGCCGGAAAGACCGCAGATTACTTTTTTATTTCCCACTTTATCCCGAATTTCGGCGATAGTTTGATCAATAAAAGAAGACATCACCCAATCGCCTTTGCAATCACATACATGAAAAAGAAAATTCTTAAGAATCTGCTGACCATATTCTGTATGCTGCACTTCCGGATGAAACTGTACCGCATACAGTTTTTTATCCCGACATTCCATTCCAGCAACTGGGCAAGCATTTGAAACAGCAGCAGTCTGAAAATCAACCGGTGGTTTACTGATATAATCAGTGTGACTCATCCAGCAGACGGAAGTCTCCGGTACCTGTGTAAACAGCGGACTGTCCGGAAGCGTAACATGAAAAGGGGTTCTGCCATATTCCCGTACCTCACTGCTGCTGACTTTGCCTCCCAAAGTATAGGCCATCAACTGAGCACCATAGCAGATACCAAGCACCGGAACTCCCATTTCAAATAAAGCCTTTTCACAGTGTGGAGCCTCCGCGTCATATACGGAATTGGGCCCTCCGGTTAAAATAATCCCCTTATAATGCTTGTTTACAAGCTCTGCAACAGGTGTTTGATAACTTTTAATTTCACAATACACGCGACACTCTCGCACGCGCCGTGCAATAAGCTGACAGTACTGACCACCAAAGTCAAGCACCAAAATCGTTTCATTTTTTACCATTCATGTAACCTGCTTTCCTGTTGAAATAAAGAAGCGCCAGCACGCAAATATGAGTGTTGGCGTTCCTTCGGTTTTAGCGGAAAATAATATCGCTGCGGCGCGGGCCATTTGAAATGATTTTAAACGGTACACCGACTGCTTTTTCAGCAAACTCAATATATTTACGGCAATTCTCAGGAAGATCCTCATAATGCTTAATGCCACGGATATCGCATTTCCAACCGGGCAAATTCTTGAAAATTGGTTTGCAATGCTTTAACTGCGGTGTCGGTGGGAAGTAATCAATTCGTTTTCCATTCAGTTCATAAGCGACACAAACCGGAATTTCATCCAGATACCCCAGTGCATCCAATACGGTAAAGGCAACCTGCGTTGCGCCCTGTGCCTGACAGCCATAGCGAGTCGCAACCAAATCAAGCCAGCCCATACGGCGTGGACGGCCGGTTGTCGCACCAAATTCTCCGCCATCGCCTCCGTTATGGCGAAGTTTATCTGCTTCTTCACCGAAAATCTCGCTCACAAATTCACCAGCACCAACTGCACTGGAATAGGCTTTCACGACCGTAATAATTTCTTTTATTTCATATGGCGGAACACCGGCACCAACCGCACCATAACCGGCCAATGTGGAACTGGAAGTGACCATGGGATAAATTCCACGGTCCGGATCTTTCAAAGAGCCAAGCTGTCCTTCCAGCAGAATTGTCTTTCCTTCCTTGACGGCATTTTGCAGCAAAGTAAAAGTATCTGCCACATAAGGTGTTAATATTTTCTTATATTCCATCAACTTCTCATAAATATCATCCGCCTTTAATTCCGGTTGATGATAGAGATAGCGAAACAGAACATTTTTAATTGCCAATACATGGTCAATTTTTTCACGGATACTCGCTTCATCGTCAAATAATTCCGCTACCTGAAAACCAATCTTGGCAAACTTGTCTGAATAGAAAGGTGCAATCCCGCTTTTGGTGGAACCAAAAGATTTTCCCGCCAGACGAGCTTCCTCAAATGTATCCTGCTGGATATGGTAAGGCATTACAACCTGTGCGCGGTCTGAAACCACCACATGCGGTTTTGGAACACCACAGGAAACAATCTCCTGAATTTCCTGGACCAGTTTCTCCGGACTCAGTGCTACACCATTTCCAATAACATTCGTAACATGATCATAAAATACACCGGACGGAAGCTGATGCAGAGCAAATTTTCCGTATTTATTGACAATGGTATGTCCGGCATTACAGCCGCCCTGAAAGCGAACAACAAAATCAGCTTTTTCCGCTTCAACATCCGTAATTTTACCCTTGCCTTCATCGCCCCAGTTTGCGCCGACAATTGCTTTAATCATAATAAAACTCCATCCATACACCGCGCCGCTGCGGACTAAATCTCCATGAAAAGGAGCAGCAGTTCTTTCCACAGAAAAAACTGCTGATGGTTGCCAAGCGGCTGGATTTAGGCAACCTTCTTTTTGCATTTTAACACAAAACTACAGGAAAGTAAACGACACAAATGAATTACACATTGATATCAACTGCATCATCAGGCAAATCGCTGTACTGTTTCAAAACAGGCGCCACAACTTCATCCAAAAACTCAAGAGTCTGCTGTGGTGCACGGCCAACATATTTTTCCGGTTTTACTGTTTCTTTTAGCTCTTCCAGCGTAATGCCGAAAATCGGATCATCCGCAATTCGCTGCAACAAGTCATTTTCTTTACCCTCTTCTTTGACCTCCTTACTGGCGGCCATAGAATGCTGGCGGATATGTTCATGCAGCTGCTGGCGGTCTCCACCACGTTTAACAGCATCCATCATAATATTTTCCGTTGCCATAAATGGCAGTTCCCGATTCAGATGCTGTGCAATCACCTTAGGATATACAACCAGGCCATCCGCAACATTCCGATAAAGATTTAGAATTCCATCCACAGCAAGGAAAGCCTCCGGAATGGAAATCCGCTTATTCGCAGAATCATCCAATGTACGTTCAAACCACTGTGTAGAAGCTGTCATGGCCGGATTCAGTGCATCCGCAATGACATAGCGGGAAAGAGATGCTATACGCTCACTGCGCATTGGATTGCGCTTATAGGCCATCGCAGAAGAACCAATTTGTTTTTTCTCAAACGGCTCTTCAACTTCCTTCAAATGCTGAAGCAGACGAATATCGTTGCTGAATTTTGCAGCGCTCTGTGCAATTCCAGAAAGGATGTTCAGCATCTGACTGTCTAGTTTTCGGGAATAAGTCTGTCCAGAAACCGGAAACACACCGGAAAAGCCCATTTTTTCTGCAATCTTCCGATCCAGCGCTTTTACTTTTTGATGGTCTCCGTCAAATAATTCCAGAAAGCTTGCCTGTGTACCGGTAGTCCCTTTGCTGCCAAGGAGTTTTGCTTTGCTCAGCTGATAGCGGACATCTTCCAAATCCATTAAAAGATCCTGCATCCATAATGTTGCGCGTTTGCCAACCGTTGTCGGCTGTGCCGGTTGAAAATGTGTAAAAGCCAGTGTTGGCTGATTCCTCAGGGCACGTGCAAATTTTGCAAGGACACGCAGAACACTTACAATTTTTTTTTCAATTAAATGCAGTGCTTCTGTCATAACGATAATATCGGTATTATCACCAACATAGCAGGAAGTCGCACCAAGATGGATAATCGGTTCTGCTTTTGGGCATTGAACGCCAAAAGCATAGACATGGCTCATGACATCATGACGGACTTCTTTTTCCCGTGCTTCCGCAACATCATAATTGATGTCATCCTGATGGGCTTTCATTTCATCAATCTGCTCTTGTGAAATCGGCAAGCCAAGCTCTTTCTCTCCTTCCGCCAGCGCAATCCACAGTCGGCGCCAAGTGCGAAACTTCATATCTGGTGAAAACAGATATTTCATTTCCTTATCCGCATAGCGGGAAGAAAGCGGAGATTCATAAGTATCTTTCAAATAAAATACCTCCCTATTCCGTTCAGTATACAGCTTTTCTCCTGGTTTATTTCAGGGCTAAACAACAATTTATACTTTAAATACGCTGAATCGGCATGGAATAATCACATTTTTTATCAGCCATCGAAACTTTGGGAATTGGTGCCGGATAATGTCCAGTAAAACAGGCATCACAAAAACCACTTTGAATTCCCAGCATTGGTGCAAGGTTCTCCACATGCAGATAATCAATAGAATCCGCATAGCTCATTTTTCCGATTTCCTCCACACTGTGGCGGCAGGCAATCAAACTGTCCTTATCCGGAATATCTGTACCGTAATAGCAAGGCCACATAAACGGCGGAGAACTGATGCGCAGATGCACTTCTTTTGCACCAGCATCCCGCAGCATGCTGACAATATGCGCACAAGTCGTTCCACGGACAATCGAGTCATCCAAAAGGACCACCCTTTTCCCACGGAAAGCGCCAGGAATCAAATTCAGCTTCAGCCTGACACTTTTTTCACGTTCCCCCTGCGTTGGTTTAATAAATGTCCGGCCGATATACGTGTTTTTAACAATTCCTTTTTCATAAGGAATCCCGCTGGCTTCCGCATAGCCAATGGCTGCATCAATTCCGGATTCCGGAACACCGACCACCACATCAGCATCTACAGGTTTCTGTTCCCAAAGCAGCTTACCAGCACGTTTACGCGCTTCATAAACATTAATTCCATCAATAATACTATCTGGACGGGCAAAATAGATATATTCAAACACACAAAGAGACTTACGCTGGTTGGTTGGTTCCTGCACAACCCGCAGCCCATTTTTATCCGCCATGACAATCTCACCAGGCTCCACATCCCGCACAAAAGATGCGCCGCATGCATCCAAAGCACAGGTTTCTGAAGCAAATACATAAGTGTTTTCGTCCATTTTTCCAATCACCAATGGGCGGAACCCATTAGGATCGCGCGCTGCGACTAATTTCTGCGGGCTCATCACTACCAGCGAATAGGAACCCTGAATGCGCGGCAAAGCACGCCGCACTGCTTCCTCAATGGAAGGGGCGTTGACCCGCTCCTGTGCAATAAGATAAGCAATCACTTCCGAGTCAATTGTCGTTTGAAAAATGCAGCCTTTCTTGACTAACTCTTCGCGCAGTTCATAGGCATTGGTCAAGTTTCCATTATGTGCAATAGCCAGTGTTCCTTTTACATAGCGCATTACCAGCGGCTGCGCGTTTTCCCGTACGCTTGCTCCTGATGTGGAGTAACGCACGTGGGCACATGCCATCTGGCCCGGCAGGCTGTCCAAAACTTTTTTATTAAATGCTTCACTCACAAGGCCCATTTCCTTGCAATAGGCCATAACTCCACGGTCATTGACAACAATCCCGCAGCTTTCCTGTCCGCGGTGCTGCTGTGCTAACAAAGCGTTATAGGAAGCATAGGCGACATTGACAGATCCGTTTGGACTGCAGATACCGAATACCCCGCATTCCTCATGCGGCTTGTTCTCGTATGCAAACTCACTGAGCAAAAGTTTCACCTTCCTCATTTTCTGGAGAACAGATGGGCAGTTTTACAGACCGATACGCTTCATAACTTCCGCATAGGCTTCCTCTACTCCACCAAGGTCGCGGCGGAAACGGTCCTTGTCCAGTTTTTCATGCGTTTTCACATCCCAAAAGCGGCAGGTATCCGGGCTGATTTCATCTGCAAGCAGAATCTTTCCCTGATAGCGTCCGAATTCCAATTTGAAATCAATCAGGTCAATGTTGACGGACAGGAAAAATTTCTTCATCAGCTCGTTAATCCGAAGTGTCATTTTCTTAATCGTGTCGACTTCTTCTTTTGTTGCCCACCCCATTGCCAGCACATGGGAAGTATTGACCATTGGGTCATCCAGCGGGTCGGATTTGTAACAAAACTCTAAGACTGGGCAGCGAAGTGCAGTACCTTCCTGAACACCGAGCCGCTTAGAGAAAGAACCGGCAGCCACATTGCGGACAATCACTTCCAAAGGAACGATCTGCACTTTTTTCACCAGTGTATCACGATCACTGAGTTCTTTTACAAAATGTGTTGGAATTCCGTCTTTTTCAAGCATCTTAAACATAAAGTTGCTCATTTTGTTGTTTACAACGCCTTTACCAACAATTGTTCCTTTCTTTTTGCCATTAAAGGCGGTCGCATCGTCTTTATAGGAAACAATACACAAGTTGGGATCATCCGTTGCAAAAACTTTTTTTGCTTTGCCTTCATACAGTTGTTCTTTCTTTTCCATCGTAAATACCTCCGTTGCTATGCTTT
>DHDR01000016.1:4854-10020 GCA_002399445.1 Ruminococcaceae bacterium UBA4871 | reverse complement strand
AAGTTCACTATACCACTACACAAAAGATGTTATGGAAACTAACGCTGACAGCAGTCCAATTGGTGCCAAACGTGAAGTCATCAAATGAGCATGGTAAATGATTCTTTCATTCATATAAAAACGCTAGGAGCTGTGCAACCGTGCACAGCTCATTTTTTTGATAAAATTTAATAACGGTGATGCAGTGTCCGGACAAGGCTTCAGAAATCTATGTAAAAAGCGAAGAAATTCCATATAATTGCATAGATTTTTATATTAATTTACAAGGATCTTTATAATATAATTATATACAAGAAATGCATAGGCTGATTGCAATAATTATCATAATTACACAAACAGCTTACAGTATTCAAAATTTAAAACAGAAAGCAGGGAAGAATTTTATGAAAAAAGCAGTGGCTTTGATTTCGGCAGCAATTATGGTTGGCATTACAGCAACAGGTTGTGGCAGCACTTCCTCAGCTGGTTCAGGCGGCTCCGGCGGGACAAATGCGGCAGATGTGGCAGTTGGTGTTTGTGTCTACAAATTTGACGATACCTTTATGACAGGTGTGCGCAACAACATGACTGCGCAGGCAAAGGCCAAAAACATTACGCTGGATATTGTGGATTCACAAAATAAACAGCCGACACAGAATGAACAGGTGGACACTTTTATCACAAAGGGCGTGAATGCGCTTGCTGTCAATCCGGTGGACCGCACTGCAGCAGAATCCATTTTGAAAAAAGCAAAAGAAAAAAATCTGCCGATTGTTTTCCTGAACCGTGAACCGGAAGCAAATGTAATGCAGAAATATGATAAGACCTGGTATGTGGGTGCCAAGGCAGAACAGTCCGGTACTTTGCAGGGAGAAGAAATTGCCGACTACTTTAAGAAAAACAAAGCTGCAGATAAAAACGGTGATGGGAAAATACAGTATGTCATGCTGCAGGGTGAGCCAGGCCATCAGGATGCAACTCTGCGTACTAAATACTCCATTGAAGCAATTCAGAAGGCGGGCCTGAAAGTTGATAAACTGGGGGCAGATACGGCCTATTGGGATAAGGCAAAAGCAACCGATCTGATGAATAATTTTATTACTTCCAAGGGCATTGATAAAATTGAAGCAGTTTTGGCAAATAATGATGACATGGCGTTGGGTGCGATTGAAGCTTTAAAAGCACATGGATACAACAAGGGGAATAAATCCAAGTACATTCCGGTTGTTGGCGTTGATGCAACCGCGGCAGGTATGCAGGCCATGAAGGAAGGCTCTATGTTTGGAACTGTCCTGAATGATGCAGCCAACCAAGGCAAAGCGGCTGTTAACATTGCTGCCGCGGCAGCACAGGGAAAACCAATCAATAAAGATACAATCGGCTACCCCATTACCAATGGAAAATACGTCTGGATTGATTATGTCAAAGTTACGCAGGATAATTATCAAAAATTCATGAAATAAAATTTAAAAGGCCGCAAAAATTTTCCCATGAACAGAGAGAAAAGCAGATGGAAACGAATTTCTCCCTGTCTGTATTCGGAAATGCAAGGAGGAGTGATGACATGGGAGAATATGTGCTGGAAATGAACCATATCAACAAATCGTTTCCCGGTGTAAAAGCGTTGGATGATGTGAGCCTGAAAGTGAAGCGCGGCAGTGTGCATGCACTTGTCGGAGAAAACGGTGCAGGAAAGTCTACCTTAATGAAATGCCTTTTTGGAATTTATCATAAGGATTCCGGCGAAATCATTCTGGACGGAGAAAACATAGATATAACTTCGACAAAACAGGCATTGGATCTCGGCGTATCCATGATCCATCAGGAACTCCATCCAATCCGTTTCCGGCCAGTTTGGGAATCATTTTGGCTTGGCAGGTTTCTGAAGCACGGTGCTATCGTTGACAAAAAAACGATGATTCGAAAAACGCGTGAGATTTTTCAGGAAATTGACTTGGACGTCAATCCGGAGACACTTTCCGGAGACTTGTCACCGTCTAATTTGCAATTGGTCGAAATTGCGAAAGCAATCAGTTACCATGCAAAAATTATTATTATGGATGAACCGACCTCATCACTGACCAATAATGAAACAGAACATCTATTTAAAATCATCAAAAAGCTTCAGCGGCAGGGCTGTTCAGTCATCTACATCTCTCACAAAATGGAGGAAATCCTGCAGATATGTGACCAGGTTACCATTATGCGTGATGGTGAATACGTCGGTTCATGGCCTGCTGCGGAACTGACAACGGATGAAATCATTAATAAAATGGTGGGGCGTGAACTGACAGACCGGTTTCCGCACAAAGATTATAGCCCCGGTACACAAACGGTATTGGAAATCAAGGATTTCTGTTCGGCATCGCCGCGTTCTTTTCAGCATATTTCATTTGATTTACATAAAGGAGAGATCCTTGGCATTGGTGGGCTGGTTGGTGCCCAAAGAACAGAACTGGTCGAGTCGATTTTTGGCCTGCGGGAGATTGCATCCGGAACTATTATTAAGGATGGGAAAGCAATTGATATCCACTGCACAGATGATGCCAAACGAAATGGCTTGGCTTTGCTTACAGAGGAGCGGCGTGCTTCTGGAGTATTTGGCCACCTTTCTGTCTTAGAGAATACAGTCATTGCAAGCCAGAAGCATTTTGCGAATCATGGGGTCCTGAACGAGACTGAGCGGGTAAAAGCTGCGGAGCACATGAGCAGGGAACTGAAGGTGAAGACACCGTCGCTGAGTACAGAGATGGAGAATCTTTCCGGCGGCAACCAGCAGAAAGTACTGATTGCACGTTGGCTGCTGACGCAGCCGGATATCCTGATTCTGGATGAACCGACCCGCGGAATTGATGTGGGCGCAAAGTATGAAATTTATACCATTATGCTGAAACTGATTCACAGAGGAAAATCTATTATTATGATTTCTTCGGAGATGCCCGAACTTCTTGGCATGGCGGACCGCATTTTGGTGATGTGTGAAGGTCGGCTGACAGGAATTTTGAACAGCAGTGAGGCCGATCAGGTATCTATCATGCGTTTGGCGACCCAACATATAGATGAAAAAGCAAGTGGAAAGTGAGATGAATATAGTGAGCAAGGAAAAATCAATTTCACGGCAGAGATTTGGCATTATTTTTATGATCGGCGGTGCAGTCCTTACCATTTTGGGCATCTTCATGCGATATGCCTTTTACGTTAAAAAGCAGATGTATGACCTTCCCTGGTTCCTTGTCATTCTAGGTGGTGTCATCATTTTTTACGGCATATCTCAGTACATGGACCGCAAGCACCTTGGCGGAGAAGTACAGTTTACCGGTTCAAAAGCAAAAAGCTTTTTCTTGAAATATGCATTGATTTTTTCACTGTTCATTTTGGTAATTATCATTATTAGTATTCAGCCGAACTTTATGCAGTGGGATGTCGTGTTTGACATTCTGGCCCAGTCCTCAATCAAGCTGATCATTGCTCTTGGCATTTGTATGACGCTGCTGATTGCAGGAACGGATCTTTCAGCCGGCCGCATGGTTGGTTTGGCGGCGGTAATCTGCACCTCTATGCTGCAGACTCCAACTTATGCCAACCGTTTCTTTCCCAATCTTCCGCAGCTCCCGATTATCATTCCAATCCTGATTGCCATTGCGATTTGCGGACTGTTTGGTGCCTTGAATGGTGTCCTTGTTGCAAAGTGGAACATGCATCCGTTTATTGCAACGCTGGCGACACAGGTTATCATTTTCGGTGTATGTTCCCTGTACTTTGACACACCTCCGAACAAATCGCAGCCGATCGGCGGTGTACGTGATGATTTCACAGCACTGGCACAAACAAAGATTTTCAACAAAGTTTCCATTTTGATTCCCATTGCGATTGCAATAACCATTATCATGTGGTTTGTTTTGAATAAGACTGTATTTGGCAAAAATATTTATGCAATCGGCGGTAATATGGAGGCAGCCAGAGTATCCGGCGTCAACGTTTTCAGAACACTGATGGGAATTTTCATTTTGGCTGGTGTTTTGTATGGCTTTGGCGGTGTTTTGGAAGCAGCTCGTACGGCCGGCGCCACCAACCAATATGGCAACGGCTACGAATTGGATGCAATTGCAGCGTGCTGTGTGGGCGGTGTTTCCTTGGCAGGTGGTATCGGAAAAGTCGGTGGAATTGTAGTCGGCGTTCTGATTTTCACGGTTATCCAGTATGGCTTGGAATTTATCAATGTCAGCCCAATGTGGCAGCAGGTTATCAAAGGCATTATCATTGCGGTTGCTGTTGCCATTGACCTCTCTAAATACAAGAAAGTCCTGTGGCACTGATCGTGACATTTACTTCTATTCCATAAAGTTTTTCCCCCTTAATCAGTCCGGTCCGTGACGGTCAGATGTCATGAACCGGACAATTTTTTGGACAATATACACGATAATTATCTGGATTTATTTTTTTAATTTGATATAATTTAATTAATATTTTGAGAGGAGCTGTAAAATGTACCGGATTCTGATTGCGGATGATGAGGAACAGGCCCGTGAAGCGATTATCAGAAAAATCGACTGGAAAACAATCGGCTTTTCCATCGTTGGTTCTGCGGAAAACGGGCTTGATGCTTTGGAAAGAGCAGAGCGCCTTCATCCGGATGTGGTGATGACGGATATTAAGATGCCGTTTATGGACGGATTGCAGCTTGGGGAAAAACTGCACGAAACTATGCCCGCCGTTAAACTGATTATCTTTTCAGGCTTTGATGAATTTGAATATGCACAGCAGGCCATCAAAATAAATGCGGCAGAGTATATTTTAAAGCCGGTTGATGCAGATGAACTGACAGAAACGCTTAAAAAAATCAAAATGCAGATAGACTATGAAGTCGCGGAAAGACGCAATGTGGAAGTGCTGAAAAGGCACTATGAGGAAAGCCTGCCGGCAATGCGGGAACAGTTTCTGATTAGGCTGATCACCGGGCGGGTAACCGAAGATGAACTGGAAGGTAATGCACCCCAGTTTCATATCAATTTGCAGGCAGAGAGCTGGGCGGTCGTCCTTCTGCGTGTTGAACGAAAGGAAAAGACCGCTCGGGTTTTGGAGGGACAGGCAAAGCTGGTTCCCATTCTGCTGAGATGTACGGCGGAAGAAGAATTAAAACCCTATTTTTCGTTTATGGATTTCATTATTGAAAACTGTGTAGCATTT
>DHDR01000016.1:0-4630 GCA_002399445.1 Ruminococcaceae bacterium UBA4871 | reverse complement strand
GCCAGTTGCAGCAGCAGTATCAGGAGGCCCGCAGTGCTTTGGAATACAGTGCTGTGATGGGCGGCGATCAGGCAATTTGCATTGCAGATGTTGAGCCGGATACTTCTATTCGTGTCGAATTTGATGAGCAGGACACGAACGAGATTATTAATGCGGTTAAGCTGGCAAATCGGCAGGAGATTTCTGATAAACTCAATGCTGTTTTTGACCGTTTCCATTCTGTTGTGCTGCCGCTTGAGCAGTATCAGATTTTTTTATTGGAAATGATGACCGCCCTGCTGAAAGTGCTGCATGCCTATAAGATTGACGAAACAGAAATTTTTGGAAAGAATTTCAGCGTAATCCAAGCCGTTTCTCAGTTACATAGCCCGCAGGATATGCAGCACTGGTGTACAGAAATCTGTATGAAAATCAGTTCTAACATTGAGCGGGAGCGTGTGAATTCCACAAGAATTCTTGCACAGAATGCCGAACAGTATATTCATGAACATTATACGAATCCGAATCTTTCTGTTGAAGAACTTTGTGACCATTTGCATGTAAGTCCGGCCTATTTTTCCACTGTATTCAAGCGGGAGTCCGGCCGCAGTTTTGTCTCTTACCTGACGGATGTGCGCATGCAGAAGGCAGAGGAGCTTTTAAATGTGACGAATGATAAAACTTATTTGATTGCGCAAAAGGTCGGGTATACGGAGCCTAATTATTTCAGCTATGTTTTTAAAAAGAAATTTGGGATTTCCCCTTCCAAGTATAGGAATCAAAAATGATAAAGGATGAAATTCGCAAAATCAAAGATCGGTTACAACACAGTTTTCGCCGCCGGAGCTTTCAGTTTACACTTTCTCTGTCTTTTACAGCTGCCGCAATTTTGGGGATGGCGGCGATTGGCCTGTTCCTTTCTATGCAGTATCTTTCCGGTTCAGAAAAACAGATTGCCCAGAACAACCAGCAGATTGTTGGTCAGGTTGAGATTAATCTGAATTCTTATCTGCGGAATATGATGCATGTGTCAGACAGCATCTATTACAGTGTGCTGAAAAATGTGGATATTCAAAAAGACCATTTCAACAGTCAGATGAGTTTGCTGTATGAGACAAACCGAGATCAGATTGTCAGCATCGGTGTCTTTTCAGAAACAGGGCATGTAATTGATGCTGAGCCACTCAATGAATTGAAAAGTACAGCGGATGTTACTCATCAGGAATGGTTTCAAAGTGCAGAGAACCGCATTGAAAACCTGCACTTTTCCACACCACATGTTGAAAACCTTTTTCGGGATCCGGATTATCAATACAACTGGGTTGTTTCCCTAAGCCGGGATGTGGAACTTACTTCTGCGGGTACGATGGTGCATGGCGTTTTGCTGGTGGATATGAATTTTAATGGTATTGAGCAGATCTGCAGCAAAATTGGCATTGGTAAATCCAGCTATCTTTACATCATTGACAGCAACGGAGAAATTATTTATCATCCGCGGCAGGAACTTCTGTACTCAAATTTAATACAGGAAAACAACCTGAAGGCAGCATCGTATCAGGACGGCGCTCATATGGAAAATTTTCAGAATAAAAAGCGCCTGATCACCGTGAAAACAGTTGGATATACCGGCTGGAAGATTATTGCGGTAACGCCGCTGAAAGACGTTACAAGAAATTCCAGCCAGTACCGTGTGTTTGCGGTGCTGTGTGCGGCGCTTGTTATGATCCTGTTGATTTTTGTGAATCTATTCATATCCTCCAAAATGGCAACTCCAATTAAAGACTTAGAAAATTCTGTAAAAAATATCGAAAACGGAAATCTTGACGAAAGCAAGATTTCCGTGAGTGGTTCCTATGAGGTGCAGCATCTGGGGAAAACAATCCGCTCCATGGTGCAGGAAATGAAAAAGTTAATGCGGGATATTTTGTATGAACAGGAATCCAAGCGAAAAAGTGAACTGGATGCTTTGCAGTCTCAGATAAATCCGCATTTTCTGTACAATACGCTAGATGCAATTGTCTGGATGATTGAAAATGAAAATTGCAAAGATGCTGTGAAAATGGTGACGTCTTTGGCAAGACTTTTCCGGATTAGCCTGAGTAAAGGGAAAACCATTATACCGGTATCTGATGAACTTAAACATGTGCAGAATTATTTGACTATTGAAAAAATGCGTTTTAAAAGTAAATTTGAATTTCAGATAAAAGCGGAACCGGAAACTCTGTCCTGCTCGACCATTAAGTTAATTATTCAGCCTTTGGTGGAAAATTCCATTCAGCATGGGTTGGAGTGCGCAGATGATGACGGTAAAATTCTTATCCATTCTTATCTTCACAGTGGAGAGCTGTATATAGATGTGATGGATAATGGGATTGGCATACCGCCGGAAGAAGTGGATTCTCTGCTGAAAGAAGATACCATAACCGTACACGGGAAGGGGTCTGGCATTGGACTTAAAAATGTGCAGGAGCGTATTCAGCTTTATTTTGGTAAGAAATACGGTCTTACAATTTTGAGTGAACCAGACGAAGGAACCACAGTACGAATTCATTTGCCGGCAAAGCCATATGAGTCAGGGTTTCAAAAAACGGAGGGAGTTTAGCAGTGAGCAAAAAAAGAGGAATCCTGTTTACAGCCGTGCTGGTGATTTTTTGTATCTGTTCGTTGATGCTGACCCACAGTATCAACGCGGCGCAGGACACTAAGCCAGTCCGTGAAGTTTCTGTAATCTGCCGCAGTGCGGATACAGAAGAATGGAGCACAATCAAGTTGGGAATTGACCAAGCGGCAAAAGATCTGGGTGTGGATGCAAATTTTATTACACTGACTGGGCGGAATAATACGAATGAGCAAATCTTTCTCTTGAATCGGGAAGCTAAGGGAGGTGCAAGTGCGGTTGTGATGATGCCGGTGAGTTCCCCAGAACTTACAGAGCCAGTCCATAATGCATTGAAAAACATTCCGATTGTGGCTATGCAGTCAAAAGTTTCCGGTATTAAAGATATGCAGATAGTTGCTTGTGACAATGTGGGTATGGGAATTTCTCTGGCACAGGAAATCGTCCGCGAAGAGCGGCATCCTGCGGTACCAGCGGTTATTCTGCGCAGCAGTGTAAATAGCAGCAATGAAACAGATTTTCAGAAAGGACTGCAGAAAGGGCTGAGGGGAAGGAATCTTTTTTACTGTGATATTCCGAGTAATCATGCAGAAGCTGCGGCGGCGGTGCGTAATTGCTTCCTTGGACATGCGGACGCATTTTTTGTGGCATTGAATGCCGAAACTTTAGGGCTGGCAGCACAGGTAAAAGAGACTGGAAATTTCAAAATTCATCTTTATGGTGCAGGACGGACCAACCAAATTGTTTCCATGCTGGAACAGAAAGTGATTGGTGCCATCGCGGTGGAAAATGATTATCATATGGGTTATTTAGGCCTGAAAGCCGCTGTGGATCAGATGGATCATAAAAAGCACAGCAGCATAAAAATTAACAGCCGCATTGTGAACAGCAGTGATATGTACCAACCGCAGAATGAGCGGCTTTTGTTTCCTTTTGTCTGACAAATTCGGAAGGAGTGATATTATGAAGTTTAAGTTTCGCTTCACTGCGGCCCTTTTGGCAGGTACCGTCTTAATTGGAAGTGTCTGCTGCGCATGTACGCCGGCAGGGAATCAGCAGCAGGTAAAAACCATCCATATTGGTGTGTCACTTTACCGCAGAGATGACACTTTTATTACTTCTATGTGTGAGTACTTAGAAGCAGCGGCGAAAAAAGCGGAGCAAAAAACTGGCAGAAAAATTGTACTGAATATTTTGGACAGTCAGTCTAATCAATCCCAGCAGGACGATCAGGTGGATACCTTCCTTTCCCAAAACTATGATGCAATTTGTGTAAACATGGTTGACAGAACTTCAGCTGGAACTATTGCGGACAAAGCCAGAAAAGCAAATGTCCCGCTTATCTTTTTCAACCGAGAACCTGTGGAGCAGGATCTGCAAAGCTGGGTGAAGGCCTTCTATGTAGGAGCAGATGCTGCGCAGTCCGGCACTTTGCAGGGCCAGCTTATTGTAAATGCATACCGAAAATCCCCTCGGTCGATTGATAGAAACGGAGATGGAAAGATACAATATGTTGTTCTGGAAGGGGAGCAGGGCCATCAGGATTCTCTGCTTCGTACCGAATATTCCATTAAAGCGGTCGAGGAAGCCGGAATTCGTACAGATAAACTTGCAAGCAGCAGTGCAAATTGGCAGCGGGCGCAGGCATCTGTTAAGATGAAGCAATGGATTCAACAATTCGGATCACGCATTGAGACTGTTTTCTGCAATAATGATGATATGGCACTGGGGGCAATTGATGCACTGTATGACAGTAAAGTTGCAAAAAAAAATTGGCCGGCTGTTGTGGGAGTGGATGGTACACCTTCCGGTTTAGACGCAATTCGCAGCGGAACCATGCTTGGCTCCGTTTACAATAATGCACAAAAGCAAGCGGAAGCAGTGCTTGCTCTTTCTTTGAATTCGGAGAAAGTTCCTTCTGGTTTTCAGTTGCAGCGTGGCCATTATATTTATGTCCCATATAAGTCAATTACTAAAGAGAACAGCAAAGAATATGATTCAATTAGCTAATGCTGTAATGGTCAAGCATTTTTG
>DHDR01000021.1:17799-20524 GCA_002399445.1 Ruminococcaceae bacterium UBA4871 | reverse complement strand
AAGCCAGTGACTATCTATTTCACAATTCCCGGTCCGCCGGTTGGCAAAGCCCGTCCAAAGGTTGTCCGTGCCAAAAACGGTATAAGCATGACCTATACACCGGACAAAACGGTTGCTTATGAAGAACTGGTGCGGCTTCGCTTTCAGGAGTCATTGGAAGTTCGGCCATTCATTCCCCTGCAAGGCGCGCTGCGTATTAAAATTTTTGCCGGGTATCCGATACCGAAAAGCACCAGCAAGAAACACCGAGCGGCTATGTTGGCCGGAACGGAGCTTCCGACAAAGAAGCCAGACTGGGACAACATCGGGAAAATTATCTGTGATGCGCTTAACGGTGTGGCCTATGAAGACGATAAACAAGTCACAGAGTCACAGATGCGTAAGCGGTACATAGACGGGCCGGGACAAGTTGAAGTTTGGATTTCAAATTTATGAAAAGATGAGAGGCAGAGTAGTTGGCTCCGCCTCTCATTTCAGCGTTTTGTATTCGGCCCAAGAGCCACTTTCTTGGTATTGTGATTCTCATTTTGGTTTCGCACATGCGTGGACTGGTTCGGATTGTCCGTACTTTCCGCATTGCTTTTCGGGACAACAGGCTTATTTCCTTTTTTCATGATGCTATCACCTCCTGCAGGTGTTAGTATAGCCAAAAATCAAGATTTTACAGGAGGGATACATACATGGAACCAATGACGCCGGAACAAATTAAAAGGCTGCTGCAGAGATATTATGACATCCCTCAAATGATAGATGAAGAATGGGCGACCATTCGGCATTGTCAGGAGGAACGCGGCAAGTTTTCCTTGCAGTCGCCCAACCTGTCCGGAATGCCGACCGGCAAGGGCAGCACCAGCGACCAGACAGCCAACACTGCCATGCGGGACAACTGTACCTACTTTGACCGGCAGATTATATCGTGCCAGAAGCGCATTGTCCGTTTGCAGGAGCAGCGGGACTGGTGCCGGGTGGCGTTGGAAACGCTGGGGCGGGCAGAGCGGCGCATTTTGGAACTTGCCTATATGGGGCCGAAAGACCGAAGACAACGTGAAAAGTGGAGCGGTCGTCGCCCAACATGGAAAGAAATTTGCGCAGAAGTCGGATTCTCTGACGCGGAGTGTGATGGCGGATGGGCGCGAAAAAAAGCATCTGCACTTCTCAAAGAACTTTCAGAACTTTCTCCGCAGGAAGTGTTCAACTGGGAAGCTTTTTAAAAATTTACTGCCGGTTTTTGCCGCTTAATGCCGGGACAAGCCGGTTCCATGTGTGGTAATATATAATTGCAGAAAACGGAAGCAAGGGAGCTTTGTAAAAGGTGCTTCCATGTTCATGCATTTTCCTCCAATCGATACTTTTACACTCCGCCGCGCCGTCGGGAGACAGCGCGGCACCTATGTCGGTAAGGCCGCGTGAGGCTGAGCCGGTACTTTAATTTTTCTCCTCAAAAACATAAACTTGAAGTAGTTTTGCTGCGTACGAGAACACAGCACGGATGCACAAGACACACCCTATTGACGCCCAAATTTCTGCTATGGGCGGTAAAAAGCAGACACACAGTGACGACTTAGGCATCCGAGCCGGAGGCTGCATTATCCTGTACTGACAGACTGTAATGTCAGTCCGTGTCGGCAGGTGATATCTATCCGGGCAGGCGGAGAAATCATAAGCCCTGTCATTGATTATCCAGCAGTCTTTAACCGGACTGCTATTTTTATACTCTGAGGGAGTTGATACCATGGTACAGGTCTGGCCGCCGGGCGGTGGTCCGTAGTGGCAAAAGGAAAATATCAAAAGTGGCTGACACCGGAAGGCCTGACACTGCTGCAAGGCTGGGCAAGAGACGGCCTGACGGATGAACAGATTGCGCATAACCTGGGAATTTCTGCAAAGACGCTGTATGAGTGGAAAAACAAGTATGGTAAGATTTGTGAGGCCCTAAAAAAGGGCAAAGAAGTTGTTGATTATGAAGTGGAAAGCGCCCTATGTGAAAAGGCAAAATCCGGTGACGTTGGTGCGTGTGTGTTCTGGCTAAAAAACCGCCGGCCGGATAAGTGGCGCGACCATCCAGCAGATACACAGACCGACAAGGCAGAGAACAATCTTCTTGAACAGATTAGGAAAAGTGCAAAGGAAGTGGATGCAAAATGCAGTACGGACGATTCGGACAAAAGCAGCTGATTACATTAGAATGGTGGCAGCTGCCGCAGTACGCCGGATATGATGCGCTGATTTGTGACGGTTCCATCCGTTCAGGGAAAACTTTATCCATGACCGCTGGATTTGTGATGTGGAGCATGACACAGTTCAGCGGTCAAAATTTTGCCATCTGCGGCAAAACGATTGAGTCCCTGCGGCGCAACGTTATCCTGCAAATGTCGCACTGGCTGGAAGGCTTGTTCAAGGTTGAGGAACGGCGCAGTGAAAACAAACTGATTATTTCGGCCGGTGGACACACGAATAGTTATTTCATGTTTGGCGGGCGGGATGAAAGTTCTTATATGCTGATCCAGGGCATGACGCTTGCTGGCGTACTCTTTGATGAAGTGGCGCTGATGCCGCGCAGCTTCGTGGAACAGGCTCTTGCCACGATGCAGCGTTCCGGGCAGCCGCTTTTGGTTTAACTGTAACCCGGAATCCCCAGCGCATTGGTTCTATCTGGAATGGGTGCAGCAGGCGCAGAAAAAGAATGCCCTGCATCTGCATTTCACGATGGACGACAACTTGACGC
>DHDR01000021.1:0-17770 GCA_002399445.1 Ruminococcaceae bacterium UBA4871 | reverse complement strand
CATAAAGGGTGAGTGGGTGATGGCCGAAGGCCTGATTTACCCGGAGCAGGCAAATGGGAAGGGCGTTGTGCCGAGCAAGCCGCGGGACTATGTGCAGTATTACATATCCTGCGATTATGGTACGCTGAATCCTTGCAGCATGGGGCTGTGGGGGCTGTATCAGGGCATGTGGTACCGCTGTGACGAATATTATTACAGTGGCCGTGACACGCAGCAACAGCGCACAGACGAGGAATATTATACGGCGTTGGAACATCTTGCGGGCGACCGAAAAATTCAGGCAGTCGTGGTTGACCCGTCTGCGGCTTCTTTTATTACCTGTATCCGCAGACACAACCGGTTTTATGTCCGACCAGCGAACAATGACGTGTTAAATGGCATTCGCCGCACCGCCGCAGCGTTTCATGACGGCAAGATTGCAGTTTGTGAAAACTGCTCCGGTGCGATTACAGAATTCAAGTCCTACCGCTGGGACGATAAAAAAGCGGAGGACAAGCCTATTAAGGAAAACGACCATGCAATGGATGACATCCGCTACTTTGTGAACACCATCCTGCAAGGTCCGACTTTCAGTTTTGAGTAAAAGAGGTGATACAGTACGCCTTATTCTTTTCAAGGTGAGACCGAGACAACACACATTAACAATATTGTACAGGCCGGAGCAGCCACTCGTATGAGTGACCGGCAGTTTCTTGCCCGCCAGATACAGCAATGGAAGCAGTCACCGTCACGCCAAATGCAGATTACCGGTGTCAAGTATGAGCATGGGGAGCACGACATCCTGCACCACCAGCGTATGGCCATTGGCAAAGACGGCAAGTTAACGACTGTATATAACCTGCCGAATGCGCGGATTGTGGATAACCAGTATGCTCGTATGGTTGCACAGAAAACGGACTACCTGCTGGGTAAGCCACCGACCTTTGACAGCGAGGACAAGCAGTACACCGCCCAATTGCAAACGGTATTCGGAGCGGCGTTCCTGCGGCAGCTGCGACTGCTGGGGGAAGATGCGTTAAACGGCGGCATTGGCTGGCTGATGCCGTACTATGACGAACAAGGCAGCTTTGCGTTTCGCCGGTTTGAGCCATATCAGATTCTGCCGTTTTGGGCGGACGCGGAGCACACCGTACTGGATGCGGCAATTTATCTTTATGAGGTTGAAACCTATGAGGGTGAAACAGAGAAGATAGTTGAACACGTGGAAGCGTTCACGCCGGACGGCATTGATTATTATATCTATGACGGTGGCGCTTTAACGCCGGAAGCGCCGTGGCATACACCATATGTGACGGTTGATGGGCAGACGCTGAACTGGTCGCAAATTCCACTTGTAGCATGGAAAGCAAATGCTGCGGAAATTCCGCTGATTCGGCGCGTGAAGCCATTGCAGGATGCTATCAATCTTATGGAATCTGCATTTGAAAATGGGATGCTGGAAGACCCGCGCAATACGATTCTGGTTGTTACAAACTATGACGGCACAGACCTCGGAGAGTTGCGGCGCAACCTTGCAACCTACGGCGCAGTCAAGGTGCGCAGTGACAGCAGCGGACCCGGCGGCGATGTAAAAACACTCAATGTTGAGCTAAACGCTGAGAATTACAAAACAATCCTGTCACTGTTTAAACAAGCACTGATTGAAAACGCCCGCGGCTATGATGCCAAGGACGACCGGCTTTCCGGCAATCCGAACCAGATGAATATCCAGAGTATGTACTCAGATATTGATTTGGACGCCAATGCCACAGAAACCGAATTTCAGGCCAGTTTTGAGCAGCTTTTATGGTTTGTGAATGCCCATCTTGCAAACAGCAGGGTGGGTAATTTTGACGGCACTCCGGTAAAAATCACGTTCAACCGCAACATACTGATTAACCAATCCGACATTATCCAGCAATGTAAGGACAGCGTTGGCCTTGTCAGTGACCGCACGATTTTGGCGCACCATCCGTTTGTGGATGATGTGGACCAGGAACTGGCCGAACTCAAACAGCAGAAGCAGGAAGATATGCAGATGTACGACGGCGGGACGTTCCCACAGCATGACAACAATGGACAGGAGGAAATGCAAAAATGACATTTGGAGAACACACGTTAAGATACAGGAGAAGGCCCATTGTGGTTGAGGCATTTCAATACACAGAAACAATCGCAAAAACCGATAATTGGCTTGGTGTTCCGCCGTGGGCGTTAAAGGCTTTGGAAAAGTCTGACATGTTGCTTAATGCAGATGGCGAACTTTTTGTCAAGACGTCAGAAGGCTACCCTCGTGTATCTATCGGAGATTACGTTATCCATGATGCAAACGGCGAAATGCATATATGTAAACCTGATAATTTTGTGAAAGCCTACATACCGGTGAACAATATAGAGTTTAATAGTTTCGTAGACACCGTTGCTGACAGCTTTCAGAAGAATTTGAAAGCCTGGGCGGTGGATGCTAATGCGAAACGCTGAATATTGGGCCAAGCGCATGGCGGCTCTTATGGATGCAGAAATGCACAAGGCGGATATCTATGGCGTAGACGTTGCCGCAGCATATAAAAAAGCAGCGCGCTCCATGCAGGCGGACATTGAACGCTGGTATGCTAAATTTGCTGATAACAATGGCATTTCCATGTTTCAGGCACGCCGGATGCTGCAAAAAGACGAACTGGAGGAATTCCACTGGACCGTTGAGGAGTATATCAAGCACGGGCAGAAAAACGGTATTGATGCCGACTGGAAAAAGCAGCTTATTAACGCTTCTTCCCGGGTCCATATTAGCCACTATGAAGCATTGAAGCTGCAGTGCTTTCAACATGCGTATGAAGCTTCGGGAAGTCTTGAAGATGGAATGCATACCTTGCTTCAAAGAATTTACATGGACACCTACTTTCATACAGCCTATGAAGTACAAAAGGGTGTTGGCCATGGTGCACCGTTTGCAAAAATTGACACGGTACAGGTTAACAAAGTACTGTCAAAGCCTTGGGCGGCAGATGGTTCTGATTTCAGCGAACGCATCTGGAAGAACTGTGCACAGCTGGTGCAGGAACTGGATGCAGGGCTGACGCAGAGCATCATCCGCGGCGATCCACCAGACAAGTTGACAAAGCACCTGTCCGACCGCTTTGGTGTGTCTGAGCACCGGGCGCAGACGCTGGTACAAACTGAATCTGCGCATTTTGCCAATCAAGCGCAGTCCGATAATTTCAAAGCGTTGGGCGTCAAGAAGTATGAGGTTGTCGCTGCACTGGACAGCCATACTTGTCCTATCTGTGGTGATATGGACGGTCAGCAGTTCCCACTTTCAGAAGAAGAACCAGGTGTTAATGCACCGCTGTTTCATGCAAACTGCCGCTGCTGTAAAGCGCCGGTTGTTGATTTTGAGACATCAGGACAGCGTGCTGCACGCGGGGAGGATGGCAAGACCTACTATGTGCCGGAAGATATGACCTATAACGAATGGGCAAAACAGCATGCATAGGCTTTAATTTCTCATAAATCAGAAGCAGGCAGCCATATGGCTGCCTTTTTTCATACTTAAAATCAGGAGGTAACCAATGACAAAAGAACAGTTAAAAACACTTGGCCTTGATGATGCGGCAGCCGATAAAGTTGCTGCCGAGTCCGCTAAAGAGCTGAAAGAGTATGTCAAAAAGTCCGATTATGACACACTGGATGCCACCAAAAAGCAGTTGGAAAAGGACGTTGCTACCCGTGATACCCAGATTGAGCAGCTTAAGAAAGCAGATCCGGAGAAGCTGCAGCAGACCATTACTGACCTGCAGACACAGAACGCTACCAACAAATCCAACTATGAAAAGCAGCTTAAAGAGCAGAAAGTAGACAGCGCAGTTCAGCTGGCACTTGCAAAAGCAGGCGCTATTAATGTTCCGGCCGTGTCATTTTTACTGAAGCAGAATGGGCTTGACCCGGAGAAGGCAGAATTTGCAGAGGACGGCAGCCTGAAAGGTCTGTCCGACCAAATTCAGAAGCTGCAAAAAGCTGAGGATAGCAAGATGCTGTTCAGAGCAGGAGACGCAAAGCCTACTTTTAAGGGCTTTAAGCCTGCAGAGAACAGGGATGGCTTACCGCAGGACAGTGACGAACAGCCGAAAACAATGGCTGAAGCAATTGAAATGTCCCTCAGCGCCCAGCAGAGCGCTGAGGGCACAAACTGAAAGGATGATGAAATATGCCCGTAACACTTGAAGAAGCAAAGAAAAACACACAGGATAAACTGTCGCCATTCGTCATTGACGAATTCCGTAAGAGCAATTTCCTTATGAACAACCTGACCTTTGATGACTGCGTTTCCCCGCAGGGCGGCGGCGCGACCATGACCTACAGTTATACCCGCTTGACGACTCAGCCGACTGCTGAATTCCGTGAAGTCAACCATGAATACGCACCGCAGGAAGTTACCAAAGACCGGCAATCCGTTGACCTCAAGATTTTCGGCGGCAGCTTCCAGATTGACCGCGTCATTGCGGATATGGGTGGTATCACAAATGAGGTCACGCTCCAGATGCAGCAGAAAATCAAGGCGGCAAGTGCACTATTCAATGATACTGTCATCAACGGTGATTCTGCAACCAATGCAAATACCTTTGATGGCTTGGAAAAAGCGGTTGCAGGGTCCAGTACGGAATACACGCCCAGTACAATTATCGACCTGTCCACTTCGGATATGATTGATAAGAATTATAAATACTTTCTGGATGCACTGGATGAATTCCTGATGGGCCTTGACGGTACGCCGTCTTTCATCGGTGGCAATCTCAAACTAATTGCAAAAATCCGCGCTTGCGCCCGCCGTGCAGCTATGTACCAGACCACCAAGAATGACCTCGGCCAGCAGATTGAAAGCTATGCCGGGATTCCGCTGGTAAACTTTGGTGCAAAGCCCGGAAGCAACATTGATGTGGTACCAGTAAAGACAGCGGATGGTACAGACCAGGGCTGCACATCTCTATATGCTGCACGCTTTGGCCTTGACGGTTTCCATGCAGTTTCTCCAGCGGGTGCACTGCCAGTTAAGCAGTGGCTGCCGGACTACAAAACCAGTGGTGCGGTAAAGACCGGTGAAGTCGAACTGGTGGCGGCTGTTGTCTTAAAAGCAACCAAGGCGGCTGCCGTTATGCGCAACATTAAAGTACAGTAAGGAGTGGTTGACAATGGCAAAGATTTATGCACCAAATAAGCAGTATACAGGTGTTTCAGCTGGTGTGCCGTTTGCTGCAGGCGTGGGGGAAAGTGATAACCCAACGCGCTTGGCGTGGTTTCGTGAGCATGGTTATACGGTAGAGGAAACTACTCCGCTGGCAGAAACACCAGAACCGGTACCCCCGGTAGAACCGAGGCAGCCTGCCGAACCTACTGATACCGGCAAAAAGGCGGCAGCAAAATGACCGCCGTGCTGGATGATGTAAAGTCCCGCCTTGCGATATTTGGTTATGAGGTCCAGCCGGAAGATGGATGGGCACTGTCCTACTGCATTGACCGGGCGGCGCAGGATATTTGCAATGCCTGCAATCTGGACACGGTGCCAGACGGTCTGCATTATGCACAAGTGGACCGTGCCTGCGGGGAATTTTTGCAGGCGAAGTACAGTACAGGAAAGCTGAGCGATGAAACCACGCAGGCGGCGGTGCAGTCTATCAAAGAGGGCGACACCACTGTACAGCTTTCCATTGGAAGCAGTCTTACGCAGCGTATGGCAGCAGCCATTGCAACCCTGCAAAATGCCGGAGAAAGCGAATTTGCAAAATACAGAAAGCTGGTGTGGTAAATATGAGCATGATGGATACGGTCCGGGCAGCGTTGGGGACGCTGTATACCGGAAGGTGCGATGTAGTAGAGTATCAAAAATACCTTGATGGTGCAATCACACGCTACAAAGAGGTAACAGTGCTAACCGACCAGCCGTGCCGCCTGTCCTATGGGTCAATTCCCGCTGCAGACAGTGCGGACGGCGGCGGGGCGGCCCTGACACAGGTTACGAAACTGTTTCTTCCGCCGGACGTTGAAATTAAACCGGGCAGTAAATTGGTTGTGACACAGAACGGCCAGACTACAGCCTACAGTCAAAGCGGGCAGCCTGCCGTATATGAGAGTCACACGGAAATTACGCTGAAATTGTTTCGTAGGTGGGCATAATGAGCGACGTTGAATTCGATTTCCACGAGTTTGAGGAATTTGCGCAACGGTTTCAAAAGATGGCTTCCGACTTGGATGAATTTTGTCGGGATATATCACAGCAGTTAGCGGCAGAACTGCTGCGTAAGTGCATCAAACGGACGCCGGTTGGCCAGTCCGTCACACAAACAGAGCGGGGAAAAGCGCGTACTGTACAATACCGTACGAAAGACGGAAAGAAAAAATTTCATACGGTTAAGGGAAAAAAATACACTTTTACCTTACATCATGGTGGTACGTTAAGACGAGGATGGGCCGCATCCGCTGTACGCAAAGAGGGAGATACTTATGTAGTTGAGGTATCAAACAGCGTACTGTATGCGGCATATGTGGAATACGGACATCGGCAAGAGCCAGGACGATTTGTGCCTGCCATTGGAAAACGGCTGAAAAAATCGTGGGTGCCCGGCAAATTTATGATGACCATTTCCGCAAACGAGGTGCAAAACGGCATGGAAGCGAAGATTGAACACGCACTGGCGAAATATATGGAGCAGATGCTAGATGGTAAATGATATTATACAGGGTATTTCCGCCGCAGCGGCGACGGTCAAAAATGTAGCATTTTACGACAGCGAAGCAGAGCAGGAATTTAACCCGCCCTGCTTTTTTGTACAGCCTTTAGAACTGGATACTGTTCCTCAAATTATGGGGCAGGAGATGCGTATGCAGCCATTTGATTTGCAGTATTTTCCCGCTAATGATGAGGGAAGGAACAGCCTGTATGATTTGGCAGAGCAGCTCGTCCCCATTCTACGGGTGCTGACACTGCAATCGGGCCAGAAAATCCGCGGCTCAAATATCAAGTATGCGGTGCAGAACGGAAATTTGCACTTGTTTGTAAATTACAATGTGATTTTGCGCCCATCTGAGGAAACGCCTCAAATGATGGAAAATCTTACGCAAGATCAGGAAGTAAAGGAGTGATTTTTATGGCCGATACAACTAATACAACGGTCCAGTCTGCAGCAGCCTACACCAAAAAGCAATTGCTGTCTGCAAAGCGGTATGCCAGCCGACACGATTTGCTGGCTGCATTGTTGCAAGATGGTCAAACCTATACGCACGAACAAGTGCAGGCGGCCTTAGACAAATACCTGAAAGGAGTGATTCAATAATGGCACTTGGAGGCGGTACATTTACAGCACAGGATAAAGTGCTTCCCGGAGCCTATATCAATTTTGTATCTGCGGCACAGGCATCGACCATGCTGTCCGACCGCGGGATTGTGGCGATGCCGCTGCAGCTTGATTGGGGACCAGACGGAGAAGTCTTTTCAGTAACAGCGGATGACTTTTCCCGGCATGCAAAGTCTATCTTTGGATATGATTACAATGCTGTGGAGCTCCTTCCTATTCGGGAGATTTTTCACCACGCGACGAAACTGCTTGCTTTTAAACTGGGGGTAGCTGCAAAAGCGCAGAACACATTTGCAACCGCTAAATACGGCGGTACCCGTGGGAATGATATTCAAATTATGATTCAGGTGAATGTGGACGATACAACAAAGTTTGATGTCAGCACGATTTTAGCAGGTGTGGCGGTTGAAAAGCAGACAGCAGTAGCGAATGCGGCTGCCCTGCAGGACAACGATTTTGTGATATGGAAAGATGATGCCACCCTTGCAGCAACGGCCGGTACTCCCCTTTCAGGTGGTACTAATGGTACCATTACCGGTAATGATTATCAGAATTTTCTCAACAAAATTGAGTCCTATAATTTTCATATTCTTGGATGCCCAACTGATGATTCGGATACAGAAAAACTATTTGAATCTTTTGTACAGCGCATGCGGGATACCGTCGGCGTAAAGTTTCAGATGGTGGGATATCGTGTCAGTTCCGCAGATTATGAAGGCGTTATCAGTGTGGAAAATGCCTGCATTGGAGATGGTGAGCCAGATTATGGCCTTGTATATTGGCTTTCTGGACTTGAAGCGGCGTGCTCTATCAGCAGCACCTGCGGAAACAAAGAATATAACGGGGAATATACCGTCAGTGCCGATTATACCCAGCAGGATCTTGAAAGTGGGATTTGGGCCGGAAAACTGATGCTGCATCGTATAAATGGCAATTTGTATATTTTGACAGATATTAATACCCTTATTACCTTGACGCCTGATAAGGGTACATCTTTTCAAAATAATCAGGTTGTCCGTGTGCTGGATCAAATTGCAAATGATATGGGGTCACTTTTCCGTGACAAGTATCTGGACAAAATTCCAAACGATGCATCCGGCCGTTCCAGCTTTTCCAGCGATGTCATCACCTACAATAATCAGCTGGTATCAATGGGGGCGATTACTGATTTTCAGCCTACAAATATATCCGTCACACAAGGTGATACCAAAAAGAGCGTTGTTCTGTCTGAAACCATTACACCTGTAGCAGCAATGGAACAGATGTATATGACTGTAATTGTAAATTAAGGGAGGGATAAAATATGCCAAATTCTACGTTTTTCCAGTCTAGTGATGCTATTTCGTCTTCACTGGCAGAGTGCTATGTAACTATTAATGGAAAACGATACAACTTTATTCATGCTACTAAGTTGTCTGCTACTTATGAAAAAACAAAAAAAGCCGTCCCAATACTGGGACGTACTACGCGGGGGAATAAAGCTGTGGGCGGCAAAGGGACCGGCACCATGACACTTCATACAGTGGAATCTATTTTCCGCACGTTGATGTTGGAGTACATCAATACAGGCAAAGACTTCTATTTTGATATTCAGACTACGAATGAGGACCCGACATCCAGTGTCGGCAGGCAAACAGTTGTGCTAAAGGGATGTAATTTGGATAAAATCGTCTTTGCTCAGTTTGATGCAAGTTCAGAAAACTTTCTGGATGAAGGGGTACCGTTCACTTTTGAAGGCGTACAGATGCCGGAAACATTCAAAACACCAATGGGAATTGCTTAACGGGAGGTACTTAATATGGATGCAAATATTGACACTACAGTTTCTGCCAACGAAACAATTACGAAGCCAGCGCAGGTGGCCAGCATGGCTGCATTTATGAAGGGTAATGTAAAGTTACCGGAAAATGTTAAGTATGCAGCTACTGACCGTATCACGGACCCCAGCACGGGCAAGCCGGTGGAATGGGAAATCAAGGCGCTGCCGTCTGGCACTATCGCAAAACTGCGGGAAAAGTGTTCTCGTATGGTAAAGCTGCCAACAAAAAAGACTTATTATACACAGATGACAGATCAAGAAAAATATATGGAAGCTTTGGCTGTAACGTCTACCGTTTTTCCAGATCTCAACGATGCAACACTGCAGGACAGTTACGGTGTTATAGGCGCAGAAGCGCTTTTACATGCACTGCTGTGTGTGGGTGGTGAATACGATGACTATGCGGCAAAAGTGGCCGAAGTCAACGGATATGAGCCGGACATGGATGAACTGAAAGACAACGCAAAAAACTAATAGAGGGCGAGTTTGCAGATGCTGACGCAAATTACGCCTTTTATTGTTTTGTGAAAATTCACATGTTGCCGAGTACATATATGGCGTTGCCAGACAGAGAAAAAGCGTTTATACAAGAATGTATAGACATCAAAGTGAGAGATGAAGCAAAGGCAGCCAGAGGAGCGCAGGCAGGAGGATGAAAGCATGTCGACCATATCACAATCAATTCGACTTTACGACGGAATGAGCCCTGTACTTCGCAATATTACCGGCGCTATGAACACCATGATAGGCAGTATGCAGCACGTACAGGCGGCATCCGGAAACATGGTGGAAGCAAAAGCACTGAATGCTGCAAAAGAGCAGCTGAATAATGCGTCCAGAGAATATGAAAAAATCGGTCAAGGCATTAAAAACTGTACAGAGCAGCAAAATCAATATACTTCAAGTGTAAAACGCACTACAGATTCTACGGGTATGCTGTGGTCAAAGATAAAAGGTCTTGCAGCAACTTACCTGAGTATGCAGGGAATAAAAAATGCAATCGGTGTTTCAGATAAATTAGCGCAGACACAGGGCCGTATAAATCTGATGGTTACGGACGGCGGCAGTGCAAAGGCTACTGAAGAAAAAATCATGTCATCTGCAAATCGTGCTCGTGCATCGTATTTTGACACTGCACAAGCGATTACCAAAATGGCATTAAATGCCGGAAATGCGTTTAATAACAATGATGAAATCATAGCCTTTATGGAGCAATTTAATAAACAACTTGTTATAGGAGGTGCGTCGGCTCAAGAGTCGCAATATGCTATCATTCAGCTAACACAAGCTATGGCATCCGGTACACTGCGCGGACAGGATTTGCACAGCATATTGGAGGAAGCACCTGAAATTGCACGTGCGATTGAGAAATATATGAAAATTCCTCAGGGCAGCATCAAGCAGTATGCAGAGCAGGGCAAGATTACTGCCGAAGTTGTCAAAAACGCCCTGCTTTCCTCTGCAAATGAAACAAACGCTAAATTCAATTCCATGCCCAAAACGTTTGGGCAAATTTGGACATCGTTCAAAAACTATGCGTTGGGTGCAATGCAGCCTGTTTTACAAAAGATGAATCAGCTTGCCAATAGCCCGCAGTTTGCGGAATTTACGGCTCATGTTGCACAAGCATTACCGAAGATTGCGAATGCGATATTACAAGTGTTTCAAATGATTGCGCAGGTTGGAAATTTTGCAGCACGAAACTGGAAGATACTGGCACCTATTATATTGGGCGTTGCCAGTGCCATGACAATTCTAAAAACGGTCACACTGCTGCACAATGCTGCCGAAGCAATCCACAACGGATTGGCCGCTATTTCTGCCGCACGTGCTGCTATTAAGGCCGGTGCGACATTGACAGAGGCAGCGGCAACTACAACCGCAACCGGTGCTCAGGTTGGCATGAATGCAGCTTTGCTTGCCTGCCCTGCAACGTGGGTTGTATTTGGCATTATTGCTGTCGTTGCTGCAATCTATATTGCTGTCGCTGCCATCAACAAGCTGAAAGGCACCAGCATTTCGGCAACTGGAATTATTTTTGGAGTTTTTGCTGTTTTAGGGGCACATATCTACAATACTTTTGTTGTGCCAATCCATAATGGCTTTGTCTCACTAGCAAACTTTGTTGGAAATGTGTTTAAGAATCCGGTTGCGGCTATCAAAGTACTGTTTCTTGATATGGTCCTCGGCGTTTTGGGATACATTAAGAACTTGGCTTCTGGAATTGAAACGCTTATTAATAAAATACCAGGTATGAAAGTTAACCTGACCAGTGGACTAAATGGCGTCTATAACTTTGTAAAAGGCTATCAAGACAAGACAAAGAGTGCAGCTGGTTGGAAAGAATACGCTAAAAATTGGGACTATATGTCCTACTCCAGTGCTGCAGCGTCCGGTTACAAGGCAGGTCAAAGCGTTGACACTAAAGTGTCTGGCCTATTTGGCATGAAAAACCAGATTGACGATATTAAAAACGAAATGTGTGGAAAATCTGGGCCTGCATTATCTGACATCAAAGGCAATACGAGTAAAGTCGCAAATGCGACCGCAAAAACAAAAGAGGACTTGAAATACTTACGCGATATCGCCAAGCGGGATACTATCAACCGTTTAACTACAGCACAGATTGCAGTGAATCTTGGCGGTGTGACGCAGAACATGGCATCCGACATCGATGTGGATGGTGTACTCGACAAAATGAACAAAACACTGTTCGAGGCAGCTATGTCTAGCGCCGAGGGGGTGCATAATTCCTGATGTATAAGTTCTACATGGCCGGGGCATTGTTACCGATTGCGCCATCAAAGCTGACCATAAAAATTAACAACCAAAATGAAACAGCCAGTCTGATTAACGATGTTACTATAAACCGGTTAAAAGCACCGGGGCTGACCGATATTTCCTTTTCAACATTTTTCCCAATTCTCACGGCGTATCCGTTCATGAATGAAGCGGCCGCGAGTAAAACACCGGGCGAATGGTTGAACTTTTTCGAAAAACTGAAAACGTCGAAACAACCCTTTCGGTTTATTGTGACTCGGACGTCACCCAGTGGAATTGCTTTATGGGACACCAATTTACGGGTATCCATGGAAGACTATGAAGAGGTGGAAGATGCGGAAGAGGGCAGTGACCTGACAATTAATTTTAATTTAAAGACCTACGAAGATTACAATTCGAAGGTTTATCAAATCACACAAACCACAAATGGGACCGTCAAAGCAGTCGTAAAAACAGCGCGTACAGTTAGTAAGTCCCCAGCTAAAAAAATTTATACCGTGCATTCTGGAGACACGATTTGGCTGATTGCCAGAAAACAATATGGAGATGGTGCAAAATGGGCTAAAATATATGCTGCCAATCAAGCAACGATTGAAACCACGGCCAAAAAACACGGTCGTGCCAGCAGCTCAAACGGCTGGTGGATTTACCCGGGAGAGGTGCTGACCATTCCATGAGTCAGGCAATCATGCTAAAATTGCGTTACCTTAACCGTGGAGCATGGTATGAACCGGCCGTCTGTGAAGGAATGACTTTGGAAACCTGTCGCAGCGGGTCACCCGGTACATTAACATGGGAGATGTATACAAACCATGTGATTGATCCAGGCGACATTGTGGAGCTGCGTGACTGGGATAGTTGGAAGTTGTTTCGCGGCTTTGTATTCACTACGCAGCATGGCAAAGACGGTAAAATTAAGGTAACAGCTTATGACCAGCTCCGGTACCTCAAGAATAAGGATACAATCATCTATGAAAACTGGAAAGCAGACAAGCTAATCCGCAGAATTGCAAACGGCATGGACCTCACTTGCGGAGATTTGCCAGATACCGGATATACCATGAAAACTTATAACGGCGACAATAAAACATATTTTGATATCATTGGAGACGCACTGGATGCTGTACTAATCGAACAAAATGAGTTATACATCCTATATGACGATTTCGGGAAGTTAGTGCTTAAAGATGCATATGACATGCGAGTGCCAATTCTTTTGGATGATGGTTCTGCAGAGGATTACAGCATTCAGAGCAGCATTGACGGGGAAACATACAATCAGATCAAATTAGTTTATACGGACAGCACCAAAAGCAGCCGAGATGTGTATATAGCGAAGGACAGCAATAGTATCAACAAATGGGGTGTCCTACAGTATTACGATACAACGACAAATGACGCGTCCAACGCAGTTTCAAAGGTAAACGATTTGTTAAAGCTGTACAATGCCGTTCGGCGAAATGTCACCATCAAAGGGATAAAAGGTGATAACCGTGTACGGGGAGGAAGCAGTGTATATGTAAAAATGAGTATGGGGGAAGTTATGCAGAACGGTTGGATGATCGTGGACAAGGCTACCCATAAGTGGAGCAACAACGTACATTTAATGGATTTATCCCTGGAAGGAGGCGTATTCAATGCCAGCGAATGAATTATTGAAAACCATTAAGCAAATTGTGAAGGACACTGTGAACGCTGGCAAACCAGCAACCATTTTGTATGGAACTGTGAATGCAGTATCTCCGTTGTCCATTAAAATAGATCAAAAGACGTTTATTCCACAGTCTCAGCTGCAACTGTCTCGAAATGTCACTGATTTTCAGATTCAGATGGATTCGGCAGACGGTACTAAAACCTCTGTGAATGTTTACAATTCTCTCAAGAAAGATGAAGGCGTTACTCTTTTACGGATGCCCGGCGGCCAGCAATTTTTAATTATTGACCGCACTGGCGGCTATTCTGTCAACGGTACCGGTGTAGACGGCAGTGCTTCTGCCATAAATCTCAGCGCTGCAGTATTAGCATATAAATCCACAGTAGAATCTGTAGCGGCAGATTATGGCATGACTGCTTATGTGCCGCTGATTTTGGCGGTGATGATGCAAGAGTCCGGGGGCAATGGAAAAGATCCTATGCAGTCTGCAGAAGGTGAATACAATACCAAGTATCCGAAAGTGCCGAATGGTATTACTGACCCGAATTACAGTATTCAGTGTGGTATACAGGAGCTGCATAAAGCTTTACAGATTGCAGGATGTAAGGGCCCCGGCGACCAGCCGGGAATCAGTATGGCATTACAGATTTACAACTATGGCCCTGCCTTCTATTTAGGCCGTGCGGATGGAAAGTGGAACGGCTGCAAAACGTGGAGTCAAGCCGCTGCGGCTGAATATCACAATGCAACCGGAGAAGGCGACCCACTCTATGTACCGCACGTGCTCCGGTATTATCGGATTAGTAATACCGGGACTGTTGGAGCCAATTGGGCAAAGCTAAAAGCAGTTGGGGACAGCCTTCTGGGCACACCGTATGTGCTGGGCGGCAATACGCCGCATAAGGCTATGGACTGCAGCAGTTTTGTTTGTTACGTTTTTACGCATTCCGGTGTTAAAAACATGCCGCGGTGCACAGCGCAGGGCATATTTGATAATTACTGCAAAGCAATTTCGGCGTCAGAAGCCGTTGCGGGCGATATCATCTTTTTTAAGGGCACCTACAATTGCGGCGAAACAATCACGCATGTTGGAATCTATGCGGGTAATGGCACCATGCTGGAAGAAGGAGGGACGCAGGTGCAATACACAAGCTGCACAACGCCTTACTGGAAGCAGCATTTTTACAGCTATGGGAGAGTGAAATAGAAATGATTCCCTATGATGAAGGAAATTTTTCAATTGATACTGTCGCACCGCAGCCAAGCCTTACTTATAAATTGTATTTAGATGAGCAGCATATTGCCGGGCATGTTGATGGTATGGATGCTATTCGGCAGGCTGTATTTTTAATGCTGAATATCGAGCGTTACCAGTATCCGATGTTCAGCTGGAATTATGGTATCGAAATGGATGATCTGTTCGCAATGCCAATGGATTATGTGCAGTCCGAATTGAAGCGGCGAATAGCGGAAGCATTAACACAAGATGACCGCATTGACAGTGTGGATGGTTTTCAGTTTTCCCGGGCTGGAAGTAAGCTGACAGTTACGTTTACAGTACATACGGTTTACGGCGATTTGGAAGCAGACAAGGAGGTGAGTGTCTGACGTGTATGAAGATATGACCTATGATACTATTTTGCAGCGGATGCTGGCAGCAGTGCCGGACTCCATTGACAAGCGGGAGGGCAGTATTATTTATGACGCATTGGCCCCGGCGGCAATTGAACTGAGACAGGCATATTTGCAGCTGGATCATATTTTAAATGAATCTTTCGCGGATACGGAAACACGGGAATATTTAATTCGCCGGGCAGCAGAGCGCGGATTAGCACCATACAAAGCGACTATGGCGGTGCTGGAAGCAGAATTGACCGGCGCAGAAGTACCCAATGGTACCCGATTTTCGATTGAAGCACTGCATTATACAGTCACAGATAAGATTGATGATACACATTATAAAATCCAGTGTGAAACACCGGGAACGGAAGGAAATCGATACTTTGGCACGCTCACTCCGGTTGACTATATTTCTGGCCTTCAAACGGCTGAAATTACAGAACTGCTTGTACCGGGGGAAGATGAAGAGGACACGGAAACCTTTCGAAAGCGATATTTTGATAATATTCAGGCGCAGTCTTTTGGCGGAAATATTGCGGATTATAAACAAAGAGTCGGCGCAATCAGTGGTGTTGGCGGTGTTAGGGTATATCCGGTATGGAATGGCCCGGGCACCGTCAAAGTCATTTTTACGACATCTCAAAACGGGGTGCCAACCGATGATCTGATACAAGAGGTACAGACCATGGTAGACCCGGAGCAGAACCACGGCATTGGTCTTGGGCTTGCGCCTATCGGCCACACGGTCACAGTGCAAGGGGCCAAAGCGTTTACAGTAGATGTATCGGCCAACATTACCTGTGTACAGGGGCATACCTGGGATGATATTGCTCCCAATGTGGAAACTGCCGTGGATACCTATCTTGCGTCACTGTCTGCAAAGTGGGCAGACGGAAATGCTGTGGTCCGTCTCAGTCAAACGGAAGCGCACATTTTGGACGTGGACGGCGTGCTGGATGTGGAAGCGGTGACGCTTAACGGCACAGCGGCAAACCTGCCGGTGCCTGATGAAGATATTCCGGTGAGAGGGACGGTGACAAACAATGGCCAGCAGAGCAGTACAACTTGAGTCTTACATTCCGGATATTCTTAAAAATGTGCGGGAACTGCAGGAAATTGTTGGAACAGAAGACGCGGAATTAAACCGTTGGTGTGCTGGTGCGGACGATGCTCTTAATGACAATTTTCTCAATTACATGACTGCAAATGGGATCAGACGCTGGGAAAACATTATTGGTATCGCTCCGGCGGGTACACTGGACGACCGCCGCAAGGCAGTCATCATTCGGCTGAATGAAATGCTGCCGTTTACCATTCGCCGCCTCCGGCAAATGCTGGCATCCATTTGTGGGGATGACGGATATTCAATAGAAATTTCCGGTTATACACTAACCGTACGGATTCCATCGGAATTGTATACCGTTCGTTGGGCGGTATATGATACACTCCATCGGGTTGTGCCGGCAAACATGCAGAATATTATTCGCATTGTGTTCCAGTCAAGTGCTGAATCCGGAATTTTCGTTGTCAGCAAATTGGGTGTCATCATGACAATTTATCCGTGGCAGGTGCATCAATATGACAGTGTAAGCACAGTCAGCACAGCGGTGGGAATGAAATCAGCCTTGACCGTTACTGTATTGGAAAGGAGTTAATATGGCGGATACACAATTATTTGGAACGCTGTGCACGGATATTGGAAATGCGGCCATTGCCAACAGCGTGTTGACAGGAACAAAAGTTAATTTTTCACAGATTGTTGTCGGGGACGCGAACGGTACACCGTATGTACCAACAAGCGGTATGACAGCGTTAAAGCATCAGGTGTGGAGCGGTGCGATTGCAGAGGTCACGCAGGATCCGCAGCAGGCGAATCGCATGATTCTGCATGCGGTTTTACCGTCCTCAGTCGGTGGCTGGATCATGCGGGAAATTGGTGTGCAGGATGATGCAGGACGATTAATTGCCATTGGGAATACGCCGGAGCTTCCGAAAGAAGTTGTCACATCCGGCGCCATTATGGAGATGGACCTGTACATCTATATTAGTGTGGTGGATGCGCGAGGCGTTAACGTGGTGATTGACCCGACTGTCGTTATCGCAAGTAAGGCAGACGTTGCTAAAATACAGAAAGCATTGAATGATTTTCAAGCAATTGCGGCAACCAGCGTTAAACTTGGGGATAACAGTGCTCTTTCAGCAGATGGAAATATAATTAGCATTCCGGCAGCTGACAGTACACATGATGGGTATATGACGTCTGCGCAAGCGATACAACTCAGCAATCATGTAGCCGATACGACCGTGCACATCACAGCTGCAGAACGGTCGGCATGGAATGGGAAAACAAACCGTTATCAATTTGATGTTGCAGTGCCGACTTCTGGATGGACTGGTGAAACTGCACCTTATACACAGACGGTTAATGTATCTGGACTAACCGCCGCAATGCGTCCGATAATGGATTTAGTACAGTCTGATACAGTTGAAACAGCGCAATCTCAATTGGATGCGTACTCCTGCATTAACAGGGCAACGACCGCAAACGGCAGTTTAACTTTAATGTGTTAT
>DHDR01000033.1:25415-72000 GCA_002399445.1 Ruminococcaceae bacterium UBA4871 | reverse complement strand
TAAGGACTTTCCGCACTCGGAACCGGTGTCTGTCCGATATGAAATTGGTCTGTATTTCCTATGGTCGGAACCGGTTCCGCTTTTCGCTCTAAAATTGTATGCTCATTATTTGTAAGATTTTCAATATTTTTGTATGCGTTTTCGTTGACACTTTTCTCAATTTGGGTTATAATATTATTAAGAAAGTCTGAACGTGCAGAGTCTCTAGGCAATTGGAGCCACGACCAACCTGCATGGCGGGCTTTCTTTTTGTCTATATATAAACAACTATTCTTACTTATCATCCTGCCTAAATAGCAATGAGATAAAATATTACCGTTTTTGTCTGCCGAAAGAAAATTACCTTTTCCATACTCACTCGTAATAAAATTGCTGCTTACTGGCTCAAGTTCATAATATCCAACACCATCAGGTCTTATAGTTACAATAACGGGCTCATTTTCTTGATTTACACGTTCAGTAACTACAATTAGATCATCCTGATGTCCTTTTGATATAGATTTCAAAACCATTGCCGGATTTGCAATGTCGTATGGTAGACCTTTTAAAATTTCAACCGGTATTCCATGCGGATGAAAAGTATTTGTCTTATCTGTACTTACGATACTGTTTATGTGTGTCCGTGTAATAAGCATAGGCATTTGCTGCAAACCTAAATTTGTAAGTATCTGTGGAGTATCACAAACATAAACCGCTTCACGTCCTTTTAAATCTTTAGCAGCAAGAATTTTATCAACCTGTTCCGCAAAGGGTTTGTGAGGCAACGCGGCAAAAAATTCAGGAAGCATCACATATCGATTATCATTGCCAACAAGATAAGCTCTTACTTTTCCTGTACCGTCATTTTCTTTTCCTGTAAATGCTGTAATTACGTTCCCGGCCTCAGGAGGCATTTGGCTATCGCTTGCTACAATTCGAACATCTTGAATAGAGATTGCTCTCTTGATTTTAGCTGAGTAAACAGAAATAAAGTCTTTGCGATTTACAGAAAAACTAGTCTTCTCTTGTTTGGGAGCATAAATGGTAACCGTGGTGTTCGGGGGAAATACAATGTTCTGAGAAGCGGAACCAGTTCCGCTTCTCTTACTTTCAAAAGAATTTACACGTAAATTAGCTCGTTTCTCACGATTTCCCGCGCTGAATGGATGATGTTGTTCTCCAGACCGACCCATTTCAGTTGATCTCGTGACTTCAATTCTTCTGTCACGCCCTGCGCTTCTTCCATCTGATGGACGATAACCATTTCCCGATTGATAGCCGCGATGTTCGTTTCCACCAGGTGTGGCAGCAGTGTAATTTCTTTTCTCATTTTCTGATACTTCTCCGGCTGATATTGCTTTAGATAGCGCTTCCGTTCCATTCCGTACATACCGATCTGTTCCTTGTTCACTGTTTCCGCCAGTTCCTGAAGCCGTTTGCACCGGTCTTCCGGCGCTTCGTCCTCCCCGTCCCCGTTCAGATGGTCGTCCGACTCCAGCGGGGAGCACACGAGATATAGCCACTGCTTCTGCAGGTCGTTTTCCAACTGCTGATCGTTCCAATTCCGTTCCCACAGCTTTTGTTCGAGTGTTTTCATATAGTTCATTCCTTTCACGCTTTAAAGTGGTAACTTTATTACCTGTACTATACTCTTTTGTCTGCTGTTTGGCAAGACTTTTTACCATTTTTTCCGTTTCCCGTAAAAAGGATGCTGATGCCGCAGTAACACAGTTACCAAACTTAACGATTTGCTTGGTCCGCGGTGGAATTACTTTTTGGGTCAGCATAACTGTTTCCGGCTCCACACCCAGCCGCTTCATGCACATATACTGTGCCGCATAAACAGCAATTGAAAGATTTTCAGTTGTAAACTGATGTTGGTTTACGTGAATAACCCTATCGCGTACAACTTCCAGTAAAGTCGCTTCCAAAGAAACATTTCGATAGCCTGCAAAACGTTCTGGATATTCCTGCTTAAACTTGTTGGCAGCCTGCATTAATTGTGAACGATCAACCATCCACAACTCAAACTTATCCTCCTGACCGTTGAGTGGTATCGTTTGAGATGCATCATAAACACGATACACCTCTTCTGTGCCGTGCTTTGTATGATGATTGTACAGTGTAATTGGCTTTGCGCCCTCTTGTACTCTCCTTGCGACTCTACCCCATTCATTTGGGTCGGCACATGCTTCCGCTTCTGGATTTTGCCCATAAATCAGCAGTTGATTCTGAAAAGAATATTTATAGAATTTTGCGGCACAAGATAAGAATTTTTTCCATTCTTCCGTACTGCTTACTACTTTTTTCAGAATCTCGTGTTCCATAAGCTGGCATTCTTGAAAATTCACTTGTAGGACCTCCTTTTGCTGCATAAAAGCAGGCACCTGCATGGGTATCTTTCATGCAAGTGCCTGCTTTTATGTGCTGATATAATTTTTAACTCTACTATTATAACACGGTATCAGTCCGCAAATGGTAACAATTTTTTCCGCAAAATTGATTTAGCTTGTTGAATCGGAACCGGTTCCTATTTTATAAGCTTCACTTTTAATTCAACAGAAATTTTGATGCACTTGCAATTCCTGCGTTCAAAATATCATAAAAATTTGTTCTCTCAATTCGTTCATTGTAAACGATCTGCCTACGCAGGCTTTTCTGTGATTCGTTGCTGGGAGCAATGTAATACTTCCAAAGGATCCTGCACTGCTGATGAAGTTTTTCGTCTCCGGAAAGTTGACAGTAAAATCTGTAACAATTCAAGCTATGCCGGACAAAACCAAGTATCTCCGTTGTGGTCGCTGCCACAGATCTCAATTCATTGACAAATTCATCAAACTTCCATGGCTTGGCATTATCCAGCATAAGTTCTTCTATAATTTTATGAAAACTTCTGGTATCCAACTGTTCTTCCGGAAGTTTTTCTCGTCCATACAATTTCATCAAACTGCGATAATTGGTAATAATCCACTGCATATTTTTAAATTGCTGCGTATTCTTGTAGTCCTCTGCATTGTCATATAGGGTTTTATCCGCTGGAGCTTGATGCTTTTGGGTAAAGCAAGTAGCAACTTTACCGATTGTTTTTACACCCAGCTGCATAATCTGTTCCCTCCTTCTCTCTACTGTATCAAGAATTTCAACTTCTTTGATTTCCGCCAGTTTCCCTTTGTAATACGCAATCGTACGAGTATTCTCATCAACTAAGGCATAAGTCCATAGAAGTTTCTATTCGATTTTCCACTTTTCTTTTTTAATTGTGCCTAATATAGCCACTAAGCCTACTGATACAAGCAAAATAGCATTGGGAGTCGGGACAGACAGTGTTAGCAGATTGTAATTAAACTTAATATCAAGAAATAAGGTTACCAAAAACGTATATGCGGCTATGAAATAAAGCATATTCCATTTTTCCCACTTCCTGATTCTATCAGAATTATTCTCGTCTTTTATCCGTTTCAAATGCGAATTTTCTTTTACCATTTTAAAAATAATCAATACAGCGCCAAAAATCATAAAAGCAAGTCGAAATATTGGCCATATAAAAACAGCATTAGGAAGTCCTAAGAAGAACACCATCATACCCAGTAATCCCAAATCATACTTTTCTCCCTTGAGTTTAGCCGCTAATAAATAAGTCAGTATCAATACAGCGGAAATAGAATACATGAAAATGTAGAAAATCTGAATAGTACCCTTTCCAAAAGAGCCGCTGCTTTCAAACATCTGAAGTCCTAAAGCCATCACCAGTATCCAGAAGATATGGTCGAATAAGGCTTCTATTTCCTCAATACAATTTGAGAGTTCACTTTCCGTTTGCATATTAACCGGAACCAGTTTCTGTTTTAGCAATTCTTTATCCATTTTGTTCTCCTTTCACTCCAAAAAGCGGAACTGGTTCCGATTTAACGCAAATTCAATTTATCAATATCTGCCTGCGAAACATTAAGATATCTTTTAATTTCTTCATCTTCATCGCGGTCACAAAATTTGTGCCATAAGATCTTTTCATTATTAAATTGTCTTACTTTTTGCGTAGTTACCGTTCTATAAAAAGAATGCTTATCCGTACAGCAAAGCACCACGCTGTCAGTTTCGAGCTTTCTCAATGTTATCCCGGTTTCTGTTTTTTGGTAAAAGATATAAAAGGCTTGTAGCTTTCCTTCAGTATTCGCACATATATTAAGTGAATAGATTTCATAGTCTTCTTGGCTTACTGTTGTAACGGTATGTGCATACTTATTATCATTTAACTTCCTTGTCGCGATGATTTCGGGAATTGATATCACCATAAATCCCACAAAAAGGGATATAAGAAAAATCATATTTTAACCTCATCTCTCACAAATAAAATTTTTAGTACATTTAGATTCGGAACTAGTTCCGATTCAGTTGAGTGAATATTCCTGTTTGATTGAATTCTTTGGAATATATAAAATATGTTTCTCTTCTGTGACAGGCATCGGTGCTGGAACAGAACGGATTCCAAGCGCTTGATACTTTTGCTTCAAAATCATTGTGGTAGTTACTTCCACGGTGTCGTAATGAGGCTTTGCAGTCGTAATTTTCACAATAACATCATCTGGTTTGACCTTTACCTGATTGACCTCATCGTTACTGTCTTTTGTATAAAATTTGTAATAGGATACTTTTTTGCTGCTGCCGTTTACGTATCCGTTACCGTTGCCAAGCGTAACCCAGCCAAAGCCATCCAAACTGCTTTCCTGTTCTGATGTCGATCTCAATGCCATGAGATTACTGGTCTGCGTTACTTTTTGAACAACTGATTTTGTGTAATTCCGGGCATTACCCGTAACTGCGAACCAACCGAATATGGCAGTTCCAAGTATTAAACCACTTATAGCTGCCATCACAACGAAAGCTTCCTGCAATCCACAAAATTGTTTATATCCTTTTTCGTCTGCTTCTGCTGGACATTTATATTCTACATAATGCTTTCCAATAAGCCCCAGAATCAACACGGCAGAAGAAGCGATTAAAATAATCCTGATATTCATGTGTTATTACCTCTCTTAGGTCTAATCGGAACCAGTTCCGGTTTTTATTCCTCCTTTGGTTTCTTTTTCTCCCCTAGAAAATATGCTTCAAATTCACGACGTTCATCATCCGACATCGGACACCAATCCGGCATATGACAATATCTTTGATAGCGTTCATAATAAGGACGGACAAGAGGATGATTTACATTCACACGATACCCCCACGGATTATTTTTGAGTAATATGCCCGTCTGTGCCGGGTGATGATCATAATGTTTTTTCATTTTCATTTTGTGAACATCTTGTATGCTTCATCCAGTATCCAGCGTTTCTGCTCTTTTGACTGCTGGCACTGAAACCTAGCAACATACTGACGATACTGCACTTCCTCCTCCGGAAGTTTGAAAAATCTTATATTCAAACCACGCCCGATACCTACCCATCCACGCCGCCGAGCCATACGAATTTTTCTGCATATTATGGAAATTCTCTTTTTTTGTGTCCTTTTTTTCATGTTTTGAAGTCCTTTCTTTTATTGAGAATTATCATACAAAATATGATTGATGATTTGTGCCGCCTGCTGTTTAGTAAGCGTTTCTGTATCAAATTCGGGGAAGTGTTTTTTAATAATACGTTGCTGCTTTTCACTGATTGGCTGACTGCCCCACCTTTTCACTCTGTTTCTATCCCACAGCATCTTCTTATCTCCATAATCACGCTGCAGTTGTACCAACGCTCTATCCAATGCTGTCTGCATAGAAACCACCTGACCACCCGGAAAATGAACGCGTCCAACAGCATCCTGCGCAGGAATACTGAACTTTTTATGACGGCTCAGCGGCAAAATCAAACCGCCATCCGGCATTTGTGTCCAGTTAATGTTGTGTAGATTATATTTCTGTTCTTTTGCCCACAGGTCAACAATTTCCGTCCCCATGATCCAACTTTCCGGTCCATTGACTGCTTGCTTGACCTTCAAAGGTAAATCAAACAGATCTCCCTGAATATTTTTCAGCTTGTTTGCCGGTACATTTTTCAGATCAATTCCCAGCAGGGACGGTGCTGTGCAAAGTTCATTGTTTTTCGATACGCCGACACAGTCAATCAGATTCAGCTTCCCTTTGCCCGGAAAAATTCGCAGTCCGCGTCCTACCATCTGCGTATATAGGGAATCATTCTTTGTTGGTCTGGCAATCATTACTGTCTGCACACGGGGAATATCGGTTCCTTCTGTAAAAACCATGCAGTTAACAAGGCATGGGATTTCTCCTGCTGTGAACTGCCGGATGATGTTTGCACGCTCTTGTCGGTCGGTCTTTGCGGTGACAGCCACAGAATTAGGAATCAGTTCCGCTATTTCGTTCGCTTCTTTCACATTAATCGTAAAAATCAAGGTCGAACCAACCGCATAATCTCGGTAAGCCTCCGCAATTCCTTTTGCTGTACCAGCCATAGCTTCACTCAGTTCTTCTTGACAAAAGTCACCACTGCGCGTATGTACCTGCTGCAAATTGTAGCCAATGTCCACCCGGCGGCAAAACACATTGGACAAATAGCCGTTTTGGATACCAAACTGAATATCGCGGTCAAAAATAATATCCTCAAAAACATTATCCAGCCGTACATGATCGCCGCGATTTGGAGTAGCCGTAAATCCGATGTTCTGGTACGGGTGAAAGTAATTCATGATTTGCCGATAGGACTTTGCCGCAGCGTGATGTGCTTCATCCCACACGATGATATAAAAATCATCCGGTTTGAAAAAATCCAGCCGCCTAATCAGACTTTGCACGGACGCACTGACAATTTGTTCACCATGACTATGTTCCGAACCGAGTTCAAAGCCAACCGGGCAGGAGAAATACTTTTCCGGCTGATGGACAAGTTCCTGTCGATGAGAAATAATCAGCATCCGCTTTCCATCCGGCAGCGGAATGTGTGTAAACGTAACCGTTTTGCCGAGTCCAGTGGCCATAACGCTCAGATGGTTTCCTGCACCAGCATTTTGAATGGCTGTAAGACACTCTTTCTGGTAATCCCGCAGTTCGTACTTGTCAGCCAATGCCCTCATCCCCGTCCCATTTTTGAAGCCGCTGCATATTTCCATTCGCGGTTTCAAACTGTTTCAAACTTTCACGCTCATACGCTTCCAGATCATAAGAGGGCAAAGAAGAGTCTGCTTGGAACTTTTCACGGTTATCATACTTTCCTTCGGCAATACTTTCCCAATGCTCCGGCTGCAAAGTCCATTCCAGCGTAGCATAGAACAACGTACCGGTTGAGGATGGCTTTTTCCCAGTCAGAAAATCACTCGTTGCAACCATGCGAAAAACTTTTCTAAATGCATCCAGATTCAAGTGCTTGTCCGCAATCATGTTTTTACGTTTGCTGCTCCACTGCGCAACAGGCACTGGTTCTTTAAGTGACGGGCATTCCTTAATAAACACATTTCGGACATCTTCAAAGAATTTCTCATCTTTTTTTCCGACTTCTGCGACCGGAGTATCGATAAAGTCAGTCTCGATATAAGTCTCGTTACTAGTATAAGAAGGAGTGATCCACGCTTTCCGTGGTTCACAATCACGTTTTTCGTGATTCACACCCACGCTTTTCGTGAAGCACGATTCGCGTGATTCACGTTTTCCGTGGTTCACGTTTTCCATGATTGATGCTTCCGGCAAATTACAATCACGTTTTTCGTGATTCGCAGTTTTTGCATGTGATTTTCGTTTGCGTCTTGGCTTTTTGACTTCTGGTCTTTCATCGTTACCAGTGCTGACTTTATTAGCAAAGTCCATTACATAATACATGCTGTCCTGCGACCGGCGCCGACGTTGAATCAAACCGAATTTCTCCAGTTCACTAATAATTTTTGTCGGCATATTGACACCTACATCCAACCACTGCTGCACCTCATCATTTTGGCAGACAATATACACCCGATTTTTCTCATCCACCAAACCTCTTTTCTTTGACAAAGAAGCCAAATCAAGCATCTCGCTGTACACAATCAAATCGTCAAGAAAGTGCGGCAGTTTCCTGAACGTCGGGTCTTCCAGTAACGCTTTCGGAATACGAAGGAAACGGAAATGTTCAGCAGACGCACCGTATAAAAATTCAAATGCTGCCATTGTTATCACCTCCTGTGCTATCAACATTTCGTATGTAAAGCAGGTTCGGTTTGCCCCCTCCGACTCTTTCATTAATAACTAATCCAAGCCGTTCCAATCTGTTAATCGCAGCCGCGACTGTATTGACAGACAAAGAAAGTTCATCACAAAGTTCTTTCTGCGGATAAACGATACAATACATACTCCTATTCTTGTCGCACGTTTTCGCAGCACGCAGACACAAACGAAGATATACCAGTGCAAGGTTTCCTCTGATTTTGTTGTCCTTAATAATTGTCAACGGATTCATATTTATGCCTCCTGTTAGCCCTTCTGACTGCTTTTTTCTTGAGGGCTATCATTTCTTTATTTTCCTGCCTATATCGTTTCTGATAGGCGATACGGACTGCTTTTTTAGATAAATAATAATTTGCTGCGCTGCCAGCTCTTTTTTGCTGGTACTGATGGTTGTATTGACACAGCCCCTGTTCAATCCGTGCTATCTTGTCCAGCCAGCGATCCAACAGCATCTGCTCTCTGGAATAAGCTTCACACGTTTCAAATGTTTCTTCAATTGATCTATCCGCTTCCTGTATGGCAAGCAGTTCAACTGCCGTCCATGACATATATGTAATAGCCTTCTTTCCTTTGGATTTGTGGAAGCAGGCCGTGAAGGTGAAGCTGACCTGCCGGGCGCTTTTATAAATCTTCAAGCCATACTTTGATAATTACGTACAAACGATAAAAAAAGTTGTAGGCATGATTAGACCAGCAACCTTATTTTCATTTATGACACTATCTGGTTCATAGTTTCCCTGACACACAGATCTTTTTTTCAGAGTTTTCATCTCTTATTGCAATTATTCTCAGCATATGTATTTCAATATTTTGCTTTATCATCTGCTGATAATATGTTCTTATCAGCAAGGCCTGAGTGATACATACTGCAATCAAGCCGATGCAGGTAATCAGTAATATTATGCACATTTTATTTGCTCCTCTTCATTCCGGTTCGCAAGCATTGACCTCAACTGTTCCATCTTTCACATCAGCTAATCCCCATTTCTCACTAGATGGATGTACCGCCTCATTATTGGGAACCGGTTCCGCTTTTTTCTTCGATGATTTCTGTTATGCAATTTTTATACTCGTATTTTTTGCCATTTTTCTTTTTTTGTTTTATTTTTTCTCTCCATTTTCTTTCTCCACAAGCGGCAATTGAGCAGTGGCCGCATTACATATGTTCAAAACATCAGAAACCCTGACAGAATGATCTTCACATAACCAACCAAAATATAGCAATATGCTCTTATGGTGAAAATAATCAAACTTTATTGCATTTTTCCCGTTTTTAATCCATAGCAATCCGTCTGAATCTCTTTCTATAACAGTACTGCAGGAGAAGTACCGCTCAAATTCAAGTAGTGCTTCATAATCATCTTTTGTAGTATGTTTTTTTATTATTTCTGGAGTCGGTGCATCCAAAATCCAACTTAATGATGCGCTGCATCCAATCGGAAGCGACCTTATAATTCTTGCTTTGTCCCGCGGTAAAGCAAGAGGATGTCTAAAACGCGTACATCCATTCCTATCGTTTGTTATGTATACATCTTTTTCTTTTCTCACTAGCGTTGCATTTCCAAATGTTTCACTTAACTCTTTGGCAAGTTGAATCTCATCATTCGTCCAAATTTCCACTCTTCCTTTCATATTCAATTTCTTTACCGCAATCCAAAGGCCAATTTTTCCCCGAATATCAGCTGTAATAAAGTAAGTAATCGCTAGAAAAAAGATAATTAGGACACCGTCCAAAATAATACTTAGTGCGGAACATAGCATTTGCATCATTATCTCTCCCTTTTTCAACCGGAACCAGTTCCGTTTTTAATTGAAGTCATAGTTTTGTTTTATCGAACCCTTTGGGACGTAAAAAATTTGTTTTATGGTTCCACTATTTGATAGCCGCAGTAAGTATTTTAACAACGGCTTATGGTAATACCATTCTGACATAGATGCTGCATCCGCTTTATTGCTTCACGTTCTTTATCCGTCTCTTTCACCTGCTTTCGGTTCGCAAGCATAGACCTCAACTGTTCCATCTTTCACATCAGCTAATCCCCATACTTCGTAAAGTGTTTCAAAGCACTCATGATCTAAATATGTAATTTTATCTGAATGTACAATAGTAACGGTATCTCCAAGATTTAACTGCTTAATCTGCTCCAATGTCAGCGGCTTGTTTTTCGGTGCGGCTCGGTGATTCCACAGCTCCTTTGCTTTTTTGTATGCCGCATCGGCACTTGTCTTGTCGGTAGCAAATTGATAGGCTGTCGCACTATAACCCCCGCAGTAGCAAACTATGGCGCAAAAATAGCCATCTGAGCTAGCAGGGCGCTTTAGTATTTCCGGCTGCTTTCCGCAAAATGGGCACGGCTTCAGTTCTTCCATTACTTTGCAGCAATGATTTTCGATTGGTGTATCTTTGTTAAACATAAATTTCACCTTCAAATAGAAAATAAATACCACCTTTTATGGTTTGAGCGTACTCTGTCAAAGAAATGCTATCCCAATACTCAGGCATCTTCATCGTCTTCATCGTCTCCATCATCCCAATAATCTCTTTCATATTCTTCCGGCGTAATGAGTTCAATATCACTTTCCTTCACACCGGCAACATTAAGATGCAACATTTTAATAAATTGAGATTTCCAATCAGGCGTTTCTTTTACTTTGTCAACCATCATCTGATAGGTTACCCCCGGTTTTGCTTCGCCCAAGTCCATTTTCAGACCGGCATAAGCTGGATTTCCTTGTTCATCTTGAGCAAGACCGAGGACTTTAAAATAAAAGCATACGTTCATTCTGTTTCATCCCCCTTTTTAATAATTCCATTTTCAGCAGCCTTTTCCTGCTGATTAAGCTCAGCATTTTTGGCATTTACTTTCGCTTGCTCGATCCTCTTTACCGCTGCATCCCAATCTGACACAGCTTCTTCAATCGTGGATTTGGATTCAGCATTCGGAGAATAGTAGCAAAAGTCACAATGGACCTCATATGCTGTTCCAACGCAATTTCCTGTCTTATCGCCTATCAGTAATCTTTGTACAAAAGGCTTGCCTTTTCCACAAATCGGGCAAACTGTTTTATTTTCTGACTTCTTAAATTCGTTTAAAGTATATCGCTCTGCATTTATAATCAAAGTAGAGAGCATATGTACTCGTTTACGTGTCATAAAAATAAACGGCTTTTTGATGCATTTTTCTGCCATAACTTTAGCTTCTGAAAAATTCATTTTTTCCCCCCTACGTTCAATCGCGTTTTTGCTGCCATTGTTTCACCTTCATAATTTATAACGCATCATTTCATCCCTTCCTGTAATCTCTAAGCAAATTACTGAATTCTATAGTGATAAGGGTCAATCAGCACAAAGTGTTTCATCATCTCAGACAGCAAATCTGCCGACAACGATTCTAAGGACTCTGTCACCAAAAGGACAGTAACCTGCGGTGGCAAGGATAATAACTGGATTATGATACCCTCAGGCGCGTCCGAAGGAAGGCTCCAGCTATCAATGACAACCGTTACGGGGACTTTCGGAGAATTATGGACGGTTTCGTCAAGGACATAGTTAAGAAAATCATGCAGTTTCGGAATATGAAGGATCTTAACTTGAGGATACCACTCACCTGCCAAATGATCATAATTATGCAAACAGCAATCTTCTTTCTCAAAGCAATAATCATAAATGAAAATATTCTGAGAAGGATATTTCCAAGAAAGGCATTTAACATAGTCCTGACAAAACATCGTTTTTCCGGATGCCTTTCGCTCACATAATAAATAATTCATATGTGTTTCTCCTTCATGGAACCATGACAATTGTTCTTCCTCGATAAGTTCCCAAACTAGCGAAAATACTCTTCCTGTAACCCCTTGTACCGAAACTCTTTTAATGCACTTAGCAAAAATCCAGCGTTTGAATTTTAAATGGATATACGCACAAATAAGAATAAACAGACACATTGCCGTGGATATAAAAAGTTTTTTTGGCCAGCTGGCGTTTGCCAATACAATGGCTGATAAAAAGAGCATTACGACAATGAATGCCAGTGCGATCTTCGTCCTTCGCAGAGTTTGCCGCGTTGGATGAATTATCACCACCGCACTATTGAAAGCAACTGCCAAGATAATTCCTGCATAGCAAAACGTGTCAAGTACAGGCCGATAGTTTATTGATAAATTGGCTCGCAAGATAATCCAGATAAATGTAGTTACCCATGAAATAATTACTACACTGCAGGTGCCTTTGATTTCACCAAGGTTTTTTCTTATCGTTTGAAAAGCCATTCTGTTTTTCTCTTTTTTCATTGTCTCACTCCAAGCTAGGAACTAGTTCCGCTTTTATTCTAGCAATGCGGTTTCATAGGTTGTATAATCACACCGATAGACAATTGTCAAAATTCTTTACATCGACTTTTTTCGCAAAAAGCATAAAAAATTTCATTGAATATCTCTAAAAAGTGAAGTCTGCAACATTGCTTCTTCTCTGCGCTTATTTGCCATTACGCAATATCACATTTTCACCTTCAATTGCCGTTCCCGTAATCGTGGTTACCATTTTCATCTTGTGCTAATGTGCTAACTATGTAAAGCCAATATTCAAAGGTTTCTAACTCAGCATTGGCAGTCTTCAATTGCACCTTACTGTACGATGGATATGAGTCACAAAGCTGGGAAAATTCAAGCACTTTGATTTCTTGCTCAAGTTGAAGAATTGATTGTGTAATTGCATTTTGAGTATTCATAAAAGCACATTTAGGCTGTTCATTTATAAACTCTAAAAATGCTTTTTGAATATTCTTTGTAATTTCGAGCTTACTGGATTTTTTCACCGAAAAGAATGTCAACAACCGCTTTTTTTGCATTTCCACAATATCCTTGACAAACAATAGATTCAGTTGCCTATTTAATTCCCGCCAGTTTGCTGTCTTTGAATCCATAAAAGCTCACCTTCTTGTTTTCAGGATTTGGTCCACTGGGATAGGCATTTTCAAACTCGGCTAGACGCTGCACCAATTCCTCTTTGTTGGCATCGCTCCAATAGCCGGTCTTAATGCCGTTGCAGCGCTCATGTGTCAAGCGCTGGTAGCCTGCCGGAGTGGCTACATCCTTATCCGCAATATCATCCTCCGGCTGCATTTCTTTTGCAGCATCTTCAAAAGCTCCTGTCAGTTCCGCGGTATTGCCGTCAAAACTCATTTGATTGGGCAGCGGTTCTTCCCCATTACTGTCTGGTGACATTTTAGGAATCGGTTCCGCTTTTTCTTTTTTACCTGCGCTTTTCTTCGTTTTGGGTCCGGACGGCTTCTTTTTGTCTTTGCGCTGCTGGGCAAGCTGTGCGCCCGTATTGAGTGACATAGTGCCGCTGGCAATGGCTCTCTGTTCATCCTGTGACAGCGTTTCGGCAATTGCCTGGTACTTCCGAATCTGTCGGGTGGACTTGCCCAGCAAAGCCGCCAATGCCTGCTGCGGAGCTTTCACCTGCATCCGCTCAATAATTTGTTCCGCTTCTTTGTAAAAATCAAGAAGTTCTCCATCTGAATAATGCCGCACCTGAAGGTTGGCTTCCAACAGCATTAGCTGGGCATGATCATCACTCATGTGCTCATATACACGGCATGACACTGTTTCCCACTTTAAAACCCTTGTGACGGCACGAAAGCGGCGCTCGCCGGAAATAATGTGATATTCCGTTTCGGAGATTTTATTGACAGTCAAATCATGAATCAATCCGCTGGCCGCGATGCTGTCTGCCAGTTCCTGAATACTTTCTGTAGTGTCATGCTTTGCACAAATATTATTCTGTGCGGGGATGATATACTTTGTAGGAACTTCCTCAGAATGTGCCAGCGTGGTCAGCTTCTCGCCGGAAGCAGTCACATTTTCAATCCTTTTATTAAGATTTTTCAGGTTAATTGCCATCATCAACCCCTCCCTTTATGCGCAAGATACGGCTGGAACAACTGCTGCTGTTTGAGCTTGTCCACAGAATAATTATCATAACCAAGTCTCGTAAGCAGTTCATAGGTAAATGCAACGTAATCCCGACCGGCTGTGCAGCGATAATGAACGACCGGTTTCTGGTGATTCAGTGCTTCCGGGATCTTTGAGCACTTCCGAATGGTCTGCTGAAATACCGGAAAAATATTCTGTCCATTTGAAAGTGCATCTGTATATGCTTTCTTGACTGCCGTATTCTCGTTCATGGTAAACAAAACGCCCAGAACGGATAAAGCCGGATTGGTTGTCCTCTTCACTTCCGCAAGCTCTTTGGACAAGTATTCCAATCCGGTTAATGCATAATCGTCTGCGATAGCAGGCAGCACCACATAATTTGCAGCACTTAACGCATTTTTCTTTATCATATCGTCACTGGGCAGACAATCAAGCAAGCAGAAGTCATAGTTGTTCTTAACTTCCTCCAGACGGTCTTTCAGTATATATTGTGCGATTTCCTTTGGACATTTTTCCGGGTCATACAGAAAATCGTTGATTTTGGACAGCCGGTACTCCGCACCAATCAGGTCAAGTCCTTTGATACCGGTATGAATAATGGCACCAGATGGCTCACTGTCGCCGGTAAGCAATTCAAACGCGGTTGGAAAAGACTCCATATCCTTTTTGACCGAAAAATTGGCAGTGGCGCAGCCTTGCGGGTCAAGGTCAACCAGCAAGACGCGAAAGCCCTCATCTGCCAGCACAGCAGCAGTATTAACTGCTGTAGCCGTTTTTCCGACACCACCTTTTGAGTATGTAATTGCGATTGTTTTCATTTCTTTTTCCCTTCACCTTTCTGTGCTATAATAAAAAATATGTTATTTATCTTTCAAAAAGGAGCAATTTTTATGTCTGTACCCGTTAAAGTTAAAAATCGAACCAACAACAAATACAGCCTTGAACTTAAAAAGCAAATTACAGACGCCGTTTTATACAACGGCGTTTTGGAAACGGATGCTGCCGCTGATTTCCATATTCCTGTCCAGCGAATCGACGAAATTGTAAAGCGTGTGATTGCTTATGGGGACGAATACCTTGAGTGCAATCATAGCGGCCGCGGTGTCTTGCTGGGCGAACGAACAAAAAAAGAAATTGCTTACGAAACGTCTCTGTGGAAAATGCGAACACATAATTATCAAGCTGCTGTTTTGCAGCGCCAAGCAGAACGTATTCAGCTTAAGTTGGTTTCGGATGAGGAATTAGATAAAATGCTAAGAGAGTTAAAGGTCGACAAGCTGTAAAGGAATGATATCCTCACCGCATTCTAAGTACACTTCTTCGTCAAAGTCCCACCCCAAACTGCAAGGACTGCCGTTATGGAAAATTGTTGGAACACCTTGCTTATCCAATTCAACCGAATAGCCATCTGGCAATGCGTATGTCTGTACTGTGGACAAAATAAAATTTTTCCTATACTGAAAGTTGCAATCATTTTCTTCCCGCTGCCTGTTCTTCTGCGGGTCACACAAGGTTGCGTTGACTGTCGGCATATGCGCATACTCATCCTCTTCATCTTTGATGTCAAAAATATTCAGCCAAAGATAGACCTTTACAAATTGTGCCATACTACTTTCCTCCCGATTGATTATTTACTGGACAAACTCTCAAAATAAAATGAATCATCTGACTGCCATGTTCTGTGAATCCTAAGTTAAAAAAGCAGTTGGATGGTATGAATTGGTTGGAACATTCGGGATCGAACCGAAAGTTCATAACAGCATAAGCCGCTATGCGCGATACCATTTCGCCATGTTCCAATATAGAGCCGCTGTGGGGCTAACACGGCGGCTTTAAATCCGGTTTTGGGCAACCGGCACAATGAGATGAGGGGGCAACTGTGAGGTTATTGCCCTCATGCAGCTGCATATACGGGACTGCGGCATTGTTACATCGCAGTCCCAAAGGAGAAAGAGAAAAATGAAAAAGATGTTTGCCGCATCGAGGGTGTTACCCTTTTCGCAGCATATAAAGGGCCATTACACAGCCCCATAATTCTTATAATAATTGTGTTCATTTTATACCGTGTATTCTTTCAAGTAATTCAGTTTCTTTTTCTTTTCGGCTTGTTGGAAAGCTTTCGGAATTATGTAGCGTGGACAAGTCATATGGCAGTTTGAGTTTTTCGCTGTACTACGTTTGGGACAGTGCTGGCAGTTAAACTTTGTAAAATATTGCATTCTTTATCAGTCCTTGCTTCTGGCTGTTCTGTTTAACAAGCGGTCTTTGCGCTGTTTTTCCGCAAGTTTTGCAAGATATCCCGCCGCATCTCCGCCTGTTATGTAGTAAGCTAATGTCCGTGCTATTTCGTTTTTGTCTACTGCCGGAGCGGCGGCGTGAATTGTTATTTTTCGCTGTGCCATTGTGCTTATTCCCCTTTATGCCGCTGTAGCGGCTTACTTTCCTTTTCCGTCCTGTATTATCTACGACGTAATCCATCCTTTTGCCCTCCATTCTCTGCGTTCGGCGGGCGGTTAACCTGACATGAAAAAATTTGCATGTCGAATATCGATTCTTTTCCTAAAAAATAACTCTGATATGTATTGCTTATCCTTACTGTTTTTTGTTCTCGTGTTTAAGCCAGCCATGCAAAATCTGAAGCACCAGTTGGTTCATGGTATACCCACGCCCTTTTGCTATGTACTTTAGCTGCTTGTGTAGTTCTTCCGGCGGCCGTATAGTCATTACCTTTGCCATTGCTATTTCCTCCTGCTTCTAAGATATCTATTTGATATCTAAATTATATCTTCAAAGTTTGTTGCTGTCAACATCTTTTTGATATCTTTTTGACTACTTTACACAAGACATCTATTTGGTATAATTATGATATCAGATTTTTAGGAGAGTTGCTTATGGCTATTCAATCAAATCCGTATCCACTGCGTGTAGAAAAAAGCATTATGGATAAATTTAAAGTAATTGCAAAAGAGAATGGTCGTTCTGTCAATAAGGAAATTGAAGCCTTGATGAAAAGTACCATCACCGAATACGAAAAAACGAACGGTACTATTTCTGTTCCTGACTCTGCTCTAAACCACAACGCAGAAACTCAATAACCAAACCGTTAAAACTAAATCCTCTTTTGTCCGCCTCCCGCTGAATCTTCTCTTTCAGATCAGCCGGTAGGCGGATTGTCATTTGTTCTCGTTCCATGGGACTCACCTACTTTTACTATAATAATTCGTCACGCGGTCTTCTTGGGATTGGCAGTACTCATGCTTTCAACCCCCTGTGCATATCCGAATACCTTTGCACGATTTAGCTCAGACATTTTTAAGAAAAGTTCTATCATTTCCTCTGCGTCACGCTTTTTTGTATCTGCCATCTGGATAGCAATGGGTTCGTTTATTGTCATTATTTTTCACATCCTTTTCTTTTGATCTGAACGTTTTAACTTCTTTTGCAATATAATAATACTCCACAGAGTTTTATAAGTCAATACTTATTCATTGAAATATTGCAAAAGAAGTATCGTTGTGATATATTATAAATGTCAAATGAAAGGTGGTGTCAAAATGAATATGAATGATCGAGTCAGAGAAATCCGAAGCACTCTCGGTCTTACGCAAAAGGAATTTGGAAAAAAACTGGCAATTGCACAAAGCTATTTAACTAACATTGAAACTGGAAAACGTGAGGTCACAGAAAAAATTCAAAAGCTGATCTGCTTACAATTCAATGTAAACGAACAATGGTTAAAAACCGGTAATGGTGAAATGTTTGTGGAGGACGATAATACATTACTCGCTCAACTATCTAAACAATACAATCTCGATGATTTTAGCCGTCGATTTGTTGAAACATTTATCAAACTTCCAGACGCACAAAGGAAAGCAGTTACAGACTTTGCATATGCAGTCTTTGCTAGTGAAACTAAGGATGTCGAAATTACACCTGAGCCATCTTTCTCTCACAATAATCGCCACGAACTTACAGACGAAGAAATTGACGCAGAATGCGAAGATTACCGTCGCCAACTAGAAGCAGAAGCCTTTCCTGCTGATACAGACAGTTCACAAAAGAAAGCTTAAATTTGAGAAAAGGAAAAGATTATGGCTATTTTTTTGATTGGGATCATTCTCTTGACATTTGCCTTTTTGGTATTGATAATGGGCATTTTCGGAATTGCTCTTATTGTTCTTGCAATTGGCATTGTTGTAGTCCCTCTTGTCCTATTATTTTTTATGAATATTCATTGGATGGACATATACGCAATATGTATTTTTCTTTTTATCTGTGCAATGTTTTTTCATTGGCCTCCAATAGCACTCCTAGCAATATTTCTAAGTAGTGTACTCATCTTCTTTATCTTCAAAGAATCTAAAACAATTAAGAAACATTGGAAGCCCATTTTTTGGATCCTTTGTATTCCTGGTTCCCTAGTCGTTGCAGATATTGCTTCCTACTTACTCTTTGCTTTTTTCAGAATCGAATTCTTAATTTCAGCAATCATTGTATTTGCATTATCAATAGCACGACACATTTTTGAATATAAACAAGCGATACAATATGATTTGCCGATTAACTAAAAGGTAAGGTGATTTTAAATGAGTAACAGGGAAAAATGTATTACCCTTCTTAACAACTTTGATGAAAACCAGTTAGCCTCCATAGCAGTCTTTCTGCAGACAGCGAAGAATAAAGCCGTCAATATAGATACACACAAAAAAATAATTCCAATTTTAAAATCCGACTTTTCTAAGAAAAGTGAAACGGAAAAGAGGATCAAGACAGAAATTGCAGCCTACAGAAAAGAACTTGAAGCGGAAAAAACTTCTCAAACGTCATTGCATTTGGAAAATTCAGGAAAAGAATCATAAATTGATTTATAACAGTGTTAATTTTATTTTTTTCTATTTTCTCAATTTGTGCTTTTAACACTATTCTATTTTTCGCCATTTATTGACTGATATTCCTGTATATTTTATAATTTCATTATTACCAACATTTAGACTTTTGAGGTGATTGTGGAATTATGTTTGGAAGAAAAAGTAAGGAAATTGCAAAGCTGCTAAATCAGATTTCTGAGCAGCAGAAAAAAATTCAGTCTTTAGAATCGGTTTTGCAAAAGAAAGCAAATGCCAGCGAATGGTATCATTCAAAGGCGGAAGAGAAAAAGGCTCTGCAGCGTAGACACAATTTAGAGCTGCTTCAAAACAAAAATAATATTGATCAGAATTTAAGTACATACTATCAAAAAAAGTCACACTGTATGTCCTCAAATGAAAGCTGCTTTTTCTACTACCTTCAAAGCTTCACTGAACTGCATCCGGATGCGTTCTTTGGCAATAAAAAGCTCAAAGTGTTTCCACAAGTAAGCCTTCATTCTTTTATCAATATTACAGATACTGCAAAAGGCACAGATGCTGAAATTTATAGTTATATCCTTTCAAATTTTCTTTCCAAAAATGTCGATTACCTAATTTGTGAAGATGTCCGCGACCCAGTCACTAAGCATCATTCCTATGTTCCCTATTTTGCAGTGGAATTAGATGGAAATTCACATAAAAAATCAGTAAATGACGCTGCACTTTCTCCGGAGCGTCGTGCAGACGCTTTTGCCAGAACGCAGCGGAGTGATGCCTTCAAAGACGCTTTATATAAGGCAGTCGGTATTCCATTGATTCGGTATCAACTCAGTAACGACAACAAGATTCATCAATCTGATGAAAATGGAATCCGAAAATTGACTATAAATAAATTATCTGGACTATGCAAGGCATCTTAAAGCATAAATTCAAAGTACCACTTAAAATCCATTGCGGCAGATAAAAAATCCCGCCCGGCGCTAGCTACACCGAACGGGAAAAAATGAAAAGCAATAAGAATTTTATTATATCGTGGAAGCAAGCAACAGGGGGGATAATGGATGATTGGGGCAGGGTATGGACGGTATTCAACTCCAAAACAGTGCAGCATAGAAGTGCAATTCGCATACATTAGAAAATATTGTCGGGAACATGGTATAGAACTGTCTGAATCGCAACTATATGACGATGAAGCAATGACTGGAACACGTGTCAAGAAGCGTAAAGGGTTTCATGAATTGCTTAACGCGGCCAAAAAGCATGAATTTGATTGTGTGGTCCTATACGATCTTACGCGCGGCAGTCGTGATGTTGTGGATTGGTTTACATTCCGTAAGTATATGAAGGCTCTCGGCATAGAAGTTTATTCCGTTATGGATCGGTTAGGTGATCTCGATAACCCTACCGATTTCCTGACCGAGCTTGTCACTGTTGGGATGGGGCAAACCCATGTTTTAACTTCCCGCTTGAAATCTATGGATAAGATTGATTTCCTTGCAAAACAAGGGAAATTTCTCGGCGGCTACGCCCCGATGGGATATGACATAAAAGACGGACGATATATCATTAACCCCATAGAGGCAGAATATGTACGGACAATATTTACGATGTATGCTGCTGGCCGGAGCTATTCTGAAATTTTAAAGGCGTTGCCTCCCGGTCTTCATGGAAAGCGCGGTCGCCCGATAGGAAAAAATTCGTTACATGAAATTTTGAGAAATGAACGGTACATCGGGAAATATACATGGTGTAAGCGCAAGGTAAAGTATATGTCCGAATGGGCAGGCGGCGGCCCCAGTGATCGCGCTGTAACGATTGACAATATTATCCCGCAAATTATTGACTGGGACACATGGGAAAGGGTAAGGAAACGTATGGAAGCAAATAAGCATAATAAGCTGAATAACAACCATAGTAACCGGGAATATTTGCTCACTGGCTTGCTTCGCTGTGGATATTGTGGCGGGGCCTATATTGGGATCACGACAACAAATAAAAAAGGGTATGAATATAAATTTTATGCTTGTGGAAACAAATACCGGAGGCACACCTGTAAAGCTAAAAATATCGCTGCAAATGACATCGAACCGCTTGTTGTGTCGCTTCTGCGCCGCTCCATGCGTGACGGCTCCATGATAGAGGCAACCGCAGATGCGATTCTCTCGGCTGGCAGCGGTGAAAATAGCCGCTCTGAGATTTCCGCATTAAAAAAAGAGCGGTCCGATCTCGACGGAAAAATCAACAATCTGGTTGACGCTCTTTCAAACGGTCTGAATAGTCCCGCTGTGCAGGCAAGACTTACCGAGTTTGAGGGCAAAAGGCAAATATTAAGCCAAAAAATAAAAGAGCTTCGGCCAAAGCCGACGCTCTCACGGGATTACCTTATAAAAGAGCTTTCAAAAGACGCTGAAAAATTAGAAAAGGATCCGGCGTGTGTTAAAGAGCTTTTACATAAATACATTGTAAAGATCGATATTTTCGACGATGCAATCGAAATCTATTCAACTGCCGATTTTTCAAGCGTTTTGCCCGCTGGTGGAGAAAAAATCCCTATGAATGCAAAAAGTACCGAGAAAATTCTCGGTACTTTAAGCGGAATTGGTTGCGGAGGCTGGATTTGAACCAACGACCTTCGGGTTATGAGCCCGACGAGCTACCGGACTGCTCCACTCCGCGATATATATTTTATCTTTCTCAACAGTACTTGACTATCATACCACACCAACAAGAAAAAGTCAACAAAAATCTAAAATTTTTATCAATGGCAGAAAGCACAAGTGGAAAATGAATTTCTGCTGGGAATCATACAAACAGGATGGCAGAAGACACCATCCTGTTTGTATGATTGTTACTTTTTCTTTTTCCGGTACTGCACAAATTCCAAAAGATAATAGGAACCGGCTGCATACATCCCCATCACAGGTACATAATCTCGAAAAAGCGCCGGCAATGTATCCGTCTGTACCTGTGTCTCTGTTGTTTCCTGAGTGCGCGGCTTCTGTGTTTCCCCTTCACTTTGCGCCGAATAATCCTCGCTGGAGCTTTCTTCAATTGCAGACGAACTACTGCTTGAGGCAAAATCGGCCTGACTTTGATAATAAGCGGCAGCCTGCTGAGCCTGCGATGCACCCGTTCCACAACTTGGGCTGGTAAGAGGACAATGTTTTCCACAACCTGTACAGGTCAGACGGCCGAGAAAATCATTTTCTGTTTCACCTGCTTCAATCTGTATATTGGAAAAGCTCCGTTCTGCTGTCATATTTTGCTGGACATTTTTCTGGTCCAATACTGCAGCAGCCTGCCGCTGTGTCTTCGCTGTGACAGTCGTACTATCCGCTTGGCCGCTTTGTGTTGCTTCACCGTGTGTCTGTTTCGGCAGACGATATTGACCGGCAATATCTCTGGAGACACTGGCCCATATACCAAAAACAGCCAACGCCAATGAACAGATACGTCCCAATCCAGTAAGCACCGGATTTTTCCCATGTATTCGCAGGGCCGAACGGAAAGCATTCAGAATGATCCTCCAGTGCAGACCGAGATGGATCGAAATCAAAATAAATTCCGTATAGGCACTGACCCGATGCAAATAGGTCCATATCCCTCCGCCGCTTAGATTCAGAAAAGCGAAAACCGTGTGGGAAATCATCATGGAACTCACCAGCAGCAATAAAGAGTTGACCAGCAGAATACCATTCATAAGCAGTTTAATAACTGTGCCAAAGTTCCGTTTCTTCTGCATTTTGCCGAGAGAACGGAACCACCATGCATTGAGGGCACAATGTACAATGAACAGCAAAAGCACCGATGTTCCCAAAATCTCATGCCAAGGGAGTCCGGTTATCATCGGCCCCATCAGCACAATCATGAGCCCCGCCATTCCGGCATCCAGCAGCAAACGAACCACTAATTTTCTGTTCATATCAATTCCCTCCGTCCTGTCATCTCTTTTCGTTGCATTTTCTATACTGAATTTTATCTTGTCTGGATGGATTTTATAAGAATATCGAGTGAATTTTAGATGAATGTAAAAACAGAGCAGTACCAAACAGGTACTGCTCTGTTTTTACGTATACAGCCACTCAGCGTTTGACAAAATATTCATCATACCACACAAGAAACATAAAGACGCACCAGATCTGCCTCCAATTGTCACGCCGCCCAGAAACATGCTGTTCCAACATCTTAACCAGCTTTGCCGTATTAAAAAACTGCCGTGCAGAAGAGCTGGTAAAAGCATCACGCACAATCGCCGCATATTTCTTATCCCGCAGCCATGCGCGAACAGGCACCGGGAATCCCAGCTTCTTTTTTTCAGCAGTCTGCACTGGAATGAGCTTTTCGGCTGCGCCGCGCATGGCAATTTTTGTCTGCTGGCCGCTGACCTTGCAGGAAGTTGGAATCCGCCTTGCCAGGTCAAAGACTTTTCGGTCAAGGAATGGTACCCTCAGTTCCAAACTGTTTGCCATGCTCATTTTGTCCGCCTTCAGTAAGATATCGCCAACCATCCAAAGATTCAAATCACAAAACTGCATGCGGGCAACATCATCCTGTCCTCTCACCTGCTGCATATAAATGGTGGAAAGGTCAACCGGATTAATTGTGTTGTCATAATGAAGCAGCAATTGATTTTTGCAGCGCTCCCCCATCAGATTTGTATTTCCTATATAGCGTTCTTCCAAAGGCCGCCCATGCCGGACTAAAAAGTTAATACCCCGCACCGGCGGCAGATAATTTGCAAGTGTACCAATCGCACGCCGAAAAAGCAGCGGGATACGATCGTACCATGAAGTCATAAAAGGTTCTTTATAAGTATTATACCCGCCAAAGAATTCGTCTGCACCCTCCCCAGACAAGCAGACTTTTACCTGTTTAGCCGCTTCCCGATTAACAAAGTAAAGCGCTACACTCGCCGCGTCTGCCAGCGGTTCATCCATAGCATACTGAATCTTTCCAAGGCTGGCCCAATATTCTTCCGGTGTGACACGATAGGAGTAGTTTTTAATACCGATGCTTCTACTGAAATTTTTGGCGTATTCTGTTTCGTCATACTGCTTATTGGAAAAACCAACCGTAAAGGTTTTGTCCACTTCCGCCAATGCAGCAATGTAACTTGAATCAACGCCGGAAGACAGGAAACTGCCCACCTCCACATCAGCAATCTTATGTGCCTGCACACTTTCTGCCATTGCTGCACTGATTTCCTCTTCCCAATCTTCCAGCGAGCGGGAAGTATCCGGTGAAAAAGATGGGCTCCAGTAGCGTTGTGTCATAACTTTTCCATCTTTGTATTCCAGCCAATGTGCCGGAAGCAGCTTTTTGACACCCTGAAAAAATGTATTTTCGCCGGGAGAATATTGATAAGATAGATAAAGCTGCAGCTGCTCGGGATTCAGTTCCTTAACAAATTCCGGATGTTCCAAAAAGCTCTTGATTTCACTGCTAAACATCAGCGTACCAGTTTCTGAATTCTGATAGTAATACAGCGGTTTAATCCCAAAATGGTCACGCGCACAGAAAAGAGTCTTCTCCCGCTTGTTCCAAATGGCAAATGCAAACATCCCGCGTAAGCGTGCAAGCATGTCCTTTCCCCACTGTTCATATCCGTGCAGCAAAACTTCTGTATCACAGTGTGAGCGAAAGATATGCCCATCCCTCAGAAGTTCTTCTCTCAACTCCTGAAAGTTATAAATCTCGCCGTTAAAAACAATAATATAATTTTCATCTTCATTCATCATGGGCTGGCTTCCGCCCTTGATGTCAATAATTGAGAGGCGCAGATGGCCCAACGCAGCTTGATCGTCGAAATAAGCACCCTGACCGTCAGGTCCACGGTGCGCAATCGCATCCATCATTTTTTGCAAAACAATTTTTTGGTTGGCCCTGCTTCCAATAAACCCAACAATTCCGCACATTTCTCTTCATCTTCCTTATACTCACTGCTTTCTTCACAGGCACCCTGTAAATCGGCTGTGTTATTTTCACAAATTTCTCCAATGTTTTTAATTGTACACCAAATATAAATTTTTTAAAGTGATCTTGACGATTATTCCAGAAAATTCAGGAAAAGTTAAGAATTGATCCTGAGTTTCTGCCAAAACATTTTTCATTTTACTATGGTGTCTGAAGAAAAGATTGCAAAGGCCGCACCGAAAAGTTAGCCGCACAAAGCTTAATCGTGGTAAAATAAAGGTAAAAATAAACGATAGAGAAGGAAAGCCGTCATATACTTTTTCCAAACTGATTCAAAGCATACACGGTTATAACATTATAAAATTGAATTGCCGAGCTTCTCCATGCCATTCCATATAACGATTGCAAATGGCTTCTAAGCTTCTACTTAAATAGTTCTTTACTCGTGATTTTTTAATGTCATCCATACATTTTTGTGTAACAGGTTCAATGATTTTTTAATGAATAATATATTTTATTGCAGAAATGAAGACAAAGGATGTTGAATACCGACAATGGACAACAATCTAGTGATGCAGCAGTCAGCTGAAAAATTTTCGGAGCTCCATCTGCTGGGAAGTATGCAAGGAACGATTACACATAATATGATCCTTTCATGCCCATATTTAAGTGCTTTTTCGCTTTATCTGCTTTCCAACAGCAGCGCGCAGCTGAAAGAAAGTCAAAGTATATGGAACTTGGCCTCTTCAAACCTCATTCTTGTACATGCAGGACTTGCTCCTCTTTTGAAAGTTACTGAAGCACCGCTGCATTTTCAACAGATGATTGTGGAAGGCCCAGCACCAATAAAATCTTCTGATGGAATTGCCGTGATTTCTCTGACTCCCCATGCAGTTCTCCCTCAAGTTTGGGATAAACTTGTCAGCGGTGTTTCGCAAACAGAAGAATGTTTTCTGCTGAACCAAATGGCTAAGATGCTGAAAACAGAAACGCAGCCTTTGCTTCCGGATAAATCCCTGCCACCTGCATCTATCCAACTGCTTAAGCAGATTTTGGATACTCGATATGCCGAAAAGCTAACGCTGGATTCTCTTTCAAAGGAACTGCATTGGAACAAATACAAGCTAGACAAAGACTTTAGATTTTATTACGGTTGTCCGCCTTGTAAATATCTGCTGAATGTTCGTGTAACAAAAGCGTGCCATCTTCTGTGCAGCACAAACCGGAGTGTTTTGGACATCGGCTTTGCAGTTGGCATCGAAAATACCTCCTACTTTATTCGGATGTTCCGAAAGCATACCGGAATGTCCCCCCTTACATATCGTACCCATTTTTCGTCCCTTGTGAAAGATATCCATAAAGCCCAAAAGGCTGAGGAGCATTAAGGGCCCCGCGGCCTTCCAGATAAATCGTATTCCCTAAGATGTCAAATTTAGATTTTTATCAATGCAGTGTATGATTCAGAACTCGTTTACAGCTGATAGGTTTGGCATAGCAGCTCATCCGCATATGCGTAAACGATTGTCCATTACAGATATGAGAATTTTCGGTATAAAAGCATCAGGCCAATAAGCATTATCACACCTAATCATAAAAATCCTTTCAGCTAATTTGTCTAAACTTAATCTGCTTGACAGTCTGCTTTTTGAGTTAACCAACAAAATGCTATTATTATCAAGATAATGCTATTGACATGTTTTCCCTACCCCTGTACCATTTAATTAAATATATAAGGTGGAGGGATTGAAATGCAAATAGAGGAAAACTATACACAGTGGTGTAAACAGGCAACAGAAGACTCAGATATTGCAGCAGAGCTGACTGCCGTAAAAAATCAGCCGGAAGAAATCACTGACCGCTTCTACCGTGATCTTGCTTTTGGAACAGGTGGTCTGCGGGGAGTCATCGGTGCCGGAACCAACCGGATGAACATCTATACCGTCCGCCGTGCCACCCGTGGGATTGCAAAATGGCTCTGCCGCCAAGAGAATCCTTCCGCTGCCATTTCCTATGACAGCCGCATCAAGTCACGGCGCTTTGCCGAGGAAGCAGCACGTACATTTGCCGCGTGCGGCGTTACAGCCTATCTGTACCCACAATTGATGCCCACGCCGGCATTGTCTTTTGCCGTGCGCGAGCTGCACTGTTCCGCCGGTGTCATGGTAACTGCAAGCCACAATCCGGCCAAATACAACGGCTACAAAGTTTACGGCCCAGATGGATGTCAGATTACGACAAAGGCCGCGGAAGAAATTACAGCGTGCATAGAATCCATCGGATATTTTGATTCGCTTCCGGAAAATTCCGAAGCAAAAGTGCTGGAGATTCCGAAAAATGTACCGGAAGATTTCTACAAGGCTGTACTTGCGCAGCGGCTGGAAAAGAAAGCACCTGCACATCTGAAAATCGTTTACACGCCGCTCAACGGAACCGGTCTGATTCCAGTTACAACGGTTCTGAAGCGTGCCGGTTATGAAGATATTACCGTTGTCCCCAGTCAGGAAAAACCAGACGGCAATTTCCCCACATGTCCATTTCCGAATCCGGAAATACCGGAAGCATTGGCCGAGGGACTTAAACTCTGCCGCCAGACAGATGCAGATCTGCTGCTCGCAACAGATCCGGACTGCGACCGCATGGGGATTGCTGTGCATGTCGGAAACGGCTACAAGCTGCTGTCCGGCAATGAAGTGGGTGCGCTGCTGCTTGACTATGTGTGCCGCCGCCGCAAAGCAGAAGGAACCATGCCGGAAAAGCCAGTTGCTGTCAAAACGATTGTCACAACAGAGTTGGCCGCCAAGATTGCCGCTCATTATGGTGTGGAAATCCGCAATGTCCTGACAGGTTTTAAATTTATCGGCGAGCAGATCGGTCTTTTGGAAAAAGCCGGTGAAGTGAATCGTTATATTTTCGGCTTTGAAGAAAGCTATGGATATCTTTCCGGCAGCCATGTGCGCGATAAAGATGCGGTGAACGCCTGCCTGCTGCTGTGCGATATGGCAGCCGATTACAAAGCGCAGGGAAAATCCCTTGATGATGGAATTGAAGCATTGTATAAAGCATATGGTTATTACCGGAACAGTCTCGATTCTTTCACATTCGAAGGTGAGTCAGGATTCCATATCATGCAGAATTTGATGTCCTATCTGCGCGAAAACCCGCCGAAAGAGCTGTGCGGCCACAAGGTAACTCTGGTAAAAGATTATCTGCATGTTGACGGAAAACCGGTACAGTTCCCGTCTCTGCCCAGCAGTGATGTGCTGCAATTCATGATGGATGATGACACCTGTCTAACCGTGCGTCCCTCCGGAACAGAGCCAAAAGTAAAACTCTACTGTGCCGCTGTGGCGAAAACAGAAGCTGATGCAGACGCTGCCTGTGACGAATACCGAAAAGCTGTATCCAAAATTATTGAGAATTTTGGGAAAGGTCAAAAATAATATGGCAATTTTAAAAATTATTCCAGCTTGCCAGTCCTACCTTTGGGGCGGTCAAAAACTGAAAACAGACTATCATGTAAAATTTGACGGAGACATTCTCGCAGAAGCTTGGGAGCTTTCCTGTCATCCAGATGGTCCCAGCAAAGTTGCAGACGGTCCCTATGCAGGCAAAACACTGGAAGAATATTTAAAAGCCGTACCCACTGCTGCGGGCACGAACTGTGCACGTTTCAAAGAATTCCCCGTACTCATCAAGCTGATTGATGCACACAAAGATCTTTCGATTCAGGTACATCCTGATAATGCTTATGCATTAAAAAATGAGCATCAGTTTGGCAAAACAGAAATGTGGTATATCTTGGACTGCAAGCCCGGTGCTTTTCTGTACTATGGGTTTCAGCATCCAATTAGCAAAGAAGAATTTCACAAACGGATTGAGAATGGTACTCTTACAGAAGTTTTGAATGCTGCGCCTGTCCATCCGGGGGATGTTTTCTTTATTGAGTCTGGTACCATTCATGCCATCTGTGCCGGCATTGTTCTGGCGGAAATTCAGCAAAGCTCCAATGTGACTTACCGCGTTTTTGACTACAAACGTAAAGGCAAAGACGGTAAAGAGCGCCAGCTGCATATCCCGCAAGCCTTGGACGTCACCCGCAGGGTTCCACCGCGCACGGACTATGACTTTGGAGACAAACTTGGTTTCTGTGATTCCTTTGTGTCAGATCTTATCAAACTGGGCGGCAACTCGGCGGACAGCGTAACTGACTGCTCCAGCTTTCATTCCCTGCTTGTTTCAAAGGGAAGTGGTGTGATTACCTGCCGCAGTCAAACCCTTTCATTTCAAAAGGGTGACAGTTTCTTTGTCCCTGCTGATACCGGAAATTACAGCATCAGCGGAACCTGCGAGGTCATCCGCACGGCAGTTCCGCCCAAAAATACTTATTTGCCAAATGGTAACCGTGTATAAGGAGAAACAACATGGCAAATGCAAGCAAAAGTTTCCGCATCGGGCTAGACATCGGCGGTACCGGAATTAAAGCCGGAATTGTCAACCAAGAAAATCAGATTATTGGGCGGGCATTACATCCAACCGACTCCCGCCGTCTCTGGCAGCAAGTGGTGCAGGAGATTGCCCTCACAGTGCAAGATGCCTTGAAGGATGCAGGTTTAACAGAACAAGATTGTATTTCTCTCGGTGTCGGCTGTCCAGGAACGATTGATGCCAAAACCGGTACGGTTGTCTATTCTAACAATCTCCGCTGGAAAAACGTGCCGTTGGTTCAGGAGCTGAGACATTCTTTTTCCTTGCCCATCCATGTAAGCAACGATGCAAATTGTGCAGCGCTCGGAGAAGTATGTGCCGGCGCTGCAAAAGGCTGCCAGTATGCCGTAATGTTCACGCTGGGAACCGGTGTTGGAAGCGGCATTATTCTGGATGGTAAGATTTTTGAAGGCGGTGGGCCGGGCGGAGCAGAATTTGGTCACACGCTTCTGGTGGAAAATGGTGAACTTTGTACCTGCGGACGCCATGGATGTCTGGAAAGCTATGCTTCCGCTACTGCGCTGATTCGGGACGCAAAACGGGCAGCGGAAAAGGCACCGGATTCTCTGCTGGCAACACTCTGCGGGGGGGATTTGTCCCGCATGGACGGGCGGATTCCATTTCAGGCTGCACGCAGAGGAGATTCTGCTGGAAAACAGGTCGTGAATGCCTACATTGCTCATTTAGCTGCAGGAATCGTAAATGCAGTCAATATTTTTCGTCCGGAAGTGGTTCTGCTTTCCGGAGGAATCAGCAAAGAGGGGGCCTTCCTAACGGACCCTCTAAATGAACAAGTCAAGAATGAGGTTTTCGGTGGTCCTTCTTCTTTTCTGCCGAAAATTCGTACTGCCGAACTAGGCAATGATGCCGGCATGATTGGCGCTGCTCATTTAAAATAAAGCTTTTAAAAAAAATAAAAAACACCATTTCTGATACAATGAATGTATCTGGAAATGGTGTTTCATTTTATCCATTCAAAAGCAAGGGAACGACGGCATTTTTATTGAAGCCAACCAAATGCCAGTTCCTTATCCAACAGCTTCATTTACTGGGCAGATTCCAGCAATGCTGCAAATTCCTCTTCCCCAAGGATTTTCGCCGTATTCACCATCAACACCAGTTTGTCCCCCATACGCGCAATTCCCGTTAGATATTTATTAACCGTATCGCCATTGAGCTTTGGTGGAGGCGAGACTACGTCATCGCTTATGTCGGTTACTTCCTCAACTTGATCAACAATAAAGCCAAAATAGTTGCTATGCACATTCGTCACAATAATGCAGGTACGGTCATTATATTCCTGTCCCGGTTTGCCCATACGGAGACGCACATCAATCAGCGGTACAATTGTTCCGCGCAGATTAATAACCCCTTTTGCATAATCTGGATATTCAGGAATTTTTGTAATTTTCTGCATTCCCACAATTTGCACCACATCTTTGATGGGAACACCAAAGAGTTGGTCATCTGTCCAGAACGTCAGATACTTCCCTTTCATCTCATCGTTATCACTGCTTACTGCGACATTCATTGTTTCGATTCCATCATTATTCATGCTATATCCTCCTTGCTGCTCCACAGGAAGCTTTGTACGAATGATATTCCAAAACTTATGGTTTATATAGAGATAGAAACCAATTTATTTCTGCTATATAGTTGTACTTATTATATACCAATAGTACCAAAAAGTCCATATTCCACGTGAAAAGCTGCCATATCTTTTTGAGCGCTGCAAAATTTTTCACAAGTGTTGATAATGATAAAAATCCCGCCTTCCCAACAGGACAGGCGGGATTTCCCACAAAAGTTCAATTTGTAGAAACACATCTGCGATGCAGAATTGCACCCAAGCGGTCAATCAGCATTTGTAAAGCGACTTGATTCTCTCCACCCTCGGGAACAATGATATCCGCTTTCTTTTTACTTGGTTCAACAAACTGCTCATGCATGGGTTTCACAGTATTCATATACTGCCGAATAACCGAATCCATGTTGCGCCCGCGTTCCTTCACATCACGCTCCAGGCGGCGAATCAGCCGAATATCTGCATCTGTATCCACATAGATTTTCATGTCCATCAAATCCAGCAAAGACTGGTTTGCAAACAGCAGGATCCCCTCCAAAATAATGAGTGGCTTTGGTTCCACACGGACAGTTTCCGGCAGGCGGGTATGTTCCACAAAGGAATACTGAGGCCGGTCGATTGGCTGAAAATTCCTCAGCTTCTGCACATCACGCACCATCAAATCGGTCTCAAATGCATTAGGGTGATCATAATTCAGTTCTTGTCGCTTCTCCAACGGCAGGTCGTCATGAGGCAGGTAATAATAGTCATAGGAAAGGATTAGCGCTTCATCCTCAAATGCACTCAGCAGATTATTGGCCAATGTCGTTTTTCCGGAACCAGTACCACCCGCAACGCCGACAACATACGGAGTTTGCAGCATGATTCTCCTCCTGTTTATCACAATTCAGAATCTTACATTTAAAAGGAAGTATACCACAAAATCCGACAAAGTACAAATATAAAAGCAACAAACAGCAGTATTCCAAGGTACCAACCGCCGAAAGTATATCAGACGCTCTCTGTGGGCTTTTCAGCTTTGCTGATTGCATCCTGCAGAGTATGCCAGCCAAGTACCGCGCACTTCACGCGTGCCGGCATATGGGAGATATTTTGAAAGGCCTGCGTATCCTCCAGCTCTTCCAACTGGTCATCATCTGTCACTTCACCTTTAATCATACCAAGGAACAAATCGGTGAGATGCTTCGCCTGCTGAACGGTCTTGCCTTTAATCAGGTCAATCATCATGGAAGCGGAAGCCTGCGAAATGGCACATCCGTCCCCCAAAAAGGCCGCATCCTCAATTACACCATCCTTCACACGCAGCTGCAGAGAAATTTCATCCCCACAGGAAGGATTGACCCCTTCTTCCACCTGTGTGGCATCTTTCAGTGTATACTTGTGTTCTTTGGAACGGCTGTTTTCGGTTATAATCTGTGTATAAATCTGCTCAAGTCCCATATCCCAGCCATGCCCTCACTTTCTGTAAACTTGCCGCAAGCATGTCGACGTCTTCCCGCGTATTATAAACCGCAATGCTTGCACGGCAGCAGGCACGAAGCCCCAGATGATGCAGGAGCGGCTGTGCACAGTGATGCCCTGCACGGACGCAGACCGCATCAGCATCAAGAATCGTGGCAACATCATGCGGGTGCACGCCTTCTACATTAAAGGAAACCGCACCATAGTGTTGACCTTCCGGTGTCCCAAGCAGTGTAATATGCGGCATATCCTCAAGCTGCTGCCACAGATAGCGGTAAACATCTGATTCCCGTTTTTCAATTGTTTCAAAGCCAATTTTCTGCATCCAACGGATTGCGGCAGCAAGCCCGACAGCGCCGCCGGCATTCTGGGTACCGGCTTCAAATTTCTGCGGCAGCGGTGCCCACGTGGCATCTTGCTCCCGCACGGAATCAATCATATCACCGCCGGTCAGGAACGGCGGCATCGCTTCCAGAAGTTCTCTCCTGCCCCAAAGAACGCCAATGCCAAGCGGTGCATACAGTTTATGACCGGAAAAGGCGAGAAAATCCACACCGAGCCGCTGCACATCCAGTTGAGTATGCGGAGCGCTCTGCGCACAATCCAGCACGGTCACCGCACCAACTTCGTGTGCCCGTGAAACAATCTTTTCGACCGGAGAAACAAGTCCTAATACATTTGACACATGCGTAAAAGCGACCAATTTTACCCCTTTGGTAATTTTCTTTTCAATTTCTTCATCTGAAATCACACCGTCTTGTCCGGTGTAAAGAAAAGTGAGTTCCGCCCCAGCCGCGCGGCATACCTGCTGCCACGGAATCAAATTGCTGTGGTGCTCCAGAATGGAAACAACAACCCGATCGCCGGCTTTCAAATGATGCAGGCCCCAGCAGTAAGCAATCAGATTAAGGGATTCTGTTGCGTTGCGTGTGAAAATGACTTCTTCTTTTGGTGCATTCAGAAAAGAAGCGACCTGCGCCCGCGCATCTTCATAAGCGGCAGTTGCCCGCTCGCCAAGTTCATAGACGCCGCGGTGGGGATTCGCATTATCTTTGCTGTAAAACTGCTCTACAGCATCCAACACAGCCTGCGGGCGTTGTGTGGTTGCACTATTGTCTAAATAGACGAGTCGTTTCCCGTTTTGCTTTTCCTGCAAAAGCGGAAACTGCCGAATCATTTCATCCATCAAGCTGCATTCTCCTTCCTAAATAATTGCGAATCGTCTTCTGCAAAGATTCATCCGGTACCTTTGCAATAGCCGGAGCAAACTGCGCCTCAATCACCAGCTGTTTGGCTTCCGCTTCTGTTAAGCCGCGGGACAAGAGATAAAACAGCCGTTCTTGATTGATTTTACCAATTGTCGCCGCATGCTGGCCATCCACATCCTCCTCACTGCACAAAATGAGGGGAACCGTGCGGTTGCGGACTTTCGGGCTAAACAGCAGTGTATTTTCTGTCTCATGTCCGGTAGAGCGAGCCGCACCGCAGATAAAGTCAATCGTTCCGCGATAAATTTTATCGCTCTGACCAAAAAGCGCACCCGATGCCTTCATTTCACTAGCCGTTTTCTTGCCGGTATGGCGAGCAACATAGTTTAAATCCAGCTTGCGGGTTCCATCACCGAGATAAATCGTATCGGCACCAAAGCTGCTCTGATAGCCCTGCAGCAAAGCAAGACAACCGCTGTAAGCACACTGACCGCCAAGTTCCGCCTGAATGATTTCCGCATGGGCACCATCATCCAGCAAAAAACCGACGTCATCAAAATGCCGGCCGGCACTATTTAAGAGCTGCACCTGCACCAGACGCACCTGTGCCCCTTTTTCCGCAATAATCTTAGTCAGCCCACCGTGAAAGCAGGCAGAATCATCACCGGATGTATAGGACTGCAGGACAGTTACGCGGCTGCCCGCATGTGCATGAATCAGCGTAACATCAACTACCGGATCTCCGCCGGTCAAAGAGTACCGCAGGGAATCCGTATTGGTATATTCCTGATTCTCTTCCGCTTCAATGACATGGTAAGCTGTGCAGTTCTGTTCTGCAAAAGTCTCTGCTTCTTTTCCCATGCCGGTTTCTATTTTTGCAAAGGCCTCCGGCATAGTCGCCGGAACGGCCGCTCTCTTTTCCGGCCGCTGAGCCGTAAATTTCGCACGGTTGACACCCAAATGGTTCCAAGTGAGCGCCGGAAGTGTATTAATATTTTTAAGCTGTTCTTCCATCATGGTTTGTATCCTCCAACATCAAAGCTGTGGAAATCCGATCAAACTGAATTTTACAAAATCGAGGGGACAAGCTTTCTTTTCCACCGTATAAAGCACGGCCAGCCCCGCTGCATCCCTTTTTCAGCAGACCGGTGCGCTCTCCTGGTCCATTTCCAATTTAATCAGGTTGTTCATTTCCACTGCGTACTCAACCGGCAGTTCTTTAGAAATCGGTTCTGCAAATCCACTGACAATCAAAGCGCGGGCATCCTCTTCTCGAATTCCGCGGCTCATCAAATAAAAGACAGCGTCGTCACTAATACGCCCAATTTTCGCCTCATGGCCCACATCAGCATCATCATTGCGGATATCCATTGCGGGGATGGTATCGGAGCGGGACTGACTGTCCAGCATCAGAGATTCACAGGAAACGGACGACTTGCAGCCGCTAGCCTGCTTCTGAATCGTCACAGCACTGCGATAGGTACATTCACCGCCGTCTTTGGAAATGGATTTGGTCACGATGTGGGAACTGGTGTGCGGCGCTGCATGCACAACTTTTGCGCCGGTGTCCAACTGCTGGCCTTTCCCTGCGAATGTAATTCCCGTGAATTCCATGCGGGCACCTTCGCCCTGCAGAATACTCATGGGATACAGATACGAGGTATGGGAACCAAAAGAGCCGGAGACCCACTCAACCGTACCGCCCTTTTTCACCAATGCACGCTTCGTGTTGAGATTATACATATTCTTGGACCAGTTCTCAATGGTAGAGTAGCGCAGACGCGCGCCTTCCTCCACAAAAAGTTCCACACAGCCGGCATGCAAATTTGCCACATTGTATTTCGGGGCGGAACAGCCCTCAATGAAATGCAGGTAAGCGCCTTTATCCACAATAATCAGCGTATGCTCAAACTGCCCCGCTCCCCGCGCATTCAAACGGAAATAGGACTGCAGCGGAATTTCGACTGATACTCCCGGCGGTACATAAACAAAAGACCCGCCTGACCAGACAGCACCGTGCAGAGCCGCAAACTTATGATCAGTCGGCGGAACCAGCTTCATAAAATGTTCCCGCACCATATCCGCATATTTGCCTTTCAGTGCACTTTCCATGTCGGTGTACACGACACCTTGTTCGGCCACCTCTTTGCGGACATTATGGTAAACAATTTCCGAATCATATTGTGCACCCACACCTGCAAGGGATTTACGCTCCGCTTCCGGAATGCCGAGGCGCTCAAATGTATTCTTAATATCATCCGGCACATCGCTCCATTTGCCGTGCATTTGGGTATCCGGACGGACATAAGCAACAATATTGCGCATATCCAGCCCGTCAATCGGCGGCCCCCACTCCGGTACAGAAAGCTGATTGTAAATATCCAGCGATTTCAGGCGGAATTCCCGCATCCACTCAGGGTCTCCTTTTTTGCGGCTGATCTGTTCCACAATTTCGGGCGTCAGTCCAGCGTTCGTTTCAAAAGACGGATGCTCCACATCCTTAAAGTCATAAAGGCTGTGGTCCACTTCCGCAATCTGATCTTTCTGCAAAACTTTGCTCATTGGGCAGCACCTTCCTCTAATGGACGAAAACCTGTACGGGAAATTTCATCAATCAATTCTGGTCCGCCGGTACGGATGATTTTTCCGTCTGCCAGCACATGAACAGCATCAACTTTGAGATTCTCCAAAATTTTTGCATTATGCGTAATAATCAGCAGCGCATTGCTTTCATTCTTATATTGCCGAATCCCCTCGGAAACGATTCGCACCGCATCCACATCCAAGCCGGAATCCGTCTCATCCAAAATTGCCAGTTTAGGCTGCAGAATCAGCATCTGCAGGATTTCCGCTTTTTTCTTTTCGCCGCCGGAAAAGCCGACATTTAAATAACGCCGGGCATAGGATTCGTCCATACTGAGCGATTCCATCGTTTTTTTCAGCTGCTTTTGAAAAGCAAACACTTTCAGCGGTTTACCCGTGACAGCTCTTTTACTGACACGCAGGAAATCTTCCAGAGTAACGCCGGGAACTTCTTCCGGACTTTGAAAAGACATAAAAATTCCGCGGCGGGCACGCGCGTCTGTCTTTTCCTTAGTAATATCCTCGCCCTCAAACAAAATTTTTCCCGCATTGACTTTGTATTCCGGGTTGCCAAGGATTACGTTGCCAAGCGTCGACTTTCCGGCGCCGTTAGGTCCCATCAGCACATGTGTTTCACCGGGGGAAACGGTCAAATTAAGGCCGTTTAAAATTTCTTTTCCATCTACACTTGCATGTAAGCCGCTGACTTCCAATAATTTATCTGCCATGCCTTTAAACACTCCTCATTGCGGTTGATGCGAATATAACAGTAATTTAATATATACTAATTTAGTATATTTATTATTGTAATCTCTTTCTGCAAAAAATCAAGGCTTTTACGACAATTTGTCAAAATCTTTCAAAGGTAAATTGAGGGAAACATCGGACGAAAGGAATCCGCACTTTTCCCATCACTTCTGCTGATACCTTTCAATTGCCGTGGAAAGCTGTCCCTCCATCAGGGTACTTAATTCCTGCGCCATCGCTTCCGGAGATGCCTTCAAACCGGACCGGATCCAATCCATCAGCATACCGGTAATCGCAGACGAAAAAAAGCGGGTAATAAAATCTTTGTCTTCATCCCGTATCGGATGTCCTTTTGAAAGTTCGACCATGACTTTAGAAAGCAGAGCAAAGGTAGCATTTCGCAAAAAAAGCTCCAGATGGTCGCGCCCCAGAGAACGAAACGCATTGGTACAGAAGCTGCTGTTGTCTGTCACATAATGCAAAATTTTGAGAAATCCCTGCTGCCAAGTATCGTAGTTCTGACAATCAGCAATGGCATCATATGCCTCCGTTTGAAAAATCCACCCAAGCAAATCATAAATATCGCGAAAATGATAATAAAAAGTCTGGCGATTGACACCGCAGTCCCGCACAATATCTTTTACTGTGATTTTGTCCAGCGGTCGATGAAGCATCAGTTTTTTCAGCGAACTGGCAAGTGCCATTTTGGTAATACTGGGCAAATTCTCACCCCCTTAAAAGAAAGCGTGACAGCATAAACTTTATTCGTAAATGTTGAAGCCGTATTTTTTAAAAAAGAATCGTAATTCATTATAAAGAATACCTGTCGATTATGCAACCTGCGGACCCATATTCCGTCTTTTCACTTCATAAAATCCGTTGGTTTTTTAATTTTTATGAAACCATAAACAAACATTGGAATACATTTTGATATAATTTTCGAAAAAAAATGGAAAAACAACATTAGGCATCTATACGAAACGGAAAGATTGTGTTAAGATGTGGTGGTTACAAATTTGAAACATAAGGGAGGAACAAATGGATGCTGTCAAAAGCGAAATTGTGGATGCATAAAGTACCACCCGTCCGGTTAATCGTAATCAGTTTTGCAATCATAATTCTGGTGGGCGCATGTCTGCTAACACTGCCTGTCTGTACAAAAGCTGGACAGATCACCTCATTTTTAGATGCACTTTTCACTGCCGGGTCTGCGACTTGCGTGACCGGTCTGGTCCTTTTTGATACGTATCTGCACTGGACCACCACTGGACAGGTTATCATACTTTTGCTCATACAGGTAGGCGGGCTTGGCCTTGTCACGTTCACGACAGGGATGACTTTGCTGCTGCGCAAAAAACTCGGTCTGCGCAATCTGCAGCTTGCCGTGGAAAACACCAATGGGGACAGCGGCGAAATCGGCAGTCTCATCCGAATGATTCTGGCTTTCACATTCTCTTGTGAGGGGATCGGCGCTCTGCTGCTGATGATTCGTTTTCTTCCGCAGATGGGGCGGCACGGAATTTGGGTTTCTATATTTCTGGCAGTATCTGCTTACTGCAATGCCGGCTTTGACATTCTAGGAAGTGTGATGGCAAACGGCAATCTCATTCCTTACGCGTCCGATTCCCTTGTTAATTTGACAATCTGCGGATTAATTATTGTCGGCGGTATCGGATTTGTTGTCATCAGTGATATTTACCGCTCCAAGCTCCAGCCGGCAATGCACCGAAAGAAACGCCACAGTCTCAATTTTCATTCACGTATTGTGCTCTTTATGACCATCCTGCTGCTCGTGCTTGGAACAATTATCTATTTTATATTAGAATATGACAATACGCTGAAACCCCTGCATGGACTTGGTTCCAAACTAAACGTCTCTTTCCTGCAGGCAGTCTCACCCCGTACCGCAGGGTTTGCTTCGGTGGATATTTCAAAAGAGCACGACTTCACAAAACTGTTTACAGTTCTGTTGATGTTCATTGGTGCTTCCCCGGGTTCCACTGGCGGCGGCATTAAAACCACCACGGCATTGGTCCTGATTTGCACAGTCCTTTCCATCATGCGAGGTGATGAAGAAGCCACCTTCAACCACCGGCGCATTGATAAATTCACCATTTATCGGTCTTTAGCAATCACCTGTATCGCTATCCTGCTGGTTTTAATTGTAACCGGCATTATTGCGAACACGACGCCGGGCGTTAATGGTACTGACGCTTTATTTGAAGCAACCAGTGCATTCGGCACTGTTGGGTTAACCGCCGGTGTGACACCCCGTCTTTCCACGGTTTCCCGCATAGCTGTCATTATCACCATGTACATTGGGCGTGTCGGCCCTCTGTCACTAGGGTTGGCAATCTCTTTGAAACGAGGTCATAACCGCCCGGACAGCGTACTGCCGGAGGGCAGAATTATTGTCGGATAAGTGAAAAATTACGGACAGAAAAAGAAGAGCTGCTGAAGGAATAACCATACAGCAGCTCTTCTTTTTTATATATTTGATAAACTAACTAGCAATGGAAACAGGATTTCATCCTTCTGCTTTGGTAGCAGTCAGCAAGGATTGCAGCTTTTTCTGCGATTTTCCTTCACATACTGCCACAATTTCATCATTGGAGTGAAAGACTGTATCGCCGTTTGGCACCATCATTTGTTCTCCACGCACAATGGACATAACCAAACAGCCAGACGGAAGATTTAGATTTTTTAGCGCAATGCCGTTTACTCTTGAATTTTCTGTCAGTGTCACTTCGCAGATGGCAGCGCGTCCTTTGTTTAAGGTAGCCAGCATATGCATCTCAGCCATATCGACTTCCTGCTCAATCATATTCGTAATAATTTCTGTGCTGCTTACGACCATTTCCGTCCCCAGTGTACGCAAAACAGGTAAATTGCGAGGATCATTGGCGCGGGCAATGACTTTTTGAACACCAAATTCCCTTTTGGCGAGCTGACAGGCCACCAGATTATCCTGATCACTGCCGCCGACCGCCAGAAAACAATCTGCCTCCTGCGTATGGGCGTTCTGCAGGACTTCTAATTCCGTCCCGTCTCCGCAAACCACTTCAATATCCAGTTCATTGGCAAGGTGCATGCAGCGAAGTTTATTTTTTTCAATCAAGTGCACGGTATATTTTCGGTCCAGCATATTCCGCGCAAGCTGGCGGCCCAGTTTGCCGCCGCCCAGAATAATAATATTCATCTCTGCATCCTCCTTAATCTGTGACCGATGCTAAAATCACATGGTCGCCTTCTCCGATTTTCTGCAGGCCGTTATGTGCCTGCGCCATTTCCATTTTTCCTGTGGCATGAACAACAGCAAAGACGGTCTCTTCTTCGTAATGGGGCATTTCTTCCAAAGGCCTGCCATAATGGGCCCTGCCAGGCGTCCAGACGCGAAAAGAGACTGTTGCCGTACCAAATGTAAGCTGCCGGCTTTCCCACGGCTCCGTAATTGCATTATAAACAGAAGTTGCCGCCATTTTTGTTGGACAGACCGTATGCAGACCAAAAGCTGCAAACACGCTTTCCCGCGCCGGATCACTGATACGGACCACCACATTGTCAATATGGAAAAATTCCCGTGCCACTTCAGATATTGTGATATTCAGGTTATCATCTGACGTAACCACTGCCACAGCATCACAATTTTCAATTCCGGCACTTTTGAGTACAGACATGTCCATTGGCATACCGGTGATTGCCAATCCGCTAAAATTTTCCGGCAAATGGCTCAGCATTCCGGCTGCCTCATCAACTACGGCAACTTCATGGCCGCGCTCATCTAAAAGTGTGGCCAGGCGAACGCCAAGCCGGCCACACCCGATTACCAAAACGTTCATATTTTAAATTGCCTCCTCCAGCAATCCATCCCTTCCCTGCCACAAGCAGGAAACCCATCAGGCTGCATAAACAACAGCTGCTCATCATTATAAACGGCTTGCATTATAGCACAGACAGGGAAAAATGACAAGAGGCGCAGATCATCGCTATTTTTCTGCTTTCAGCCATCGGATCATGCCGGGGCCAAGCTCCGATGTTGGGCGCGCCAAAAAGCCGCAGCTCTCATAAAATGCTTCCCGTCCAAGCGCGCACATCAGGCACAGCCGCATCGTTTCATCCCCTTGGATCAGACTGCGTACAAAAGCTTCCAGCCGGTGCATCAGTTCTGTACCGACATGCATGCGGCGGCATTCCGGAAGCACAATCAAATCCTGCACATAGCAGACAGTTGCTCCGTCTCCGACAATGCGCCCCATCCCCACTGGGGTGCCGTCTTTCCTGCGGGCACAAAGGACAAACAAACTGTTTTGCAGTGCCGTTCGGGATTGGCGGCGGCTAAATGGCTGCCAATTCACCCGGTTCCGCAGCATCTCATATTCTTCTATCAGTAAATCATTTTCCGTATAAGAAAGATTCAAGCTGATCCTCTCTTTTCCGCTTTACAATTTCCTTCTGGAATAGACAAAAGTATAGCACATTCACCACAGGCACACAAGCGCAAGCTGACTATCTAAAGGATACCCTGCGTAAAAAGGCACGCCGCTTTTTGTAAGCGGCGTGCCTCATATTTTACCGATCATCAGAAACGTAAAGAAGAAAAATTACCCAATCAGGTTTCTTTTTCATTCTCCAGACCAAGCAGCCAATCAACAGAAACATTAAAGATCTTAGCGAGTGCCACCAGTTCATAATCCGTTACATAACGAATCTGGCCCTCCAGCTTGGAAAGACCAGAAGCATTCATATCAATACCCTGCACCTGCAGCTGTGCCAGCAAATCTTTCTGCTTCATGCCCTCGCTTTTACGAGCTGCTTCCACGCGGGCGCCCACCAGGTTGCGGGTGCCCAGCGCCTGCTTGCGTAATCTCAACGTGGTTCATCTCCCCTACTAGTAATCAAAAAGTGCCGAGCGTATTCCGACAGCCCTGCAACAGACAGTTATCTATTTTGGGACACATGAAACAGTGGAATGTACCTGCCGATAAAAATTCCGGCTGCAGCAGGCCCATTCCTGCTGTTTCCAATTCGCCCGGAAAACAGATGCAAAAAGCAACGATACTTTTCTAGGCATACAGAAAGCAGTCATATTCGCTTATTTCATATTTAGTATATCTGTTTCCATATCCAATTGCAACAAATTTGTAGCAAAGAGTACTGTTTTTACAAAATATTGAATGAAAAAGTCATCTGCCGAATACGGGGCCGGCACATAATTACAGCAGCGGACACTTTTTCAGCTCAAGGAACTGTTTCTATCGAATTCTACCGCAAAACGGTTTGTTATTCGTTTCTGTTTTTGCTATAATATGAGTATCATCGTTTCCCCTCCATACTATGTCACAGCATGGGGATGCAGTGACAAATTTTTAGATCCGGAGACACAGAAAATGAATACTACTCTAGAAAAAACGAATCTGACCATGCTGACAGACTTTTACGAAATCACAATGGCAAACGGCTATTTTGCCAATGGTTTCGGAGACCGCATCGCTTATTTTGATATGTTTTTCCGCGAAGTACCGGATAAGGGCGGTTTTGCAATTATGGCTGGTGTGCAGCAGGTCGTCGATTATCTGACGAACCTGCACTTCACACCCGAGGATATTTCTTATTTGCGCGAATGCGGAATTTTCAGCGAAGGGTTTTTAAAATACCTGATGAATTTTCACTTTGCCTGTGACGTCTGGTCCGTACCGGAAGGAACCCCGATTTTTCCGGGTGAACCAATACTAACCGTACGCGGTCCGGTCATTCAAGCACAATTTGTGGAAACGATGATCCTGCTGACTATTAATCATGAGAGCCTGATTGCAACCAAGGCAAACCGGATCGTACGTGCAGCGCACGGACGGCCGGTTATGGAATTTGGTTCCCGGCGCGCACAGGGAGCAGACAGTGCTATACTGGGCGCACGTGCCGCTTATATCGGCGGCTGCTGCGGCACTGCCTGCACAATCTGTGACCGTGAATTTGGGGTTCCTGCATTGGGTACCATGGCCCACAGCTGGGTGCAGCTTTTCGATACGGAACTGGAAGCATTCCGTGCCTATGCGCGGGAATATCCTTCCAACTGTTTACTGCTGGTTGATACATACAATGTCCTGAAATCCGGTATACCAAATGCAATTAAAATTTTTAACGAAGAGGTTGTGCCGCGCGGATTTCGCCCGGCGGGTATCCGCATCGACAGCGGCGACATCACTTACCTTTCTAAAAGATCGCGCAAAATGCTGGATGATGCAGGCTTTCCGGACGCCAAAATCTGTGTCAGCAATTCACTGGACGAGTATCTCATTCGCGACATGCTTATTCAGGGTGCTCCGGTAGATTCCTTTGGTGTTGGGGAGCGGCTGATCACCAGCAGCAGCCATCCGGTTTTCGGTGGCGTCTATAAGCTTTGTGCCGTGGAAAAAGAGGACGGCACGATTATTCCTAAGATTAAGGTAAGCGAAAATGTTTCTAAAATTACCACACCATGTTTTAAAAAGCTTTGGCGTTTGTATGACCGCGAAACAGGAAAAGCAATTGCGGATGTCGTCACGCTGCACAATGAAACAATAGACGATACAAAACCATATGAAATTTTCGACCCTACTCATATTTGGAAGCGCAAACTCGTTTCAAATTTCCGTGCCGTACCGCTGCGTGAACAGCTTTTTAAAAACGGAAAATGTATTGCCAAAGAAAAAACACTCAAAGAACTGCAGGAAGACTGTAAGCGGGAAGTCAATACTTTGTGGGATGAAGTCCAGCGCTTTGACAATCCTCACCGCTACTACGTTGACCTCAGCCGATCCCTTTGGGACGTCAAGCAAAAAATGCTTGACGAGTATACTTTCTAATTTTAATATTGTTAAACATTCTCAAAAAAGCCTGATTGGTTGTTTTTGTAATGATTTCTATCTATTGATTGCTTCAATAGATGAATTTCACTTGACGAAATCGACAAATTCCACTATAATAGTTAGATTGTGAGCAAACTGGACGGCTGCGGGGGATGAGCGAAAGCAAACCTGCGAGGAAAGTCCGGGCTCCACAGGGCAGGATAACGGCTAACGACCGCCGGGGGTGACCCCAGGGAAAGTGCAACAGAAAAGAACCGCCGCGGTTTACCCGCGGTAAGGATGGAAAGGTGAGGCAAGAGCTCACCAGCGTCAGGGAGACTTGACGGCTATGCAAACCCTATCCGGAGCAACACCGCAGAGGGACATACAGCGCTGGCCCGGCGCGTCCCGGGGAGGTGGCACTGAGCCGCGGCGGCAACGCCCGGCCAAGATAGATGGCTGTCTACAACAGAACCCGGCTTACAGGTTTGGTCACAATTAAAACCATCGGTTTAACCGATGGTTTTTTTATGTCTGAAGTGAAATTTTTCTACTCTTGCTGTGCTGTATGATACAAATGACAGATATGCAATTCTCACAAGAGAAATCCACGGCTCTGTGCTTTTTGAATTAGTCATTGGACAAATGCTGTTTCAGATACAAAAAGCCCAGCTAACGCTGGACTTTTAAGAACCGGGCCGTACACCTAACATCGGATTTTTATCTCACTGTTGAAAATAGAGCTACATCTGGTCTGCACGCTCAATAAAGCCGCGGATTACGCTGCAGGAATGGTCGAACTTCTTCTTTTCCTCTGACGTCAGGTTGATTTCCACAATGCGCTCCATGCCGTTTTTCCCGATCACTGCCGGCACGCCTGCGTGGATACCAGACTGACCGTATTCGCCTTCCAGCAAAGTGGAAACCGGCAGGATTCTTTTTTCATCGTTTTGAATTGCCTGCACAATGTCACTGCAAACCATTCCGATGCCAAATTCTGTACAGCCTTTGCCAACAACCACATGCTGCCCGGCATCGCGGACTGCTTGACAGACAGCATCAAAATCCAGCTTCTTCAGCAGTTCCGGATTCCCTGCTGCATAGTCCATAATCGGTACCCCACCCACATAGATATGAGAAGCCGGAATCATCTGGGAGTCTCCGTGTTCTCCCATGGAATACGCCTGAATAGAATGACGGTCTACACCGAGAATTTCCGAAAGGATACGGCGCAAACGGGCAGAATCCAATGATGTACCTGTGCTGAAAACGTGTGATTTTGGCATTTCAAGCCGCTTGCGCAGAAAATCCGCCACAATATCTGCCGGATTGGAAATGCTGAGCAGGATTCCGTGAAAGCCTGAAGCTTTCAGCGGTCCAACAATGCTTTTCATAATTTCAATGGAACTGTCAAACATGTCCAGACGTGTCTCGCCCGGCCGGCGGCTCCTGCCCGCTGCCATTACAACAATTTGTGCATCGGCACAGTCTGCATAGGTACCGGCACGCACCTGAACCCTTCGCGGCAGATTACTCACAGCGTCATCCTGATCCAGTGCTTCCATACGTGCCTTTTCTTCTTTTACATCAATATAGACCAGCTCATCAACCTGATTCCGCAGAATAAGCGTCAATCCACAGTGTATGCCTACATGACCGGCACCAATAATAACGATTTTACGTTTTACACTATTTTCCATTTTGTAAGTCTCCCCATCTCTACCATTATAAATGGCGGTTTATCATGAAATCCTTTTATTCTACAGGTAATTATAGCATATCTTCTTCCTCTCCATGATAAATTTCATGATAATTTGATATAATTTGATGATTTTTGATAAAATCAGCCGTGGGGAAAATTGGGACTGTCTTTGTTTTTTTGAAAAAGTAAAAAATTCAGTTTCTTTTTTTCCCAATTTTATAAATCTTCAGCATTCCAAGGACAAAAAGCAATGTATAGGCCGACAGGAACAGGACAATCGGCCAGCTGACCGGCAGCCACGGAAAAATAGTTGGCAAAGAAAGATAGCAGAACATTGCCAGCAAAATTACATTCGTTAGTTCCAGCATGCTGCGCATAGTGGTATAAATGTGCCGCCAGTTACCTTCCGTTAAGTTTCCAGTCATATTCCAGATGGATGGAAAGCCACACAGAACTTCCATACCGATGTACAGGATAACGCCTAATAAAAACATCCAAAAAACACTGCTTTTACTGCCCCATCGATCTGGCACCCCGCTAATGCCCCAGTGTACGGGAATTGTGCTGGGCATTGTCTGATACTGAAGCAGCAAATACAAAAACATGCCTGCCCCTAACAGACAGCCTGCAATCCGGCACCCGATCTGGAACTTTGTGTACGGCAGTTTTCGTCCGCGCCATCCGCGGAACGGTGCATTCGGGTCAATCGGCCAATCAGTTCCATCATCTTCCGCTTCTCCCGGAATTCCTTTCAGCAGTTCATCTGCTGTAAGTTCAAAAAGCTGAGAAAGTGCTACAATTTTATCCAGATCCGGCCGGGCAGTATCCTGCTCCCATTTGGAGACTGCCTGTCGGGAAACCCCGATCTGTTCCCCCAGCTGCTCCTGCGAAAGGCCGCGGCGCTTCCGGCACATCTGAATCCGTTGTCCAAGTGTCATGATGATTTCTCTCCCTTCTCGTTTCGCATACTATACCCTGCCGACAGAAAAAATGCAACCAACTAAAACTTGAAAACCTTCGATTTGCCTTCTGTCAACCATCAGTTGCTTTCAAAAAGCAGATATTGAGCTGCTTTTCCGCATACACACATTCTGTCTCCAAAAAATTACTAAATTCATTGACATGC